>JBEBVZ010000033.1:0-52051 GCA_040392445.1 Verticiella sediminum
CAGGTGTCCCTTCAGTGATCCGATGGCCAGCGAGCCGTCCGGTGGTGGGGTGGGGGCCCGCGGCGTTGTGTTAGCTTGTGCTTTTTGTTTTTTGGTGTGCTTGGCCCCGGCATGGGTTTGATCATTCATGCGTCACGCCAGGATCCAGCACGCGCGCACATACGGACAGATCACAATAGCCAGTCTGTCATGTCATTCCTTGAAAATAAAGCCCGGCTTAAATGCAATGTTATATTATTGCAATATCAACATTGCAACGTGGGTCGGCACACGTCGACGCGAGACCTTTTCACGGAACATCCATGCATCACCTTTGCCTGCGCTTGAGTGCAATTTCGTTCTGCTTTTTGGCTGCCGCAGCCCATGCCCAGGATGGCGCCGTGCACGAACACGGCGCCTCGCACATTGATGCGGTACTGGACGGCTCGACGCTGCAGGTTGCGCTGCATGGGCCGGGCCACAATTTCGTGGGCTTTGAACACGCCGCGCAAACCAGCGAAGAAAAGCAACAACGGCTTGCGGCCCAGGCAAAGCTGAAGGCCGCTGATACGCTTTTCGTACTGCCGGCCCAGGCGGCTTGCACTCTGGCCAATGTCAGCCTGGCGGCGGCTACCGAGAATGCCGGGGATCACGAGGCACACAACGATGGCCATGCCGAAAGTGAACATGCCCATCCCGAACACCCTCATGGCGACCATGCTCACAACGACTGGCGGGCCGACTACACCTTCCAGTGCGGGAACCCAAAAGCCTTGAAGCAGATCGATGTACAGGTATTCACGGCCTTTCCCCAGACCGAACAGATTCGCTTTCAACTTCTGGCGCCTGCCGCGCAGAGCGGCGGCACGCTGGACGCCGCCAGCACTATCATGACCGTGCCCCAGCCCTGAGGCTTGCCATGACTGCCATGCCGGCCCACGACACCACCGTACTTTGCGCAAGCGACCTGAAATTTTCCTACTCCGGCACTCGCCTGCTGCTGGACATCCCCAGTCTTGCTTTGCGCGCCGGTGAAACCCTGTTCCTGTATGGCCCCAGCGCAAGCGGCAAAAGCACCCTGCTCAATCTGCTGGCCGGCACCTTGCCCGTGCGGCAGGGCTCGGTAAGCCTTGCCGGAT
The DNA here is from genome assembly GCA_040392445.1 of Verticiella sediminum. GTDB lineage: Bacteria > Pseudomonadota > Gammaproteobacteria > Burkholderiales > Burkholderiaceae_B > Verticiella > Verticiella sediminum_A. Next base: position 1,119 of record JBEBVZ010000033.1, read on the forward strand.
ACGACCTGGGCCAGGTGCGTGCCGCACAACGCGACCGTATCCGGGGTGATCACCTGGGACTGCTATTCCAGCAATTCAACCTGCTGCCCTTCATGTCGGTGCTGGAAAACGTGCTGCTGCCCTGCCATTTTTCGCCACGGCGGCGCGCCATGGCCATATCGCGCCATGGCAGCCTGGCCCAGGCCGCCCGCACACTGCTGCATGGCCTGGGCCTGCATGACGAGGCCTTGCTGCGGCGGCGCGCCGGCCAGTTGTCGGTCGGCCAGCAGCAGCGGGTCGGCGCGGCACGCGCACTGATCGGTGAACCCGAAGTGGTCATGGCCGACGAACCGACCTCGGCACTGGATGCGAACACCCAGGAAAGGTTTCTGGAGCTTTTGTTTGCCGAGTGTGCGCGCACCCAGGCCGCGTTGCTGTTCGTCAGCCACGATCAGCGCCTGGCCCCACTGTTCCAGCGGGTGCAAGCGCTACCCGAGCTCAATCGTGCCTATCTCGAGCCCGCCATCGCATGACCGCCCTGCTTCGTATTGCCATCGGCAGCCTCTGGAACCGCCGCTACACTGCCTTTCTTACCCTCATCACCATCGCCATCAGTGTCATGCTGTTCCTGGGCGTGGAGCGCTTGCGCCAGGACGCCCGCACCTCTTTCGTGCGCACGGCTTCCGGCATCGACCTGATCGTGGGCGCACGCGCGCACCCTGTGCAATTGATGCTGTATTCGGTATTCAGATTGGGCGAGGCCACCGGCAACATCTCGTGGCAAGCCTACCTGGCCACCGCGCAACAGGCCGGCGTGGCCTGGACGGTACCCATATCCCTGGGCGATTCGCATCGGGGATTCCGGGTCGTGGGCACCACACCCGACTATTTCAAACACGTCAAATACGCCGGCGACCAGACTATCGGTTTCGCCCAAGGCCGCCCCTTCGAATCCCTGTTCGATGCGGTTGTCGGATCCGATGTGGCCCGGCAGCTTGGCTACCAGGCTGGCAGCAGCATCGTGTTGGCCCATGGCACTTCCACGGCCAACCCCAATCTGCACGATGACCGTCCCTTTCAAGTGGTGGGCGTGCTGGCGCCTACCGGTACGCCTATCGACCAAGGGGTTTATGTCAGCCTACAAGCCATCGAGGCCATACACCTGAACTGGCGCAGCGGCACGCGCATAGGCCATGCGCCACCCGCCGGCGCGTTGGCGCAGGAAAGGCTGCAGCCACGCAGCATTACTGCCTTCTATGTTGGCCTGGGCAACCGGATGACGGTGTTTACGCTACAGCGCTGGATCAACGAATATCGTGCGCAACCCATGACCGCGGTCTTGCCCGGGGTAGCGTTGGCGCAGCTCTGGAGCCTGCTGGGCACTGCCGAGCGTGCCCTCGCCGTGACCGCAGCCTGCGTCGTGCTGACAGGCTTGCTGGGTTTGCTGGCGGTTCTGCTGTCCACCCTGGATGAGCGCCGGCGGGAAATGGCCATCTTGCGATCGGTCGGTGCCAGCCCTCGTCATATTTGCGCCTTGCTGCTTTGCGAGGCCGTTCTGCTGGCCATGATGGGCACCATCGCGGGTTATGCCTTGCTTGAGCTGGGCGTAGGGCTGCTGGGGCCCTGGGCTCAGGCCCGATACGGTCTGATACTGACCGCCGGCTGGCCCAGCATGAACGAGCTGCGACTGATGGGCTATGTTATTTCGGCCGCCCTGTTAGCAGGCTGCATACCGGCCGCATTGGCCTATCGTAAATCCATCGCCGACGGCATCAGCGTGCGCAGCTGACCTGCCAACGCCGATGCTCCTGTCCTATACCCCTTCCCATCCCATGAACATGATTGTGCTTAGAAATCTGCTGCTGACTTTGGCGGTGGCCCTGTCCCCTCTCTACCAAGCAGGCGCAAGCGAGCTGCGCGAAATCGACTGGCTGGAGATGATTCCGCCCGACGAGCTCGCCGAACTCGAGAAAATGTCCGAGATCGAGATAGACCACAACAGCGATGCGCCAGCGCCGATATTGGGCAGTGGCCGCACGGTGGAAAAGATGGACGGCGCAAAGGGCAAGTTGCCGGGCTACATCGTTCCCCTGCAAACCGACGCCAGGAACCGCGTCACCGAATTTTTCCTGGTGCCTTATTACGGCGCCTGCATCCATGTGCCGCCGCCGCCGGGCAATCAGATCGTCTATGTGAAGCCCGAGCAGCCGATAGAAAACGTGGAGATCTGGAATCCCTACTGGATCGAAGGCACCATGCGCATCCAGCCACAAAGCAATGATGTCGCCTCGGCGTCCTACAGCTTTGACGCCACCCGCATCCTGCCCTATCAATAGGCGGGGCACTACCGCCGCCATCCGGCGCGGATAGAAGCCACGACATGCCTGCCTGGCGGCCACCCGCCAGGTTTTTTTTACACAAAATCCTTAAATGCAATAATGTTGCAAATATAATATGCAATGTTATTACATTGCATAATGTCCAAAAAACCATGAATCCCCTGCAGTCGAATTCCCAACATCCACTGCGCCTGGCCATCTTGCTTGCCTTGGGTACGCATGCCGCCGCCAGCGCACAGCCCCCCGGCACGGCATCCCTCAATGCCAACGATAGGCCGGTCAGTACCCTGAGCCCTATCGCCGTGTCGGCAAGCCCTTTAGGGTTGGACAGCGCCAGCATCGCCACCCCGGTCATCGTGCTGGGTGGCGACGCTCTGGTCAGGCGCCGCGAATCCAGCCTGGGCGATACCCTGAATGGTCTGCCGGGAGTCAACGCCAATACTTTCGGCGGCGGCGCCAGCCGGCCCGTGATCCGGGGCCAGGATGCGCCGCGGGTCAAGGTGTTGTCCGACGGTTCGGAGTTGATGGACGCTTCCGCGGTCAGCCCCGACCACGCGATCAGCAGCGAACCCATGCTGGCACGCCAGATCGAAGTGCTGCGGGGCCCGGCCACCCTGTTGTACGGAGGCGGTGCGATTGGCGGCGTGGTGAACGTGCTCGACAACCGCATCCCCACCTACGTACCAGAACGTGGTGTCGAGGGCGAGGTTGAATTACGCGCAAATACCGGCGCGCGCGAACGCACGGGCGCCGTAGGCATCACCGCGGGCGCGGACAACCTGGCGGTACGTGTGGAAGGGCTCAAGCGCCGCAGCGACGACTACAAGGTGCCCGACTGGGACACCGACCGCGTGCAGGGATCCTATAACGACACCTCTACCGGCAGTATCGGCATATCGTGGGTTACACCGCGCGGCTACACCGGCCTGGCCTTTAGCAGCCAGCGCAACGAATACGGCCTGCCCGGGCACGCCCACGAATACGAAGACTGCCATCCGCATGGCAGTCACCTGCATTGCGGCGGCCATGATCATGGCGATCACGACCATCATGACCATGACGACGAACACAGTCACGCCGCGCCCTATGTGGACCTGCACAGCAAACGTTGGGACCTGCGCAGTGAATATCGCGATCCCCTGCCCGGTTTTTCACGCGTGCGGCTGCGCGCCGGCGCCACCGACTACCGACACCATGAAATCGAGGACGACATTGCTGTATCCACGTTCAGGAACAAGGGCTACGACGCACGCATCGAACTGGAACACAAACCACTGGCAGGTTGGCGCGGCGTGATCGGGGCATCCACGTTGCGCAGCGACTTCACGACGCAAGGGACTGAAGCCTTCATGCCCCGCACCCTTACGCACAATCATGGCGTCTTCATCGTCGAGGAATACCAACTGGGTGACTGGCGCTTCGAAGCCGGCGCGCGCCACGAATGGCAGCGTGTAGAGCCCGATAACAAGCAACCCAGCTATCGTGACGGCGCCAACTCGGTATCAGCCTCTGCCTTGTGGCGCTTGGCGCCACAGTATTCGGTGGGGTTGTCGGCGGCTCGCTCGCAGCGCCTGCCCACGGCGCAGGAACTCTATTCGAACGGCATCCACCTTGCCACCAACACCTACGAGATCGGCAATCCCGAGCTGCAAAAGGAAACCTCGCACAACATCGACCTGACTTTGCGAAAAGACGAGGGCGACACCACCTTCCAGCTGAGCGCCTTTCACAACCGGGTAAAGAACTATATCTACGCCGAAACGCTGGATCAGCATGAAAACTTCCGTCTGATCCAGTACAGTCAGCGCGACACCGACTTCACCGGCCTCGAGGGCCGTATCAGCCACAAACTGAACGCCATCGTTACGGCGTCGGTATTCGGTGACTATGTGCGCGCCAAGTTCCGCGGCGACGGCGGCAAGCTGCCGCGCATACCCGGCGCACGCCTGGGGCTGGGCCTGAATGCCGATTGGCAGGCTTGGGCCGGCGGCGTGGAGTTCTACCGGGTCTATTCCCAAGGCCGCATTGCCGCCTATGAAACCGCCACCCCCGGGTACAACATGCTCAACGCCATCATCAGCTACAACGGAAAAATAAGCGGCAACGACTACCAGATATACCTGCGCGGCAACAACCTGCTCAACAATCTGGCGCTGAATCACGCCTCGTTCCTGAGCCAGGTTGCGCCCTTGCCGGGCCGCAACCTGACCTTGGGCCTGCGCGCAAGCTTCTGACGGCGCGGCGCGCGGCAGCTTCCTGTTTGCGATTGCGGGCAACTACTGCTATCTTGCCCGCAATCCCTTGAATCCGTCAGACCCTACTTAATGGCAAAAGCCACCTCAACGCCCGCCTCGCCCAATCGCGTCCAAGACGCGCTGGCTGTGGCCGAAAGCCTGTGCGCAAGCCGTGGCCGGCGTTTTACCCCGATACGCCGCAAAGTGCTTGAATTGCTGCTGCAACACCAGCGCAGCCTGAAAGCCTACGAGCTACTCGACGAAATCCGTGCCATTCATCCGACGGCTACGCCACCCACGGTCTATCGCGCGCTGGACTTCCTGCTCGAAGAAGGCCTGGTGCACCGGGTGGACACCCTGAACACCTTTATTGCCTGTGGCGACGCGGCAGGCGCGCCACACAACCTGCTGGTGGTGTGCACCAGTTGCGGCACCGTCGCTGAAATTCACGACGACATCGTACGCAACCGCCTGGCCGACCGCATCAAGCATGCCGGTTTCAGGCTGGCCGGCGACGAGATGGAGGTCAAGGCCCTGTGCCAGGACTGCCTGGCCGCATCGGGCCACGCCCACTCCCACGCCCACTCGCACTGAAGCCTTGCTGTTCACACCCTGCGGTGTGAACAGCTGGCGCTCATATCACTCTTCCCTGAACTGCATCCGATACAAGGCCGAATACATGCCATCGGCTGTCAGCAGCTCGGCATGGGTGCCTGTTTCCTGCACCACGCCGTGGTCCAGCACGATGATGCGGTCGGCACTTTGCACCGTAGACAGCCTATGCGCGATCACTAGGGTCGTGCGGCCCTGCATCAGACGCTCGAGCGAGGCCTGCACCTGCCGCTCGGACTCGTTATCCAATGCCGAAGTCGCTTCATCCAGGATCAGGATGGGCGCATTCTTGATCAGTGCCCGGGCAATGGCCAGGCGCTGGCGCTGGCCGCCCGAAAGCCGGGCCCCTTTTTCACCAACCTCGGTCTGGATGCCCTGGGGCAGTGAATCGACGAATTCCAGCAGATTGGCCGCAGCCAGGGCATCGCGGATTTCCTGCTCGTTGGCCGAGTTCGCCGCGCCGTAGCCAACGTTAACGGCAATCGTGTCGTTGAACAGGACGACATCCTGGCTGACCAGCGAAATATGCGATCGCAGGTTGGCCAGGGTAAGCTCGCCGATGTCGCAGCCATCTATGCGTATCGTGCCATCGCTGGGCGACAAAAAGCGCGGCAGCATATTCATCAGGGTGGTCTTGCCACTGCCCGAGCGCCCGACCAGGGCTATCGTCTGCCCGGGCAAGGCCTCGAACGAGACGTCTTTCAGCGTGTCCCTGTCGGTATCGGGATAACGATGGCTGACATGCTCGAACGCCACATGGCCGCGTATGGGGGCCGGCAGGGTACGCGTGCCCGAGTCCTCTTCTTCCTCTTGGTCGAGCAGGCGGAACACGCTCTCGGCGGCCACCAGCATGCGTTGCATGGGCCCGGCCGCATTGGCCAATCGCTTGAGCGGGTCGAGCAACTGCCCCATGGCGCCGATAAAGGCGGCAAAAGCGCCTACTGTCAGTTGCTCGCTGCCAGCCTGCGCCAGCGCCACGGCAATGACAGCGCCCAGCGCAATCGACAGAATCGCCTGCGATACCGGCCCCACCGCGCCCGAGGCCGACGCCGCCCGGATGGCGAACCGGCGCAGACGGGCATTGACGTGGGCGAAACGCGTGTTTTCGTAATCGAACCCGTCGAACAGCTTGATCACGCGCTGGCCGTCCAGGCCTTCGGTGACGATGCGCGTCAGTTCCGAGTTCATGTTGACGGTGTCGCGGTTCACTTCGCGTAGCTTGCGAATGAACATGCGCGACACCAGCGCGGCCGGCGGCACGAGCACCACCACGATCAGCGTGAGCTTCCACGACATATACAGCAGCACGCCAAACAGCGCCACCACGATCAGGGCTTCGCGCACCAGCGTAGCCAACACCTCGGTGGCATGCTGCATGACGGTGGCCGAGTCGATGGTGAAGCGATTGAGCACCGACGAAGAGCCCAGGCGGCGAATTTCCGGATCCGGCAGCTTGAGCACGCGGTTGAACATCTGGCCGCGGATGTCGCGCAACACGTTGTTGGCGACCCACGCCATCAGGTAGTTGCTAAGGAAGGCGCAGGCGCCGCGCACCACGAAAAGCCCCACCAGCACCAGGGGCAAGGCCCAGACATAGTAGGGCTTGGTACCGCTGAAACCCTCATCTATCAGCGGTTTCATCAACAGCGCAAGCAGCGGGTGCGTGGCGGCAACCCCTGCGGTGAACAGCAGGCCGACAGCCATGCCTTTCCAGTATGGCCGAACGTTGGCATAGATACGGCGCCACAGCTCTCGCTTGACGGGATGCGAACCCGGCGTCAACGCAGCGGAAGATTGGCTCAAGACGACTCCGAACTTAAGGCGGCACAAGTTGCCGCGCGTGTTTACAATGCAGCGTGCGAATTGTACGCGCCCCTCGCGCATCCTCATGCTGAAACCGATCTTTGTCAGGCTACCCAACTGGGTTGGCGATGCCTGCATGTCGCTCCCTGCCCTACACATGCTGTGTAACGCGGGCTTTCCGCTGGTCCTTGTCGGCCGGCCGTGGGCTCGCGACCTCCTGGCAGGGATGCGTCCCCATGACTTCATCGCCGTTGACGGCCCATTGCGCAAAGATGCCGAACGCGTGCGCGGCCTGCTGCGCGGCCACACGAGCTCGGCTCCCCAATTGCCGGCCGGTCCGTTCAAAGGCATCTGCTTTCCCGATTCCATCTCCAGCGCACTGGTGTTTCGCCTGGCCGGCATACGTTCGGGCGGCTACCGCGACGACGGCCGCAGCCTTTTGCTGAAATGGCCTGTGAGCAAACCCCGTGGCGAAGTGCATGCCGTCAGCTCGTATTACTACCTGGCGCGCACCCTGCTGTTGAAATGGGGCTTGCCGGAAACCATACCCGAGACGCCTACGCCCGCACTGAGGCTACCCCTGACCAGCGGGCATATCCAGGCGGCCCACGCTACGCTCGAGCGGGCCGGGCTCAACAAGCCCTTTGTCCTGCTCTCGCCAACCGCCACCGGCCTGCATCGCGGAAGAATCAAGTCCTGGGCGTACTACGAACCCCTGGCCCAGCGCCTGATGGCCCAGGGTTGGCCCGTGGTCATGTGCCCGCCGCCCAACGAAGTCGATGCCGCCCGGGCTGCCGTGCCCAGCGCGCTGGTCTTGCCCGCGCTGCCCCTGGGCGCATACGCTGCGCTAACCAAGCAGGCCAGCCTGGTTATCTGCAATGATTCCGGCACCTCGCACATTGCGGCGGCAGCACAAAGCCGCCAACTGACCTTGTTTGGCGTCACCCGTCCCACCCGCACGGGTCCGTGGTCACCCACGGCCAGCTGGCTGGGAGAAGAAGGCGCCTGGCCCACCCTGGAAGAGGTGGTCCAGCGCGCAACCCAGTTGCTGCAACAGTCCAACTAGCAGATGCCTGGCGCGCAGGCCAGGTATTTTCCTAGCGCAAGGGCATCGGCCAGGCGCGACGCACCTGGGTTGCCACCAGGGCCGTCACGGTAGCCTTCACGAAGTCGCCAGGGAAAAACGCCAGGCTGCCCAGGAAGGCTTTTTGCAGGCCCATGCCGGTTATCGCCGACAGCCACGGTATGCCTACCGCATACACCACCACGATGCCGCCCACGACGCTGGCGGCAAAGTAGGCCAGTAATTGGGCGGTACGCGATTTGGCCGACGGCACCAAGCCCTTGGCGATCAACCCCACCACGAAGGCGCCGGCAACCATTCCGACCAGGAAACCGCCGGTGGGTCCGGCCAGGACACCCAGGCCGCCCCGGCCACCTGGCAGCACGGGCAAGCCCAGCATCCACAGCAACATGTACAACAGGCAGGCCAACAGCCCTCGCCAGGGGCCCAGCATGGCCCCCGCCAGCATGATGCCCAACGTCTGCAGCGTAATGGGCACCGGCACGACGCCCAGAGGAACCGGCGGCATCAGGCTAAGCACGGCGATCAACGCGGCAAACAGAGCAATCAAAACAGTGTCTTTCGTACTCATGGCTACTTATGGTGATGAAAAGTGAAGAAACCGGATGACCCGCCAGCATGCCACACGGCAACCGGCTATTGATGCAAAGCGCTTACGGCGGCGGCGACGCCTGGTCTGCCCCGGGTTTGGGCGACTTGGCGGGAGGATAGCCGCGCGCATCTATCGCCTCGGCTATCACATCCGCGCTTTTGAGGGTCGCCACCACCAGGGGAATGATCAACGCCACGGGGTTGGCCCGTATACCCCGGGCGGCTTGCGCCTCGCGGATATCGTGATAGCGCCGATGGATTTCGGGAATGAACCGCAGGCATAGGGAAAGCGCCAGGCTGACTCGTGCCGAATCCACCCAGCCCAAGGCGTCCAGCGGGCGCAAGGCGCGCTCGCACACATCCAGCAGATCGGCGCTGCGGGTAGTCAGGGTAACGGCCAAGGCCAGCGCAACCAGCGCAACCAGCCGCAGCAACACCTCGGCTGCCCGAGGCAGTCCGTCGAAAAGAGCCGCTGCGGCAAACACCACGAGCATAAGGACCAGCATGCCTCGCGTCTGCTGCCACAGGCGGCGCGCCGTCACGCCGCTGCGCCACACCAGCGCCAGGCCCAGCACCGCCGCGGCCAGCAGCGCCATATGGCTATGCACCAGAAAGAGCGCCACCCCCGCCAGCACCAGTAAACCCAGCTTCAGGCCGGCAGGCAGGCGATGCAACCAGGTATCGCCGGCGACATACAGGCCTTGCATCATGAAAACTGGCTCCGATACCAGGTAATGGCCTCGGCCGGCCTGGTGTCCATGGCCACCCTGCCCTCGGCCATGACCAGAACCCGGTCGAACTCGTGCAGCAGTTCCAGATCGTGGGTAACCACCACCGCCGCTTGCGGCAGCGCCCTGATGGCGTCGCAAAAGCGGTTGCGGTTGCCCAGGTCCAGCAGCGTGGTGGGCTCATCGAACACCACCACCCGAGGCGTCATGACCAGCACGGCGGCCAGCGCCACCATTTGCTTCTCACCCCCGCTCAGGCCATGGCTGGGCCTTTCGGCAAGATGCGGTATGCCCAGCCGTTCCAGCATGGCCTGCACGCGTGCGGGAATGTCTTTCTTGGGCACGCCGATATTCTTCAGCCCGAAGGCCAGGTCTTCCGACACCACGGGGAATACGATCTGGTTATCGGGATTCTGAAACACGAAACCCACTTGCCGGCGCACCTCGCGCGTTGCGCTGGCGGTGTCCAGGCCATTGACCCGTACCGCCCCGGCCACCGGCAGCACCAAACCGTTCAAGAGGCGCGCCAGGGTGCTCTTGCCCGAACCATTGGCCCCGATGATGCCTATGCGTTGCTCGCACAGGCGCAGGTTAACGTCCTGTAGCACCACACGCTCTTGCAGGGCGACGCTGACGGCGTCGAACTCGATTAACATGGAAGACCAGCCACACAATTAGGTGGCCGAATTCTACTTGCGATCCTGATTTGACTACTGCCAAATCCCTGGACGAACTCGTTTTCGTCAATTCCTTTGCCGGCCTGCCCGATACGTTCTATACGCGCCTGGCGCCGCAACCCTTGTCCAACCCCTGGCTGGTGCACGCCAACCCCGACGTCGCCGCCATGCTGGGCCTGGATCCGGCCGTGCTCGGCACCCCCGAGTTCCTTCAGGTGTTTGCAGGCAATGCGCCGCTACCCGGAGGCGACCCGCTGGCCGCTGTCTATAGCGGCCACCAGTTTGGCGTCTGGGCTGGCCAGTTGGGTGACGGGCGGGCGCTGCTGCTGGGCGAAGTCGCCGGCCCCAGCGGCAACTTCGAGCTCCAGCTGAAAGGCTCGGGCATGACGCCATATTCGCGCATGGCCGACGGCAGGGCCGTTCTGCGCTCGTCGGTGCGCGAATACCTGGCTTCGGTCGCCATGCATGGCTTAGGGATACCCACCACCCATGCGCTGGCGCTGATCGGCGCCGACAATCCGGTTCGACGCGAAACCATCGAGACCGCCGCGGTGGTCACCCGGGTCGCGACCAGCTTCGTGCGTTTTGGCTCGTTCGAGCACTGGGCCTCGCGCAAGCAACTCGACGAGCTGCGCACACTGACCGACTACGTCATCGACCGCTACTACCCGGAATGCCGGCAAGCCCCGGCGGGCGAAGCGCAGACCGAGTCCGGCGCCGTGGTGCGCTTGCTGCGCGCTGTGCTGCAACGCACCGCCAGGCTGATGGCGCAATGGCAGGCCGTGGGCTTCATGCATGGCGTGATGAACACCGACAATATGTCGATCCTGGGTCTTACGCTGGACTACGGACCCTATGGCTTCATGGACGGCTTCAACGCCAACCACATCTGCAACCATACGGATACCGCCGGGCGCTATGCCTGGAACACCCAGCCCATGGTCGGGCACTGGAATCTGTACCGCCTGGCCGAGGCGTTGCGCCCACTGGTGGACGATGCCGCGCCATTGCGCGCCGAACTGGACAAATACGAAGCCGAATTCGAAGCCGCCTTCCAGCCGCTGATGGCCGCCAAGCTCGGCCTGGCGCAATGGCAGGATGGCGACCAGGAACTGCTGGACGATCTGTGGCAGCTCATGCACAACCAACGCGCGGATTTCACTCTGGCGTTTCGCCGCCTGGTTCATGCGTCGACGCCTGCACAACCCGGAGGCCCCGCCCGCTTCGAAGACCTGTTCCACGACCTGGAGCCCGCCCACGCCTGGCTGGCACGCTATCGCGAACGCCTGGCGAGCGACCCCCAGGATGCCGACGCGCGTGCCGCGGCCATGCTGCGGGTCAATCCGCTATATGTACTGCGCAATCACCTGGCCGAGCAAGCCATACAAGCCGCCAAGGAACGAGACACATCCGAGATCGAGCGCCTGCTTACCGTGCTGCGCGACCCCTACACCGAGCGCCCCGGCTACGAGAGCTACTGCGCCCTGCCGCCCGACTGGGCCGGCGCGCTCGAAGTCAGCTGCTCGTCCTGAGCCCCCGCCGCCTGATGCGGCGCACAACCTTAGGCAGTCAACACCATGACCAAACCTGCGAAAATAGAGAAATCCGACGCCGAATGGCGCAACCAGCTCAGCCCGGACGAATATGTCGTGGCTCGCCAGAAGGGAACCGAACGCGCATTTACCGGTCGATACTGGGATCTGAACCGACCAGGCATCTACCGCTGCGTGGGTTGCGGCACAGCGCTGTTCGCGTCCGACACCAAATTCGACGCGGGCTGTGGCTGGCCCAGTTATTTCGACCCCATCAATCCAGACAACGTACGTGAAGAAACCGACACCACGCATGGCATGGTTCGCACCGAAGTTCTGTGCAATGTGTGCGACTCCCATCTGGGGCATGTGTTTCCCGACGGGCCGCCACCCACAGGCCTGCGTTATTGCATCAACTCGCTGTCGCTGAAGTTCGAGGAAGAGGAAAATTGAAGAAGCTGCTGTTCGACCTGTTTCCACTGGTCCTGTTTTTTATTGCCTACCGCTTTGCCGACATCTACACCGCCACGGCAGTGGCCATTGTGGCGGGCGTGGCGCAAATCGCCTGGCTTAAGCTGACCAGCCGCAAGATCGAGGTCATGCACTGGGTGAACCTGGCCATCATTGTGGTCTTTGGTGGCGCCACCCTATGGCTGCATAACGACGCTTTCATCAAATGGAAGCCCACCGTGCTGTATTGGATGTTCGGCACCGTCATCCTGGGCGCGCAGTTCCTCTTCGGGCGCAACGTCCTGCGCAGCATGCTGGGCAAGCAGGTCAAACTGCCCGAGCCCGTCTGGACGCGCATGGCGGTTTCCTGGTCCGTGTTTTTCCTGCTTGCGGGCGGCCTGAACCTGTTCGTGGCCTTCAGCGGCTACTTCACCGAATCCCAATGGGTCACGTTCAAGGTATTTGGCCTGTTTGGGCTGTTGCTGGTGTTCGTGATCCTGCAATCATTGTATTTGTCGCGACACATGCAAGAGGCTGGCAACGATGAGCAATGAACGTATCGAGCTGATTCGCGAGCGCCTGCAGGCGCTCGCCCCGCAGGAACTTCGCATCGAAGACGAGTCCCACCTGCACGCAGGCCATGCCGGCGCCCAGGGCGGCGCAGGACACTACCGCGTGCATATCGTGGCGGATTGTTTTCGCGGAAAAGCGCCTTTGGCGCGTCATCGGCTGGTGTATGATCGCCTGACCGATTTGATCCCGCATCCTGTTCATGCACTGGCAATCCATGCCAGCGCACCAGACCTTACAGAAAGTACAAAGGAGCACTCCCTTTTATGAAACGTATCGCTACGCTCATTGCGGCCTGCGTCATCGCCACGCCGGTACTTGCGCAGAATGCCGTCGTGATCAACGGGCAGGAAGTCCCCCAGGCGCAGGTAGAACAGTTCGTCAAAATGATGACGCAACAGGGAGCGCCCGATACGCCCCAACTGCGCGAACAGGTACGCGAAGAGCTCATCAACCGCACGGTGATGGTGCAGGCGGCCGACAAGGCCGGCATCGCCAAGAAGCCCGAAGTGCAAACCGAACTCGAACTGGCCCGCCAAAGCGTGCTGATCCGTGCTCTTTTCAACGACTACCTGGAAAAACATCCGGTAACGGAAAAGGACATGCAGGCCGAGTACGAAAAGCTCAAGAAGGCCAACCAGCAGGAAGAATACAAGGCCCGCCACATCCTGGTTAAGGAAGAACAGCAGGCCAAGGACATCATCGCCAAGCTTGCCAAGGGCGAAAAATTCGACGTCCTGGCCAAAGAGCTCTCGCTGGATCCGGGATCAGGCGCCAATGGCGGCGATCTGGGTTGGGCCGCGGCCGACAGCTATGTGCAGCCCTTCGCCGAAGCGCTGACCAAGCTCAAGAAAGGTGAAACCACCCAGACTCCGGTCCAGAGCACTTTTGGCTGGCACGTGATTCAGCTGGAAGACAATCGCACGGCCGAATTCCCTCCCTTTGACCAGGTCAAGCCCCAGCTCGAGGAAATGATGCGCCAGCAGACCCTGTCGAAGTACCAGGAAGAACTGCGCAAGCAAGCCAAGATTCAGCAATAAGAAAGCCTGTGCTTTTGCCACCGCCTGCTGCATGGCCCAAGCCTGCACCAGGCGTTGCAAATTACAGCTTGCCAGAACGCCATCTTCGGATGGCGTTTTTTTTGCTCCGATTCGCAAGCAAACCAGGGGAAAACCCTAATCGCATATTCAGGCGAGCACTGCTAGGATCGGGGCCGCTTAACATCCAGAAATACGCCGCGCATCGTTTTGGCGTCGGCACCCCGGCATGCCCCACTCCCCTGCTTCACCACCCTCCTCAGTTCCATCATCCTCGGAATTCGATCTTGCCGCGCTGCTGGCTGCAGAGCCCGAGCCCGAAGTGCGCGTACCGCTCGCCATCGAAGACTGGATCTCCGTCGTGCTGCTGGCATTGCTGGCGATCTTGACCATGGCCAATGTCCTGGTGCGCTATTTCTCGAATCAGTCCTTTGCCTGGACCGAGGAAATATCGATCTTCCTGATGATAGTGCTGACCATGGTTGCCAGTAGCGCCGCCGTGGCGCGCAACCGGCACATCCGCATCGAATACCTGGCGGATCGCGGATCGCCCGAGCGCCAGCGCCGCTTGGCCAGGATTTCGGCCGCCACCGTAGCCGTCGTATTCTGGTTGATGGGCATACTCAGCGCCCGCCTGACCTGGGATCAATACATCTACGGCGATACCTCGCCGGCCATCGGCGTTCCCGAATGGTGGTATTCCATCTGGATGCCCGTGTTGTCGATCGCCATCGCCCTTCGCGCCTTCGGCCTGTGGCGGCGCACATGATCGCAACGCTGCTGTTTGTCGTTTTCATCGTACTGATGCTCATCGGCGTGCCGGTGGGCGTTGCCCTGGCCGCCGCCGGCACCATCGCCATCGGCCTGGCCAATTTCGATGTGCAATGGTGGGGTCTGCTGGCCATACCGCAGAATTTCTACGCCAGCCTGGCCAAGTACCCCATGCTGGCAGTCCCCATGTTCGTGCTGGTGGGCTCCATCTTCGACCGCTCCGGTGTCGCCCAGCGACTGGTCAATTTTGCCGTGTCCATCCTGGGTCGCGGCCCCGGCATGCTGCCCCTGGTCGCCATCGCGGTGGCGATTTTCCTGGGCGGCATTTCCGGTTCGGGGCCGGCCAACGCAGCCGCGGTCGGCGGTGTGATGATTGCCGCCATGACACGCGCGGGCTACCCCAAGCCCTACTCGGCCAGCGTGGTTGCCGCCGGCGCGTCCACCGACATCCTGATTCCGCCCTCGGTCGCCTTCATTATCTACTCCATCCTGGTGCCCCAGGCTACCGTGCCCGCGCTCTTTGCCGCCGGCATGTTCCCGGGCCTGCTGGCCGGGCTGGCCCTGATGGTTCCCGCTGTCTGGCTCGCGCGCAAGCACGGCATGGGCGCACTGGAGGCATCGATGCCGCGTCCGCCATTCTGGCGCAGCCTGGGCGAGGCCTCGTGGGGGCTTGCCGCACCGGTGCTGATCCTGGGCGGCATGCGCATGGGCTGGTTCACCCCCACCGAAGCGGCGGTCGTAGCCGTGTTCTATGGCCTGTTCGTGGGCATGTTCGTGCATCGCACTATCGGCTTGCGCGACCTCTTCGTGATTTTTCGCGAAGCCGCTGAGCTTTCCGCGGTGATCATGCTGGTCGTGGCGCTGGCCGGCATCTTTGCCTGGTCCTTGTCCACCCTGAGCATCATCGACCCAATTACCCAAGCCATCGTCAACTCCGGCCTGGGTGAATGGGGTACGCTGGCCCTGGTGATAGCGCTGCTGATCGTGCTGGGCATGTTCCTCGATGGCATTTCGATTTTCTTGATCTTCGTGCCGCTGCTGCTGCCCATCGCCAGCGCTTTCCAATGGGATCTGGTGTGGTTTGGCGTGATACTGACCCTGATGGTAGCGGTAGGCCAGTTCACGCCGCCCCTGGCCGTGAACCTGATGGTTGCATGCCGGATCGCACGTGTGCCGATAGAAAAGACCATACCCTGGGTGATCTGGATGGTGCTTGCCATGCTCGTCACCATGCTGGTTGTCGTGGTGTTCCCCCCGATCGCCCTGTGGTTGCCGGAAAAACTCGGGTATTGATCCCCAGGCTTTGCCCTCCCGCTCCCCATCCGGGGCTCGGGAGGCTCTTCATCGATAGCTTTTTTTCACCTGTCCGGTAGGAGACACATATGAAATTCCGCACGCTTTGCGCCAGCCTGCTGGCGGTGTCGGCATTCGCCCTTTCCCCCATGGCATCCGCCGCGTCCTACAAGGACGAGTACAAGCTTTCGATCGTGGTCGGCACGACCTTCCCCTGGGGCCAAGGCGCCGAAATCTGGTCCAAGCTGGTGCGTGAACGCACCGACGGCCGCATCAACATCAAGATTTATCCCGGCACCTCGTTGGTCCAGGGCGATCAGACGCGTGAATTCACCGCGATCCGCCAGGGCGTCATCGACATGGCCGTGGGCTCGACGATCAACTGGTCGCCGCAGGTACGGGCCCTTAACCTGTTTTCCATGCCCTTCCTGATGCCCGACTACGCCGCGGTGGACGCGGTCGTGCAGGGCGAGGTCGGCCAGGAAATCTTCAAGATCGTGGACAAGGCCGGCGTACTGCCCCTGGCCTGGGGCGAAAACGGCTATCGCCAGCTGAGCAATTCCAAGCACGAAATCCGCAAGCCGGCCGACATGAAGGGCCTGAAGCTGCGCGTCGTGGGTTCTCCGCTGTACATCGACACCTTCACCGCGTTGGGCGCCAACCCCACGCAGATGAGCTGGGCCGATGCCCAGCCCGCACTGGCCAGTGGCGCGGTCGACGGCCAGGAAAATCCGCTCTCGATCTACTACGGCTCCAAACTGTTTTCCGTAGGCCAGAAATACCTGACCCTCTGGAACTATGTGAACGATCCCCTGCTTTTCGTCGTGAATAAGGAAGTCTGGAACAACTGGACGCCTGAAGACCAGGCCATCGTGCGCCAGGCCGCCATCGATGCGGGCAAAGAGCAGATCGTCATCGCCCGCAAGGGGATCGCCGGCGACGACTTGTCCTTGCTCAATGAAATCAAGAGCCATGGCGTAACCATTACCGAGCTGACCAAGGAGGAGCACGATGCCTTCGTAGCCGCCACCAAGTCGGTATACGACAAGTGGAAAAAGCAGATCGGTGAAGATCTGGTGACCCAGGCTGAAAAGGCCATCACCGCGCGCAAGCAGTAAGCCGCGAGCCCGCCAAGCACCACCAGCAGGGAGCCTTAGGGCTCCCTGTTTGCGTTCAGGCCCAGCCCTTGCTAAGTCGTTAATTGCAGCACGATGGCGTGCACGGCAACAACACGACAGGTGGTGAATGTCCAAACCCCTTGAAGACTACGGCCTTATCGGCAACATGATTTCGGCGGCGCTGGTTGCCCGCGACGGCTCCATCGATTGGCTTTGCCTGCCGCGCTTCGATTCGGCCGCCTGCTTCGCGGCCCTGCTGGGCGGCCCCGAACACGGTCACTGGCAGATCTCGCCAGAAGCCACGCCCCAGATCACCCGACGCTACCTACCCGATACCGCGGTTCTCGAAACCCGTTTCGAGACACCTGAGGGTATCGTGACGCTGACGGACTTCATGCCCTTCACCGACAACGAGGAAAAGGTCGACCTCGTGCGCATCGTGCGCGGCATCGAAGGCAATGTGCGCATGAGCATGGAGCTGATCCTGCGCTTCAATTATGGCCAGGCTGTGCCCTGGGTGCGACGCCGGGACTACGGCCTGAGCGCCATTGCGGGGCCCGATGCCATCGAGCTGCACACTCCGGTCGCCCTGGAAGGACAGGACATGAAAACCATGTCCACCTTCACCGTCGGCAAGAACCAGAGTGTGCCCTTCACCCTGTCCTACCATCGCTCGCACAAGAGCCCACACTTTGTCTACGACCGCCTGGAAAGCCTGGACCGTACCGTGTCCTGGTGGCGGGAATGGGCCCGGCACTGCCAGTCCGAATGGCCCAGCCAGGTATGGCGCGACGCCGTCGTACGCTCGCTGATCACCTTGAAATTGCTGATATTCCAGCCGACTGGCGGCATTGTCGCGGCCCCGACCACGTCGCTGCCCGAAGACATCGGCGGTACGCGGAATTGGGACTATCGCTACTGCTGGTTGCGTGATTCGGCCATCACGCTCTATGCCCTGCTGAACGCAGGCTACCGCGAGGAAGCCGAAGCCTGGCGGCAATGGCTGCTGCGGGCATCCACCGGGCAGCCGGATCAGCTGCACATCATGTACGGCGTGGCTGGCGAACGCTGGCTGCCGGAAATAAAAATACCCTGGCTGCCCGGCTACGAAAACAGCCAGCCTGTACGCGTGGGCAATGCCGCCGTCGGGCAGATGCAGCTGGATGTCTATGGCGAACTGATGGACACCCTGCACGCGGCCCGAGCGGCGGACCTGAGCCCCCTGGCCGAAGCCTGGCGTCTGCAGTTGGTCATGCTGGATCATCTTGAGCACGCCTGGAAAAAGCCGGACCATGGCATATGGGAGGTTCGGGGCGAGCCGAGGCACTTCACGCACTCCAAGCTGATGTGCTGGGTGGCCTTCGATCGGGCCGTCAAAAGCTGCGAGCAGTTCGAGCTGGAAGGCCCGGCCGATCACTGGCGCGATATCCGCCAGGCCATACACGATGAAATCTGCAGCAAGGGCTACGACGCGCAACGCAACACCTTCGTGCAGCACTATCACGGAAAATCGCTGGACGCAGCCCTGCTGCTGATCCCCCAGATAGGGTTCTTGCCCAAGGAAGATCCCCGCGTAGCCGGCACGGTGGCGGCCATTGAACGCGAATTGCTGCATGACGGTTTTGTGCGGCGCTACGATACGCTAAGCACCGATGATGGCCTTACGGGCGGTGAAGGCGTTTTCCTGGCGTGTTCGTATTGGCTGGTGGACGCCTACGCCATGCTGGGGCGCATGGAAGATGCTGCGCTGCTGTTCGAGCGGCTCCTGGCCTTGCGCAACGACCTGGGCCTGCTGGCCGAGGAGTACGATCCGGTGGCGCGCCGCCTGGTGGGTAACTTTCCGCAGGGATTTTCCCATATCGGGCTGACCAACAGCGCCTACAACCTGGTTGTTACCCACGGCCCGGCCAGCCAGCGCGCGGGCCATAAAGCCCCGCCTTGCGGCCCGCCAGTCAAGAGATAATCCCAAGTACCCT
This sequence comes from Verticiella sediminum, assembly GCA_040392445.1. GTDB lineage: Bacteria > Pseudomonadota > Gammaproteobacteria > Burkholderiales > Burkholderiaceae_B > Verticiella > Verticiella sediminum_A. The sequence continues at coordinate 19,913 of JBEBVZ010000033.1, forward strand.
TCGTACCGACGTACATGCACGGCTGGTGCAAAAATGCCTCAGTCCCTACCCTGTTTTCTGCATAACCTATGGTGAACAGGGAAATGGCGGGGGAAAGTGGATGTGACGTGCAGCGAAGCGAAGGTTTTTACAGGAAACTCAAAACCTGACTGTTAATTGCACAGCATAGTGGCAACAACAGTATGCTGTATCAGCTCGGCCACGGGCTGACGCCATGCGGCGAAGCGATATTCAAAAATAGAAGGAGACACCGTGTCCAACATCAAGCAAGCAGCACCTGCCGCGCAGCCGGGGCATCGCCCGGGCGGCTCAGCCGCCAGCCGGCCCATCCCTTCAATCTTGCCGGCTACCATGCGCGCCGTGCGTGCGCCTACGCCGGGTGGCCCAGAGGCGCTGGCCATCCAGACGCTGCCCCTGCCCTCGCCAGGAACGGGCGAGGTGCTCATCCGCGTAGCCGCGGCCGGACTCAATCGGGGCGACATCGTGCAGCGCGAAGGCCATTATCCCCCGCCACCCGGCATCAGCGACACCTTGGGGCTGGAAGTGTCGGGAACGGTGGTCGCGCTGGGCGATGAGGCCCGCGGCTTGCAGGTTGGCGACCAGGTGTGCGCATTGCTGGCCGGTGGCGGCTATGCCGAGTACTGCGTCGCACCCGCCTCGCAGTGCCTGCCGGTACCGCCGGGCCTGTCGCTGGTCGATGCCGCCGCCCTGCCCGAAGCCCTCTTTACCGTATGGAGCACGGTATGGGACCAGGCTGAACTGGCCCCTGGGGAAACCTTGCTGGTTCACGGCGGCGCCAGCGGTATCGGCACGACGGCGATCCAGATGGCCAGCGCCCTGGGACACCGGGTATTCACGACGGCAGGCAATCCGGAAAAATGCGCCGCCTGCACCCATCTGGGGGCCGAACTTGCCGTCGACTACAAGATCGAGGATTTCGTCGAAGTGGTCCGGCATGCCACCAGTGGCCGCGGTGTCGACGTCATCCTGGACATGGTGGGAGGCGATTATGTCGAGCGCGAACTGCAGATCCTGGCCGATCACGGCCGTCTCGTCTTTATCGCCTCCCTGCGCGGGGCGCGGGCCACGATTGATATCCGCGCCATGATGCAGCGGCGCCTGAGCCTGCGCGGCTCGACCTTGCGGTCACGCTCTTTGGACTTCAAAGAGGCCATCGCCCGCCAACTGCTGGAACGCATCTGGCCGCTGGTGGCGTCCGGGCGGATCAAGGCGGTCGTCGATAGCACCTACCCGCTGGAGCAGGCCGCGGCAGCCCACCGCCGCCTGGAATCGGGTGAGCACACCGGCAAGATTGTCCTGACGATGATGCCCGCCACACCCTAACCTAAGGGTAAGCGTGAATTGATCGCGCTTACCTCGACTCTTTACAGTGGGACAGCAGCACGTCGATCCATCCAGCATTGCAGACATCCCATCAGAAGGAAATGTCCTTATGCATTCGGCGGCAAACCGTTCCCTTGCCTCTTCGTTGCCGGAAAGCGCCCGCCCAGGCGCGGCGCGGCCCGCCGCCATGCCAACGGCTCGCAGCCCCAAGCCCATTCCCTTGCTCCAGGTGCAAGACCTTGGCGTCAGCTATGGCGGCCTGGTGGCGCTCCAGGGCCTGTCCTGGGAATGCATCGCAGGAAACATCCTGGGCATCATAGGCCCGAATGGCGCGGGCAAAAGCACCTGCTTCGCCGCCGTCACCCACGCCGTTGCCCGCCAGGGCAAAGTCCTGCTCGACGGCAACGATGTCACGGCCCTGCCCACCCATGCCCTGGCGCGCCTGGGGGTGCGGCGCACCTTCCAGCAGAACTCTTTCTTTGCCGAACTCAGCGTGCTGGACAACGCGGTCGCGGCTTTGCCGCAGTACGCCACCTCGCTCGCAAGCTCTGTGCTGATGCCCTGGCGGCAGGCACAACGGCTGCGCCAGGCCCGCGAAGCGGGCGCCGAACTGCTGTCATCCTTCGGCATTCCCGCGGTCGACTTCCATAAACGGCCCTCGGCCGTGCCGTATGGCATCCAGCGGCTGCTTTCCATGGCGCTGCCCTATGGCAGCGGCGCCAAGGTACTGTTGCTGGACGAGCCCGCCGCCGGTATCGGGCCCGCCGACATGGATGCCCTGGCGGCCGTGCTGTCCAATCTGCGCGGCCATGGCGTGGGGCTGGTGCTTATAGAGCATCACATGGATCTGATCATGCAATTGGCGGACTGGATAGTCGTGCTCGACAAGGGCCGCCCCATCGCCGCCGGCACACCGCAAGACATCCAGCAGCATCCGGCCGTACTTGAAGCCTACCTGGGAGGCACCTGATGGCGACCGTATTGCAAGCCCGGGGCTTACGCGTGAGGTATGGCGCCAATATGGCTCTCGATGGCATGGACATCACGGTCGACACCGGGCGCATGATCGGGGTGGTGGGCGGCAACGGCGCCGGCAAAAGCACCCTGATCAACGCGCTGGCGGGTTGGTCGCGCGGCACGCCGGTGGTCTCGGGCCAGGTCAGCCTGGTGAACGAGGACATCACCTCGTTGCCCGCGCACCAGCGAGCCCGCCGCGGCCTGATGCTGGTTCCAGAAGGCAAGAATATCTTCACCGAATTGAGCATCGAAGAGCATTTCTCTCTGGTGCGTCCGGTCCGCAATAACGAAAACCGCCACTTCTTTAGCCGGGATGATGTGTTCCAGCTGTTTCCCCGCTTGCAGGACCGCCGCGAGCAACGCGCCGGCTCGCTAAGCGGCGGCGAGCGTCAGATGCTGGCCATCGCGCGCGCCCTGCTTGCGGGGCCGCGCGTGCTTTTGCTGGACGAACCCTCGATCGGCCTGGCGCCACGCTTGGTCACCGAACTGCTGCAGTCCATCCGCACGCTTGCCACTCAGGGCCTGCCCGTGCTCCTGGTCGAGCAAAACGTGCATGCCGCGCTGAAAGTGGTCGACGAACTCTACCTGCTGGAACGCGGCCGGGTCGTCGCCCACGGGACACCCGCCCAGATGCAGTCCGATACCCGGCTGGCCGAGGCCTATCTGGGCGCTTCACGCGCGGGAAACGTGGCATGAACCTGCCACAACAACTGATCAACGGCCTGGTGCTTGGCAGCGGCTACGCTTGCGTGGCCCTGGGCTGGACCCTGCTGCTGGGATCCGCCCGGCTGGTCAATTTTGCGCATGGCCAACTCTACATGCTGGGCGCCTTCGCCTGCTGGTTCGCCATGACCACCCTGGGCCTGCCCTATGCCCCGGCCATTCTTTTCACGGTGGTGGTGGTCGGCGCCTTGGGCCTGGCGATGCGCCATGCCCTGTCGCGCATGATCCAGCAGCAAAACCTCACCGGGCTGATGATTGCGACACTGGGGCTGGGCTACTGCATCCAGGGCGGCGCCGCCCTGCTCTTTGGCGGTGATCCGCAAAACCTGCATAGCCCGCTGACCCGGGCCCGCATCGAGATCGGCGAACTCTGGTTCACCCAGCAGGATGTACTGGTGCTGCTGGGCACCCTGGCCCTGTACGCTACCGTCTGGCTGGTGGTTCACAAGACCCGCCTGGGCGCAACCATACGGGCGGTAGCCGAGGACCCGGCCATGGCGTCCCTGTTCGGTATCAACCGCAACGCCGTCTATGCCGTGGTGCTGGTTTTCGCCTGCGCCTCGGTCGCGCTGGCGGCCACCCTGGTCGCACCCCGCGCGCCTATCCTGACCAGCATGGGCTTTGACGAAGTCATCATGACCTTCGCCATCGTGGTGTTGGGGGGCATAGGCTCGATAGTCGGCACGCTGGCCGCAGCCTTCGGCCTGGGCATGTTCGTCACCCTGTTTGGCGCGTGGGTATCGCCAGCCTATGCCATCGGCGCCGCGTTTGCACTGATGCTGGCTGTGCTGGTCCTGCGTCCAGGCGGATTCGCCAACAGATAAGGCAGACAAGAAAATGGCAATGGCGTACAGCCAGCGAACCCGAGACCGAACCCTGCATCTGGGTGGCGCCGCCCTGGCAGCCGCCGCACTGGTGCTCACGCCCTTGGCGTTTGGCGGATCGCAGATCGCCTATGCCACGCTGACCACCATCGCCATTTTTGCGGTGATGTGCTACGGCGTGGACATCGTGCTGTCCTACCTGGGCGAGGTCAGCCTGGGGCATACGCTCTTTCTTGCCGTAGGCGGCTATATCACCGCCTCGCTGGCAACGCGCTATGGCCTGAACGGCTGGGAAACACTGGCCGCCACCATCCTGGGCTCGGCGCTCCTGGCGCTCTTCATCGGCCTGACCACCCTGCGCACCTATGGTTTCGTGTTTTCGCTGGTCACCTATGCGTCGGCGGTCGTCGCGATGGAAATCGCCTCTAACTGGAATGCCGTCGGTGCCTCGGACGGCATCGTCGGCCTGCCGCTGCTGACGCTGCCCCTGGGCCTGACCACCTTCACGGCCCAGACCCCGGCCGATCTTTGGCTGGTGGCTTGCGCGATGCTCTTTGCCACAATCTGGCTGGTCTGGCGCTTCAGGCTCTCGCGCCTGGGCACGGCCGCGATGATGGTGCATCTGAATCCGTCGCTGGCCAGTTGCCTGGGAACGGATGCGAACCGGGTGCGCCTGGCCACCTTTGTGCTGTCGGCGCCGGTGACCGCAACCGCAGGCTGGCTCTATGCCTACCAGCGCTCTTACGTGGGCCCGGACCTGTTCGATGGCCACTTCCTGATCATCATGCTGGCGGCGATCATCGTGGTCGGGCGGCGCGTGCTTTTTGGCCCGCTGATAGGTGCTGCCATCATCGTGGTGCAGCAAGACATTTTCTCGTTGGGCGGCGACTGGAACAAGGTCATTCTTGGTTCCTTGCTGGCCTTGACGCTGATCCTTCTGCCCGACGGGCTCTCTGGCATCGTGCGGCTGGCCCTGGGCCGTTTCGTCCGATCCGGCCGTCCGGCAGAACTCCAATCTCAAACCAAGTAAGGGGCTGGCATGAAGCACATCAAGTACGCCGTCGCATCGTTCACCCTGGCTCTTTGCATGGGCCCACACCTCGCCGCCGCTCAAGTAGCGGTTCCTATCAAAATAGGCGTGATCCTGCCGCTCAGCGGCGGGGCCGGCCCCGATGGCCAGAGCGTTCTGGGCGGCATCAAGCTGGTCGTCGATGACCTCAACAAAGCAGGTGGCTTGCTCGGGCGCAAGATCGAAGTTCTGGCCAAGGATGATGAAAGCACGCCCGCCATCGGCATCAGCCGGGCCAACGAATTGATAGGCGAAAAGGTGGATGTGGTCATAGAGGGTTGGAATTCGCCCGTGACCTTGGCGATGCAGCCGCTGCTGGCGCGCGCCAACATGCTGGACATCACCGCGGTATCCAAGGCCGACCCCATCCTGGCCGGGCAGGTCAACCCCTATGCCATCCGTATCAATAGTTCCAATGTGCTCGACGCCCAGGCCATCAGCGACTACGTGGTCAAGAGCCTGAAAGCCAAGAAAATCGGCTTTCTGACGCAAAACGACACCTACGGCAACGGTTTCCAGGAGCTCGTGGAAGCCGATCTGAAGAAACTGGATCCGACAACCGAGGTCGTCATCACCGAGAAATTTCCGCTCAAGCAGACAGATTTCCGGGTCGCCCTGACCAATATCAAACAGGTCGAGCCAGACGTGGTCATCGTCACGAACTCATCGAACTCATCGGGCCTGCCGGCGTTGGTGCAGCAGTACCACCAGGCTGGCGTCAAATCCCAGATGGTCGGCGCCGTCGGCATCATGCTGCCAACGGTCTTCAAGATCGCCGGGGCCGACGCCAATGGCGCCATCACCGCCGACATGTATTTCGCCGACCTGCCCCCCTTCTCTGGCCTGGCCGAGAACCAGGCCTTCGTCGCCCAACACCAGGCGGCTTACGGCAAGCAGCCCGACAAGAGCGCCGCCCTCGGTGCGATAGCTGTGCAGGCCTGGGCCCATGCCGTGAAGCAAACGCAAAGCCTGGATCGCAAGACGGTAGCCGAGGCCATTCGCGGCAAGACCATCCCGTCTACGGTGATAGGGGATGCCACTTTCGCGCCCAACGGGCAGTTGCAGCCCCGCTATGTCGTGGTCAAGGTAAGCGACGGGGCGAACGGCAAGTTCACCGCCTTAGGCGAATGACGATAGACCCTTCAGTGCCCAGAGGCGGGCGCTGAAGGTGTGTGTGCCCAGGATACGCAGGGCTGAAAGCAATGCGGCGCGCCATGCGCCGCCGGGGCATCAGCCCACCCAGACCCGCGCGTTGCGGAACATGCGCATCCAGGGGGTGTAGGCACCACCCTGGTCGGCTGCGCCCCAGTTGGCCGGCGCCCACGACATCTGAACGTTGCGCACCACGCGCTCGGGGTGCGGCATCAGCACGGTGAAACGGCCATCCGCCGTGGTGACACCAGCCATGCCGCCCGGCGCGCCGTTGGGGTTGGCCGGATAAGCTTCAGCCGGTTGGCCGTAGTTATCGACATAGCGCAAGGCCATGGCAGCGCGCGAGATATCTCCCTGGCGATCGAAGTTGGCAAAGCCTTCGCCATGCGACACCGCCACCGGCAGGCGGGTGCCCGCCATGCCCTTGAACAGGATGGAAGGCGACTCGGGAATCTCGACCAGGGACAAGCGGGCTTCGAACTTCTCGGAGCGGTTGGTGGTGAACAGAGGCCAGGCTTCGGCACCCGGGATGATGGACGACAGCGCGGCCATCATCTGGCAACCGTTGCACACACCCAAGGCAAAGGTGTCCTGGCGGCCAAACCAGGCAGCGAAGGCGTCCGCCAGTTCGGCGTGATAACGGATGGTACGGGCCCAGCCTTCGCCGGCGCCCAGCACATCGCCATAGCTAAAGCCGCCAACGGCAACCATGCCGTGGAAATCGGCCAGCTTCACACGGCCCGACAACAGATCGGTCATGTGCACGTCGTGGGCCGAGAAGCCCGCAGCGTCGAAGGCATGGGCCATTTCCACATGGCTGTTGCAACCCTGCTCGCGCAAGACCGCCACCTTGGGACGCAGGCCCTTGGCGATGAAGGGCGCGGCCACGTCTTCCTGCGGATCGAAAGCCACCTGCGGCGACAGGCCGGGGTTGGCCGTATCCAGCCAGGTGTCGAACTCGGCGTCGGCGCAAGCCGGGTTGTCGCGCAAGCGCGCGATGCGGTGGCTGACTTCGCTCCAGGCGCGGCCCAGCTCGGCACGCGGCAGCGACCAGACCTTTTTGGCGTCGCTGAAAATCTCGACTTCGTCGCTGGTGTTGGGCTTGCCGATGACATGCGAATGCGTGGACAGGCCGGCGCCGCGCAAGACCGCCATGACGGCATCGCGGTCGCCAGCGGCAACCTGGATGACGATCCCGGCTTCTTCCGAGAAGAGCGCACGCAGGACAGCTTCGGCGCGCTGCACGGCCACCTGTTCGGCACGAATCTTGAAGTCGCCCCAGTCGGAGGCGTTGGCATCGAAGGTGAGCATGTCGAGATTGAGCGACACGCCGGTGTGGCCGGCAAACGCCATCTCGCAGACAGTGGCAAACAAGCCGCCGTCGGAACGATCGTGATAGGCCAGGATGCTGCCTTGCTCGGCCAGGGCACGCACCGTGGCAAAAGCGGCGCGCAAGGCCTCGGGATCATCGATGTCCGGCACGGTATCGCCCACCTGGTTCAACACCTGAGCCAGGATGGAGGCGCCCATGCGATGGCGGCCACGGCCCAGGTCGATCAGGATCAGGACGGTATCGCCCGCATCGGTACGTAACTGCGGCGTCAGCGCCTGGCGCACGTCGGCGACCGGCGCAAAGGCCGTCACCACCAGCGACACAGGCGAGATCACCTTGCGTTCTTCGCCGGCCTCGTCCCAGTTGGTGCGCATGGACAAAGAGTCCTTGCCTACCGGGATCGACAGCCCCACGGCCTGGCACAGCTGGCTGACCGCGTGCACGGTGTCGTACAAAGCGGCATCCTGGCCCGGTTCGCCGCAAGCGGCCATCCAGTTGGCCGACAGCTTGATGTCTTCCAGGGCGGCTACGGGCGCCGCCATCAGGTTGGTCAGGGCTTCTGCCACCGCCATGCGGCCCGACGCCGGGGCATCGATGACCGCGATGGGGCTGCGCTCGCCCATGGCCATGGCTTCGCCACGCACGCCGTCGTAATCCGCCAGGGTGACTGCGCAATCGGCTACGGGAACCTGCCAGGGGCCGACCATCTGGTCGCGGGAGCTGAGCCCGCCAACGGTGCGGTCGCCAATGGTGATCAGGAAAGTCTTGTTCGCGACCGTGGGGTGGCGCAGCACGCGCAAGGCGACTTCGCCCAGGTCCAGGCCGGCGATATCCAGGGCTTGGCGCACGCCCGGTTCACGCGTAACGTCGCGCACCATGCGGGGCGGCTTGCCCAGGATCACGTCAATGGGCAGATCCACGGGGCGCGGCACCACGGTGCCGGCCACGGGTTCGTCGCCCGGCAGCGGGCTGAGCCCTTCGCCGTTGACCACACGCAACTGGCGATCTTCGGTGGCGATACCAACCACGGCGTAGGGGCAGCGTTCGCGGGCGGCCAGCGCATCGAAGCGTTCCAGGTCTTGCGGCGCAATCCCCAGCACATAGCGTTCTTGCGATTCGTTAGACCAGATCTCGGCGGGCGACATGCCGCTTTCTTCCAGATGCACTTGCTGCAGATCGAAGGTGGCGCCACGCCCTGCGTCGTTGACGATTTCGGGGAAGGCATTGGACAAGCCGCCCGCCCCCACATCGTGGATGGACTGGATGGGGTTGTCCGCGCCCAACTGCCAGCAGCGGTCTATCACTTCCTGCGCACGGCGCTGGATTTCGGGGTTGCCGCGCTGCACCGAATCGAAGTCGAGTTCGGCGGTATTGCTGCCCACGCCCATGCTGGAAGCCGCGCTGCCGCCCATGCCGATGCGCATGCCGGGGCCACCCAGCTGGATCAGCAAGGAACCCGGCGGCAGCGGATTCTTGTGCGTGAGGCCGTCATCGATGCTGCCCAGGCCACCGGCAATCATGATGGGCTTGTGGTAGCCCCAGCGAGTGTCGCCAGCGGTTTGCTCGAAAGTACGGAAGTAGCCCAGCAGGTTGGGACGGCCGAATTCGTTGTTGAACGCGGCGCCGCCGATGGGGCCCTCGATCATGATGTCCAGCGGCGATGCGATGCGATCCGGGATGCCATGGTGATCGGCTTCCCAGGGCTGGGTGCCCTCGGGGATACGCAGGTGCGACACCGTGAAGCCGGTGAGGCCGGCCTTGGGCTTGGAGCCACGGCCAGTTGCGCCTTCATCGCGGATTTCGCCGCCCGCCCCCGTGGCGGCGCCCGGGAACGGTGCAATCGCGGTGGGGTGATTGTGCGTTTCGACCTTCATCAGCGTATGCACGGTGGCGGCGCGCGCACGGTATTCGTGCTCGCCCGCCGGCGGATGGAAGCGCTGCGCCGGACCGCCCTGCATGATGGCCGAGTTGTCGGAATACGCAACCACGGTGCCCTTGGGCTGCGCCTTATGGGTCTCGCGGATCATGCCAAACAGCGTGTTGGGCTGCTCGGCGCCGTCTATCACCCATTGGGCATTGAAAATTTTGTGTCGGCAGTGCTCGCTGTTGGCCTGCGCGAACATCATCAGTTCGACGTCGGTAGGGTCGCGCTGCAAGCCGGCAAAAGCATCGGCCAGGTAGACGACTTCGTCTTCCGACAGGGCCAGGCCCAGCGCCACGTTGGCGGCATCGATAGCCGCCCGGCCTTGCGCCAGCACCGGCACAGTGGCCAGCGGCTTGCCTTCGAGTTCGGCAAAGAGGGGCTGGCCGTCGAAATCGTGCCCGACCACGGTTTCCGTCATACGGTCGTGCAGGGCATCGGCGACGCTGGCCAACATGGCCTGATCGAGCTTCTTTTCGCCCAATAAGCCGCGCTGCGGCGCCAGGGTGTACAGCACCCCGCGTTCGACGCGATGCACATTATCGAAGCCGCAATTGCGCGCGATGTCGGTGGCTTTGCTGGCCCAGGGCGAAATCGTGCCCAGGCGCGGGATGACCAACAGTTGCACGCCGGCATTGGCCGCCGCGCAAGGTTCGCCGTAGCTCAGCAATTGCTCGAGACGCGCATGTTCTTCGCCGCCAAGCGCCGCTTTGGTGTGCACGAAGTGCACAAAGCTGGCGTTAACGTCGGCAATCGGGGCGCCAAGTTCCTTTAAACGGGCAAGCAGACGCTCGCGGCGAAAGGATGACAGGGCGGTGGAACCAGGCAGGCGCAGAATATTGGACACAGTGAAAGCTAAGGCAGGGCCAGAAAAGACTTTCATTTTACCTGCCCCGGCAAACCTTTGTAGAACCACCGCCCGCTTTGATCTGGCGCCAAGGCTTTCCGAAATGCGCCAGGGTGGCGAAGCTGGCAAAATGCCGGGGGCAAGAGCTGGCAGACGGCCAAACGCAGGGACACATCCCACGGGGAAAAGAATGACGAAGGCGACAAAAAAAAGGGCCACGCAAATAGTGGCCACAGCCTTGCTGGTTGGCGCCGCGGTGGCGGCAGGTTGGTGGCTGGGAACGCGCGACAACGGGCCCGCAGCCCTGTCCGGGGCGCCCGCCGGGCCTGGCCTTGCCAGCGCGCAAGCCAGCGGAACACCCGATCCCTTTGCCGTGCTCGAATGCTCTGCGCGCCTGTTCGAGAACGCGCCGGCATTGGCTGTAACCTTCACCCAACCCCTGGCCACGGGACAGGACCTTGCCCGCTTGCTGCGCGTCAAGGATCTTGGTGCGGTCGCCCCCAGCGACAAGCGTTCATCCGGCCAGGATGCCGACACGGACACGGGTGACTCCCAACCCAGCCACGCCGCGCCGGCCAAAGCCGACAGCGCGGCCGGCACGCCAGTTGAAGGGGCCTGGGTCGTTGGCGACAACCCTCGGGTAGCGTACTTCCCCTACGTGAAGCCGCTGCGCCGCTATGCGGTGGCGGCCGACGCCCAGCTTCGCGCCGCCGATGACAGCGCCCTGCCCTCTGCCGCAAGCTGCGAAGTCGCCAGCCAAGCCATGCCGCCGGCCTTCTACTTTGCCAGCCGAGGCGTGGTGTTGCCCGCCGGGCAGAACGGCGGCCTGCCCGTCGTCACCGTGAACGTACCCGAGGTCGACGTCGAATTCCTGCGCATCGAACCTGCGCGCATCCCGCAGTTCTACGACAACATCCTGGGCATACGCCGCAACAGCGATAGCGACGATGAGGATGAGTGGCGCGACAACAGCAGCCGCGCCATGCAGGGCAGTGTCGGCCTGTGGGATCTCGATCGCCTGAACAAGCTTTCCCAAAGCGTTTTCCGCGGCAGGTTCCTGGCCGGCGCCCAAGCCGACCGGCGCCACCTGACCTTTCTGCCGGTCGAAGACATCGAAGCCCTGCAGCAGCCCGGCATCTACATCGCGGTCATGAGCGAACCCGGGCGCTTTCGCTACGAATACCAGGTCAGCTACTTCTATGTCAGCGATATCGGGCTGCATACCCGTCGCCATCCGGAACACATCGATGCTTTCGCGACCTCGCTGAAATCGGCCCAGGCCATGTCCGATGTGTCGTTCGAACTGCTGGACGACCAGGGCAAATCGCTGGCGAGCGCGCCCGCCGACAGCCAGGGCCACGCGCACTTCGCCGGCGCCTTCGAATCGGCCCGTCTGCTGTTGGCCAAGCGCGGCAACGAACAGACCCTGGTGGCGCTGCAGCAGCCCGCGCTGGATCTCTCCGAATTCGACGCCGGGGGTTATCCCTCGCGCAACAACCGTCTCTTTGCCTATGCCGGGCGCGATCTGTACCGGCCCGGCGAAACCTACGATCTGTCGGTACTGCTGCGCGGCCCGGATGGCGCCCTCATGAGCGCGCCCGCACCGCTTACCGCCACCCTCAAACGCCCCGATGGACGCATCGTGCGCACAGAACTCTGGCAAACCGACCCTGGCATCCCCGGCTATGTGCGCCACGCCGTGGCATTGCCGCCCGATGCGCCGACCGGCACCTGGCTGCTCGAGCTGCGCATGGATCCAGCGGCCCCCGTGGCCGATACGACCTGGCGCTTCCAGGTGGAAGAATTCCTGCCCGAGCGCATGAAACTGCAGCTCACACCGTCGGCCCCGCTGCTGCTGCCCAACGAAGCGCTGCGCGTGTCAGCCCAGGGGGATTACCTGTTTGGCGCGCCAGCCGCCGGCAATCGCCTCTTGGGCACCCTGCTGATAGAGCGCAAGCGCATCGCCCTGCCGCAGCAATGGCCTGGCTTCATCTTCGGCGACGTGGCCGACGACGAGCGCCGGCAGTGGCAGGAACTGCCCGAACAAGAGCTGGATGACAGCGGCGCGGCCAGCGTGGAAATCCCGCTGGAACTGGGTACGACACATTCGCCCATGCAGGTCAAGGCCAGCTTCAGCTTGCTGGAGTCCGGCGGCAGGCCTGTGGTGCGCTCCACCGAGGCCACCGTATGGCCGGCCAACGCCCTGATCGGCGTGCGCCCCCTCTTTGCCAACGACGTCACGCGCGAAGGTGCGCTGGCCGAGTTCGAAGTGGCGCGGGTGACATCCGGCGGGGCATTGCTACCCTTGAAATCGGCGCAGATGCGCCTTTACCGCGAAGAGCGCGAATACTACTGGCGCTTTGACGACCAGAGCGGCTGGAATAGCGGCTTTGTCGAGACCGAGGAGTTGGTCGAGTCGCGCATGCTGGATCTGGACGCCCGCACCAAGCTCAGCCTGCCCGTGCAATGGGGCCGCTACCGCCTGGAGATCACCGATACGCAGTTGAACCAGACCCTGCGCTACCGCTTCTACGCGGGCTGGAACGCGCAGGATGCTGAAGCCATGGGCAACCGGCCGGATCGTGTGCAATTGAAGCTTGACAAGGAGCCCGTGCGCGCCGGTGACACCATTGCGGTGCACATGACGCCGCCGCACGATGGCGACGCTATCGTGACGGTGGAAGCCGATCGCGTGCTCTGGAGCCAGCGCGTGGCGGCCAAGGCCAGCGGCACTACGGTGCGGATTGCGCTGGACCCGGCCTGGCAGCGTCACGACCTGTATGTTTCGGCCGTGGTTTTCCGCCCCGGTGCCCAGGGTGATGTACGGGTGACCCCCGCGCGCGCGGTCGGCCTGATCCACGTACCGCTGGACCGCGCCGAGCGCAAGCTTGCGCTATCGCTGCAGGCGTCCGCCAAGGCACTGCCGGAAACCCGCAGCCAGGTCACGCTCAAGCTCGACCCGCCGCCGGCCAATGGCCAGGCCTGGGCAACGCTGTCGGCGGTTGACGTCGGCATCCTGAACATCACGCGTTTTGCCACGCCCAATGCCTTCGACTTCTTTTTCGGCCAGCAACGCTACGGCGCCGAAATGCTGGACATGTATGGCAAGCTGATAGAAAAAATGCAGGGTGTACGCGGCCGCCTGAAATGGGGTGGCGATGCAGCCCAACGCGACACCAACACGCTGCCGTCCCGGGTTCAATTGACGGATCTGTTCAGCGGGCCGGTACAGTTCGACGCCAGCGGCCAGGCCGTTGTCACCCTGGATCTGCCCGACTTCAATGGCACCTTGCGGCTGATGGCCACCGCCTTCACCGACAACGCCTTTGGCAGTTCCGAGCGCGAAATGGTGGTGGCCGCCCCCATCGTGGCCGAACTCTCCAAACCGCGCTTCATCACCCCCGGGGACGCCACCACGCTCGCGCTGGACCTGACCAACCTGAGCGGCAGCCAGCAGGACATGACCGTCACCCTGCGAGCCGAGCATCCCGCCATCATCGAGGATGTGAAACGCTCGCTGACGCTGGCCGACGGCGAACGCCGTACGCTGCGCTTTACGGCCAGCACCACGGGTAGCTTCGGCGAAGCGCTGGTCACCCTGAATGTGGACGCCGGCAAAGGCCCCGATGCCATCCGCATTTCGCGCAAATCGGTATTGGCGGTGCAGCCAGCAGCCGCGGCGCAACGCGAAACCCAGCGCCTGCGCCTGGCGCCCGGTGCATCCTTCCAGCTTCCGGCCGAACGTCTGGCCGCCTACTTTGCAGACTCGGTCACGGTTGGCATCACCGCTTCGGGCACGCCTCCCTTCAACCTGGGCCAGTTGGCGCGCGACCTGCTGGACTACCCCTACGGCTGCACGGAACAGACGGCCAGTGCCGCCTACCCCCTGTTGCTGATAGACAGCCAGTTGGCCGCATCGGCGGGACTGACCGGGCTCTCGCCCGAACAGCGCCGCAGCCGCATCGACAGCGCCATTGCCCGGCTGACGGGCATGCAGAAATCCACAGGCGGATTTTCGCTCTGGACGGACGGCGCGCAGGATGTCTGGCTTACGGCTTACGTCACCGGCTTTCTGCAGGATGCCCGCAGCGCGGGCTACGCCGTGCCAGACGCCATGCTCAAGCGCGCACACGAATGGCTGCTGGAACGCTTGCGCGAAACCCCGGATCGCTTTCCCAAGCTGCCCGGCAAGCTGGCCGTCCATCAGCGCGGCGCTGCCTACAGCGATGCCGACTATGCCCTGCTGCGCGATAGCCACCAGCGCTTTGCCGGCCTGGCCTATGCCGGCTACGTGCTGGCGCGTGAGCAAAAAGCGCCGCTGGCCTCGCTGCGCCAGCTCCACGAGTTCGCCGATCGCTCGCGCTCGCCCTTGCCGCTGGTGCAGCTTGCGGCGGCATTGCGCCTGATGGGTGACGAGCCACGGGCGCTCCAGGCGCTCGAAGCCGCCATGACGCGCCCTTACGGCATCGATGCCGCGCGCGACACCTACGGCGAATGGCTGGGCGACTATGGCTCGGCCCTGCGCGACAACGCCATGTCCTATGTCCTGATGCAGCGCCACCAGCTGCAGCATGCCCGCCATGAAGTTTTGCTGACCGAAGTGTCGGCGCAACTGAATGGGCGCCGCTGGCTGTCCACCCAAGAGCAGCTTGCCTTGCTGATGGCAGCCACGGCCGCCGGCGGCAGCCAGGATGCGCCATGGGCCATGACAGTGGCACAGGCGGGCACAAGCCGGGGCCTGGCGTCCGGCGCCGTCCAATCACTGACGCTGACCGGAGCGGACAAGGGCAACATCACGCTGACGAATACTTCCGCGGCACCGGTATTCGTCGAGCTGGATATCCGCGGCTTTGCCATCGCCACACCGACGGCGGCATCCCATGGCGCCAACATACAGCGCCGCTGGTATACACCGGATGGCGCGCCCTGGGCCGGTGGCGAACTGCATACCGGCGACACTTTGATCGTGGGGCTGACGGCCAGTGCCGACCAAGCTATCCAGAACGCCTTGATCGTGGACCGCGTCCCGGCCGGCTTCGAGATCGACAACCTCAATTTGTCGCAGGGCTCGGGCCTGCAGGATCTGGAACTCGATGGCGTGCGGGTGGGCGAGGCCATGAACGATGGCCGCATAGCGCACCGGGAATACCGCGACGACCGCTATGTGGCGGCGGTTCGCATCGACAGCCCGGTCACAGTGTTCTATCGCGTGCAAGTGGTCAATCCGGGCCGCTACAACGTACCGGCCGCGGTCGTGGAAGACATGTACCGGCCGGAAATCCGCGGTGTCGGCGCCAGCCAGCCGGCCCTGGTCATTACCGACCCCAGGGCCAGGTAGGCGAGCCGGGCGTGCGATGACACGGCGCAAGACCTGGCTGCGGGCTACCACCGCCACGCTGCTGGCGGTGGTAGCGATAGCCAGCTATCTGAACTGGCGCTATCCGCTGGTCCTGCCTTCCTCGGCCGCCGGCTCGGTCGTCACCGACAGCGCCGGCGTGCCCTTGCGCACCTGGCCCAGTGCCGATGGCGCCTGGCGCTATCCGACAACACCCCAACAGGTATCGCCACTGTATCTGCAGGCGCTGCTCGGCTACGAAGACCGCTGGTTCTACTGGCACCCGGGCATCAACCCCTGGGCACTGATGCGCGCTGGCCTGCAATGGCTGCACCACGGACGCATCGTGTCCGGCGGCTCGACCCTGACCATGCAAGTCGCACGCCTGATCGATCCGCCCGCCCAGGCAGGCGATCGCAGCCTGCCCACCAAGCTGCGGCAGATGCTGCGCGCCGTGCAACTGGAATGGCAGCTCTCCAAAGACGAAATCCTGACGCTGTATCTGAATCACGCCCCCATGGGCGGCATCGTGCAAGGCGTGGAAATGGCCAGCCGCAGTTGGCTGGGCAAGCCGGCGGCCAAACTGACCCACGCCGAAGCCGCCCTGCTGGCCGCACTGCCACAAGCGCCCTCGCGCCTGCGCCCCGATCGGCACCCCGAAGCTGCGCAAGCCGCGCGCGACAAGGTCTTGCGCCGCATGGCCCGCACGGACGTATGGCCCGCCGCCACCACGGCCGACGCCATGTTGGAAAACATCGTCGTGCCACCCTTGCGGGCGCGCTGGCTGGCACCTCTGGCGGCCGAACAACTACATCGCCGGGCCACCAGCGCCGTTACCGCCTCAACCCTGGACGCCGAGCTGCAGAGCACCCTGGCCAGGTTGCTGCAAGACCGTGTCCAGGCTCTGCCGCCGCAGGTATCCATGGCCGCCCTGGTCATGCACAACGACACGCTGGCGCTGCATGCCTACGCGGGCACCGCGGATTTTGGCAATGCCCGGCGCTTTGGCTATATCGACATGACGCGCGCGGTGCGCTCGCCGGGCTCCACGCTCAAGCCTTTTCTGTACGCCCTGGCCCTGGACGACGGCCTGGTGCACTCGGAAAGCCTGCTGGTGGACGCCCCGCAATCATTCGATGGCTACCAGCCGGGCAACTTCCAGGCCGGCTTCACCGGACCGGTCAGCGTGGCCGAAGCCCTGGTGCGCTCGCTGAACGTGCCAGCGGTGGACTTGCTGGACCGTGTCGGCCCAACCCGGTTTGCCGCCGTCCTGCGGGCGGGCGGGCTGCGCATGCGCATGCCCGACATGGCCGGCCCCAACCTGAGCCTGATCCTGGGCGGTGGCGGCACGACCCTGCATGAGCTGATGGGCGCCTATCGCGCGCTGGCGCGCAACGGCATGGCCGGCGTGCCGCGCCTGAGTCCCGACGACCCCATCATCGAGCACCGCCTGATGAGCGCGGGTGCGGCCTTCATCGTGCGCGACATCCTGGAAACCGGCGGCCATCCGGACAGGCCTTTCCAGGCCAGGCACCAGGGCTTGGCCTGGAAAACCGGCACCAGCTTCGGTTTTCGCGATGCCTGGGCGGTGGGCGTGACCGACAACTACACCATCGGCGTGTGGGTAGGCCGCCCGGACGGCACGCCCAACCCCGGTTACTTCGGCGCCAATATCGCCGCGCCCCTGCTGACCGATATCGCCGCCGCCCTGCCCACGCAGCCGCTGGCATCACGCACCATGCCCGCCAGCGTGACTCGCGCCACCATCTGCTGGCCACTGGGCCTGCGCGCCGAACTGACTCCGCCCGGGCAATGCCACCAGAAGCGCAGCGCATGGACCTTGCATGACGCGACCCCGCCCACCCTGCCCGACCGGCACCGCGACGGCAGCCTTGTGCAAGCCGTATGGCTGGATCCTGCAACGTCTTTGCGCACCACACCGGCCTGCACGCCCGATGCCCGCCCGCAAAGCCTGGCCGCCAGTTGGCCCACTGCAGCCGGCCCCTGGCTGGACAGCCGCGGACTGGCCGGCGTCGCGCTGCCGGCCTGGACACCGGGCTGCGTGCCCGCCGCGGCCGGCACCGTGCGCATCACGGGCATCCAGGACGGCGCCATCCTGCGGCCCGCCGCCGGCCGGCAAAGGATAGACCTGGAACTGAAGGCCATCGGCAACACCGGACCGGTCTGGTGGCTGCTGGACGGCAGCGCCATCGGCAGCGCCAGCCGCGATGGCAGGCTGCAGCTGCAGTTCGCTTCCGATAGCCGCCATACCTTGACCGCACTCGATGCCAGCGGGCGCTACGACCGCATCCGTTTTGACGTGATCGGCACAGGGGCACGGCCCCAACCTTGAGCCGCATCACATAGCGTCGATAACCGACCGTCACGCTCACGTAACAATACTTACACACAATCCTGTTTCCTGCTGTCTGGACTGCGTCGGCCAGGCAGCCCGCTTCACGCGCCACAACAGGATCAGCCATGAGCAATACCGATCTGGACGACATCCCGTCCAACCTCTCGCCCGCCACCCACTTCAACGAAATCGTCAAACGCGCCGTGTCGCGCCGTGGCTTTCTGAAGGCCGGCCTTGGGGCCGGAGCCGTCGGCTTTTTCGGCACCGGATTGGCGGCCTGTGGCGGCGGCGACGATGATGAGATTATCGACGGCGGCACGCCCGAGCCCGTACCGCCACCCGCCCCCAAGCTGGGCTTCAAAGCCGTTCCCATCAGTGTTGCCGATACCATCACCGTGCCCGAAGGCTACCAATGGGCAGTGATCAATCGCTGGGGCGACAAGCTCTTCGCGCACGCGCCCGACTGGCTGCCCGACGCGTCGGGCGGCGGCGATGCGCAAGCCATGCAGATCGGCTATCACCACGATGGCATGCACTTCTTTCCTATCGACAGCACCAACAGCTCGAACGGCAGCAGCGTGGAAGGCCTGATGGTCACCAACCACGAATACGTCACGCCCCACCATTTCTTTCCGGCTGGCGTGGTGCCCGCGAACGACAAATGGAACCTGGACTGGGTACGTAAATCGCAGCACGCCCAGGGCGTATCGGTCATCCACGTACGGCTCAATAACGGGCAGTGGGAACCCGTGCTGAATTCGCCCTTCAACCGCAGCGTCAACGGCACCGTGGCCATGCAGCTGGTGGGCCCCGCCGCCGGCAATCGCCTGACCCGCACCAACGCCGATCCGTCAGGCAGCCGCGTGTTCGGCACCTTCGGCAACTGCGGCAACGGCTTTACGCTGTGGAACACCTACCTGACTTGTGAAGAAAACTTCACCGACTACTTCGGTACGGGCACCAAGGACGCCAGCGGCATCGACTACCCCGACGCCGAATACAAAGCGCATATGCAGCGCTACAAAGGCAGCGGCAAGACCGCCAGCAGCTCTTATCGCTGGGACACCCACGACGAGCGCTTTGACTGGTCGGTTGAGCCCAACGAATACAACCGCTATGGCTGGGTTGTGGAAATCGACCCTTTCGACCCCAACTCGACGCCGAAGAAACTGACAGCGCTGGGCCGTTTCAAGCACGAAAACGCCGCCATGGCGCTGGCCAACGACAATCGCGTCGTGGTGTACATGGGCGACGACCAAGTCAGCGAATACATCTACAAATTCATTTCCGATGGCAGCTACGACCCGAAGACACCCGCGCTCAACCGCTTGCTGCTGGATCGTGGCACGCTGTATGTAGCGCGCTTTCTGGACGGTGTGGCCAGCGGCGACGCCATGGGCACGGGCGAATGGATCCCCCTCAAGCTGGACACCCCCACCACGGACGGCCGCACCCTGGGCGCGCTGTTCAACCAGGACATGGGAGAGCTGCTGGTCAAGACGCGCCAGGCAGCCGACGCCGTGGGCGCCACCCCCATGGACAGGCCGGAATGGGTTGCCACCCACCCCGATACCCGTGAAGTCTATGTCACGCTGACCAACAACAGCTCACGGGGCAGCAACAAGGAACGCTGGCCCGGCGGCCCCGCCCACCCGGGCGCCGACGCGGCCAACCCGCGCGACGCCAACGCCTATGGGCAAATCGTGCGCTGGCGCGAAAAGAGCGGTGACCCGGCTGAGCTGAGTTTCGAGTGGGACATCTTCGTTCTGGCCGGCAACCCCAACCTGTACCCCGCCGATGACCTGCGCAGCGGCTCGGCCAACATCACCAAGGAAAACACCTTCAACAGCCCTGACGGCCTCGCGTTCGACGCCAGTGGCCGCCTGTGGATCCAAACCGACGGCAGCTACTCGAACGCGGATATCTACGCGGGCCAGGGCAACAACCAGATGCTGGTTGCCGACCCCGTCACCAAAGAGATCCGCCGCTTCATGGTGGGTCCGGTGGGCTGCGAAGTCACCGGCATTACCTGGACGCCTGACCAGAAGTATGTCTTTATCAACATCCAGCACCCGGGCGAAGGATCGAGCGTCAGCGACGCCCAGAGCAATCCGCTGGGCGACTCGACCTGGCCTGATGGCGCCTCGGCCGGGCGCCCCCGCCCGGCCACCGTCGTGATCTGGAAGGCTGACGGCGGCATCGTCGGCAGCTGATGCCGAAACCGGGGCTAGACCCCGGTTTCGGCCCGGAAGAAAAACCTTGGTCCGGTGAAACCAAAGCGAAAACCCGGCTTTCCGGAGAGTCGGAAACCGGGCTTAGACGCTGGTTCATGCGATCGGCAACAAATCGGGGTCTGACCCCGATTTGTTGCCTAGTTCACGGCCCGGCTGTGACCTTTCCAGTAGGGCTCGCGCAAGACCTGCTTCAACACCTTGCCGGCCGAAGACAGCGGCAGCGCCGCCTGGAACTCGATGCTGCGCGGGCATTTGTAGCCTGCCAGGCTCTTGCGGCAGTAGTCGCGCAGATCGTCCTCGTCGACCTGCTGGTCGTCACGCAGCACCACCACTGCATGCACACTTTCCCCCCATTTTTCGTGGGGGATGCCGATGACCGAGCAGGCCGCTACCGCGGGGTGTCTGGACAGGACGTTCTCGACCTCGGCGCAATACACGTTCTCGCCGCCGGACACGATCATGTCCTTGAGGCGATCAACGATATACAGATAGCCGTCATCGTCCATATAGGCGCCGTCGCCGGTGTGCATCCAGCCATCGCGCAGCGCCTCGGCGGTGGCGTCGGGCTTGTTCCAGTAGCCCAGCATCACGTTGGCGCCACGCACCACGACTTCACCCACGGTGTTGCGCGGCACTTCCTTGCCCTGGCCATCGACCACCCGCAGCTCGACCGCGTAGCCTGCCTTGCCGGCCGAACGGAAACGCCCGTTGCGGCGCGCTTCGGGGCCGTGGTCTTCGGGCGGATTGATGCTGACGACTGGTGCGGTTTCCGTCATGCCGTAAGACTGGAAGAAGCCGGCATGGGGCCAGGTTTGCATCGCCCTCTCGAGCACCCCCACCGACATCGGCGACGCCCCGTAGGTAATGCGCTTCAGGCCGGACAGGTCGTACCTGGGCAAGGCCGGATCGTCGAGCAGCATCTGGATCATGCTGGGCACCAGCATGATGTCGTCGACCTGCTCTTGCTGGATCGTGCGCATGACATCTTCGGCCCTGAAGGCCGCCAGCACAACGCTGGTGCCGCCCACGATGCATTGCGTGACCATCTTGGCCAACGCCGCCGTATGAAACATCGGAGCCACCACCAGCGTCACCTGATCGGGCGGCACCGGGTATTGGGCCATCCGGGCAATCGCAGCCGACCACAGGTTGGTGTGCGACAGCATCACGCCTTTCGGAAAACCCGTCGTGCCGCCGGTATACAGGATCACCGCCAGATCGTCGCCACGCCGGCAAACGTCTTGCAGCGGGCTAGCCTCTTGCAGCCATTGCTCGTAGGACAGTATGCCCTGCGGCGTGTCGGCGTTGCCAATATGCACCACCTTGCGCACCGTCGGCGCGGTCTGCAATATTTCGGGCACCAGGGCCAGGAATTGATCGTCCACGATCAGGATGCCGGTCTCGCAATCATTCAGCGAATACACGATCTCCGGCACCGACCAGCGCGTATTGACCGGGTTGGCCACGCCCCCGCCCCACCAGGTTCCCAGGTAGTACTCGAAATAGCAGTCCGAGTTCATGGCCAGCATTGCCACGCGGTCGCCCGCCTGCAGCCCCAGGGCCTGCAGGCCTCCCGCGAAGCGGGCCGCACGCTCGGCCAATTGGGCAAACGTGGTGCGCCGCTGGCCGTACACGGTAGCGATCTTATCGGGAAACTGCTGTACGGCGCGATGAATGCCTTGAGTCAAATACATGGAATCTCTACCGAAAATGACAAATCAATCGACGCTGACGCCGGCCTGTCGGATGACCGCGCCCCACTTATCCGAGTCACGCTTGACGACCTTGGCAAATTCCTCGGGGGTCGAGCCTTTCATCACCAGGCCAGAGGGCGCCAGTCGTTCCTGAACCTCGGGTTCGGCCAGGATGGCATTGATGTCGGTGGAAATTTTCGCCACGACCTCGGGCGGCGTTCCCGCCGGGGCGAAAAAGCCGAACCAGCCGGAATCCGACAGTCCCTTATAGCCCAGTTCGCCAAAAGTCGGCACATCGGGCAGGATGGGCGAGCGCTGCGGGCTGGTTACCGCCAGCGCCTTCATTTTCCCTGACTGAATATTGGGCGCGGCGCCGACACCCGACAGGATAAGCAGCGGAATCTGGCCGCCGATCAGGTCGGTCACCGAGGGTGCCTCGCCACGATAAGCGACGTGGACCATGTCCAGGCCCGTTTGCTCGTTGAAAATATGGCCGTAGAGATGGCCGCTGGAACCCGCCCCGTAGGAACCATAGGAATACTTGCCGGGATTGGCCTTGACCAGCTCGACAAGCTCTGCCGGCGTGTTGGCCGGCACACTGGGGTTGGCAACCAGGATCAGCGCCGTGCCGGCGGCCTCGGTAATGGGTGCGAGCGCAGTCACGGGATCGAACTGGGTGCTGCTCGCGCGCAGATGCGGCGCCTGCACCAGCGACGTGACGTTCAGCAGCAAAGTGTAGCCGTCGGGCTTGGCGCGCGCCACGGCTTCGGAGCCGATCAAGGTGCCGGCGCCGGGTTTGTTATCGACGATAACGGGCTGCCCCCAGGTCTGCGAAAGACGATGGCCGACGACGCGCGCCATCAGGTCCGTCGCTCCGCCAGGGGGAAAAGGCAAGGTGATGGTCACCGGGCCGGTGGGGAATTCGCTTGCGGTGCTCGCGCCGGCTGCCAGCGGCATAGCCAGCCCCAAGATGCCGGCCACACCGGTCAAAGCCACTTTCTTGAACAAACCGGTGGTTTTTCGTATCACTGCTGTCTCCTCGTTCTTCGTATATAGATAGATAGCGGCAGATACTGAATGCAGACCGACAATTCGACAATGACCGTTTAAGCCAAAATCATTGGCAGAAACAATCAAGAAGACCACCCTGGCCAAATCCGCGACGATGCGTGCCAAGCGCCGTCCAGCGCGGATCAGGTCATGCCGTGCCTGCGGCGGTACATGCCAGGCGACATCCCGGTCCACTTCTTGAACGCGCGGTGAAAGGTGCTGGATTCCGAGAAGCCCAGCATGGTCGCCACGGCGTCGAGGGCCAGCTCGCGCCTCTGCAGGAGCTGAATCGCATAGTCGCGCCGTACTTTATTGACCAGGCCCTGGTAGCCCACGCCTTCGGCGCGCAGACGCCTGCGCAGCGTTTGCGCCGACCAGCCCAGTTGAGCCGCGCAGGCCTGGACATCCGGCATCTCGCCACCGGAATAGCTGCGCAGTTGCGCCGTAAGCTGCTCGACAAGCCCGCCATGCCGCCGAAACCGCAATACCAGGTTACCGGGAGTCTGGGCCAGGAATTGCTCGAGCCCGGCGGTGTCCTGCACCAAAGGAAGACGCAGGGCGCCGGCATCGAATATCAGCTCGCTTTGTCCTGCGTTGTAGCGGCGCTTGCCCACCAGCAAACGCTCGGAGTCGATCCGATGCACGGGCGCCTGGAAATGAAAACGCACCTCACTGATGGGGATTTCCCGCCCCACCAGCCACGATGCCAGCTGCATGGTCTCGTACAAAAAGGTGGCCACGCAAAAATCGTATTCGCCATCGGCCGGCGCCCGCTTGTGCCGCACGCGTATCGTGGCGGCATCCCCATTGACCGACAAGCGGCCCGCCGGGTCGCCCATGAACAGGCGCATGAAGGCAAAGCCCGTCTGCAGGGCGTGCCCCAGGTCGGCGCAATGGATCAGGCGCGCGCACAGCAGCGCAAAAGTGCCGGGCGCCAGCGGCCTGTCGGCCAAGCCCCAGAACTCATCGCGCATCACGCGCCGCAAAGTACGCATGAGCGCCGCGTACTGGGATTGCGGCACCCTCGCCTGGCGCTCTGCGACCGTGGCGGGCGCAATGCCCGCTCGGCGTAGAATCGCATCGATGTCATGGCCTTGGCGCTGTGCACCCTGCAGTATCTGGTGCACCAGGAATGCCGCCACGGTATGCTCTGCCATATAGACTCCACAAATACCCGGCGGGCAAGACTGGCCCGCAGCCAGGATAGTAGCAAACACTACCCGCCAGCTCGCCGAAAGCACCACCTGATACAAGCCATACGCCTTGCCTGCAGCACATTCCACTTCATCCCGAACGGCACGCGGCATCGCCTGCGTCGTAGGCGGCGTCCTTTGCCTGTCCGTCAGCGACGCCCTGGCGAAATGGCTGGGCGCGCACTATCCCGCCATCCAACTGCTGTTCCTGCGTGGCGTGATCGCCCTGCCCCTGGTCGTCGCGCTGATCCTGTGGCAGGAAGGGCCAGCCTCGCTATTGACCCGCAACCTGGGCGTGCACTGCGTGCGTGGCCTGCTCAACCTGGTGTCGGCCTGCAGCTTTTACTTTGGCCTGACCATGCTGCCGCTGGCCCAGGCCACGGCAGTCGCCTTTGCCGCGCCCCTCTTCGTCATTGCCCTGTCACGGCCCCTGTTCAAAGAGCGGGTCGAAGCCCGGCGCTGGGTCGCCGCCCTGGTCGGGTTTGCCGGCGTGCTGATCGTGGTCCGGCCCGGAGGTTCGGGCTTTCAGGCCGCCACGCTGCTGCCGCTGGGCACCGCGATAGGCTATGCCCTGATGATGATGACGGCGCGCAAGATACAGGGCGCGGAAAGCATGCTTACCACCATGCTGTACATCGTACTTGCCCAGGCCGTCCTGAGCGTGGCCCTGCAACCCTGGTTCTGGGTGCCGCCCGCCGGGGAGCACATGCTGGGCTTTGTCGCACTCTCGGTCTTCAGTACGCTGGGCCTGACCCTGATCACCCAGGGATTCCGTATCGGGCCGGCCTCGGTGGTGGCGCCTTTCGACTATTCCGGCCTGCTGTGGGCCGGTCTGCTGGGCTGGCTGTTCTGGGGCGAACTGCCCGACACCTGGGCCTATGCGGGCGGCGCCATCATCGTTGCCAGTGGCATCTATATCTGCTTGCGCGAAACCCGAGGCAGCCGATGACCCGCCCAAGCTGCCCGCGCTGCACCCGCCCGCTCACGCATTGCCTGTGCGCCCTGATCCCCGCCTTGCACAGCCGCACACGCGTCACCATCGTGCAGCATCCCCAGGAAAGCCAGCACCCGCTGAACACCGGCCGCCTGCTGGCCCTGGGCCTGCACGAGGCATCTTTACTGACGGGCGAGGCATTCCCGGCGCAGCAGTGGCAAGAGCCTGGCACCTGGCTGTTGTTCCCGGGCGAAGAGGCCGTGGAAGTCAGGGACTGCGCCAGCACCGGCAGCCTGTCTGTGCGCCACCTCGTCGTGCCCGACGGTACCTGGCGCATGGCGCGCCAGCTCTTGCGCCTGAACCCGGCCCTGGCCGCCCTGCCTCGCCTGGTCTTGCCACCAGGCGAGCCTTCGCGCTATCGCGTACGCAATGCCAACCAAAGTGGCGCCGTCGCCACCATAGAAGCGGTGGTGCGCACACTCAATGTGCTGGAGGCGCCCGCCAGCTTTGACGCCCTGCTGGCCCCCTTCGAAGCCATGGTCGATGGACAACTGGCAGCCATGGCCGAGGCTCAGCACCAGGCCGGCGCGCCTCTACCCCAGGCCAAGCGCAACTCCTGAGCGCACAAGCGGCTACAATCCTGCCCCATGCTGCAGCCGCTATCCCGTTTCGCTTTCGTCGACATTCAAACCACCGGTGGGTCGGCCCAGGCTGGCCGCATCATCGAGATCGCCATCATCCGCGTTTCGCCAGAAGGCGTACGCGAATGGAGCAGCCTGGTCAATCCTGACCGCTCGATTTCACCCGCGGTCCAGTCCCTTACCGGCATCACCAAGGCCATGGTGGCCAAAGCCCCCATTTTCGAAGAACTGGCGGGCCAGATCGCCGATATGTTGTCGGGTTATATGCTGGTCGCCCACCATGCCCGCACCGCCTATGGCACGCTCAAGCGGGCCTACTCCAGGATGAATGCCGACTTTCAGACGCCGGTGTTGTGCACGGCCAAGCTGTCGCAACGCCTTTTTCCCTCGGAAAAACAGCACAGCCTGGACGCCATCGTCTCACGCTACGGCCTGGCCTTCGATCGCGATGCCGGCGCACGCCATCGCGCACTGGGCAACGCTCGTGCCACCTTGCAGTTCTGGGAAAAGCTGCAACGCGTGTGCTCCGCCGCCGAGCTTCAAAAGGCCATGGGCAAGCTCGCCGTGTCGCCCGGCCTGGCGCCCGCCACGGGCGACACCATGCCAAGACCTGAACCCGAACTGCACGAAACCGCCCAACGTCCGGCAGACCCGCGCCCGCCAGCGCCCCGCCTGAGCTGGCAGGATGCCTCGAGCGAGCTGCAGGCGCTGCTCTCGCAGAACCGGCAGGCCAGGCAGGGCACCTTGTTCTACAGCCGGCCCTTGCATCGGACGACCAGCCTGTATTCCTGGCGCCTGAGCCGCGACCTGGTGTCGGGAAAACTGGAACTCACGGTCAACGACGCCGGGCTGGGCGTGGATGACCAGCTTTACGGCTTATTCAAAGGCCGGGCGCGCGCGCGCAACTGGCTGTTGGAACTGGTCGAGGAACATGGGCTTTGCGCCACTCACCTGGGCCTGGAAAAACAGCCTGCCGGCCATCCTTGCGCAGCCCGGCAGGCCAGGCACTGCCTGGGCGCCTGTGTCGGCCAGGAACCCGCCGACGTGCATTTTGGCCGGGTGATGCAGGCCCTGGCGCCGCACCGCGTGCAACCCTGGCCCTATGCCGGGCCGGTGCTGGTCGCGCAAGACCATGCGCTGCACGTGCTGTACCGCTGGAGCTATATCGCCGTGGTACAGCATGCCGAGTATGTGGACGCCGTGCTGGCCCAGCACCAGCCCTTCGAGTTCAGTCACGATGTCTACCGGACACTGCGCGCCAGCCTGGAAGCTACGCTGGCTGACGCTGCCGAGCCGCACCGCGCCTAGACTGGCCTACTCCTGGCTTGCCGCGCGGCGCGCGGCCGCCATCTCGCTGGCGTTGGCGCGCGCCGCCTGCGCCAGCAGCAGCACATCGGTGCCGGCCGACACGAAAGTGCAGCCAAGATCGAAATAGCGCTGGGCCGCCGCCGCTTCGCGCGTCAAGGTTCCTGCACTCTTGCCGCTGGCCACGATGGTGCGGATCGCCTGCTCGATGGCGGCCTGCACTTCGGGATGCCCCGCATTGCCAAGATGACCCATGGACGCGGCCAGATCGGCTGGCCCGATAAACACCCCATCGACGCCGTCAACCGCGCAGATCTCCTCGAGATTGCGCAATGCCGCCACGGATTCGGCCTGCACCAGCAGGCAGATATTGCCATTGGCCTGTTCCAGGTAGTCCGGCACCAGGTTCCAACGCGACGCCCGCGCCAAGGCCGAGCCCACGCCGCGTATGCCATGCGGCGGATAACGCACCGCCGCCACCAGGCTGCGCGCCTGTTCGGCCGTGTCCACCATGGGAATGAGCAGGCTTTGCGCACCGATATCCAGCAACTGCTTGATAAGCGCCGTATCCCCCACCGGCGGGCGAACCACCGGATGGCTGGCATACGCCGCCACCGCCTGCAGCTGCGCCAGCACATTGTGCATATCGAACGGAGCGTGCTCCCCGTCGATCAAGAGCCAGTCAAAGCCCGCCGTGGCGCAGACTTCGGCGCTATAGGGATGCGCCAGGGACAGCCACATGCCATGCTGGCGCTGGCCTTGCGCCAGCGCCTTCTTGAATGGATTGCTGATGTTCAACTTGAGCCTTTGCTTTGATGTCTGCGATCCCGGCCCTATCGCTTAGCCGACAGGGTGCGGATCGCCGGGTTTGGGATAGATATCGGCAACCTCGCAGGGCAGAACCGCACACACATCGGCGGAATTCAGCAATTCTGCGAGGATCTGGGGACTGCCCTGCACCGACACGGATTTTGCCAGCACGGATATCCGGCCGACCTTGACCTCGGCCGCCACACCCAGGCGCGCCTGGGCTTCTCGCATGGCGCGCCCAAGGGCGGCCACCAACTGGTCGGCAGCAACCTGATCGTCAAAAAACACCTGGGCGGCGGCGCCATCTGCGCCCTGGGCGGACTCCAGCTGGCGCCGGACATTTTCCTGGCTCCATTCCGGCGATGCGGCATGTTGCGTAGCCATAACCAACCCCCGTGCGAATCAGATTCCAGCATACCACCGCCGTTCATCGCCAACGCCCCTCGCGCATGGCGCCAAGGCCACATGCCCAGGCAACTAGCGCGCGGTACCCGTCAGCAGCGACAATGCCTTGGCGGCGTCTGGAATGCCACGATTCGCCCGTTCCAGCGGCATCGTGCCCGCCCGCGCACAGGAACCCAGAATGGCGGTCTCCAGATCAAGGGCCGACGCATCGGGCCGCGCCTGGAGCAACACCGCGGCAAGCCCGGCAATATGCGGGGTCGCCATGGAAGTGCCATCCGACTCGTAATAGTTATCGCCCGGAGCACACGACAACACCGCCACCCCCGGCGCGACCAGGTCGGGTACCAGTGGATCGTCTTCGCGCGCAAACTGCTGGCTACTGGAAAAATCCGCGACCTGGTCTTGCTGGTTGCAAGCACCCACCGACAGCACATTGGCATAGTTGCCCGGCGAACGGCTGGTGCCGGCGAATTCATTGCCAACCGCGATCACCGGCAGCACGTTGTTGGCGCGCAGCGCATTGATCACGACCTGGAATGCCGGGGTATAGCCACGCACCCCCAGCGACAGGCTGACGATGCGCACACCTTCCGACACCAGCCATTCCAGGCCTGCCAGGATACGGTCGATCACATTGCCACCCTCGATGACCAGGCCGCTCATGATCTGGGCTTCGGGCGCCACGCCAATCGCGCCATGGGGCCCGCGGCGCCCGGCGATCGTGCCGGCGGTATGCGTGCCATGCCAGCCGCTGTCGCGCGCCTGCGCCCCCGGCACCGGGTCGCCCGCCAAATCGAACTCGGTGAAGGCTTTGAGCGCACCGTTCAGGGCCGGATGGCTTGCATCCATACCCGTATCCAGGTGCCCGACCACCACGCCGCGACCGGTATAGCCCGCCGTCCAAAGGGCCTCGACGCCCAGCCGCTGTATCCCCCAGGTGGCGCGTCGCGGCGGCGCCGCCGCAGCACGCGCAACCGGGCGTATCAGGCTGAGCTCGGGCGCCCTGACGACCAAGGCCACCCTGGCATCGATATTGAGCGCCTGCGCGCCATTGCGATCGACATAGCCCAGCGCCAGGCCAAGATGCGGATATTCGCGGTAACACCGGGGCTTGGCCGCTGTCCCCGGCCCAACCTGGCCCGCCGCGGCCGGCAGATCGCCCACCTGCGCGCCCGGCGGCGTAATGAAGTAGTCGCCCAGATCCCGCCCCGATGTCACCGCACTGGCACTGTTGTCTGGCGCGTTGACCGTTGGGCTGGATACCGCCGCCGCACCGCCGACGGCGGCCGGGGCCAACACGATGATGACCTTGACGTAGCCCAGGGCATCCAGATCATCGTCCAGAGCGTGGATCTGCATAACGGCCTCCGCTTACATCTGGGCGCCCGGTTCCAGTGAATACAGATAGTGGCGGAACCGATCGTAGTGGTTCACCAGGTCGGCTACCACCTGATCCGAGTGATAGCCATAAATATCATAGCCACGCCCGCCCTTGTTCAGGAAGACTTCGGTGCGGTAGTAGCGCTTGCGCTCGCCATCGCGCCGCGCCGAATCGCTCAGGGCGAACGCCGGTATCGTGTGACGCATCATGCGTACCGCGTAGATGAAATCCTCGGTCTGGTCGTGGTGCCGGATGGTCAGTTGCGCCCCATCTTCCAGTCTCTCGGTTTCAGCCACGATATCGCGCTTTGCCAACTCGGCCGCCACCACGTCGAAGGCCTTGATGACCGTATTCTCGATAAACGTCGTGGCCTGCGCCTTGTTGGGATGGCTGACGATGCTATGGATACGCTGGCGCAGCGACAAGCCGCCCTGCGCCCCGATCAGCGGGGCCGTCGGCAGGCTGCGGCTCATCTGTATCGATACCTCGTCGCGCAAGCCTTTCCAGATCCCGTAGCACATCACGAGCATGACCACGCACAGCGGCAAGGCCGCAATGATCGCCGCCGACTGCACCGCTTCGAGACCGCCGGCCAGTAGCAGGCAGGCCGCCACGCCCCCGCAGGCAATCGCCCAGAACACGCGCAGCCACAGGGGCGGCTCTTCATCACCTTTGGACGTGATCATGGACACCACCAGCGCGCCGGCATCCGATGCGGTCACGAAGTAGACCGCCACCAGAATCCCGGTAATCCAGGCCAGGACCTTGGACCACGGCAGATAGTCGAACACGGTAAACAGCGCTATCGGCATGTTCTCGTTGACGATTTGCGAGATTTCCCCGTTGGCGACATTGACGTCCAGCCAGATGGCCAGGTTGCCGAAAATCGTGAACCAGACAAAACAAAAACCCGCCGGCGCAAACAGCACGCCCACCAGGAATTGCCGTATCGTGCGGCCGCGCGAAATCCGGGCAATGAACATCCCGACAAACGGCGCCCAGGAAATCCACCAACCCCAATAAAAGAGTGTCCAGGCCCCCACCCACTCGTTGGGATCGTAGGCGTAGATATGGAACGTGCGCGCAACGAACGCCTGGATATATAGGCCGATGTTTTCCACCAGGGCGCTCAGCAGGAAGATCGTGGGTCCAAGCGCCACAATCAGCACCATCAGGATGATGGACACGATGATGATGAATTCGCTTAACCGCCGGATACCGTTATCCAGCCCCGTGGCCACCGTGAGCGTCGCCAGCGCCGTCACAATGGCGATCAGGATCAACTGCGTCGTCAGCGTCTGCGGCATGCCAAACAGGTAGTCCATGCTGGCATTCAATTGCGAGACGCCCAACCCCAGCGAAGTCGCCAACCCGGCCAGCGTGCCGACCACGGCAAAGATATCGATGATGTCGCCAATGGGCCCATAGATATGGTCGCCCAACACGGGATGAAAGGCCGAGCGTATGGCCAGCGGCATCCCGCGGCGATAACCGAAATACGCCAACGCCAGCCCCATCACCGCATAGATGGCCCAGGCATGGACGCCCCAGTGAAAGAACGTGATCTCCATCGCGTCGCGCGCGGCATCGGTCGTGCGCGGCAGCGCATCCGGCGGATTGGAGAAGTGCATGATGGGTTCGGCCACACCGTAGAACACGATGCCGATACCCATGCCGGCGCTGAACAGCATCGCCACCCAGGTGCCATAGTTGTAGTCCGGCGACGCGTCGTCCGGCCCCAGCTTGACCTGGCCCAGCCGGCTCATGGCCAGCCCCAGCAGGAAAACGACGAAGATACCGACCGACAGCATGTAAAACCATCCGACATCGCGAATGATCCATTCGTTCGCGCCAGCAAAGATGGATGCCGCCGAGTCGGGCGCCAACGAAGCGTAGGCGATGAGGCCCAGGGCAATGATGGCCGAGCCAATGAAAGTGACGGGAGCCACGCCGGAAGAGTTCGTTGTCATGATGCACCGTGTGTGTACAGAATTGATACGCGACGGGTAGGCCTGCTGCAAAACCCGTTCGTCTTCGCCGTTCTGAACCTAAGCTTTCACTTCAAGACAAGACCAGCTTATGCCCGTATAGCTGGCTTCGCAATCAAAGCATGCGTCGAATTGTTGTTTTCGTCATTGGATACGATGGGCCCAAAGGGGGTTGGCCAAGCATATTCATTTGCTTTATTGGGCTACATGCACTATGATTCATTTCTCAGACGCGGGGTGGAGCAGTCTGGCAGCTCGTCGGGCTCATAACCCGAAGGTCACAGGTTCAAATCCTGTCCCCGCAACCATTTGTAGAAGCTCGTAGGTACCGCATCGCATGATGAGGGCCTGCAGCAGTAGAAAAGCCCGCCGGTTCGCCGAGCGGGCTTTTTTGTTTCTGGCGCCAGCGCTATCCTCTTCTCAGGAGGACATGCCATGTGCGGACGCCTATCCCAACACCGAGAAATGGAGGCCTACTGGTCGCAGCTACCAGTTCATCCGTTCGTCGACGTGGGCGACTTCCGGCCCTCGTACAACGTCCCGCCAGGAACTCGGCCTCTGGCACTCCACCCTCTGGGTGGGC
>JBEBVZ010000034.1:0-46717 GCA_040392445.1 Verticiella sediminum
TCCAACGAAACCCTGCATCGCCTGATGAACGAATGGGCGGACATCATTCCGGCCCAGTTCGAGGTCTATCCCCTGCTGGACGGACAAAAGGCCCAGGCCTTTCTGAAGACGCAAACACAAACTTAAAGCACGACCAGACTACTGCCGAGCCGTGCGCGGTTCGGCATGCCGCAGTTTCCAACCGCTATACCTATACAAAAAAGGGCGAAGGCAATGGGTACGATCTGGATGGGTGGCCGCTCGATAGACGCCGGTGCACTGGAGCGGCGCGTGGCGCAGGCCATGACGGGGCTGCGCAGTCTGGGCCTGGGGCCGGGCGATGGCCTGGCGCTGTGCCTGCGCAACGATATTCCCTTCTTTGAAGCCGGCCTGGGTTCGGGCCGGATAGGCTGCTATACGGTGGCCATGAACTGGCATTACACCGAAGACGAAGCCCGCTACCTGCTGACCGACTCGGGCGTGAAGGCGCTGGTGATACATGCCGATCTGCTGGGGCGGTTGCGGGGGGCCATTCCGGATGGCGTCATCGTGCTGGTGGTGCCTGCGGCGCCCGAGATCTGCGCGGCGTATGGCGTGTCGGCGGCCGACGGCCAGGTGCCCGAAGGCATGTTGGACTGGAGCGCATGGCTAGAGGGTTTTGCCCCCAGCCAGGACGCCCCGCTGGGCATCCCGACCACCATGATCTATACATCCGGCACCACGGGCCGCCCCAAGGGTGTGCGCCGACCCACCCTGACGCCCGAGCGGGCCGAGGCCTACCAGGCCATGCTGGATATTTCCTATGGCTACACGAACGAGCGGCAGCGGCCGCAGGAAGTCGTTACCGCAGTCGTCGGGCCTATCTACCATTCGGCGCCCAACGCCCATGCCAATCATTCGTTCCGGATGGGCGCCAACATCGTGCTGATGCCCAGGTTCGATGCCGAAGAACTGCTGCGCTTGATCGAGCGCCACCGCATCACCCACCTGAACATGGTGCCCATCATGTTCAACCGCCTGTTGAAGTTGCCTCAAGCCGTGCGCGAACGCTACGACCTGTCGTCCCTGCGCTATGTTGCCCATGCCGCCGCGCCCTGTTCACCCGCCATCAAGCGCGCCATGATCGACTGGTGGGGGCCGGTCATCAACGAATACTACGGCGCCACCGAAATGGGCAATGTCACCATCTGTTCCTCCGAGGAATGGCTGGCGCATCCCGGTACCGTGGGCCGGGCCGTTCCCCAGGCCAGCATCCGTATCGTCGATGACGAGGGCAGGGATGTGGCCCCGGGCGTCGTGGGCGAAGTGCTGGCCCGCATTCCCGCCATCGGCGATTTCACCTACCACGGCGACGACGACAAGCGCCGGCGCGCCGAAAAACAGGGCCTGATATCACCGGGCGACGTGGGCTATCTGACCGAGGACGGCTTTCTTTTCCTGTGCGATCGCAGCAGCGACATGATCATCTCGGGCGGCGTGAACATCTACCCCGCGGAAATCGAGAGTGAACTGCACAAGATGCCCGAAGTGGCCGACTGCGCGATCTTTGGCATCCCCGATGCCGAGTACGGCGAAGCCGTGTGCGCGGTGGTGCAGCCGGCAATAGGCCATGAACTTAGCGAAGCCGACGTCAAGGCCTATTTACGCACGGTGGTGGCGGGCTACAAGATTCCGAAACGGGTGGAGTTTCGCGATAGTTTGCCACGCGAGGATTCGGGCAAGATCTTCAAGCGCAAATTGCGCCAGCCTTATTGGGAAAACGCCGGGCGCTCGATCTAGCGCGCGCCGGCGGCCGCAGGCAGCATTTGGGTAGTCCCACGATTGGTCTTGCAAAGGGTGGAATATGAAAATATTGAGCGCCGTTCCCGCCGTCTTTCCGGCGGCTGCATTGATTGCCGCAATGTCGTTTAACGCCAACGCCGAACCGTTTCCCAACCGGCCCGTCACCATCGTGACGGGCGCACCCGGAAATGTGCTTGACACTTTGAGCCGCGATATTGCCGACCGCTTGTCAAAAAAGTGGGGCCAGCCTGTCATCGTCGAAAACAAGACCGGAGCAGGGGGGCTGATCGCCAGCGATGTCGTGGCCCGCGCCAAGCCCGATGGCTACACCATCAGCCATGGCATCGTGGGCTCGATCGTCGCTGCGCACACCATGAAAAATCCGCTGGTGCAGCCGGCAACCGATATGCAGCCGCTGATCCAGACCGGCATTACCGGCCTGTTGCTGGCCGCCAATCCCAGCGTTGCAGAGAACACGCCCGCCGAGCTCGCGGCGCAAGAGCGCGCTCATCCGGGAAAGTTCTCTTATGGCAGTTACGGCGCCGGCACGGTGGCGCACTTGTACGGGCATATCTACAACAAGCAGGAGTCCGTCAATATGGTGCACGTCGCCTACAAGGGCGAAGCCAATAGCCTGAACGATGTGCTGGGCGGGCAGTTGCCGCTGGTGTTCCTGACACCGGCCGGGGCCGCCCCGCATGTACAGGCGGGCAAGATCAAGGCCATCGCCGTCACGGGCGCCGAGCGCTCGCCCATTCTGCCGAATACGCCCACCTTCCGCGAGTTTGGCTACCAGGGCATGGATGCATACGGCTGGTTTGGCATGTATACGCCAAAAAATACGCCTGCCGATATCAACAAGAAGCTGGCTGACGATATCGAGCAGATACTGCAGAGTCCTGATTTGATCGAAAAATATCGCCCCATGGGCTTGGAGTTGCAATCAAAAAAGCTTGCCGAATTTGAAAGCATCGTGGCACGGGACAGCGCGATGTGGAAAGCGGCGATCTTGGAAGCGGGTATCCCGACAAACTGATACGACCAGGTAGAGCAGACGATGATCAAGCACAGCAAATTCAAGGATGCCGTCAAACGCACTTTCAACGAACACCCGCATTTTCGCGGCACGATCCTGAGCATGCTGGCCGGCAAGAGCCGCAGCGGCATGGATCCGCAAGCCTATCTGGTTCATCAGCAGCCCGATTGGGAATTCATCCCGCACTTTCACTTGGAAGAGCAATTCCAGGTGTTCGTCGGGGGCGACGGCGCTATCGGACGGCATGAACTGGCGCCAATCACGGTCCATTATGCGTCCAGGGAAGCGGGCTATGGGCCGCTGATCGCGGGCAAGGAAGGCTTGAGCTACTTCACCTTGCGAGCCATGTCCGACGATGGCCTGTGGCCATTGCCGGAAAAGCGGGAAATCATGCAATCAGGCTTGCAGAAAAAGCAGCTGACTATCGAGAACGTCCAGAGCGGCGCCGCGGATGCGGGCACGCTCAGGCCGATACTTGAGGCAAGCAGTGAGGGCTTGGCGGGCTGGTGGTTGAAGATGGATCAAGCATCGCCGTGGCCCGA
The DNA here is from genome assembly GCA_040392445.1 of Verticiella sediminum. Classification (GTDB taxonomy): domain Bacteria; phylum Pseudomonadota; class Gammaproteobacteria; order Burkholderiales; family Burkholderiaceae_B; genus Verticiella; species Verticiella sediminum_A. Next base: position 3,340 of record JBEBVZ010000034.1, read on the forward strand.
AGTGGACCATGGCGAGGGCGGCGGCACGTTCTATCTGGTGCTGGATGGCGTGGTCAACTACCAAGGCGACGAATTTGAAAAGCATTCCTGCTTTTTCGTCTCGCCGGACGAGTCCGGTTTCGAGTTGACGGCAACGAGCGCAGAGGTGCTCATCCTGCGGTTTCCGCAGTCTGCCGTTGCGGCCCGTAATTACCCGCAAGAGCGGTATCAAGTGGCTTAGCGGCCCGGCGGTAGTGCAAGCCATGGCGTGTTGAAGCACACGCCATGGCCGGGTTGCGGATAGGCTTTGCCGCTGCCCGCTGCCCGCTGGCTTAGGCGGCCAGCGCTTCCTGCACGTCGGCCAAGGCCTGGGTCTGGGCGAGGGCTGCGGCGATGGCCCTGTCGCGGCCTTCCGGTCCCATGGCAATGCCCTCGGCGCGCAGTATCTCTACGTCGGTGATGCCAAAGAAACCGAAGACGGATTTCAGGAAAGCTTCCTGGTGGTCCATGACTTGCAGCGGCGTGTTGGCGTACATGCCGCCGCGCGACGAGGCCACGATCACCTTCTTGCCGCCAGCCAGGCCTTCGGGGCCTTGGGCGGTGTAGCGGAAAGTGCGGCCGGCCTGGGCCAGGCGGTCTATCCATGCCTTGAGCTGGCTGGGCACCGAGAAGTTGTACATCGGCGCGCCCACGACAACCACATCGGCTGCCAGGAATTCACCCAGCATCTGCTCGGTCAGGGCCAGTTCGTCGCGCATGCTGTCCGGTGCGACATAGCCGGGCTGCGGGCGCAAGGCTTGCAGCAGATCGCTACCCAGATGGGCGGGCGGCGTCGCGGACAGATCGCGGTAGGTGATGCTGGCAGCGGGGTTGGCCTTGCTCAGTTGCTGCACCATGGCAGCGGTCAGCTGGCGCGATACGGAAGCTTGGCCGGAGGAGCTGGAGTCGATATGCAGAATGTTCATTTGGCGTCCTTGATGTTGATCTCGTTGACGGGGTTCGTCGTATGAAACAATTGTATTTGCGCAATGGTTATTGATAAATACCGTTTTTGTGCAATATCTGTTCTATATTTAGAATAATCAACTGATAAAATCGGACATGATCGATCTGAACGACATGTATTTGTTTGCCAAGGTCGTGGAAAGCGGCGGCTATTCCGCAGCGGGGCGGGCGTTGGGTATCCAGACTTCGCTCTTGAGCCGGCGAGTGGCCGGACTCGAGCGTGAGCTTGGCGTGAGGCTGTTGAATCGCACGACCCGGCGCATATCCCTGACCGACGTGGGCCGCACTTTCTACGAGCACTGCCAGGCCTTGGTGTCGCAAGCCGATCTGGCGGTCGATGCGGTCGAATACACACGCTCCGAGCCCCGCGGCCTGGTGCGCGTCAGTTGTCCGGTGCCCTTGCTGCACAGCAGCGTGATGCCTATCGTTGCGCAATTCCTGGCAAGCTACCCGGATGTGCGGGTACGCCTGGAAGCCACCAATCGGCGTGTGGATGTGGTCGAGGAAGGCTTTGATATCGCCCTGCGGGTACGTACGCCGCCACTGGAAGATTCCGAGCTGGCGGTCCGCCAGTTGGCGACGAGCGAGTCGGTGCTGCTGGGCAGCCCGGGCTTGCTGGCCCGGTACGGGCGCCCCGTCACGCTGGAAGACCTGGCCAGCTTTCCGACCCTGAGCATGACCACCGCCGGCGAGCGGCACACCTGGTATTTCACGGGGCCGGAAGGCGCGACGCATGAATTCGCGCACCTTCCCCGTCTGGTTTCAGACGATATGGCCACGCTGCATCACGCGGCGCGCCAGGATCTGGGCATGGCCTGCCTGCCCAGTTTCATGGTGGAAGACGACCTGCGCCGGGGGGCGCTGGTCCATCTGCTGCCTGACTTCCTGTTGCGCAAGGGCATCGTGCACGCCGTATTTCCTTCACGGCGCGGCATGGTCCCCGCCGTGCGCTATCTTATCGACGCACTGGTGGCGGGTTTCGAAAAATACCCCAACGCCTGATCAGCGCCGGGCGATCAGCGCATCGACCCCGGTAATGTGCTCGCTCGAGCAGATCAAGGGGTTGATATCCAATTCGGTGATCGCGTCGCGGTGATCGTAGGCGAAGTCTCCCACGCGGCAGATGATCTCGGCCAGCGCGTCCAGGTCTATGGGCTTGCTGCCGCGAAAGCCGGTCAGCAGCTTCAGGCCTTTCAGGCTATGCAGCATCTTCAGGGCTTCGGCATGGTTTACCGGGGCCAGCGCAACTGCGCTGTCGCGCATGAGCTCGACCAGGATGCCGCCCAGGCCGACCACCACGGTGGGCCCGAACTGCGGGTCGATGCGCGCGCCTACGATGACCTCGACGTCGCCTGAAACCATGGGCTGCACCAGCACGCTGTCGATCTTGTCGGCGGTGGTCACCTTCAGCGCATTGGCCATGATGTCGCCATATGCGCGTTTGACGGCGGCTTCGTCCTGTAGCTTGACGCGTACGACGCCGGCTTCGGTCTTGTGCGGAATCTGCGGCGATTCCACCTTCATCACCACGGGGTAGCCGCATTGGTTGGCTGCGATGATGGCTTCGTCCGCGGATTGCACGCGCAGGTCGGGCGCCATGGGTATGCCATAGGCGGCCAGGGCGGACTTGGCGGCGCTTTCGGTAACGACCGAGCTGCTGGCGCGAGCCAGGATATGCGCCACCTCGCTGCGCTGCTGGTCGGTGGTCGCGGCCCGAACCTGGGCCGGCGTGGCAGCTTGCCCCTGGTTGCGGCGATGCCACTGGGCCAGGGTGGAAAAGCAGGCGTCCATCGAGCGAAACATCGCTACATGCGAGGATATTTCGGCTTCCCGCGTGCCCGGGCCTTCCAGCCATTGTGCCAGCCACACCACGCACACGACCTTGCCATGGCGCTTGGCAGCTTCATTGAGCACGGCGATGCGGGGTGTGGCGGTGTCGTACGAAAAGACAAAGGGCACGATCAGGGTGCCGTAGGTCGGATCCGACAGCAACGCCTCGACGCAGGCGGCGAAGGACGCCGGATCGCTCAGCACCTGGGCGGTGATGTCGCAGGGATTGCGGGCCGAGCCATATTCCGGGATGTTCGCGCGCAGTATCGCCGAGGTGGCCTCGGTAGGTTGGGGCAGGGCAACGTTGTAAACCTCGGCCGTATCCGCCGCCATGATGGCCGCGCCACCCGACGTGGAAACCACGGCCACCCCCGGGGACACGGGCGCCTTGACCTTGGCAAAGAAGGCGGCGGTTTCGATCAGCTTGCTGAATTCGTCCACCACGATGATGCCGGCTTTCTCGAAGGCCGCCAGATAAGCCTCGTTGGAGCCCGCCAGTGACCCCGTGTGCGACATGGCCGCGGCCGCCCCTTGCTCGCCGGTGGCGATCTTGTAGACGATAACGGGTTTGCCAGCCGCCTTGGCGACTTCGGCGGCTTCGATCAGCCGCAGGGGATTGCTCATGCCTTCGAAGAGGAAGGCGATGGCGGTGCAGGCCTCGTCCTGGGCCAGGAAGGCCACGTAGTCCGCCACATCGACATCGGCCGAGTTGCCGCAGGTCAGCACATGGCTGAACGAGACGCCATGTTCAATGGCTTGGCTCAGCGCAAAACCCAGCGCGCCCGACTGGCTGACCAGCCCGATGGAATTGGCCGGATCTTTATTTGCGTGCGGCGCACCCGAGAAGGTGATAACGGCGCCGCTTTCGTAGTTGACCACGCCGATGCAGTTGGGCCCGACCAGTGGCACGCCGTTATCTCGGGCAATCTGCACCAGCCGCTCTTGTTCGGCGATGCGCTCGGGCTTGCCGGTTTCGGCATAGCCCGATGCGAACAGCACCACCCCGCCTACGCCGAGCCGGCCGCATTCCTGCATCAGCGGTTCGACCTGCTCGCGCGCCGCAGCAATGACCACGCAGTCCGGGACTTGCGGCAGGCTGCTCAGGTCGGCATAGCAGGCAAGCTCGTTGATGGTCTCGTACTTGGCATTGATTGGGTACACCTTGCCGTTGAACTGCGCAAGGTTCTGCAGCAAGCGCTGGCCGAATGAGCCGGCGCGCGGCGAGGCGCCGATCACCGCGATGGATTTCGGGTTGAGCATGCGAGCGAGATCGCCGTGGCGATAGATGGGGCGTTGCATGGTGCTCCTATAGCGAAAGGGCGTTGATACGGAAAAAAGAAGGCGAATTTGTCAGACAGTATGTTTTTACATAAAGTACAGTCAACACACAACACAACAAAGAGAAATCCGGAGGAACTATGAAGAATTGGATGAAGGCAGGCGCTATGCATGTCACGGTATTTGCCGGGATGGCATGCGGGATGGTGGCGCCTACTTTGGCACAGGACGCATTTCCCAGTCGTCCGATTACGCTGGTGGTGCCTTATCCGGCCGGCGGCACGACCGATGTGGTGGCCCGCTTGCTGGCCGAAGACCTGGGCAAGCGCCTGGGCCAGAGCGTTATCGTCGAAAACAAAGGTGGGGCCAGTACGGCGGTGGGGGCCTCGTCGGTGGCGCGCTCGCCCAACGATGGCTACACCCTGCTGATGGCGGCGGCGACAACGTTTTCCACCAATCCGCATCTCTACAAAGACCTGAGCTACAAGCTTGCAGACTTCACTCCGGTGGGGATGGTGGTGCGCGTGCCGTTCGCCTTCGTGGTGAAGCAGGCCCTGCCGGTCAATACCGTTGCCGAGTTCATCGAGTACGCCAAGAAGCAGCCCAATGGGGTCAACCAGGCAACCAACGGCAACGGCTCGCTGGTGCACCTGGCCGGCTATCTGATAGGCAAGGAATTGGATGTGCCGCTGACCTTCGTACACTATCGCGGCGCGGCGCCGGCCATGACGGACATGATGGGCGGCGTCGTGGACAGCAACGTCGAGGCCCTGACCAATGCGGTTCCCAACGTGCGAGACCAGCGCTACAAGGCCCTGGCCGTGCTTACCGAGGAACGCGCGCCGGGCCTGCCCGATGTGCCCACCTTCAAGGAGCTGGGATACCCGGAACTGGTGGCCGACACCTATTTTGCCATTTTCGCGCCCAAGGGTACGCCCGCGCCAGTGGTGGAAAAACTGAGCACGGCCCTGGCGGCAAGCGTAAGCTCCGAGGCTTTCCGCGCATCGGCCACCAAGACGCATAACCTTGCCGTGTCGTCCACCGCGCAAGAGCTGGGTGCTTATGCGCAGAAGGAAAGTGAGCGCTGGGGCAAGATCATCCGCGAAGGCGGCATCACGCTGGACTAGCCTGCGGGCTGCGCGGCTTGCCTGCCGCGCACCAGTTTGCCGGGCGTGGCGCCAGTCGCCACGCCGTCGCGGTAGGTAACCACGCCAGACACCAGCGTAGCGACGTAGCCTGTGGCCTTTTGCAGCAGTCGGCGGCCCCCCGCGGGCAGGTCGAAGGCCATATAGGGCTTATGCAGTTTCAACTTATCGAAGTCGATGATATTGATGTCGGCCTTCAGCCCCGGGCGGATGACGCCACGGTCGTGCAGCCCCACCGCATTGGCCGTGTCGCTGGTTTGCCGGCGTATTAGTTCTTCGAGTGGCAGGCGGCCCTCGGGGCGATCGCGGCCCCACCATGTCAGCAGGAAAGTCGAGAAGCTGGCGTCGGCGATGAAGCCTACGTGCGCGCCGCCGTCGCCCAGCCCGACGATGGCGTTGCGATGGTTGAGCATCTCGCGAGAGCATTCCAGGTTGTAGTGCGCATAGTTGGTCAGTGTGCAAAAAAGAAAGCTCTTGCCGTCGTCCTCGAGCAAGGCGTCGTAGGCAACGTCGCGCGCGCTGCGGCCGGTGCGCCGGGCCTGGGCGGCGATGGAGGTTTCACGGTCGGGTTCGTAATCGGGCTCATCGCCCAACGGGAACATGCGCTCATACATGGCGTCGCCGCCCAACCGTGGCATCAGGGCGAAATTGCTTTCGCTGTAGGGGTCTTCGGCCAGCAGGCGCTCGCGGAACTGGGGATCGCGCATGATGGCCACGCGCTCGGCCAGCGGCAGGTCGGCGATGGCTTTGTAGCTGGGCGCGCCGGAAAACGGATTCTGGGTACCGTTCAAGCCAAACAGCAGGCCAATGGGGCGGGGCGCAAACACCGGGCGTATGCTGTGGCCGGCATCGATGGCAGCGTCCGAGAGCTGCATCCAATGCCGCCAGGCATCCGGGCTGTCGTGGCGCTGCGACAGCGAAAATACACAGGGCCGGCCTGATTTTTCCACGATGCGGCGCAGCATGCCGAACTCTTCGGTGGGGTTGCTCTGGTGGGCGTCGGTCACCAGCTGGATCTGGCCAAAACCCGCATCGGCCATGCCCAGTGCAATCTCGGTGAGCTCGTCTTCGTGGGCGCGCAGCGAAGGCACATGCGCACCGGCCAGGGTCTTGTGGTTGAGCAGGCGCGAGGTGCTGAAACCCATAGCACCCGCCTGGATCGCCTCGGTGCAAAGTTCGCGCATCTGGCGGATATCGTCCGCGGTGGCATCTTCCAGGCGGATGGCGCGGTCTCCCATGACATAGACGCGCAGGGCGGAATGCGGCAATTGGGTACAGATGTCGACGTCGCGCTGGCCTGAATCGAGCGCATCCAGGTATTCGGGAAAGCTCTCCCATTGCCAGTCCAGACCTTCGGCCAGGCAGGGTGCGGGTATGTCTTCCACGCCCTCCATGAGTTCGATCAGCTTGTCGTGGTCGTGCGCCCGCACCGGGGCGAAACCCACGCCGCAGTTGCCAACCACCATGGTTGTTGCGCCATGCCACGACCCGGGCGCCATTTGCTTGTCCCAGATCGCCTGGCCATCGTAGTGGGTATGGATATCGACAAAGCCCGGCGTTACGATCTTGCCGCGTGCGTCGATCTCTTGGGTGCCTGCGCCTGGGACGTGGCCTACCGCGACGATGTGCTGCCCGTTGATGGCGACATCGGCGTTGAACGCCGGGGCGCCGGTACCGTCAACGACAGTACCGCCGCGAATGACCAGGTCGAACTTTTGATCTGACATGAATAGCTCCGGCGCCATGGCGCAGTTTTGACGAAAAAAAGGCTGCCCAACAGGGGCAGCCAGACAGCCGGTTTAGTTCACCTTGCGCTCATAACCTTCCCAATACGGATCACGCAGTTGCCGGCGCAGGATCTTGCCCGATGGGTTGCGCGGCATTTGCTCGACCAGGTCTATGGTCTTGGGTACCTTGAACCCGGCCAGGCGTTCGCGCGCCCAGGCGATAATGCTCTCGGCGTCGAGCTCGACACCGGGCTTGGGTTCGATCACGGCCTTGACGGCTTCGCCCCACTTGGCGTCGGGCACCCCGATAACTGCAATATCCGCCACCTGGGGGTGGCCATAGATGGCGCTTTCGACTTCGGCCGGATAGACGTTTTCGCCGCCGCTGACAATCATGTCCTTGACGCGGTCATGGATGTAGATATAACCCTCTTCGTCCAGGTAGCCGGCGTCGCCGGTACGCAGCCAGCCGTCCGCATTCAGCGCGCGGGCGGTTTCTTCCGGCTGCTTCCAGTAGCCCGCCATGTTCTGGGGTGAACGGATGACGATTTCACCGACCTGGCCCGGGGGCAAGGGGTTGCCTTGGGCATCCGCCACGAACAGTTCGACGTTGGTCAGAGGCTTGCCGGCGGCGCGCATGCGTGGCGAGCCTTCCTCGGTGGTGTGATCGGCAGGGGCCAGGGCAACGATGGTGCCCGTGGTTTCGGTCATGCCGTACTGCTGCACGAAACCGCACTTGAAAACCTCGATGCCTTCGCGCAGCAGCGCCGCCGGAATGGGGGCGGCGCCGTACAGAATGTATTTCAGGCGTGAAAAGTCGGTTGTGCGCGAACGCGGATCGCGCAAGACGATCTGCATGGCTGCCGGCACCATGAAAAGTTTGCTGATGCGCTCGTTGGCAATGAAGTCCAGCACCTTGTTGGGGTCGAACTCGCGGGCAATCACGCCCGTGCAGCCGGAAAAGACACCGCGCAGGCCCCAACCCGAGCCCCCGATGTGGGCTACCGGCATGGCCACCAGAGAAATGTCATCGGGCGTCCAGGCAGCCCAGGGAAGCTGCTCGATTTCGCTGGTTTTGGTGCCGGTCGTGAGGTTGCGATGCATCAACATGACCCCCTTGGGGCGGCCGGTGGTGCCCGAGGTATAGAGCTGCAGCACCACGTCGTCGGCCCCCGCCTGGTGGGCCGGCGGTGTGGCGGGTTGCGCATCGCGCCAGGCGACGTAGTCGAGCCAGCCGGCTTGGCCGCCTTCCATGGCGACCACGCTGCGAACCAAGGGCAGTTCGGGCAGGATCTTGCGCACGAGTTCGGCTGATTCAGGGCCGACAAAGAGCATGATCGCATCGCAGTGGCCGGCGATATAGGCCACTTCGGGCGGCGCCAGGCGCCAGCTGATGGGCGTCATCACGGCGCCTATCTTGCCTGCGGCGATGAGCAGTTCGAAATAATGATCGCTGTTCTTGCCGACATAGCCGATGCGGTCGCCTTGCTGTACGCCAGAGGCCATCAGGGCTTGCGCCACGCTGTCGGTATTGCGGTCGAATTGCTGGTAAGTGGTTTTGCGGCCCTCGAACGAGTAGGCCACGGTATCCGGGCGAGCATGCGCAAAATGACGCACTGCATGTGACAGTGTCGTCAGGTACTCGAAATTCATTTTGTCTCCAACCTTCTAAAACTATGTGCACATTATTGGTATGTGCTTGTGACTATGGTTCTGGTGCGGATATGTACGATCAACAGACAAATAAAAGCATAAATCGGAGGCGGCTGCAATCAATGATGCCAGACGCCTGGTTGGCGGTTTCACCGTGCGTGCCTGGCGCGGGCCAGGCACCAGGCGGCAACGTCGCAGGCGTCCTGTGCCGCGACGCTGTGACGGGCATAGAGGCCGACCGGGGATTTGTTGACCAACGCATGCGCGACTGACTCGTCGTGATGCAGTACGTGGGGGATCAGGGCGCTGCCCAACTGCTGCTGCCAGCGCCGGCGAATGTCGCGCTGCAAGGGCCTGGAAGACTCGAACCGTGTAATCAGGTGGCAAGTGCTGCGCTGCGGCGCCTGTCTTGATAGCAGCGCCTGGCAGGCGGCATCGGCTTCGATGGTGATGATGCGCAGGTCGCAGGCAACCGTCTGAGGCAGGACGCTGGCCCCCGCGGCGGCGATATCCAGAAGCACGATCGAATAGCGGCTGGACAAAGTGGCGAGCCGATCTGGCCACGGACTCCATAGCGAATGCGGCGAGCGTAGCGCAGCCAGGTGTTCTTCGGCACGCAAGCTGCCAAAGGGTAGCAAATGCAGGCCTGGCATGACCTCAAGCAAGGAACTGCGCCAGGCTTGGTCGTTGATCAGGGCACGGGCCCAGCCGTCGGTATCGGCGGCGTCCAGGCCGAAATGCAGGCCCAGCAGATTCTGTGGCGATAGTTCGATGATCAATACCGCCTCGCCAAGCTTCTGGAGTGCGTAGCCGACTGCGGCCACCGTCGAGGTTGTGCCGACGCCGCCGCGGATGCCTTGAAAGGCCACATGGATCATCGAATTGGCCGCCTGGTTGGATGGCCGAAACAACAACGGCCGACGTACGAGAAGTGGTCAGCATTCTAGAGAGTTGCCTGCCGGGCCAATTGTGACAGGGCGGAAAAAAGTATTGCCAGACCGCCGTTTCGGTACGGCTATACGTCGACGGAGAGCGCCAGTGTTTCAATGCGCTCGAAATCCAGGATGTTCAACAGGCGTCGGACTTCGTCGTAGAACGGCAGGTAGGCATTGTGGCGCTCTTGCAGGTTTTCCAGCCAGGACTCGATATCGCTCAGGCGTCCGTCGCGTGCAAGCATGGCCAGCTCTAGCCTGTGTTCAGCCGGCGGGGCCGCCAGCTGTGCACTGTCTGTATTTGTCGTGCGCGGCAACCTGAGCTGCGCCGGCATAGCGGCTGTCGCTTCATCGACTGCCTGGGCCTGTATCTGGAAGCTGAAAATGCTGCCGCTACCCATGGCGCTGCGGATTTCCAGCTCGGCGCCCATGCCCTGGACGATGCTCTGGGCAATATGCAGCCCAAGGCCGACGCCGCCTTGCACCTTCTGCAGCTGCCGGAACGCGTCGAAAATAGTGGATTGCGACTGGATTGCTATGCCTGTGCCGTTGTCCTGGACGGCAAAGCGCAGTAGCCATTGCGTGCCCGTGCGCTTAGCGTCAACGGTGAGCTTGATGGTGCCGTGGTGGGTGAACTTCGCGGCATTCGACAGCAGGTTCAGCAAGACCTGGCGCAAACGCCGGCCGTCGGCCAGGATGTTGGCCGGCAACAGGCTGGTGGCTTCGTAGGCGAATTGATTGTGTTGCCTTGCGCAAAGGGCCGCGGCGTAGCTGGCGATTTCCTCGAGCAGGCTGGGCAGCCCGGTTGGCACAGGCACGATGTCCAGGGGTTGCAGCTCGCCTTTGGTGTATTCCATCAGCTCGTCGATCAGGTCAAGCTGGTAGCCCACGCTGCGCTCGATGGCGCGGATATGCTCGGCCTGGGGTTCGTTCTGGGTGTTCAGCAGGCGTACATAGCCCGCGATGGTAGCCAGCGGCGCGCGCAGGTCGTGGCTGATGTAGCCCAGGGTCTGGGTTTTCTGGCGGCTCTTTTCCTCGGCATACAGCAAGGCTTCATTCAGCGCCTGGGTCTGGCGGGCGACCTCCTCGCGCAGCCTGTCCTGCTCGCTCTGCTGCCAGGTCGCCAACGCAGCGCGTGCAGCTATGCGTTGCTTGCCTACGTGGCTGATCCAGGCGGCCAGAACCACCAGGTTAAAGCAAAGGCCCAGCAGAGCCACGACAGGGTTGGGTTGGATATCCTCGCCTATCCAGTAAAAGAGTGAACGGATCAGGCCCAGGTCGTCGGCGATGCGCAGCGCGAAGCTCAGCAGGCCAAATACCGTTGTCAGCACCATGAGCCTGGCGGTGGGAACTTGTTGACGCACGAAGATGATGGCGATCACCGCCAGTGTCGCCATGAAGATCGTCGCGCAATAAATGGATAGCCAATTGGCGACGTAAAGATCGCCAAAAAGCGCGAAGATCGCCAAGGCCAGTTGTGCGCCGGCAAACGCCAGCAGAACGCGGCGCAAAGGCAGCTTGTAGCCTTCGGTGCGCGCAAGATCCAATATGAACCCCGCGGCCAGGAAAAGGCTGAGAACCCCGAGCACGGTGGGACTGCGTGCCCCCCATTCCGCAGCTTGTGGCCATAAATACAGCTTGGTGTAGCCGCGTATGGTGGTTTCAAACAGCACGACGACAACGCAGAGCAGGCTCAGCCAGGCGAAAGCAGAACTGCGGGTGAACAGGAAGATCAGCAAAGCGGACCAGCCCAAGGCCATGATGCCGCCTACCAAGGCGCCATCCCACAGCGCCGCGCGGGCCTCCCTGGCCTGGATGGCTGCCGCGGAATAAAGCCGGGGATTGAGTTTCAGTGCCTTGGCGCTTTGTGCCCGCACGAGTACCGGCACGCGCACGCCGGGCTGCAGCGTGAAAGCCAATTCAGGCACCCTGGACGCTTGCGCCTGCTCGGCCATGGGCACGGCCGAGCCTGCCCGGGTATGCCGCCAGCGCCCATCCTGATGAATGTAGAAGTCGACCTGCTGCAGGAGAGGAGACCCAGGAACCAGCACCACCGGCATTGGCGCGTTGCCGATATTGATGAAGTCTACCGACAGCCAGGTGGCAGGTCCCGTACTGGGTCTGGAGGGCGTGATGTGCAGTTGCGGCGCGGCTTCGCCTTCGGCCTCGAAGCGTGCCGCCGCCTGCTCGACGGAAAGCACGCCGGACGATTCCTTCAGTGTGCTTGCCTGCTCATGCAACCCCAATGGCCAGGCCTGGCTGCCGTCAACGGCTACGGTGGCTGCGCCGGCGGATGCGGCAACGCATAGCAGCAACCAGCATGCGAATAAGCGCAGGCAGATCCAGGGCATCAACGGTCAATCAACCGAGTCTGCCGCGGTGCCATTGGATGTGGCCGACTGCTGCCGTCTGCGGTAGGTGCTGGGGGTCGTACCGGTTTGCTCGCGAAAGGCGGTGGCAAAGTTGGCCGAGTTGGAAAAGCCTATCTCTTCGGCAATATCCGCGATGCGCAAGGAGGTCTCGTTCAGCAGTCTTTGCGCCAGACGCAGGCGTTCGTCGCGCACGAATTCGAACACGGTGACCCCCAATTGTTCGCGAAATACGCGCGCCAGGCGCTTCTCGTTGGTGCCGACCCGCTGGGCGAGCTCCTCGACCCCGGGTGGGTAGGCCAGTCTTTCGCACAAGTATCGGCAGGCGGCTTCGACCAGGACCTGATCGCCGTTGAGTTTTTCCTGTACGGCGGGTTCGGCAGGGGCGGAGCGCAGTGAGCGCCGAAGGTGAATGCGTATGCGGGCCAGAACCTCTGCCGGATCGAAAGGCTTGAGCACATAATCGACGCCACCGTTGCCCAGGCCTTCCAGGCGTTCATCCAGCGAGATAGCCGCCGTGAGGAACATGATCGGGATTTCCCGGGTTGCGGGATTGGTCTTGAGCAGTCGGCAGGCCGAAAATCCATCCATCCGGGGCATTTGCACGTCCATCAGGATCAGGTCGGGAGCGCTGGACAGGGCACGTGCATAGGCCTGCGTACCGTCGCGGGCAATGCTGATGCGAAAGTGCGCGTTGCGCAACAACTCGATCAACAGACGCAGTTGGTCAAGGCTGTCATCCACGATCAGTACATGAGGCGCAGGGCTGGCACTTGGGCTGGACATCGTCTGGGGGTAACGGTTGGCAATTCGCTGATTATAGAAAGGTAACTGTTTGGCGATGTTGTTGTTTCAATCAGACACATTGCCTGCGAGATAAGAACAAAACCCGCAGAACAAAGCATTGGTCGGCTCCATCAAATATCCGGCGCGTCGCCATGCGGCAGAATGCCGCCTGCTTTTGATCAGATACTCGCCCTGCCTGGGTGAAGATCCGGGGCCGAAAGAGATCGGCTCTACTGTATGAATCACCATCCATGACGACCACCCTTTTGTTTTTGATCTGGGGGCTGCTGCCGGCATTGACGCTACCGCTGTTGATTGCCTTGCTGCCAAGCGGCGTTGGCGGAACGAAAGCGTTCATCGGGGCCAACGTTCTGACCATTGCCGCGGCGCTGGTTTGTACCGCCGGCGCCTATTTTTCGACTCAAGTGCTGAGCATGTTGTCCAGTGCCGCATGGTTCCTTGCGTTGGCGCTTCTCTATATTGGGGTGAGGCAATTTTTTGGCTTGCGGATTCCGTTGTGGCACGCAGTGACGCCTATCCTCGCCGCCGCCATGTTGTATGTGTCTGATGGCATGTTGGCGCGAATGGTGATCGGCTCCAGTGTGAACACCGTTGTCCTGGGGATGGTAGGTGTCACCCTGGTCCGTATGCGGCGTCAGGCTGGCCCGTCGCTGTCCTGGCGGTACGCCGCATGTGCGGCCTTCGTCGTGAGTGCCGCGCATGCCGCGCGTGCCATGGCATATATCACAGGGCTCGTGCCGGTTTCGACCCTGCTGGAGCCCGATGCGGCTGGCCTGGTTTTCATCTTGCTGGACTGCCTGATGGTGCCGGCCCTGTTTCTTGGGTTGGTGCTGCTGGTGCAAGGCCGTATTACGCAGCATTTGCAGACCGCATTGACCTTTGACTCGCTGACCGGGGCGTACACGCGCCGCAGCATCATGCGTGCGCTGACCCAGGCCGTGGCCAACAGCCGGCACTCAGGCCGGCCATTCGCCCTGTTGCTGCTGGACCTGGATTATTTCAAGTCCATCAACGATCTGCATGGCCATCCAGTGGGTGACGCTGTCTTGCAGCACTTTTCGGCGACGATACGAAATCATGTGCGCGGCAGCGATCGCCTTGGCCGTCTGGGCGGCGAGGAGTTCGTCCTGCTGATGCAGGACGCCGATCTGACCGAGGCGCTTGCCCTGGTCGGGCGCTTGCGCTGCACGCTGCAAGACATGCCCTATCGTGCGCCCGACGGCCAGGAAATCAAGGTCACTTCCAGCGGAGGCCTGACCGCCTACGGCAGTGGAGACACGGCCGAAACCCTGATCGCGCGCGCCGATGCCGCTCTGTATCACGCGAAAGACCAGGGGCGAAATACCGTGACAGTGATTGCTGCCGGGCAGCAGCCGGGGCCGGCGTTTGGTGCGCTGCAAGCGGTTTAGCAGGTGATGTCGTCACGGCCTGGCCGCTTCGCCCGCCTCGAGTATCTTCTTGAGCCGGCGCAAATCGTCCTGGGCCTGGGTGGCGGGATCCTCGTGCCAGAGCCTGGCAGCCAGGTGGCCTATGCGTCCCCCCGGTGGCTCGTACACGATCAGCGCCTGAACTTCGGTGCCGACTCCGTCGGGCCCATCGTTGAATTCCACCCAACCCGAGCTTCGTACATCGGCGTCATACTCGGTTTCCCAGGCAATGCGCTCGTTGGGAATGTCCTCGGTGACGTGAGCGACCCATTCCACGGTTTGCCCCATGGGTGCCTTTACGGTCCAGCGCGAGCGACTGCTGCTAAGCACCTCGATGTGTTCGATGTGCTCCATGAAGTGGGACAGGTTGTTGAAGTTGCGCCAGTAGGCGTACACCTCTTCGCGAGGGCGCTTGATGGTGATGCCGGTGCTGACCGCTGTTACGGAATGCCATCCATGTTCTTTTGCAAAATCGCGTTCATAGGGGGTGGCGGTCAGTGCACGCTTGACGGCACAGCGGCCCGTGATGCCTCGAGCCAGCAACGCCACCCCCACGATGGCCTGAATCATGCCGGACATGCCGCTGCGGCGCAGGCCCAGGGCCAGCATCGCCACGCCGCCCGCAGTCGAGACCGCACGCTCGATTCCGTCCACGTTGGGCGCATGTGCGCTGCCACCCGGCGGGGAATAGCGTTGCGCACGTGGCGCCATCTGCTGGAAATCCCTTGCTTCGTTGCGGATCATCATAGGTCTCCCTGGCAAAGGGGGTGTCCGGCGACGCCCCTGTAACAGTGTTGTCGTGGTTGCCGCTATTATCTCGGTATATCCGCGCCTTTTTGTGGCGGCGCAACAATTATCAGAACAGGAGCAGATTTTGAAAAACGAAGTGTGGCGGCGTGATTCTTCCTTTTACGACCGTCTCTATCCCTTGGCAACCCGTTATACCGATGTCGACCCCTGGCGGCACCTCAATAACGTCGCCGTCTCCGGCTTGCATATCGAAGCGCGCACGCAGTGGCTGATCAACGCGGTAGGCCCCGACGCATGGTATAGCGATGGCGTTTTGCTGCGTCCCACGCTGGTGGCCACCGATTTCGTTGGTGAAGGACGCTACCCCGGCATGGTCGAGGTCGGCGCGCGCTGCATAGGCCATGATGCCGACGGATGGGATATGGCAACGGCGGTTTTCCAGGATGGCGTGTGCTTTGGCGTGCAGCAAACCCGCATGACTGCATGGTGCGACGGCCGGCCCGTCGCTCTGTCGGAATCCTTGCGTGAGGCAATTGCCAGCGCGCCCTCGGCCACACCGGAATTCGCGCAGCCGGCAACCATGCCTGTCCTGGCGCCGCAAGACTACCCCAGAACGCTGGAAATCATGGGCCGCTATGGCGACGCCGATGCGGATGCCTGCCTTGGCGAAGCCGCGGCGGCACGCTATATGGAGCAGGCTCGCTCGAGCGCCATGGGCGACGCTTTGCGTGCCGCCAGCGCCGAAATCCGCTCGGGTGGTCTGGGAACCGTGGTGGCGCACGGCAAGATCCAGTTTCTGCGGCACCAGCGTACGGCGGCAGTCTTGCGCGCCGGGGTGGGGGTGGTGAAAGTCGGCAATAGCTCGATGACGATACGCACGGCCTTGTTCCGCGATGATGATTGCCTGGCCGTGGGCGATACCGTGCTGGTCATGACCGATCGCCGTACGACCCGCCCGGCGGCCTTGCCGCAAAGCGCTCGCGAACTATTGCTGGAAAATGTCATGCAGGCGGCGGATGCCATGGCCTGAGATGCCGGCTGCCCCTACAGGGCATTGAGCGGTATCTTCAGGTAGCGCGTGCCATTGTTTTCGGGGTCGGGCAGGGCGCCCGCCCGTACGTTCACCTGGATGGCGGGCAGGATCAGCGTTGGCATCCCAAGCGTGGCATCGCGATGTGTGCGCATGCTGACGAAGTCCTCCTCGCTGATGTCGAGCCGGGCATGGATGTTGTGGGCAGCCTGCTCGGCCACGGTGGTTTCCCAGGCGGGCGCCCGCCCGGCAGGCGCATAGTCGTGACACATGAAAAGGCGGGTCTGGGCCGGCAGCCGCAGAAGCTTGCGGATAGACCGGTAAAGCGCACGGGCGTCGCCGCCAGGGAAGTCGCAGCGCGCCGTACCCACGTCCGGCATGAATAGCGTGTCGCCAACGAACGCGATCTCATCTTGCACGTAATAGGCCATATCTGCTGGGGTATGGCCCGGTACGTGCAGCGCCCTGGCCTGCAGTCTGCCGATGTGAAAAACCTCGTCGGGTGCAAACAAATGGTCGAACTGCGAGCCATCGTCCGGAACTTCCGCGCCGAAATTGAAAATCGGCTTGAAGGCCGATTGCACCATGCGGATGTGCTGGCCGATGGCTATCGTGCCGCCCAGCTCGCTCTGCAGATAGGCCGCGGCAGACAGATGATCGGCGTGCGCATGGGTTTCGAGCAACCACTGCACGCCAAGGTTTTTCTCGCGCACGAAAGCCGCTATCCGTGCTGCCGAGCCGGTGCTGGTGCGCCCCGACTTCGGATCGTAGTCAAGCACGGGGTCGATGATGGCGCAAGCCGTGCCAACATCCTCGTACACCACATAGCTGATGGTAGAGGTGGTTTCGTCAAAGAAGGACTCGATTTTTGGCGACATGGTGCAGGCTTCCCGTAAACGCTCGGTCAACGAATATATGCGCTGGCGCTACCCGGGTGCCGGGGGGGGCCAGTCGTCAGTTTGGCTGAAGTATATTCGGCTTGTCGCCGGGTATGGCGTGTGCTGCAATGGTCTGGCGGACGGCACGGTGTTGTCCGTCAAGCGCACTATTGCATTTTGCGCCCAACCAAGGAGCTTGCATGAGCACTGAACTCGCCAAACAGAAGCCGCCCGTAGTGGTAAACGGTGTTGTCCGCTTCACCGCGCTGATCGAAGGGCGCGTCAACCAGGAGTTTGAACTTTCGTCGGATGTGCTGGTGGAACACTTTGGCGCGGCCAGTCGGTCAGACAGCGACCTGCTTGAAGCTTTCCGGCGCGGCAAGGCTGAAATCATCGCCGCGGCTGCACAGAGCGTCAATACACCCGTCAACGGAACCACCATCCTGGGTACTGGCGATTTTTCGGATACGCCGCCGCCTCGCTCGCCAGGCGCCGCGCTGTAATGTTGCTGTAGCTATGGCCTGGCGGCTATCGGTGTCTCGGGGGTACCCCACTTGAACTGAAAGCCCAAAACGAAAAACCCGCAAGAATCAAGGATTCTGCGGGTTCTTTGCGCTATTGAATCGACTATTCAATAAGCTGAATTTTGGTAGGCGGTATAGGAATCGAACCTACGACCTCTACGATGTCAACGTAGCGCTCTAACCATCTGAGCTAACCGCCTGTTGCTGAAAAACTGTTTTTGCAGCAGAGAAAAAGATTCTAACAGCTTTTTATTTAAGGTGTCAAGTAATCTGGAAACTTTTCTCGGGTTTGCAGCCTTGGCACCGCCCGGCTTTCGCCGGAAAGCGCGAATTATATATCAAATAAAATATATCAGCCAAACACTTCTATGGCTCTATAGATCAGCGTTCCCAAGGCGATCAGCAGGCCGATCCCTATCAGGATCACGCCGCCATCGCGATTGCGCAGACCGAACCCCAGGAATGCTAAGAGGGCGCCAAAGACAACGGCTATTAGAATCGTGTTATTGCCAAAAAACATACATGCCTCGATCGGGGCGGCTTGTGGCCGTTGCGCTGGACAACATGCTGCCGGTATTGCCCTGGAGGAATGCCGGCGCGAATCATTGCCAGCTTACTCTAGTTCGTCTTGTATGCAGCCCACGCCAGCATGGCCCAGGCCGCGATGAAGGCAGCACCTCCGATAGGGGTGATCGCGCCCAGGATGCGGACTCCGCTTAATGCCAGGATATACAGGCTGCCCGAAAAAAATACGATGCCCACCAGCATGAGGACGCCAGCCGCTGGCAACAGGGGGTGTGCCAGCCTGGGCATGAGCAGGGCGATGACGAAGATGCCCAGGGCGTGCATGACCTGGTAGGTGACCGCGGTATGCCAGACGGCCAGCATGTCGGCACTCAGCGTGGATTTGAGGCCATGCGCGCCAAACGCGCCGGCGCCTACCGCGATCATCATGTTCAGGGCGGCAAGCAAGATAAGCAGTCTATCGGTCATGTGGCAACAATGTAGAAGTCGGCCTTGCTGTTCAAGAGCCCGCTGGTGGGTGGAGCGTGGCGCATGCCCGGCGCCGCAGCGGTGGCTGGAAGGACGCCGCCCCTGGCCGAAACCAGGGGCGGCGTCCTTCCTAGTTTACCGGCTTGCGGTGTTCCAGGCAGTGCGGCCAACCAGCGGGTGACCCGCCATGCTTAGTTGGACAGTTCGGCAAAACGTTGCAGATGGTAGTCCGCATCGCCAAACTG
Source organism: Verticiella sediminum (assembly GCA_040392445.1). Taxonomy (GTDB): domain Bacteria; phylum Pseudomonadota; class Gammaproteobacteria; order Burkholderiales; family Burkholderiaceae_B; genus Verticiella; species Verticiella sediminum_A. Next base: position 21,912 of record JBEBVZ010000034.1, read on the forward strand.
CTGGCCGATGATGGTGAGCCGGCGAAAGGTGTGCGAGACCTTGAGCTCTTCGGTCATGCCCATGCCGCCATGCAATTGCACCGATTCCTGCGAGATATGGCGGCAGGAGTCAGCCGTCTTGATCTTGGCGGCGGAGGCGATGCGGCTGCGCTCGTCGGCATTCTGTGTGGAATCCAGGCGTGAACACACCAGGTATTGCATGGAGCGCAATTGCTCCTGCGTCACGAACATGTCGACCATGCGGTGCTGCAACGCCTGGAAGCCCCCGATGGGCTGCCCAAATTGCTTGCGCGTCTTGATGTATTCCAGGGTGTCGTCGTTGGCGGACTTGATCGCGCCCGCGGCTTCGGCGCACAGCATGGCATTGCCGAAATCGAAGGCTTCCTGCAAGGCTTCCAGGGCTTGGCCTTCCTTGCCCAGCAGGGCGTCGGCGCCGAGTTCCAGTGCGTCGAACTGCAGATCGGATGCGCGTTGGTTGTCCAGCGTGCGATAGCTCGTGGTCTTGAGCCCGGCGGCCTTGGCATCGACCAGGAACAGGGAGATGCCGGTGGCGCTTGCGGTATCGCCCGAAGTGCGTGCGCTGATGACGATCTTGTCGGCCATGGGGCCGCCGTATACGACCTGCTTGCCGCCGCTCAGGCGCCAGCCGTTGCCCTGGCGCTCGGCGCGCGTTGCCACATGGGCCGGGTTGTAGCGGGCCGCGGCCTCGCTGTGCGCCAACGCCATTTTCAGGCTGCCGGCGATCACCGGAGCGATGACGGCTGCGCGTTGCTGTTCATTGCCGGTTCTGGCCACCAGCCTTGCTGCCAGCACGGTTGGCAGAAAGGGCTCTACCACCAGTGCTTCGCCCAGGGTTTCCATCACGCTCATCAGGCCGACCGCGGTGCCGCCAAAGCCGCCGTCCGCCTCGGAAAACGGCAGGCCAAGCAAGCCGGTTTCGGCGAACGCCGCCCAGATGTCCTGGCTATAGCCTTCGGCAGAGGCGATGATTTTCCTGCGTGACTCGAAATCGTACTGCTCGGCCAGGAAACGACGCAACGAGTCGGCCAGCATTTGCTGGTCTTGGTCTAGTTCAAAGTTCATTGTTGAGAATCTCTTTGTGCGTTTACAGGCCCAGGGTTGCCTTGGCAATGATGTTGCGTTGGATTTCGTTGGAACCGGCATAGATGCTGGTCTTGCGGAAATTGGCGTAACGCGGCGCGAGGCGCGAGGTCAGGGCGTCGATATCGCCGGCATCGGCCGGGCCGGTGCCCTTGAAGGCGGCGGCCTGGTTGCCTACGGCCTGCATCATCAGTTCGGTGAGCGCCTGCTGGATCTCGGTGCCACGGATCTTCAGCATGGAGACCTCGGCGCCAGGAGGACGCCCACCGCGCATCTGATCCAGAAAACGCAGGTTGGTGATTTCCAGGGCCATGAGCTCGACTTCCAGACGGCTCATGCGATCGCGAAAGCGCGTGTCGTCGGCCATCGTGCCGCCATTGTTGTCGGGCAATTTCCTGGCCATTTCCTTCAAATGTGCCAGTTCGCGTTTGGAGACACCCACGCGGCCGGTATTCAGGCGCTCGTGGCCCAGCAGGAACTTGGCTACCGTCCAGCCCTTGCCTTCCTCGTGCACCAGGTTCTCCACCGGTACGCGCACATCGTCGAAGAAAACCTCGTTCACTTCATGGCCGCCATCCATCAGGATGAGGGGGCGCACGGTGATGCCCGGCGTTTTCATGTCGATCAGCAGGAAGCTGATGCCTTCCTGCCGGATGGAGGTGGTGGTGTCGGTGCGCACCAGGCAGAAAATCCAGTCGGCGTGCTGGGCCAGCGTGGTCCAGATCTTCTGGCCATTGACCACGTAGTGGTCGCCCTCGCGCGTGGCGCGGGTCTTGAGCGAGGCCAGGTCAGAGCCTGAGCCCGGTTCGGAGTAGCCCTGGCACCAGAAGTCGTCGGCATTCAGGATGCGCGGCAAAAAGCGTTGCTTTTGTTCGGGCGTGCCGAATTTCATCAGCACGGGCGCGCACATCGACAAGCCGAAAGGCAGCAGCGGCGGGGTACCTGCAAAGCCACATTCTTCTTCGAAGATATAGCGCTGCGTGGCGTCCCAGCCCGGGCCGCCCCATTCCTTGGGCCAGGCGGGTCCGGCCCAGCCTTTGGCCGCCAGGATTTTCTGCCAGCGCAGCAATTCTTCACGCGTGAGTTCCTGGTAGCCGTCGATCTTGGCGCGAAGATCGGCGGGCAGGTTTTCGCGCAGCCAGCCGCGCACTTCGTCGCGAAAGGCGAGTTCCTCGGGTGAGTAGTTCAAATCCATGTTTACTTGTCTCCTTGATTGGCGTTTTCGGTTTCCTGAAGCTGGCGCCAGAACACCTTGCCGGTGCCTGTCTTGGGCAGTGCATCAACAAACTCTACAAATCGCGGCACTTTGTATGCCGCCATTTTTTCTCGGGCCCACTCGATGATGTCGTCGCCTTTTACGGTGCCCGCCAGGGCGGGTTTGAGCACCACCACGGCCTTGACGGTTTCGCCCCGATGCGTGTCGCGCTTGGCGATGATGCAGGCTTCGGCAATGGCTGGATGCGCATAGAGCATGGCCTCGACTTCGGCGGGCCATACTTTGAAGCCGGCGGCATTGATCATGCGCTTGAGCCTGTCGGTGATGAAGAAATAGCCTTCCTCGTCGTAGTGGCCGAGGTCGCCCGTGCGAAAGAAAGGCTTGCCGTCGATCTGGATGAAGGATTCGGCGGTGGCTTCAGGGCGCTTCCAGTATCCCTTGAAGACCTGCGCGCCATGAACCACGATTTCGCCGGTTTCACCGGGGCCTTTTTCAGCCAGCGTGTCGACGTCGATGATGCGCGCATCGGTGCCGAATATGGGGATGCCGCCGCATTGGCGCTTGGGCCTGTGCGGCGGATTGATATGGGTGGGCGCTATCGTTTCGGTCAGGCCGTAGCCTTCGATGAAGGGCAGCCCAAGCCGTTCCTGCAGGTGCCGGGCCACCGCATCGGGCATGGCGGCCCCGCCGCCGGAGATGAAGGTCAGGGATGACAGGTCGTAGTCATCCAGGCGGGGGTTGGCCAGGAAGTCGACCATCATGGCCGTGATGCCGGTAAAGGCGGTGACCTGGCATGCCTGGATAAGACGAGCGGCGGCTTCGCGATCCCAGCGCGTCATGATGACCACGGTGTTGCCCGACAGAATGGGCACGTTCACACCGGCCTGCATGCCGGTGACATGGAACATGGGCAAGGTAGCCAGCGCCACGGTATCGCCGGTTTGTCCTGACCAGGCGCTCTGGGCTGCGGCGGTGGCCATCACGCTGTGATGGGTATGCATGCAGCCTTTGGGCGCGCCGGTGGTGCCGGAGGTATAGGGCAGCACGGCCAGGTCTTGGCTGCCGGCGGTGTGGGCGGGCGCGGCATGGCCGGCGGCAATGGCCGCGCGCCAGGTGTCGAGCGTGGCCGGCGACACGGCCGGGGGCGGCGATAGCGCCGGTGCTTGCATGGCTTCGGGCAGATCCTGCACCAGTCGCTCGGCGACGGGCGGCAGGTAGTCGGAATAGGGGCCGACGACGCCGTGAAGTATGCCGCCATCGGCCAGCAGCGGCAGCCAGTCGCCCAGGATTTCCTGCCCGAACAGGGCCGTGCTGGCGCCGCTATCCTGGGCCAGGTAGCGCAGCTCGTCGGACTTCAGCATGGGGTTGGCCGGCACCACCACGGCATTGGCGCGCAGGATGGCGTAGTACCCGATGGTGTACTGGGGGCTGTTCTGGAAATTGAGGATGACGCGATCGCCGGCCCGCACTTGGCAGACATCGGCCAGATAGCCGGCCAGGGCGTCTACCTGCTGCTTGAGTTCCCGGTAGCTGATGACCTGGCCGTAGTAGTTGATGGCAGGTTTGTCGGGGTAGCGTGCGGCGCTGACCTCGAGGTTGTAGTACAGGCTGGTTGCGGGAATGGAAAGTGATTTCGAAGCATTGGGCGGCCAATGCGCGAAATGACGCGTAAACATGGTGTCTCCGGGCTTTGATTTTTTGTCCGCCTAGTCTACCCGTTACCGCGCTTGCTCGTCCATGGTTTAGAAAAACCGGTAGGTGCCTGGCAGCCCGTTACCCATTGCAAAGCCGGGGTGCCTGGCCAGCAAGTAGTGTAATCCCCATGTTGGCGCGGGCAGTCTGCCCAAAGGTGGGGGGCTTGCCTTAATGACGCTTGCCGCCCGCACCGCGCGGGCGGCAGCCTACCGTGCTTCGTAGGGGTCTGGGACGCGCAGGCTGGCCAGTATCCGTGTTTCCAGCGCTTCCATGGCCTGGGCTTCGTCTTCTTCCAGGTGATCAAAGCCCAGCGAGTGCAATACCCCATGCACGGTCAGGTGGGCGGCATGTGCCAGGAAGGGCTTGCCCTGCTCGGTGGCTTCGCGCTCGAGCACGGGCACGCAAAGCACGATGTCGCCATGCCAGATATGGTCCGGATCCGGGCCATACTCGAAGGTCAGGACGTTGGTTGCGTAGTCTCGTTCACGATAGCCCTGGTTCAGGCTGCGGCCTTCGTCGGCATCCACCAGCCGCAAGGTAAGCTGCACCCCGTTTACCGGGCCCAGCGTATCCCACACCGGGTCTTGCGCCAATACCTGCATGGCGCGCTGCATCCAGCGGCGCAGCCGCCAGCGCGGCAGGCGAGGCTCGTCCATGGCATATTGAACAGCCAGGGAAAGCTGCGCCTCGATCCGGGGCTGGCCCGCCTTGTGCGTTGCGATGTTGCGGCTCATGTCTACTCGATGGGGGCGGGGTTGGCTTTTTCGTAGGCGTCCACTATGCGGCCTACCAGCGGGTGCCTGACGACATCGCGGCTGGTAAAGCTGGAAAACGCAATGCCGTTGACGCCCTTGAGCACGCGCAGCGCATCGGCCAGGCCGCTTTTGGCGCCCTTGGGCAGATCGACCTGCGAAGGGTCGCCGGTGATGACCGCCTTGCTGCCAAAACCAATCCGGGTCAGGAACATCTTCATCTGTTCCGGCGTGGTGTTCTGCGCTTCATCCAGAATGACAAAGGCGTGGTTCAGGGTGCGTCCGCGCATATAGGCCAGGGGTGCGATTTCTATGGTCTGGCGTTCGAAAAGTTTTTGCACGCGCTCAAAGCCCAGCAGGTCGTACAGCGCGTCGTACAGAGGGCGCAGGTAGGGATCCACCTTCTGGGCCAGGTCGCCGGGCAGAAAGCCCAGGCGCTCGCCGGCTTCGACGGCCGGGCGGGTGAGCACCAGCCTTTGCACCGAATCGCGTTCGAGCGCATCGATGGCACAGGCTACCGCCAGCCAGGTCTTGCCGGTGCCGGCAGGCCCGGTGCCGAAGGTGATGTCGTGGGCCAGGATGTTCTTGAGGTAGTCGTGCTGGCGCGGCGTGCGCGGACGCAGGTCGCTACGCCGGGTGCGCAGCACGATGGTGCCGCTCTCATCGTCCACATCGGCCGGCGAGGCAGGCGCGGGCTTGAGGTCGGCCACCGCGTCGGCGTCCGAGCTGGCGTTGCGCTGCATCGAGTTGAGTTCGACCAGACTGAGCTGGACGTCGTCGATCGAGAGCAGCCGGTGACGCGAGCGAATATGCAGGAAGTTCAGGGCCACCGCGGCTTCGTCGGCGCGTGCGCCGGTGATGCTCACGCGTGAACCGCGGCGCGCCAGCTCGACGTCGAAGGCGGCCTCCAGTTGACGCAGGTTCTCGTCCAGTGGGCCGCACAGATTGGCCAGCTGCGTGTTGTCCCCGTCCAGCAATACTACCGAAGGGGGAGGGCGTCGGGTACGCGAGCGGGCTACTTTCATGCAGACAGATTCTCCAGTCTGGCCCCACGCGGTGCCGGGGCATCTGCGGTGCGGGGGGCGGTGGATCGCAGGTCGTCCGGGCTGGAGCCGTCTTCGGTGGTGACGACTTCGGCACGCAAAGTGTGTGCCATCGCCTCGGTGATGCGAACTTCGACCATCTGGCCCAGCAGGCGGGCCGGCGCGGGGAAGTTCACGATGCGGTTGTTCTCGGTGCGGCCCATGAGCTCGGCCGGATCCTTGCGCGAAGGGCCTTCGACCAGCACCCGCTCGATCTTGCCGACCATGGCTGCGCTGATGGCGGCGGCCTGTTCGTTGATTAGCGCCTGCAGGCGCTGCAGGCGCTTGAGCTTGACGGTTTGCGGGGTGTCGTCGACCAGGTCGGCCGCCGGGGTGCCGGGGCGGCGCGAATACACGAAGGAAAAGGATTGGTCGAACCCGACGTCGGCCGCGAGCTGCATGGTTTTCTCGAAATCTTCCTCGGTTTCGCCGGGAAAGCCCACGATGAAGTCCGATGACAGCACCAGGCCTGGCCTTGCGGCGCGCAGGCGGCGCACGATGGACTTGAATTCCAGTACGGTGTAGCCGCGCTTCATGGCCGCCAGCACGACATCGCTGCCAGCCTGAACCGGCAGGTGCAGGAAAGGCACGAGCTTGGGCAGGTTGCCGTGCGCCGCGATCAGGCGTGGCGTCATCTCCTTGGGATGGGAGGTGGTATAGCGGATGCGTTCGATACCGGGGATTTCGTGCACATATTCCAGCAGCATGGCGAAGTCGGCGACTTCGCCGGCGTCGCCCAGCGCCACCCGGTAGGCATTGACGTTCTGGCCCAGCAGGGTGATTTCACGCACGCCCTGGTCAGCCAGGTCGGCGATCTCGGTCAGGACGTCGTCAAACGGGCGCGAGACTTCTTCGCCACGGGTATAGGGCACCACACAGAAGCTGCAGTATTTGCTGCAGCCTTCCATGATGGACACGAACGCGCTGGCCCCTTCGATGCGGGCGGGCGGCATGTGGTCGAACTTTTCGATCTCGGGAAAGCTGATGTCGACCTGCGAGCGGCCTTCGCTGCGCCGGCGCGCGATCAGCGCCGGCAGGCGGTGCAGCGTCTGCGGACCGAACACCACGTCCACATAGGGCGCGCGCGCGATGATGGCCGCGCCTTCCTGGCTGGCGACACAGCCGCCCACGCCTATCACCAGGTCGGGGTTGAGCTGTTTTAGGTGCTTGACGCGGCCAAGGTCGGAAAAAACTTTTTCCTGGGCCTTCTCGCGCACCGAACAGGTATTGAAAAGTATGACGTCGGCGTCTTCCGGCGTATTGGTCAGTTCGAGGTTCTGGTCCGCATTGAGTACGTCGATCATCTTGTCGGAGTCGTACTCGTTCATCTGGCAGCCGAAGGTGCGGATGTAGAGTTTGCGGGGCTTGGCGCTCGACGGCGTCGCGGCGATGCCGGCGTCGTCCTGGTGTTCTGTGGTCATGGAGGGTGCCGTAACGGGTGTATAGTCCGGGGGCCGGGGCATAAGCCCAAAAAATAACCCGCCATTGTACTGCCGATGTCCTTGTCTCCCCAGAGCGGTTCCCAACGTGAAGCCTGGCGCGTGGCGCTGGCGGGTCTGCTGGCGCTGGCCTCGGCGATGGGGATAGGGCGCTTCGCCTTCACGCCGCTGCTGCCCATGATGCTGCACGATGGCGTGATCGATCTGGCCTGGGGCGGCTGGCTGGCCACGGCCAACTATCTGGGGTATCTGGCCGGGGCCATAGGCTGCATGTTCCTGCGCGCTTCGCCGGCGCGCATGGTGCGTCTGGGCATTCTGGGCACCGCGGTGTTTACCTTGGCCATGGGGCTGGTGTCCAGTCCGCCGTTGTGGGTGTTGTTGCGCGCTCTTGCCGGCGCCGCCAGCGCCTGCGTCTTTGTCTTTGCGTCGGTCTGGTGCATGAGCCGCCTGGCGCGTGTGCCCCAACTGGCCGCCATCATCTTTTGCGGGCCCGGCCTGGGCATTGCCCTGACCGGGTTTGCCGCCAGTGCCATGGTGGTTGCCGGATGGCAGGCCGACCAGGGTTGGCTGTTGTTCGGCGGGCTTGCGGTCGTGCTGATGGCCATGACCTGGCGCATTTTCTCGCCGGAATCCGATAGCGTGGTCTCGGCGGGCGCAGGCGAAGTGGCGCCGGCTCAGCCCGATGTCGGGCGTGCCCGCCTGATGAGAGCCGAAAGCTGGTACCTGACGGTGGCCTACGGCCTCGCCGGTTTTGGCTACATCATCACGGCCACGTTTTTGCCGGTGATCGCGCGCCAGACCTTGCCCGGTTCGATCTGGCCAGATCTGTTTTGGCCCATGCTGGGCGTGGCCGTAGCCCTGGGTGCGCTACTGGCCACGCGCGTGTCGGTCGAAGTCGACCAGCGCCTGTGGCTGGCGGGCTGCTATGTTTCGCAGGCCGCCGGCGTTCTGCTGACGGTGCTGATGCCGACGGTTTTCGGGTTCGCGCTGGGCAGTATCCTGATCGGGCTGCCCTTTACCACGATTACCCTGTTTGCCGTGCGCGAGGCGCGTCGCCTGACTGCGCACCAGGGGGAAGCGGCTTCGCGCCGCCTGGTGGGGCAGATTACGGCAGCTTTCAGTGTCGGGCAGGTTGCCGGGCCGCCCCTGGCCGTATGGCTGGCGGCGGCGTCGGGTGGCGGCAGCGATGCTTTTGTTCTGCCGCTACTGGTGGCGACAGCGGCCCTGTTGGTGGGCATGGCGCTGTATTTCTACATGCGCCATGCCGATAGGCCAGGGGCACTGGACGGGCCCTAGCCTTTTTGCCGGAACGACTTAGCCGCCGGCGGCGGGTTCCTGCATGATTTGCCGATACCACTCGTGAAAGTGCTGCATGCCATCTTCCATGGGCGACTGGTAAGGCCCGGCCTCGTTCACGCCGCGCTCCATCAGGATGCGCCGGCCGGCGTCCATGCGCTCGCCGATTTCATCGTCTTCCACCGCGGTTTCCATATAGGCCGCCTGTTGAGCCTCGACGAATTCGCGCTCGAAGGCGACGATTTCCTCGGGGTAGTAGAACTCGACGATGTTCACGGTTTCCTGGGGGCTCTTGGGGTATAGCGTGGAGAGCACCAGGGTGTGCGGATACAGCTCGATCATGTGGGTAGGGAAGTAGGTTACCCAGATCGCGCCAAAGTCCGGCATGTTGCCGTCCCGGTATGCCAGCAGGCGGTCGTGCCAGTCCTGGTAGATGTTCGAGCCGGGATGCGCCAGTGCCTTGTGCACGCCAACCTTCTGCAGGCTGTACGAGGGCGTGAATTCCCACGACAGGTCGTCGCACGTCACAAACTGGCCCAGCCCCGGGTGGAACGGACCCACGTGATAGTCCTCGAGATAGACCTCGATGAAGGTCTTCCAGTTGTAGTTGCAGTGATGCACCTGCACCTTGTCGAGCACGTAGCCGGAAAAGTCGAATTCCGGCCGCCCGAGTAGGGCGCCCAGATCGCGGCCCACGTCGCGCGGGCCTTCGAACAGCAGGCCCTTGTGTGACTGCAGGGGAAAGCGCTGCAGGTTCAGGCAGGGCGTGCTTTCGAACTGGGGGGCGCCCAGAAGCTCGCCCCTATCGTTGTAGGTCCAGCGGTGCAGGGGGCAGACGATATTGCCGCCCTGCGCGCGCAGGTTGCCCGAGGCGTGTTCGGCGCCCGTGACATTGCCGGCAGTGCCACCCAGCATGACGGCCTGGCGGTGACGGCACACATTGGAGATCAGTTCTATGCCCTGGCGGTTGCGCACGAGTACGCGCCCGCTGTTCTCTTGCAACAGCGTACGATAGTCGCCAACGTCGGGAACCAGCTTTTCATTGCCGACGTATAACGCCGATTGCTGAAAGATGGTTTGCTGTTCCCGCTCAAATCGGGCTTGATCAAAATAGGCGGTTACGGGCAACTGTGCCCGGCTGGCCGCCACATGTGCCATCCGACCGATATCGGCCATGATTCCCTCCGCGTAGCTCCGTTTCGCGACGCGGTCGTAAGCGCGGATCGGCAAGGAAACGGATTAAGTGGTGTGGCCGACTTTTCCCGAAAAATACGGTAGGGCGGCGCGAAGAAAACGGTGATCTATTCGATCGACCAAACTCTATATTGTACCTCTTGCCAAGTATGCGACGCGGACAGGCAAGGGTTTTATGTAAAAGCGGGCGAACCATACCTTACAATGTTGACCCCAAAACGTACTCCCCGAGGCTGGCGTGGCCAACACCAAAACCATGGCGGAACAACCTACCAAGGCCAGTGATCCGGCCCCCGACCTACTAACTGATTTGTCAATTTCCGAGCCTGCAAGCACTATGCCCGATACACCCCAGGATTTCGAAGCCGCTCTGGCGCAACTCGAGCAGTTGGTTGGCGAGCTCGAGGGCGGCGCCTTGCCGCTGGATGAGTCCCTGGTGACCTACCGCCGTGGCGTCGAGCTTGTGCGCATCTGCCAGCAGCGCTTAGCGCGCGCCGAGCAGCAGGTCAAGGTGCTCGAGGCCGATTTGTTGCGGCCCCTGGAAGCCGACGATGTGCGAGGCGATACATGAACCGCGCGCCCCAGATGTCGTCGGCCCAGTTCGAGCACTGGCTGGAATCCGCCCGCAAACGCACCGAAGAGGCGCTCGAGCGCCATCTTCCGCCTGCCGCTACCATGCCCGCTCGCCTGCACGAGGCCATGCGCTATGCGGTTCTGGGCGGCGGCAAGCGTGTACGTGCGGCGCTCGTGTATGCCGCGGGCGCGGCTTGCGGCGCCAGCACCCAGACCACGGCGGCCGCGCTTGATGCCGCCGCCGCGTCGGTCGAGTTCATCCATGCCTATTCGCTGGTGCACGACGATCTGCCCTGCATGGACGACGACGTGCTGCGGCGCGGCCGGCCCACGGTGCATGTGCAGTTCGACGAGGCCTGCGCGCTGCTGGCCGGTGACGCCTTGCAGCCCCTGGCCTTCGAGTGCCTGGCCAAGATGCCTATTGCACCGGCCCTGGTGGTACAGGCTACGCAAGTCCTGGCACAGGCCGCCGGCAGCACCGGCATGGTTGGCGGGCAGGCCATTGATCTGCAAAGCGTAGGGCGTATCCTTACGATAGACGAGCTCGAGACCATGCACCGCCTGAAAACCGGCGCCTTGCTGCGCGCCAGTGTAGGCCTGGGCGCGGTGGTGGCTGGCGCCAGTTCGGCCTTGCGCCGCATCCTGGATACCTATGCGCAAGCCATAGGGCTGGCCTTTCAGGTGGTGGACGACGTGCTCGACGTCAGCGCCGACAGTGCCGCTCTGGGCAAGACCGCGGGCAAGGACCAGGCGAGCGACAAACCCACCTATGTTTCATTGCTGGGCCTGGACGGTGCCCGCGGTCTTGCCGAGGCTCTGCGTGGCGAAGCGCACGGCGCGCTCTCCGCAATGGAGGATGCCCGCTCTACCGATCCGTTGGCCCGCATGGCGGATTACATCGTGTTGCGCAGCCATTGAATGGTGTTTACCGGCGCAGCCTTGCTATATTGGATAATTCCGGCATGACAACCCACTTGCTAGACCGAATCGAGTCGCCCGCCGATGTGCGGCCGCTTTCTCGTGGTCAACTTAAAACCCTGGCCAGCGAACTGCGTGCATTTGTGCTCGAATCGGTTTCCCGAACCGGGGGCCATCTGTCGTCCAACCTGGGTACGGTCGAACTCACCATTGCCCTGCATCATGTGTTCAACACACCGCATGATCGCATCGTGTGGGATGTCGGCCATCAAACCTACCCCCACAAGATCCTTACCGGGCGCCGCCAGAGCATGTCGGGCCTGCGCCAGGCGGGTGGCATCTCGGGCTTTCCCCGGCGCAGCGAATCCGAGTACGACGCGTTTGGCACGGCTCATTCGTCGACTTCGATTTCCGCCGCGCTGGGCATGGCCGTGGCGTCGCGCAACGCCGGTGTCAAGCGCAAGCACATCGCCGTGATCGGCGACGGCGCGATGTCGGCCGGCATGGCCTTCGAAGCGCTCAACAATGGTGGCGTCACCCCCGATATCGACCTATTGGTGATCCTGAACGACAACGATATGTCGATCTCGCCGCCGGTGGGGGCGCTGAACCGCTATCTGGCTCGCCTGATGTCGGGCCAGTTCTATGCCGCGGCGCGCAATGTCGGCAAGGCGGTGCTCTCGCATATTCCGCCAGTGCTGGAATTCGCGCGCCGCTTTGAAGAACATGCCAAAGGCATGGTGACACCAGCCACGCTGTTCGAAGAGTTGGGTTTCAATTATGTCGGCCCCATCGACGGCCACGACCTGGACGCACTGGTGCCGACCCTGCAGAACCTGCGCGAGCGTTCGGGCCCGCTGTTTCTGCACGTAGTTACCAAGAAAGGGCAGGGCTACAAGCTGGCCGAGGCCGACCCGGTGCTGTATCACGGGCCGGGCAAGTTCGATCCCGCGGTGGGCATACGCCCTTCCGGCACGCCGGCCAAAACCACGTTCACCCAGGTGTTCGGGCAGTGGCTGTGCGATATGGGTGCAGTCGACAAACGTCTGTGCGGCGTGACGCCCGCGATGCGCGAAGGCAGCGGCCTGGTCGAGTTCGAGCAGCGCTTTCCCGAGCGCTACTTCGATGTCGGCATCGCCGAGCAGCATGCCGTCACGTTCGCGGCCGGGCTGGCCTGTGAAGGGCAAAAACCGGTGGTGGCGATCTATTCCACCTTCCTGCAACGCGGCTACGACCAGCTCGTGCACGACGTGGCGCTGCAAAACCTGGACGTTACGTTCGCGCTCGATCGTGCGGGCCTGGTGGGTGCCGATGGCGCCACGCATGCCGGCAACTACGATATTGCTTTCGTGCGCTGTATTCCCAATATGGTGGTGGCGACGCCGTCAGACGAGGCCGAATGCCGGCTGCTGCTGTCGACGTGCTATCAATACCCGGGCCCGGCCACGGTGCGCTACCCGCGCGGCGGCGGCACCGGTGTGGCGCCGGGGGCCGACTTGCAAACCGTGCCGCTGGGTAAGGCCGTGGTGCGCCGCGAACGCGGCGCAAGCGCCAAGGGCGGTGTTGCGATCCTGGCTTTCGGCACCCGCCTGGCGCCGGCCTTGCAGGCCGCGCAGGCGCTGGACGCCACCGTGCTGGACATGCGTTTCGTCAAACCCATAGACCGCGAACAGATCCTGGCCCAGGCGGCCAGCCATGCCGCGCTGGTCACGGTGGAAGAGGGCAGTATCATGGGCGGTGCCGGCAGCGCTGTCTGCGAAGTGCTCAATGACGCCGGCGTCACGATTCCCGTGCTGCAGCTTGGCTTGCCGGATGCCTTCATCGATCACGGCGACCAGGCGCGGCTGTTGGCTGATCTGGGGCTGGACGCGGCAGGAATAGAGGCCTCCATCCGGCGCCGGTTCGGCGACCTTGTGTAAGGTGCGACAGAATATGAATTCTCCTATCGATCCGGTATTGATGATGCCGGATGTGCAGTCCAGCCTTGATACCCGCCAGATCGCGATTCAGCGTGTGGGCATACGCGGCGTGCGCCATCCTTTCGTGGTCGCCACGGAAAACGGCGAGGCGCTGCCCACGATTGCAAACTGGACCCTGACGGTGGCGCTGCCTGCCGAACAAAAGGGCACGCATATGTCGCGTTTCGTGGCCCTGCTCGAGAAGCATCGCCGCACGCCGGTGGATGTGGCGGGTTTTGGCTGCATCGCGCAGGAAATGCTGGATCTGCTGCAGGCCGAGCGCGGCGAACTGACGGCATCGTTCCCGTATTTCATCAACAAGACCGCGCCGATTTCCGGCATGCAGAGCCTGATGGATTACGAGGTGCAGTGGTTTGCCCGGGCCGAGGCCGATTCGGTGCAGACCGAAGTCACCGTGGTGGTGCCGGTGACCAGCCTGTGCCCCTGCTCGAAAACAATCTCCGAATACGGCGCGCACAACCAGCGCTCGCACGTGACCGTGCGCGCCACCCTGGATGCGACCGAACCCTTTACGCTGGATGGCCTGATCCGCGCGATCGAAGCCGAGGGATCCTGCGAGCTCTGGGGCATGCTCAAGCGCACGGACGAGAAGTTCGTGACCGAGCGCGCTTACGACAACCCCAAGTTCGTGGAAGACCTGGTGCGCGACGTTGCCGCGCGCGTGGCGGTATTTCCCGGCGTGGCCAGTTACGTGGTGGAAGCGGAAAACTTCGAGTCCATCCACAACCATTCGGCATATGCCGTGGTGGAAGGCTGAAGCGGGCTATCTTGCGGTGGCGCCGGGCGCCGCTGCGCCGTGCCGGCACAATGTTTGCCTGTGCCGGCGCCAGGTCCCGCGTGGCAGGGCCTGGCAGCGATCCATCAATCGCGAAAGTTCTCGTAAGCCAGCGGCAGGTCTTCGACTTCTTTGCGCAGCAAGGCAATGGCGGCTTGCAGGTCGTCGCGCTTGGTGCCCTGGATGCGCACGCTTTCGCCCTGGATGCTGGCCTGCACCTTTATCTTGCTGCCCTTGATGAGGGCGACGATTTTCTTGGCGTTTTCCTGGGGGATGCCATTGCGCACGGTCAGCACCTGCTTGACCTTGTCGCCGCCGATTTTTTCGACCTTGCCGTGATCCAGGTAGCGCACGTCGACGTTGCGACGTGTCATCTTGTTCAGCAGGACATCGCGTACCTGGTCCATCTGGAAGTCGCTGTCGGCGTAGGCGGTCAGCACCTTGTCGGTGTGTTCCACGCGCGCGTCAGAGCCCTTGAAGTCGAAGCGGGTTCCGATTTCCTTGTTGGCCTGGTCCACGGCATTACGAAGTTCCACCTGGTCAGGTTTGCAGACGGCGTCAAAAGAAGGCATGTTGTAAGCTCCAGCAAAACGACCGATCAGTATGACATAATCCCCGCGTGCCTGCCCTAACACTCCAAAGCCATTCGCTGGATCTCCAGCCCCTCAATACACTCTCCTTGCGTTCGCGCGCAGCCGCCATCGTGCGCGTCAGCGATACGTCGCAGGTGCCGGCGCTGGCCGCGCACGCCAGTGCCGAGCCCGGTCTGTTCGTGCTGGGAGCGGGCAGCAATGTGGTGCTGCCCGAATACATGCCAGGTACGGTCGCGCTGGTCGGCCTCAAGGGCATCCGCACCATCAGCTCGATGGCCGATTGCGTCATCGTCGAAGCCGCCGCAGGCGAAAGTTGGCACGATTTCGTGGCATTTTGCGTCGGCCAGGGCTTGGGTGGGCTGGAAAACCTTGCACTGATCCCAGGTACGGTGGGTGCCGCGCCGGTGCAGAACATCGGCGCCTACGGCATCGAGGTGCGCGAGCGCATTCACGGCGTGACGGCCTACGATCTGGTCAACCGGCAGTGGCGGCAGTTGTCGGTGGAAGACTGCGAGTTCGCCTATCGAGACAGCCTGTTCAAGCGCGCGCCGCAGGCAAGCTGGCTGATTACCGGCGTGCAGTTCGCGTTGCCGCGCCAGTGGCGGGCCTGCCTGGAATATCCGGATCTGCACAAACGCCCCGAATGGCAGCATCTCGAGCCGACGCCGCAGCGTGTATTTGACGCCGTATGCGATATCCGGCGCAGCAAGCTGCCAGACCCCCTGGTGCTGCCCAATGCCGGCAGCTTCTTCAAGAACCCGGTGATAGACGCCCCGACGTATGCCGCCTTGCAGGCCAGCCATGCGGGCCTGCCGGGCTGGAAGCAATCCGATGGCCGCGTCAAGCTTGCGGCGGGCTGGCTCATCGACCAATGTGGCTGGAAGGGGCGGCGCATGGGGCCGGTAGGTATGCACGAACGCCACGCCCTGGTGCTAGTGAATCACGATGACGGCACGGCCGAGCATGTGGCGGCCCTGGCGCAGGCCATCCAGCGCGATGTCCAGCAGCGCTTTGGGGTGTGGCTCGAGCCCGAGCCGGTGGCGCCCCAAGGCACGCTGGCCTATCGCCAGCCCACCACGTAAGGCGGCTTTCCGAGCCGGTTCGAGGTTTTCGGTTCGCCGGGGTGCCTTGGCCAGGCAGCCGTTCGGAACGCCCTGCTAGAGGGCGGGTTCCGAACCAGGGCCGAGCTTATGGGCTGTCGGCCAAGCCCAGAACCTGTTGCATGTCGTACAGGCCGGCGCCCTGGCTTGCCAGGAAGCGCACCGCGCGCAGGCTGCCCTGGGCATAGGTGGCGCGGCTGCCCGAGCGGTGCGTAATTTCTATGCGTTCGCCGGGGCCGCAGAAAAACACGGTGTGATCACCCACGATATCCCCACCGCGCACAACCGAAAAACCGATATGGCCAGGCTGGCGCTCGCCGGTATTGCCATGGCGTGCCCAGTCGGCAATCTCGTCCAGGGGCTTGCCCCAGGCCTGGGCGATGGTCTCGCCCATCTTCAAGGCCGTGCCCGAGGGCGCATCGACCTTGCGCTTGTGGTGGGCCTCGAAGACTTCGACGTCGTAATCCTGCTGCAGAATGCGCGCGGCCATGTCCAGCAACTTGAGCGTGACGTTGACGCCTATGCTCATGTTGGGGGCGAAGACGATGCCAATTTGGGTGGCGGCGGCGGTGATCGATTCGCGACCGGCTTCATCGAAGCCAGTGGTGCCGATGACCATGTTCACCTTGTGGCGCAGGCAGGCCTGCAGGTGCTGCAAGGTGCCTTCGGGCCGGGTGAAATCGATCAGGCAGTCAGCGTTGGCCAGGGCGTCCAGCTGGTCGGTGATGAGCACGCCGCTGCTGCGCCCGAGGAATGCCGTGGCATCCTGGCCGCAGGCGGGGCTGCCCGTTTGTTCGAGCGCCACGGTGAGCTGGACGTCGGGGGCCTGGACGATGGCTTCGATGAGTTCACGGCCCATGTGGCCACTGGCGCCGGCTACAGCTATACGCATGGTGGAAATCCTTTCACTTTCATTGAAAAACCGAAAGCCCGGGCTGGCCGCGGGCTTTCGTGGGCGGCGCATGGCGCAGCGTCTAGCGCAGCGGCACGCTGCCTGTGGTGGGGTTGATCTGGTCCTGGGCGGTACTGGACGGCGATCTGTTCTGCAGCTGAAGCACGCTCTTGTTGACGTTCACCGGGGGCTGGGTGTTGGCGTCAGGTGTTTGGGCCGTTGCAGGCTCGCCAGGCTGTTCGGACACGGCGTTGCCCGGTATCATGGGCTGTTGCTGTGGCAGGTCGGCCTGGAGCGCTTCCTGCTCGGGTACGGCCTTGGGGTCCTGGAAGGGCTGCACGCGGGGTTGCTCGTCGCCTTCCCAGCGCACGAGCAGATCGTTCTCGAAGAACACCGTGAAACGGCGTTCCTGCGTCTTGCCATAACCGGGCTTCATGAAATAAGGGTAGTCCCAACGCTCGGCGTGGAATACGGGCGTAAGCGTGGGGGTGCCCAGGGCAAAACGCACTTGTTCGCGCGTCATGCCGGGGCGTAGCAGGGCGACTTGCTGCTGGGTGATCCAGTTGCCCTGCTGGACGTTGGGCCGATAGGGCTGCCAGAACGCGCGTCCGGTGCGGTCTACGCTGCCACATGCGGCCAGCACCCCCGCAAGTAATGCCACGACCGCAATTTTTGCGGTACGGGTGCCTAGGCGGGGGGAATTCGTATGCGAGGCAATGAGCACGGATATCAACCTAATCTGGGTAACCGGTAAAACCGGTATCATAATGGTTGCAGCCGATAGCAGGGAAATTCTATGACAGACCAAAGCGAACTTAAAAGCATGGGCCTGAAAGCCACGTATCCGCGGCTCAAGGTTCTGGATATCTTTCGCAAGGGCGAAACCCGCCACATGAGCGCCGAGGATGTGTATCGTGCGCTGATGACCGAAAACGTCGAAATTGGCCTGGCCACAGTGTACCGGGTGCTTACCCAGTTCGAGCAGGCGGGCCTACTCACGCGCAGCCAATTCGACAGCGGCAAGGCCGTTTTCGAACTCAACGAGGGCGATCACCACGATCACCTGGTGTGCACGCATTGCGGCCGCGTCGAAGAATTCTACGATGCCGAGATCGAGCGTCGACAACACAATGTTGCCGACGAACACCAGTTTCAGCTTACCGGCCATGCCATGGCCTTGTATGGCGTTTGCCCGCAATGCGCACTCAAGCAAAAACCCGGGGCCCAGTTCGGCTGATGCCGTAACCAAAGCGTTAAGTCCAGGCCCGGCGTGAGCCGGTTTTTTTTTGCCGGCAGAGGTGCCGGCAATTTTTATTTCAGCAACATTTCGCGGGCGTGGCGCCGGGTGGTCTCGGTGATTTCGATACCGCCCAGCAGACGTGACAGCTCGTCGATGCGACCGCCGGTGTCCAGCGGCGTAATGCGCGAAATGGTGCTGTTGCCGGTTTGCGCCTTGCTGACCTGGAAGTGAGTATTGCCGCAGGCAGCGACCTGGGGCAGGTGGGTGACGCACAAGACTTGATGGCGCGCGCCCAGCTCGCGCAGCAAGCGCCCCACGACCTCGGCGACGGCACCGCTGATGCCGGTATCGACTTCGTCGAAAATCAAGGTGGGAACGCGTGCGGCCTGGCTGGCGATCACCGACAGGGCCAGGGAAATCCGTGCCAGTTCGCCGCCCGATGCCACCTTGGCCAGCGCACGCGGAGTGGTGCCGGCGTGGCCCGCCACGCGAAACTCGACCGTCTGGTCGCCGTGCGAGGCAGGCTCGCCCGCAGCCAGTGCGACTTCGAACCTGCCGCCCGTCATGGCCAGCGTCTGCATGGCTTGGCTGACTGCGGCCGACAAGCCCTTGGCCGCCTTGGCCCGGGCCGTGCGCAGTTTGTCGGCGGCCTTTTGGTATTCGGCGCCGGCCGCTTCGGTGCGCTGGCGCAAGCCGTCGAGATCGCTGGCCTGGTTCAGGGTGTCCAGGCGGGCGCGCAGTTCCATGTGGCGTGCCGGGATGTCTTCGGGTTTGAGCCGATACTTGCGTGCCGCTTCGAACACGGCTTGCACCCGGATTTCCACCTCGGCCAGGCGCTGCGGGTCGAGCTCGAGCCGGCCCAGATAGCTGTGCAGGTCGGATATCGCTTCGCTCAATGCGATACGGGCGGATTCCAGGGACTCGGCCACGCTGGCCAAGGCAGGGTCGTGGTGCGTGAGCTGGCCGATGCGCTGGGCCGCCATGGCCAGTTGATGGTGCGTGCTGTCGTCGGCCTCGTCCAGTTGGGCGACGGCTTGCGCGGCGCCGTCGATCAGGGACTGGGCATGCGCCAGTCGTTGGTGCTCGGCTTGCAGCGTGCCCCATTCATTGGCTTGGAGGGCGAGCTTGTCCAGCTCGTCGAATTGCCATTGCAGGCGCTCGCGTTCGCGCTCCAGGCCCTCGGTGTCGTTCTCGAGCGTGGTGAGTTCGCGCAGGTGCGCACGCCAGGTTTTCCAGGCGGCAGCCACCGCGCGCCGCAGTTCCGCATGGCCGCCGTGGTCGTCGAGCAGTTCGCGCTGGGCGTCGGCGCGCATCAGGCTCTGGTGCGCGTGCTGGCCATGGATGTCGACCAGGCGTTCGCCCAGTTCGCGCAACTGTGCGACGGTGGAGGGTATGCCGTTGACGAAGGCGCGGTTGCGGCCATTCTGGTCGATGACGCGGCGCAGGATCACCCCTTGCGTGCCGAACTCGTGTTCGACGAGCCATTCATGCAGGTGCGCGGGCGGATCGAACACCGCGGTGATATCGGCACGCGGCGCGCCTTCTCGTATGACGGAGGTATCGGCGCGTTCGCCCAGTGCCAAGGCCAGGGCATCGACAAGGATGGATTTGCCGGCGCCGGTTTCGCCCGAAAACACGGTAAAACCGGGACCGAATTCGATTTCGGCCGTATCGACGATGACGAAATCACGTATGTGCAGGGTACGCAGCATGTGTCAGCGGGTGGCGGTGTAGCGAAAGAGAGTGGGACTAGCGTTGCTCGGAACCGTCGTCGGTATCGCCCTGGGAGGGCATGCGGTTCCAGTTGAGCTTGTGGCGCAGGGTGGAGTAGTAGCTGTAGCCGATAGGGTGCAGAAAGCGGCTGCTGTGCGGCGCGCGTTTCACCTGGATCTGGTCGCCCTCGGCCAGTTGCGACCAGGTCTGCATGTCGAAGTGAGCGCTGGCGCCGGCTTCGACCCGGCCCGTGGAGGTCAATGTGACGGTGATGGTGCAGGTTTCGGGCAGTACGATGGGGCGATTCGACAGGGTTTGCGGGGCTACGGGCACCAGCACCATGCCGCCCAGGGCAGGGTGCAGGATGGGGCCGTTGGCTGATAGCGCATAAGCGGTCGAGCCTGTGGGCGTGGCAATGACCAGGCCGTCGGCGCGCATCGTGGCCATGGTGTCGCCATTGACTTCGATGTGCATTTCTATCATGCCGCCGCGTCCGGCG
Source organism: Verticiella sediminum (assembly GCA_040392445.1). Lineage (GTDB taxonomy): Bacteria > Pseudomonadota > Gammaproteobacteria > Burkholderiales > Burkholderiaceae_B > Verticiella > Verticiella sediminum_A. The sequence goes on from JBEBVZ010000034.1 coordinate 41,969, forward strand.
CGGCTGAGCACGACGTCGTTCAGGGCTTGTGCGGTAAACAGGGTTTCGCCGCCGCGCAGCACGTTGCCGACCAGCAGCAGGCGCTCTTCGGCTTCGTAGCGCCCGTCCAGTATCTGCTTGATGGCGGCCAGGGCGTGCGGCAAACGGATGTCGGTAATGAAGCCCACCCGCCCGTTGTTGATGCCGACCAGGGGTACGTTGAACGGCGCGAGCCGGCGGGCGGCGCCCAGCATGGTGCCGTCGCCTCCCATGACGATGCCCAGTGAGGCCTGGTTGCCGATCTCGCTGGCCGGCACGGTGGTGTAGCCGGACACGCCGGTGTTGGCTGCGGTTTCGGCTTCGAAGATTACCGTGCGGCCAGCTTCTTCCAGCATGCGGGCAATCGCGAGCAGAGGCTCGGCGATGCCGGCGTCGTTGTATCGGCCAATGAGAGCCACGGTAGGGAAAAGCATGTGTTCAGGCTGCCGCTCAAGGTTGCTTTGAAAGGATATTGCAAGGCATCCCGATTATAGGGGGGGTAGGGTGGGCTGCGCGCGCGATGGTACAAAATATGCGCAAGTGGGCGTTTGCCGGCATTGAGTGTCGTCCCGGGGGCGTCTGTAGTCTAGAATAGGCCCATGGATGATCGCGCCCGTGCCCTACTTAAAGTATTGATTGAACGCTACATTGCCGACGGCACCCCGGTGGGTTCCCGCACGCTGTCCAAAGTGTTCGATCTCTCGCCGGCCACCATACGCAATGTCATGGCCGACCTGGAAGAGCTCGGCCTGATCCACAGCCCGCATACCTCGGCAGGGCGCGTGCCCACGCCGCGCGGCTATCGTGTTTTCGTCGATACCATGCTGGCTGTGCAGCCCTTCGAGCTGTCGCACCACAACTTGCTCGGCATGCTGCCGATTGCCGAGCCGCAGCGCGCCATCAGTGCGGCCGCCGCCATGCTCTCGAACCTGTCGCAGTTTGCCGGTGTGGTGCTCTCGCCCAAACGCGCCCAGGTGTTTCGCCAGATCGAATTCATCCGCTTGTCCGACAAGCGCGTGCTGCTCATTATCGTGACCCCATCGGGCGATGTGCAAAACCGGATACTTTTCGCGCAGCGCGATTACGCCGAGCACGAGCTCATCGAGGCCAGTAACTTCTTCAACCAGCACTTCGCCGGCAAATCCTTTGCCCAGGCGCGCAAGACCTTGCAGGTCGAGCTCAAGCAATTGCACGAGGATATTTCATCCCTGATGCAGGCTGCGGTCGACGCCGGCGCCGAGGCCGCCACCGATGCCGAGGAAGTCGTGATTTCCGGTGGCAGCAAGCTGCTGGAAGTGGCGGACATCACCTCCGACATGAATCGCCTGCGCAAGATGTTTGCCTTGTTCGAGAAGAAAACCGATCTGCTGCAACTGCTGGACGTGTCCAGCCGGGCGCAGGGGGTGCAGATCTACATCGGCGGCGATTCCCAACTGGTGCCGCTGGAAGACGTCAGCGTGATCACCGCGCCGTATGGCGTAGACGGACAGGTGGTCGGTACGCTGGGCGTTATCGGCCCGACCCGCATGGCATACGAGCGCGTCATTCCCATTGTCGACATTACATCGCGTTTGCTTTCCAACGCCCTTAGCCAGCACTGATTTTTGATGAAGCGCTTGTTTGAACGCCTTGCCGGCCCCGGGCGCTACCTGCCCGAGCAGGTCGCCGCCGACCCATTCAACCAGGCTCCGGCCCCCAGCGCAGGCAAGATCGGCGTCATGCTGGTCAACCTGGGTACGCCGGATGCCCCTGACAGCGCGGCTATCCGCCGCTTCCTGGCTGAGTTCCTGTCCGATCCCCGGGTCATCGAGATTCCACGCTTCATCTGGTGGCCGATACTCAATGGCGTCATCCTGCCCGTCAGGCCGGGCAAGATCCGCGAAAAATATGCAGCGGTCTGGATGCCGGAAGGCTCGCCCTTGATGGTGTGGAGTCGCCGTCAGGCGGATGCCGTACGCCAGCAGCTACGCAGCCGTGGTCATGAGGTGGAAGTCGAGCTTGCCATGCGCTACGGCGAGCCGTCGCTGGCCGGCACCTTGGATGCCTTGCGCGGCCGGGGCTGCCGACGGATTCTGGTCTTGCCCCTGTACCCGCAGTATGCTGCCAGCACCACGGCCACCGTGGTCGACAAGGTCGCCACGCATATGGCGCGGCTGCGTGATCAGCCCGAATTGCGTTTCGTGCAGCGCTTCTATGATGATCCCGGCTATATCGCCGCGCTGGCGCATCGGGTGAGCGAGTCCTGGGCCGCCCAAGGGCGCGGGCAGAAACTGGTCATGAGCTTTCATGGCTTGCCCAAACGTTCCGTCGAGTTGGGTGATCCCTACTACGCCGAGTGTATGCAGACTGGCCGCTTGCTGGCGGCCGAGCTGGGGCTGGCCGCCGATGACTGCATCGTTACCTTCCAGAGCCGGTTTGGCGCAGCCGAATGGCTGCAGCCCTATACCGAGCCGACCGTGCAGCAGCTGGCCAAGGACGGCGTACGCGAAGTTGACGTAGTCTGTCCGGGCTTTACGGCCGACTGCCTGGAGACGCTGGAAGAGATTGCCCTGGGCTGCGAGAAAACCTTCCTGGATGCCGGCGGCAAGCAGTTGCGCTACCTGCCTGCGCTGAACGATAGCCCGGCATGGATAGAGGCGCTGGCCGATCTGGCGGAACGCAATTTGCTGGGCTGGTTGCCAACATCCAAAGCATAAGGAGGGCATATGGCCAAAGCAGGCAAACCCGTGGACTCCGGCAAAGAGCACCAGACCCACCAGGAGGACGTCCTGGACGAAGCCATCGAGGAAACCTTTCCCGCCAGCGATCCGATCTCGCCCGACAGCGGCAAGCATCCTACCCGCAGGAAGAGTCCGGCCAAGGAAGACCACGAAGAGCACGAGCTGGATGAGGCGCTGGACGAAACCTTTCCGGCCAGCGACCCCGTATCCATCAGTGTTCCCCACGGCAAAGGCTAGCGTTGGCGGTTGCTACATTTGCTTGACGGCTGCGAGCCGGGCGGCAAGTGGCACCCGGCCGGTGTAAGGCAGGGCTGGGTGCGTCGAAAAGCCGTTTATTTTTCCATTTTTTTTGAATAACCCTCTTGAAAGGCTGGTTATCAGCCCCATTTGGCGGCGGTGTACTGATTTTTTCAGTGAATTTCGAAAAAAATGGAGGTTGCCGATGTCGGCGCATCAAGAACACGGTCTGGATGGTCAGCCCAATCCGGCCAATGCCGGGCAAGACGCTCAAAACCAGGAACAGGCATCGGTAGCATCAACGCCGGGTGCCGAATCGCTGGACGCAGTGGCCGTTATGCAGGCCCGGCTCGAAGAGCTGGAGGCCCAGAAGGCCGACTTGCAGGACCAGATGCTGCGCGCCAAGGCCGAGGCCGAAAATGCCCGCCGCCGTGCGCAAGACGAAGTCACCAAGGCCCGTAAATTCGGCATTGAATCTTTTGCCGAGAGCCTGGTTCCGGTCAAGGACAGCCTTGAGGCAGCACTGGGGCAGCCCGATCAGGCCGCGCAAGCCTGGCAGCAGGGCGTGGACGCCACGCTGCGCCAACTGATCAGCGCCTTCGAGCGCAACCAGTTGCTTGAAATCGCCCCGCAGCCGGGCGATAAGTTCGACCCGCATCACCACCAGGCGATTTCGTCGATTCCGGCCGAGCAGCCGTCCAACACCATTGTGCAAACCCTGCAAAAGGGCTATCTGATTGCAGATCGCGTGTTGCGTCCGGCGCTGGTTACGGTTGCGGCTTGAAAACCCTGTAGCCATCCCCATTATTCAGACATCTAATATTTCTCTACGGAAAAAAAATCATGGGCAAGATCATTGGTATCGACCTGGGCACCACCAACAGTTGTGTTGCTGTTCTTGACGGCGGCCAGTTCAAGATTATCGAAAACGCAGAAGGCACGCGCACCACGCCGTCCATCATTGCCTACATGGAAGATGGTGAAACGCTGGTCGGCGCGCCTGCCAAGCGCCAGGCCGTCACCAACCCCACCAACACCCTGTACGCAGTCAAGCGCCTGATCGGCCGCAAGTTTGAAGAAAAAGCGGTCCAGAAAGACATCAGCCTGATGCCTTACAAGATCATCAAGGCTGACAACGGCGACGCCTGGGTCGAAGCCCGTGGCCAGAAGCTGGCGCCGCCGCAGGTGTCGGCCGAAGTGCTGCGCAAGATGAAAAAGACCGCCGAAGATTTCCTCGGCGAAGAAGTGACCGAAGCCGTGATCACGGTGCCGGCCTACTTCAACGACAGCCAGCGCCAGGCCACCAAGGATGCCGGCCGCATTGCGGGCCTGGAAGTCAAGCGCATCATCAACGAGCCGACGGCGGCTGCGCTGGCGTTTGGCCTGGACAAGACCGAAAAGGGCGACCGCAAGATTGCGGTATACGACCTGGGCGGCGGCACGTTTGACGTCTCCATTATCGAAATCGCCGACGTCGATGGCGAAAAGCAGTTCGAAGTGCTGTCCACCAACGGCGACACCTTCCTGGGCGGCGAAGACTTCGACCAGCGCATCATCGACTACATCATCGCCGAGTTCAAGAAAGACCAGGGCGTGGATCTGTCCAAGGACGTGCTGGCGCTGCAACGCCTGAAGGAAGCCGCCGAAAAGGCCAAGATCGAGCTCTCGTCCAGCCAGCAGACCGAGATCAACCTGCCGTACATCACGGCCGACGCCTCCGGTCCGAAGCACCTGAACCTGAAGATCACGCGCGCCAAGCTGGAAGCGCTGGTCG
>JBEBVZ010000035.1:0-46237 GCA_040392445.1 Verticiella sediminum
CGGAATACCTGGCGCGCGGCCTGACCGAACGCAAACTGCAGCGCTGGGTGCGGCTGGAGCGAGACCTGGGTTACGCGCTGGTCAACGCCCAGGGTCTGGGCGGCATCGGCCTGCACTTTGAAATGGGGTCTTGCGGCGACGCCGCCTTGGGCATTGTTGGCACATCCCGCATATCGCGCCAGGACGGCGAGCAACTGGTGGGGATGATGCGAGAGGAACTGGACCGGGTGAATGGTTTGCGCGGTGGCTAGGTCACGCCCCTCCACCCTAGGGTGAACCCGTGTTGACGCGAAAAAAATAATGCGGTTAGATTAACCAAGAATAAAGCAATCGCATTAAACGAGACGACAGCTGAGGGTGCTCGCCATCCTCATCATGCTTGTGCTGCAGAGACCGCTAAGCGCCTGCTCGCCTAGAGGGCGCCACACGCCTGCCAGGTGGTGAATGCCCGTACGGTACGCAGCACGGCGCTGTGGTCCCGTTGCAAGGTTAGGCCGCTCATCCCCCTTGGTTTCAAAGCTTACCGCGGAGACATGCATGCAACTTTCCACCCTTTTCCGGCTCACGACGTTGGCAGCAACCAGCTGGCTGGTTTCCAATGCGGCTGTCGCCGCCGATGAATGGCCCCAGGCCCGCCCCATCCAGCTCGTGATGTCCGCATCCGCAGGTAGCAGCCCCGATATCCTGGGGCGCATAGTGGCCCAGAGCCTGAGCCAGAAGCTGGGGCAAAGCATTGTGGTGGAAAACAAGCCCGGCGCGCTCGGGCTGATCGGCAATGACTCGGTAGCTCGCGCCAATCCCGATGGCTACACGCTGCTGTTCACCTATGCCGCCACCATCGTCGGCAACGTGCTGCTCAATCCCAACATGCCGCACGATCCGCAAAAGGATCTGGTCCCCATTGCCCAAATCGGCTCTGGCGGCAACCTGCTGGTGGTCTCACGCGAGTTCCCCGTGCGCAGCTTCCAGGAACTGATTGCCGAAGTCAAAGCGCACCCGGGCAAATACAACTATGCCTCGTGGGGAACGGGATCCGGCGGCCACATCGCCATGGAAAGCATCAAGCAGCAGACCGGTATAGAAATGGAACATATCCCTTACAAGACCATGGGACAAATCCTGACCGACCTGAAGGGCGGGCGCATTCCCATCGCCTTCGTCGACTCGGTCTCGTCGCTGCCACTGATCGGCACCGGCGACCTGATCCCCCTGGCGACCAGCGGTTCGCAACGCTCGCCGGCCACGAACAACGTTCCAACAATGAATGAATTAGGCGTGAAATTCAACGCCGATGCCTGGTACGGCCTATTCGCCCCCAAGGGTATTTCGCCAGACATCGTCGCCAAGTTGAACGCCATCACCAACGAAGTGCAGTCCACTCCAGAACTGGTGGAACGCTTCAAGATGCTGAACATGAGCAAACCCGAACCCAAGTCGCCAGAAGCCTTTGGCAAGACCATCGCCAGCGACATTTCCACCTGGGCAGAAGTCATCAAGGCCGCCAATATTTCGCTGCAATAAAGGCCGTATTCCATAGCACGCGCCGCCCACTCCATTCCAGGCATTGACATGACCTACACCCGCAATTTCGCCTCTCCTCGCGCCCAGTTCGCCTATGCCACCGCCATGCAATGCTGGGTATGGGCCTATCCCCTTACCGAATCGCTGCGCACCTGTCACCTGGCGACCGCACCCAACGGAGCGCCCGCCGGCAAGCTGCCGGCCATCAACCAGTTCGAACACAACACCCGTCCCAGCACCCATGTCGATCGCTGGGTTGTCACCCCCGCCAACGATCTGCTGTACTCGATTGCCTGGCTCAATTTGGCCGACGGCCCCATCGTGCTGAACGTTCCCGCGCCTACCGGCCGGCATTTCGTGTTCGCCCTGCTCGACGCCCATACCAACAACTGGGCCAATGTCGGGCCGACCGATTGCGGCAGCCAGGCCAGCCGGCATGCCATCGTCGGGCCGGACTGGTCCGGCGAACTGCCGGCCGGCATGCAAGTCATCAAATCCCCAACCAACCTGGTATGGGTCATCGGGCGCATCCTGGTTGACGACGAAGAGGACCTCTCGGCGGCCCAGTCCTTTCAGCAAGGCTTCAAGCTGACGCCGCTGACATCCGCACAAGCCGCGCAACGGCCACACAGCGTTGAGGCCTACGACACCAGCGGCGAGCCGCTGGCCTTCTATGCCAACGTGGCTCGCGCCCTGGATGACTTTCCCGTGGCCGAAGCGGAACGCGGCCTGGTGGCGCAATTCGGCGCCATCGGCATACGCCCCGGCACGCCCTTTGACGCCGCCACGCTGGAACCCGATGTGCGCGAAGCGCTGGCATGGGCCGAGCGCGACGCCCATGACTATGTGCTTGGCGCTACCCGCAGTGCGCGGGCGCGCTCATGGGGCATCAACTACAAGCTGGGCGTCTATGGCTTCGACTACATGATTCGTGCCGCCACGGCCATGAAAGGCCTGGGTGCGCTGGTAGGCACAGAAGCCCTCTATGCCATGTCGGATTTCGACAGTGAAAAGCGCCAGCTGGACGGCTCGCACCGCTATGTGCTGCATTTCCCGGCAGACCAGTTGCCGCCGGTAGATGCCTTCTGGTCAGTCACGATGTACGGCCAGGATTTTTTCTTGATTCCCAATGCCATCAGCCGCTACGCCATCGGCGATCGCACCCGGGGCCTGCAGTACAACCCCGACGGCTCGCTTACCCTGCAGATCCAGCACGCAGCCCCCGGGCAGGACAGCAGCAACTGGCTGCCGGCGCCCGAAGGCCCGTTCTACCTGATCCTGCGCATGTATCGCGCGCGCGAGGAAGTACTGAACCGCAGCTACCGCATACCCGCGGTAACGCGCGCGAGCTAAATACGGCGAAACGCCGAATCTGGGTTGGATCCGGGTTCGGCGCCCGGCTAGTGTTCCATCAGTTCAAACTGGGCCAGCGGAATATCGGCCTGCGTATCGATCACCAGCCGCACCGGCGCATGGGCAGACAAGCGGGCCGAATCGGCCAGGATGTTCGTCAGCAGCCTGGGGCCTTCCTGCAGTTCCACCAACGCCACGTTGTAGGGCAGGCGCGATTCGAAAGCCGGGTGGTGGGCAACGTGGTACACCACCCAGCTGACCACCTTGCCCACGCCTTTGGCTTGCTGCCATCGCCAGTTGGCGGCAAGACATGCCGGGCAGGCCGCACGGGCGGGTAGCCAGCAATGCCCGCAGCTGTCGCAGGCCTGGAACATGAGCTTGCCCTGTCCGATTGCATCCCAATAAGGTTGGTTCAACGCGTCTATTTCCAGCGTCAGGTCGTTTGCCATGAGCCTAGTTCCCCAGAAGAAGCGTGGCATGGGTGTGCATGGTGCCACCCTGATTGCTCACAACACAGACGTTGGCGCCCGGAACCTGCAGGTTCGCGGTGCCCCGGATCTGGCGCACACCCTCGATCACCAGCTGCAAACCGGGCATGCCGGTTTCCGCCAATAGGCCGCCACTGGTGTTGATGGGCAGGCGCCCGCCAATTTCGATCTGGCCATCGGCCACGAACTCGGCCACCTCGCCCTTCTTGCAAAAGCCATAGTCCTCCAGCGTCATCAAGGGCGTGATGGTGAAGCAGTCGTACAGTTGGGCGACGTCCACATCCTTGGGCGTCAGGCCGGCCATGTCAAAGGCAAGCTTGCCCGAGCGCACCGCCTCGGTCGACGTCAGCGTCGGCCGCGCGGCAAGCTCCCATGAGGTCTGGCCCGACCCCAATCCCAGGATGGGAACGGCGTGGTCTATGCCCAAGGCGCGTGCGCGCTCGCGGCTCATGATCACCACCGCGGCCGCTCCATCGGAAACCAGGCAGCAATCGTCGCGGCGCAAGGGGTCTATCAGGAAGGGGGAAGCCAGGTAATCGTCGTAGGTGATGGCCTTGCGCAACTGGGCATGCGGGTTGGCCGCGCCATGCCGGCGGGCTGCCATGGCGACCGCCGCAAAGGCGGCATCAGGCGTGCCATGCTCGATCATGTGCGCGCGCTGGATCATGCCGTAGCCGGCGGCGGTGGAAAACCAGCCATGCAAGGCATCGTTACCCCGCGGCCGGCTGTACACCGCGCGGCTGCCGCTGCGTGGATTATCCGCATAAGACACCAGGGCGACCTCGCACTGGCCGGTTTCGATGGCCATCATCGCAAAGGCGATCAGGGTTATGTTGGCGGCCCCCCCTTGGTCCCAAGCGCCCCCCCAGCGCGGCTGGATGCCCATGGCTTCCGCCACTTTCTGGCCATACAGGATCTCGCGGTTGGACGTCGGCGTTTTCAGAAAGAGCGCATCGACCGCGCCTTTCTCTACGCCCGCATCGGCCAGGGCCTTGGTGCAGGCCTGGACATTCAGCGTCACCGTATCCAGCCCCAGCTTGCCAAAGGCAGTGTGGCCGACTCCTGCAATCACGTACTTGCCGCGCATGTTGTGCATTGCATGGTCCATGGTCATGCTCCGGTGAAGCGCGCAGCACGCTTTTCGCCGAAGGCAAGCGCGCCTTCCCGGGCGTCGTCCGATGCGGTCAATATCTTGTTCACCATTTGCTCCAGCCGCAACCCGCCGGCCAGGCCCAGTTCCGGGCCGCGCAAGGCCAGTTCCTTGGCCGCCTGCACGGCCAAGGGCGCGTTCTGCGCGATCTGCCGCGCATAGCCAAAGGCGGTTTCCAGCAACTGCTCGGGCTCCACCACACGATTGACCAGGCCCCAGCGCTCGGCCGTCGTGGCGTCGATACTGCTTCCGGTCAGCAGCATTTCCATGGCGATGGCGTGCGGCAACTGCGCCATGATGCGCTGCGTGCCGCCGTTGCCGGCAATGATGCCGCGCTTGACCTCGGCCAGGCTGAAGGTGGCGCTTGGCACCGCCACCCGTATATCGGTGGCCAGCAGCAAGGTCATGCCCCCGGCCAGGCAGTAACCGTTCACCGCGGCAATAATGGGTTTCCAGATTTCCAGGCCCCGGTTCAACAACTGATCCTTTTGCGTCTGCCAGAACTCGTCCAGGGCCACCTTGCGGCCGATGTAGCTTTTCAGGTCGGCCCCCGAACTGAAAGCCTTGTCGCCCGCACCCGTGATAACGGCCACCCTTACCTCGCTGTCATCCCGCACACGCTGCCAGGCGGCCGACAACGCCTGGTAGTGCTCGGCGTCGAAGGCGTTGCGTTTTTCCGGCCGGTTGATGGTGATCAGGGCAATGCCGTCTTCGGGCATGGTGAAATCTATCGACATGGGTAGGCACTCACGATGAAGTTTTGGAAGAACCGAGGTAGGTATCGGAATCGGCGCCCAGCAAGGGCGCGGGCCGGCTCACCGGCGGCCGTATCTTGTTGAAGGACAGGGGAAGCCCGGCCAGCATGAAACCCGCATCGCCCACCGGACGCAGCAGTTCGATCGCTTGCACCTGGGCCTCTTGCAAGGCTTCGGGCAGCGTGTTGACTGCCGCAACAGGCACCCCGGCCGCTTCCAGCCGAGCCAGCCATTGCGCACGCGGCGCGTTACCCAACACCTCCTGGATCAGCGCAACCAGGGTTTCCCGATGCTGCAAGCGCTGGCGGTTGGTGGCAAAACGCTCGTCCGAGCACCATTGCGGCTGGTCCATGGCGTGGGCCAGCTTGGCAAACAGGCGGTCGTTGCCGGCGCAGATCATGACCTGCCCATCCGGCGTATCGAAACTTTGATATGGCACCAGCCCCGGATGCGCGGTGCCATAGCGCTTGGACTCCCGGCCCTCGTTGACGTAGCCATGCACACGGGGCGCAGCCCAGGTCAGCGCCGTTTCCAGCAACGATGCATTCACGACCGAACCTTGGCCCGTTTGGTCGCGCTGTCGCAACGCCGCCAGCACACCGATCACCGCCCACATCGCCGTCCCCTGGTCGACCAGCGATGCGCCCATCCTGGCCGGTGGGCCGTCCTCGGTGCCATTCATGCTGATCAGGCCGCTGAAGGCCTGTAGCAAAGGCTCGTACCCAGGCTGCAGGCGGCGCGGCCCCTGGTGCCCGAAGGCCGTCAGCTCGCAGTAGATCAGGCGGGGGAAATGTGCAGTTATCGCGCCCTCGCCCAGGCCAAGCTTGTCGGCTTCCCCGGGCCGCAGGTTGTGTATCAGCACGTCCGCATCCGCCAGCAGGCTGAACAGCTGCTGCAGTCCTTGGGGGGTCTTCAGGTCGATGACGACGGAGTGCTTGCCCCGGTTGACGTCGTGAAAGGTCATCGAGGCGCCATCGCGAAACGCCGGCCCCATGCAACGGGCATCGTCGCCCGTGCCGGGCTTTTCTATCTTGATCACTTCGGCACCCAGGTCGGCGAAAATCATGCCGGCATAGGGTGCGGACAAGACCTGTCCAATCTCGATCACGCGGATATCGTGCAATAACATCTTGGCTGGTTCGCTGGTAACGGTAGATGGACGAGGCGCTTATTGCAGCGGAATGCCGGCTTTCTCGATGATGCTTCCCCACTTCGTCATCTCTTGCGCAACGAAGCGATCGATCTGGGCACGAGACAAACTGGAAGCGATGCCGTCGGTGCTCGCCAGATATTGCTGCACCGACGAGGTTTTCACCGTATCGCCGATCAACTGGTTCAGCCGTTCCAGCACGGCATCCGGCGTGCCCTTCGGAGCCAGGAACACGCCCCACGACCCTATCAGCAGCTCTGGCAACCCGGCCTCGACGGAAGTCGGCACATCCTTCAGGAAGGGCAGTTTCTGATCGCTGGTCACCACGATCGGGCGGATCTTGCCGGCATCAAGCAAGGGGCGCAGTGCCGTCACATCCGAAAAAATCATGTCGACACGCCCGGCAGCCACCTCGCTCAGGCCCTCGGCATTGCCCTTGTACGGTACGTACAGGATGTCGGCCCCGATCAATTGCTTGTACATTTCCGCCCCCACCCGCGACGACGAATTGCCGCTGGCGAAAGTCAGGCTTCCCGGCTTGGCCTTGGCCGCTCGGGTAATGTCGTCCAGCGTGTGAAAGGGGGACGAGGCGCCCACCATCAACACCAGCGGCGCGGGCTCGCGCATGACGGCGACACTGGCGAAATCACCCGTCGGATCGTAGGGCAGCGCTTTGAACAGGAACTTGTTGACGAAATGCGTATTGCTCGTCAGCAGTATGGTGTAGCCATCGGCAGGTGCGTTGGCCACGGATTTTGTCGCGATAAAGCCGCTGGCGCCGGGCTTGTTCTCGACCATGACCGACTGGCCGGTAGCGTTGGAAATTTCCTGCGCAACGATACGGGCCGAGGTATCGGTGCCGCTGCCGACCGGAAACGGCACCATCAGGGTGATCGGTTTATTGGGGAAATCCACAGCGCCCGCGGCATGCGCCAGCGGCATGGCGGCCAGGACACAGATCGCGGCAGCCAGGTTCCTCGCGGCCGGAATAAAGCGGGTGTCGAACACGTTGTCTCCTGTTTATTTGTATACGCATCGAAGCGGTTGATGACCCGATGCCTCTAGGCTAGTCTCAGTCAATTAATCCGTAAAATGCAAATTAAGTATTTGTCTAATGCAAAAACAGGAATAATCAGACGACTATGCGTTCACGCCTCACCTTGCATCACCTGGAATCTTTCGTGCGCGTGGCGGAACTGCTCAGCTTTCGCAAAGCCGCCGCAGCCCTGCATATGTCGCAGCCGGCGCTCAGCCGCAGCGTTCAGGGGGCCGAAGACGCCCTGGGCACTCGTCTGTTCGATCGCGACACGCGCAATGTGCGCCTGACTCCGGCAGGCGCCGAGTTCCTGCCCATTGCCAGAAGGATGCTGATGGAGTTCCAGTCGTCCCTGGACGAAGTCTCGCAGTACTTGGGCGGTGATCGCGGGCGTCTGGTGATCGCCGCCCTGCCGTCGATTGGCGCGGCCTTGCTGCCCGACGTCGTGTGCGAGTTCGCCCGCTCGGCGCCGGCCGTGGAAATTGCCATCCATGCGCCACACACCCAGATGGTGCTGGACATGGTCACGGAAGGCGATGCCGACTTCGGTATCGCCATGAAGCCGCTCTCCGAAGACAAGGTGCACTACGAGCATCTGATGGATGATGCCTTCGTGCTGATCTGCGCGCGCGACCATCCCTTGGCGCAACAATCTTCATGCGGCTGGCAGGTTTTCGCGCAATATCCCTTCATTTCGCTGTCGCAGACGACCAGCATGCACATGATGACCCAGCAGGTCTTCCAGCAACTGGGCATGGCGGTGCGCCCGGCCTACGAATGCAGTGGCCAGCAACTGACCGGCAAGCTGGTGGCGGCCGGCCTGGGTATTGCGGCCATACCCAAGCTCGTGTTGCCGCAGTTTGGCGACGTCGACATCCGCATACTGCCGCTGCATTCCCCGGCGCTGCATCGCCCGCTGGGCATCCTTACCCGCGCGGGACGCACGCCTTCGACGGTATCCCGCAATTTTCTGGCCTTATTGCGCAAGCACATCCTGCAGCCTGGCCACAACCAGCCCTATGGTGCGTGACGGTCCGGCGGCAGCGAAGTCACCCGCCAGACGACATTGCCCACGTCGTCGGCTACCAACAGCCCCCCATCCCGATCAACCGCCACCCCTACCGGACGGCCCAGGGCGTCGCCCTGCGCATCCAGAAACCCCGTCAGTATGTCTTCGGGCGGCCCCGCCGGCCGGCCATCCCTGAAGGGCACGAAGATGACCTTGTAGCCGCTGTAGGGACGCCGGTTCCACGAACCGTGTTGGCCTATGAACGCACCGCCGACAAAGCGCTTGGGCAGCAAGCCGCCCTCGTAGAAGGCCAAGCCCAGCGAGGCCGTATGCGCCCCCAGGGCATAGTCCGGCGCCAGCGCCCGGGCGACCAGGTCTGGCCTAGGCGGCTGCACCCTGGCGTCGACGTGCTGGCCGTAATAGCTGTACGGCCAGCCGTAGAATGCGCCGTCCTGCACCGAGGTCATATAGTCCGGCACCAGATCGCTGCCAATTTCGTCGCGCTCGTTGACTGTGGTCCAGAGCGCACCGCTTTGCGGCTGCCAGGCCAAGCCGTTCGGGTTACGCAGGCCCGAGGCAAAGATGCGCGACTGCCCGCTTGCCGGGTCCACCTGCCAGATGGCGGCTCGCCCGGTTTCATTGTCCATGCCGTTTTCGCCGACATTGCTATTTGAGCCCACCGTCAGGTAAAGCCGGGAACCGTCACGGCTGGCGATGACATTCTTGGTCCAATGATGGTTGATAGGCCCGGCCGGCAGATCCAATACCTTTTCCGCAGGCTGGTCAATATGCATTACCCCGCTGCGGTAGGGGAAACGCAGCAGCGCATCGGTATCGGCAACATAGAGCCAGCCTTCGACCAAGGCCATGCCAAACGGGGAATTCAGGCCCTGCAGGAAGACGGCCCGCGTTTCGGCCACGCCATCCCCATCGGCATCGCGCAGCAAGGTGATGCGATTGGCGCTCTCGACTGCGGCGCCGGCGCGCGCCATGAACCGCTTGGTGAACCAGGCCTTGATCCCGCCGCCCGCATCGGGCTTGGGCGGCGCATTGGTCTCGGCAACCAGTACGTCGCCATTGGGCAGGACATAGAGCCAGCGTGGGTGGTCCAGGCCGCTTGCGAAGGCGGTTACCGCCAGGCCTTGCGCCGCCCGGGGCGCCGTGCCTTCGGGCCAGCCCTTGGCCGTAGCGACATTCACCGTGGGAAACAGCGTGGGCCTGGGCGCCGGCAAGACCGGATCGGGACCGAATCCTGCCTGTTCCGGCACGGTGGCGATCTCGCCACAGGCAGCCAGGCCCAGGATCAACAAGCCCCCAAGCAAATGCAAAGCAACAGAGCGGCACATTTGGAATCCCCCGCGTTTTGAGGCAGGTTCATTTTGGCACTCATTTCCCGTCTCGTGCCAAAGTCAAATGCGCCACTTATCAAAAAACCGCTGGCCTGCCCGCCGGCTGCGGGGCGTCGACCGCCCGGCCCATTGCCGGCACGATGGCTTGCGTCAGAACTTCACGGCGGCGCCCAGCCAATAGCGACGCCCGTCTTCGACGTAGCCGTATTCGTCGTAGCCAACTTCCTTGTCAAAGAGGTTATAGATGCCGGCATAAAGACTAACCGTCTTGTTAACCGCGTAGGAGCCACCCAGGTCCACGAAGGTGTAGGAAGGCGCCACCAGCGAGCTCGACGACGGTCCGGTGACCGGCTGGCTTTCCTTGCCGCGATAATTGATGCGCGCCCACGCTTCGAGCGCATCAGATGCTTGCCAGTTCATCGTGGCCGTGACCAGGTGCTTGGGCAGTTGATTCAGCGGCTGTCCCTTGTATTCACCGGACTTCTGCTCGGAATGCGTGTAGGTGTAGCTACCCGTCAAGGACACGCTACGCGCGATCGGCCACTTCAAGCTGGCTTCCACGCCACGCGAAATCGCATCGTCCACGTTCATGTAGGTCGTGGGATTGGCGCCGAACTGGTTCGGGCCGTCGGTGCATTGCGTCAGGGGGCAAGCGACGCGCGTAATCTTGTCGTCGAAGTCGTTGTTGAACAGGGTCAGGCCCGCATTGAAACCCTGGCCATCGTCATAGATCAGGCCCAGTTCCTGAGTCAGGGACTTTTCGGGCGTCAGGTCGGGATTGCCGTACATATTGCCGCCCCGGCTGGTCTGCCCCCAGCCGGCAACCGTCTGCCGCAGATCCGGTGCGCGAAAGCCAGTGGATACGCCACCCTTCATCGTCCACCGATCCGCCAGGTGCCAGACACCGTACAGTCGCGGACTGAAATGTTCGCCAAAATTCTCATCCTGATCCATGCGCAGGCCGCCCGTCAGCGCAAAGCTGTCGGTCAGTCGCCACTCGTCCTCGGCGAACAACGCCCACTGGTAGCGATTCACCCGGTTGGGACCATCGGCCAACTGGTTGCCGGTCTGGTCAACCAGGCGCTGGTCCAGATATGTGCCCCCCAGGGTCAGCATATGGTCGCCCAGCGGCAGGGTCCACATGGATTGCAGATCGAAGTTCCTGATCTTCATCTGGCGCGACCGGTTATCGAACTCTTCCTGCTGGACATAGCTGTCCGAGACGCCGTACCCCCAACGCCCGGTATGCGATAGCGCCCATTTGTTGCTACGGTAATCGGTTTCCGACGAAGCCGGGCAGCCGGTACGGCCGCAAGCTTCACCCTCGGGAAGGGGGGCTACGGTCTTGCCCAGCGTGGATTCGTATTTCTGGCGCGCGGTCGTCGCCTCCAGCACGATATCGTGATCGCGGTTAGGGGTAAGCGCCAACTTGGCGGTCAGGTTTTGCGCCGTGCGTCCGCGAAAGCCTTCAGCGATATGATCTTCGTCGCGATGGCTTTGCTGGCCGTAGATCTGCAAGCCCAGCAGTTCCGAGCGGATGGGACCTGCCAAATAGAAGTTGCCCTGGTAGACGTCGCCAGACCGGCCGCTTTCCTGGATGATGGCATCGGCACGAACCTCGCCCGCCCATTTTTCGGGAACCTTGCGCGTAATGATATTGATGACGCCACCCATGGCGTCGGACCCATACAGCGACGACATGGGCCCTCGCACCACCTCGATCCGCTCGATCGCGCCTATCGGTGGCGACCAACCGCCCTCGACCCCGGCGGAATCCGAGTTGGTGCGGGTCTCGCGCGAGTTCTGCCGCTTGCCGTCGATCAGGATCAGCGTGTACTTGCTGCCCATGCCGCGCAGGCTGATATCCTGGCGATCACCGCCACCCGTGATAATGACACCCGGCACTTCCAGCAAGGCGTCGGTGACATCCCGATAGAATTTTCTTTCCAGATCCTCGCGTGTGATGACGCTGATCGACGCCGGGGCATCCGCAATCTGCTGCTCGAACCCGGAAGCGGTAACCACGACGGTATCCAGGGTGGAAACAGGCGCAGCGTCCGACGACTGCGCCAGCGCCACTGGCATGGCGTTGACAAGGCCTGCGGCATACAGGGCGGATATCAAGGGCGTGCGCAGCCGCCCGCGGCGGCGCACGGTGGCCGGTGTGTTCTTGGACATGAAAATGCTCTCCGCAGCAGCTCTGCAACTATGAACTGCCATGCAATCAATAATGAGAATCAGTCTCATATTGAAACACGAATAAGCATTGGCAGGCAAACCTATGCTTTGGTTATGCCGGCGGACATGCCCCCTATTCCTCCAGCCTGGAAACCCATCCACAAGCCCGGCATGTCGCTGAGCCGGGCCAACATGCCCCCGGCTTTCATGAAGCCGGGGGCATCCAGAAACGGCGGATCTGTGGCCCAAACCAACCAGGCCACAAGCCTCACGTCAATTCATCTGGACATTTCCTTTCTTGACAGCATCCCCCCAACGTCCGATCTCGGCATCAATGAAACCTGCGAAATCCTGGCGGCTCATATTCAGGACGGTGCCGCCTCCTCTGGCCGTATCCGCCAGCCATTCCGGAGACTGCGAGATTTTTTCGATCTCGGCATGCAGCCTGTCCAGGATCTGTGGTGGCGTTTTGGCCGGCGCCAGGAGTCCGGCCCACGGCTCACCCCGAACGCCGTACCCCAGCTCCTCCAACGTCGGGATATCGGGCAGCGTATTGACTCTTGCCCTGCCACTGACAGCCAGGGCTCGCAGCCTGCCCTGTTTGATCATGGGTTCGGCGACGGACGTCACCTCGAACATGGTATTGATCTGTCCGCCAATCAGGTCGTTCAGCGCCGCGACCCCGCCTTTATAGGGCACATGCTGAATATTGGTGTCGGTGGCATCCTTGAGCATTTCCATCACGAGGTGATTGGTGACGCCGTTACCGCCGGAACCATAGTTCAGCACGCCAGGCTGCGCCTTGGCCGCGGCAATCAGGTCCTGGGCCGTCTGATACGGGGAATCCGCCTTGACCACCAAAACCAGAGAGCCGATGCTCAGCGAGGCAACCGGCGCCAGGTCGCGCCTGGCGTCATAGCGCAGATCCTTGTAGATCCAGGGGTTGATGGTCAGCGGCCCGCTGGATGACGCCAGCAGCGTATAGCCATCCGGGTCGGCACGGGCCACCAGCTCCGGCGCCAGACCGGCGCCGCTGCCAGGCCGGTTCTCTACGACAAACGCTTGCCCCATGCTTTCAGACAGCCGTTTGGCAAGGCGCCTGGCAAGCTCATCGGTGGATTGTCCTGGTGGGAACCCGACCAGTATCCTGACCGGCTTATTGGGATAGTTGTCTGCCTTCGCCACGGCGGGGCCGGCAATACCCAGCACCGCCACCAGCAGTAGTCCGATGGTTTTCATAGTCTCCTCCTTGGGATTCTTTTTTATTGGTCTTGCTGCCGCAGGGCGTGCTCGAACGCAACAATGCGCCTAGCCTCTTCGGCATGCAGGTTCTCTATCATCTTGCCGTCCAGCACCGCGATGCCGCGGCCTTCGGCCTCGGCCTGCCGCCAGGCTTGAATGACCCGCTCGGCATAGTCGACCTCTTGCGCGGTGGGTCCGAAAATCCGATTGGCGGGCTCTATCTGAGCCGGATGGATCAAGGTTTTCCCGTCAAAACCCAGCTCTCGGCCCTGTTGGCAAACCGCCGAGAAAGCCACCTCGTCGTCAAGCACCTGCGACACCCCATCCAGCACGTCCAGGCCATGGCGGCGAGCCGCCAGTACGGTTCGTGACAGGGAATAAAGCAGCGCCTGCCGATCCGGTGTCGACACTGCGCGCAGCTCCTTGGCAAGATCGGAAGTACCCATCACCAACACCGTCACCCCGGCAACAGCGGCAATGTCCTCCACATTGCTCACTCCTCTTGCGGTTTCGATCATCACCCACAAGGCTGGCCCACCGCCAAGCTCACGAATGCGCTGAACAAAATATTCGGCCATTTCAGCGCTCTCGACCTTGGGAACCAGGATGGCATGGGGCTGCGCGTGAACCGCTGCCACCAGGTCGTCTTCGCCCCAATCGGTTCCCGCGCCGTTGATGCGTATCAGCACCTCGCGCCTACCGTAGCCACCCTGGCTGACCTGCGTGCAAACCAGCTGGCGCGCCTCGGTCTTGGCGCCTGGCGACACCGCATCCTCAAGATCGAAGATGACGGCATCAGCAGTCAGTTGCTTGGCTTTTTCCATTGCGCGCTGGTTGATGCCGGGCATGTAGAGCACCGAGCGACGCGGCCTTATTCCGGCTGTCATGATTGGACGCCTCCGTATCAAATGCCGATCAGGTCGGCTTTGCGCAAGGTGTTCTGCAGTATCCGAATGGAGGCCGCATCCACCATGACGCCGTCGACAGCGACCGCGCCCAGACCTTCGGCCTCGGCCTGGGCATAGGCGGCAGCAAGCTTTCTGGCCTGTGAAACCGACTCGGCGGAGGGGGAGTATTCGCCGTTGGCGATCTCGATCTGGCTGGGGTGGATGGCCCATTTGCCCACAGCGCCCAGGATGCGCGAACGACGGCACTCCTGCAGGTAGCCTTCCGGGTTCTTGATGCCCGCATAGGGGCCGTCGACCATATCGATGCCGGCGGCGCGCGCGGCGACGATGACCTTGTTGCGGGCGTAATGCCAGATATCGCCAGGGTATTCGCCGGTTGCACCTATCGACCGGATATCGACACCTTGCGACGCAGAGTAGTCTCCAGGCCCGAAGATCAGCGCCTCCAGGCGCGGCGAGGCCTTGGCGATCTCCTCGGCGTTGATCATGGCCTCGACCTCCTCGATCAGTACTTCGAGGCCGATGCGATTCTTCAGGCCCAGCCTGGTCTCGAGCTGGGTCAGCAGGACATCGACCCACCAGACGTCCTTGGCCGACTTCACTTTGGGAACGATGATGATGTCCAGGTATTCGCCCGCTTGCTCGACGATCTCGATGATGTCTTGATGGGCGTACTGGGTCTCCAGGTTGTTGATCCTGACCGCTCGGGTCTTCTTGCCCCAATCCAGGGTTTTAAGGGCGTTGATCACCTTGGTGCGCGCGGAAGCCTTTTCGCTGGGCGCGACCGAGTCCTCCAGGTCCAGGAACACCAGGTCGGCATCGCTTGCCGCCGCCTTGGCCATCATCTTTTCACTGCTTCCCGGGGTGGAAAGTTCGGATCTGCGTAGACGCATGGTTCAGTCTCCTTTGAGTGTCGTAATCACCTGGGCTGCCGCGAAGGCGGCCAGCTCGGATTCGGTGTAGCCATAGCTCGCGAGCACGGCTTGCGTGTGTTCGCCCAATAGCGGGGCGCGGCGGGGGGGGGTCGTGGGCGTGCCCTGCAGCTTCACGGGAACCCCGGCATATGTGCCCAGGTGGGCGCTGCCGGGGTGCTCTAGCTTGACCAGCATGTCGCGCGCCTTCACATGAGGATCGTTGAAGATGTCGCGCGCATTGTTCACCGGGCCTGCCGGCACGAAACCACCCAGCGCATCCATCACCTCTTGCTTGGTGCGGGCACGGGTCCAATCGCCGAGAATGGCGCGCACCGCATCGGCGTTCTGGACGCGGGCACGATTCGATGCATACCTGGGATCGTCGGCAAGCTGCGGGGCGCCGATGCGCTGGCAAAGTTCGCGCCACAGCTTTTCGCGCGGAGCGGCAATCGTGACCCACCCGTCAGACGTCGGAAAGTTATCGAAGGGGCAAAGCAAAGGGTGGCTGGTTCCCTGCGGATGCGGAACTTCACCGGTGTACGCATGCTGGAATACGATGCGCTCGCACAAGGCCAGCACGCTGTCGTACATGGCCACATCCAGGAATTGGCCCTCGCCGGTCTTTTCGGCATGGTGTAGTGCGCTGGCCACCCCAAAGGCAGCCATCGCCGCGGGAAAAATGTCGCCCACACCGGGGCCGACCTTGGTCGGACTGTCGGCATCCGGGCCGGTGATACCCATGATGCCGCCCATGGCTTGCGCGACCACGTCGTAAGCCGGCCAATCCACATAGGGGCTGACGCCCGTACGGGGGTCGCCAAAGCCACGGATGCAGGCATACACCAGCCTGGGATTGATCTCGTGCAATGTCTCGTAGCCCAGGCCCAGGCGATCCATCACGCCGACCCGAAAGTTCTCGAGCAGGACATCGGCGTCCGCCACCATCCGCAAGAGAATGCTGCGGCCATCCTCTTGCTTCAGATCCAGGGCGACACTGGATTTGTTCCGGTTGACGCTCTGGAAATAGCCGCCGAAATGCTGTTCTCGGTCATCGTCAAAGTGCGGCCCCTGCAGCCGGGTCTGGTCGCCGTTGATAGGCTCTATCTTGATGACCTCGGCGCCCATATCGCCCAGCATCATCGAGCAGTAGGGACCGGCCAGCATCTGCGTCAGGTCAAGCACCTTGACGCCCGCCAACGGGCCACCGCCCTTGCGCTCCCAGTCGCTCATTTGCTGCCCCAATGGCTGTGACGCTTCATCAGCACGCGGCGCTCGCCCGTGAAAACCACGACCCGATCCTGATTGATGCCAACATGCCGGAAGGTGATCACACCCGCATCCGCACGGATGTCGTCTTCCTTGCTTAGCACCTCGGTATAGGCATAGAGCGTGTCCCCATGGAACACGGGGTTGCTAAAGCGGATCCGGTTCAAGCCTCGCTCTTCGAGCACCTGTTCGCCGGTATCCTCGGACGCCAGGCCCACGATGAACGAAGCGGTAATGCCGCCGAAGTTGATACGATGACCAAACGGCGACTGCTGCATGCGGTGCTCGTTGAAATGGCCTTGGGCCGTGTTCATCACCTGCAAGGTGATCAGCACGTTGTCCATCTCGGTAATGGTGCGTCCGCGGGCGTGCTCGTAGACGTCTCCAACCTTGAAGTTTTCGAAATAATTGTTGGTGGCAGTCAGCCGGGATACCTGATAGCTCATTTGACAGCTCCCAGCAGGCGATCGGAAATAATGCGTTTCTGGATTTCCGATGTGCCTTCGAAAATCTTGGTCAGCCGTGCATCACGCCAGTACCGTTCCACGGAAAAATCAGTGGTATAGCCGGCGCCGCCATGAATCTGCAGTGCTTCGCTGGTAACGTGCTCGGCCATTTCAGACGCCAGCAGCTTGACCATCGACGACTCCTTGTCGCAGCGGCGGCCACTGTCGATCTCGGTGCATACGTGGTACATCAGATGGCGGGCGGCCTCGATCTGCGTGGCCATGTCGGCGATCTTGAAGCGGATTGCCTGGAAGTTCCCGATGGGCTCGCCAAACTGCACGCGCTCATGGGCATATTTGATGGCGTCTTCGAGCGCGCCCCGGGCCAGGCCGATAGCCCGGGCGGCGGTATGCGCACGCGCCACTTCGAGCTTGCCCATGACGGTATAGAAGGCATTGCCCTCGTCGCCAATCAAGGCATCCGCCGGAATCCGGCAGTTGTCGAACGCCAGCTCGAAGGTCTTCCAGCCGCGATAGCCGATCTTGTTCACCGGCGTGCCATGCACCCCCGGCGGCAGGATTCCGCGCTCCTTGGGGATATGGAAGGCGCTGATGCCTTTGTGCCGCGCGTTGGAGTCCACATTCGGGTCGGTGCGGGCCAAGACCGTCAGGTAGTCGGCCCCGTCGGCAAAGGTGCACCACATCTTCGAGCCGTTGATCACCCAGGCATCGCCATCACGGCGCGCCCGACACGACAGATTGGCCACGTCCGATCCGGCGTTGGGCTCGGAAAGCGCGAATGCGCCCAGGTATTCGCCACTGGCCATGCGCGGCAAGTATTTCTGCTTCTGCTCTTCGGTAAAGCCGTTGCCTGCGCCATTGCCACGGGCCATGATGCTGGCGACGCTCATCCATCCACGCGCCAGCTCTTCGGCTACCAGGCAATATTCGAAGCATCCCAGGCCCAGGCCGCCATACTCCTTGGGAATGAGGATGCCGAAAAAACCGATTTCTCCCATTTTGTCGCGCAGCGACATGGGAATATCACCGTTGATCGGATCCAGCTTGTTCGCCACCGGCAGGACCTCGTTCATCGAGAAATCGCGTGCCGCCTCCTGGATCATCAGCCGCTCTTCAGTCATATACGACGGCACGTCTTCGCGCGGCGTCACGGGCGCCTGGCGGGTTGCGCCTACCCTGGAATCAATTACGTTAGCCATCTTCACTTTCCCTCGACCTGTCTGCTGATCATGTTCGTGCGCTTGAAATCGATCACGCGTTCACCACGCTGGTTGAAACCCTGCGTATGCCAGCTTGCAATTCCCGAATTGGGCCGACTTTCCGACAAACGGATGTCGAGGACTTCGCTGCGCGAGGTAAGCGTTTCACCGGGATACACCGGCTGATGAAAGGTGAGGTCCTCGACGCCAAGAAAGGCGCCACCCGACTCGCTAAGATCTTCAACCGACAAGCCGAAAACCGTCAGGAACACCAGCATGGGGTTGATCACCACACCAGGATGGTCGTGCGCCTTGGCATATTCGGCGTTGAAATACAGGGGGTTGAAATGCAAGGTCATCGTGGTGAAGAACGTGTTGTCGGCCTCGCTCAGGGTGCGACCCCAGTGATGTTCGAAAACCTGCCCCACATGCATCTCGTCCAGACCGTTGCCCTTGGGCCACTTCCTGGCCCGCTCCAGCATCGCTTGCACGTCGCTCATTCGTCTCTTCCTCTCATGTTCCGGCTTGGGTTAGCAAAATCATTTCGCCGATGTCGTCCACGTTTTCCAACTGCGCGATGCGCGCAACCAGCTCCAGGGCAAGATGTCGTCCCAGAACCGGCTCGACCAACGAGACGAATTTCGCTGCGAGCTTGTCCCATTGACGAGGCAGCTCCGAAGCCTTGGTGGGCAGCGAGACATCGGCACCAGCGCTCAGGACTTCGCCGGTGTCCAGCACGACCTGGATTTCACTGGAATAGTTGTTGGGCAGCGTGGTCACGGCTTGCACCGTGACCTTGTCGCGCAGGCCGACCAGGACGGGATCACGCACGCATTCCTCGGTAAAGGCGCGCTCGCCGGTGTCGCGCCCGGTCAGTGCCATGGCCACGGTAAGGCGCAGGCTGAACTTGCCCTCCAGGCCGGTACCAGGATTCTGGATGTTGCATACGCGCAGATGGCCCGGCGGCACCAGCACCCGCACCGACACGATCTGCTCTGGCTGCAGCGCACGCTGGGCTATCAGCGTGCTGGCCGCCTCGATGCTGGCGTGGGTCAGGTAACAGGCGGCGTGATACTTGAACATCACACGCGTGATGCCGCTTGCGTCATGCATACCCGACAGCGCCCGCGGGTTGTAGGAATCGGTTTGCGTTGCGGCAAAGCCTTGCTCGGCCTCGAGCACAGTCTGGTTGGCCGTGAAGCCGCGCTGCGCCAGTCGCGCCGCCATCAGGCCATTGGCAGCCGCCTTGCCCGCATGCAATGGCTTGGCCATGGTGCCGAACATGCATTTGAGTCCCGCCGCCTGGGCACCGGCAAGACCAAATGCCGTCTGCCATGCAGTGGCATCCAGCCCGGCCAGGTGGGCACACGCCGCTGCGGCGCCAAAGGTGCCCACGGTGCCGGTGGCATGAAAGCCCTTGGCATAGTGGTCGGGGGCCATCACACTGCCCACCCGGCACTCGGTTTCAAACCCGGCGACGAACGCGGTAATAAAGGCGCGGCCGTTGGTGGGTTGGGCTTGGACAAGCGCCAGGAGCGCGGGAAACACCGGCACTGATGGATGGCCTCCCATTGCCGACACCACGTCATCGAAGTCCAGGGCATGCGAGGCGGCACCGTTGATCAACGCGGCCCAATGCATGGAAGTGGTCGCGCCGGTGCCAATCAAAACATGGGCGCCGGCGCCGCCATCAGCAGCCGCCTCGGCGCGCAATATGCCGCTCAGCGGCTCGCGGCTTCCAGCTATCGTGACCCCTAGCCAGTCAAGAAAGCAGTGCTTGGCAAACTCGGCGGCCGTGTCGGGCAGGCTGTCGTAGCGCAACGCTGCCACCGCATGCACAATGTCTGCGGTAAGCGCCGCAGCCAAGCCGGTGTCTCTGGAAAAAACACTCATATCGCCCCCCTTTTTTGCGCTCCTCCATAGCCGACAAGCGCAAAAAAAGGCGCATGATGGTTCCGGAGAAAAGCAGTTTTTTTGCGATTTCTTGCGGCACCTTGATCGATGACGCTTGTCGCTATTGTTGGGGTGCAACGATGGAGACGCCAAAGGCAAAACGTTAAGATGCCCTTAACCATTAGTTAATATTGGTACGAGGTAATTATGAAAAAGCGCCGCCTTCCACCTTTGAATCCGCTACGCAGTTTTGAAGCGGCAGGGCGCCATGGCAGCTTTACGCGAGCCGCCGAGGAACTACACGTCACACCGGTGGCCGTGAGCCGCCAGATCGCGGTGCTGGAAGGATATTTTGGGCTCGCCTTGTTCGATCGCCTGCACCAGACTGTGCAATTGACGCTCGCCGGCCGCAACTTCCTGCCAAGGGTGAGCGCCGCGCTGGATTTACTGGACGAAGGCAGTCAACTCTTGCGTCCGGCACAAGGCGAATCGCTGGTTGTTTGTACCTACAATACGATGGCCATCCGATGGCTCATCCCAAGACTGCGCCTGTTCCGGGAGCAGTACCCGGAAATCGACATCAGCATCATGACGGCGATTACCTACCCCGAGTTCGACTACGACGACATCGACGTGGGAATCCAGTATGTGGAATCAGTTCCAGCGGACGTGATTTCGCAGGTGATCCTGCCTGACATCATTCATCCCATCTGCAGTCCAAAGCTGATGCACGGACCGCACCCCCTGCCGCCGGAATCCAACCTTAAACACCATACATTTCTGCATTCCCAGTATCGGCGCAGCGACTGGGATGAATGGTTGCAAGCCGCAGGCATTGCAAAATTCAAGCCGGTGGATGAATTCACGTTCAAAGGCTCGGGCCTGGCCTATCAGGCCGCGGCAGAAGGCCTGGGCGTGGCCCTGGCGCAAAGGCTGCTGATTATGGATGACCTGAAGGAAGGCCGGTTGGTAGCGCCATTTCGCTACGCGGCGCAGCGCGCCAGCGGCATGAGCATGGTCACCAAGCGCAAGCGGCTGAACGACCCCAAAGTCGCCCTGTTCCAAGACTGGCTGGAAGCCCAGGCCGCACTCACCTCGCGCGAACTGGGGGTGGAATCCGCCATATCGAAAAAGGGTATCAAGCTGATTGAACTGGCCTAGAAATACAAGGTTCCCCGCTGCGCGCGGAACCTTCACCGCGGCCGCGGATGCAACGCCATGTTCAGCACCACATACAACAGGATGACCGCGGCAATCAACTGGATAGTCCAGCCTGTCAGCCACCCTAGCGTATCGGAATTGGCCGCGGTTTGATCCAGGCCTTTTTCCAGCAACAGGATCGCCACGCTGGCAGTCAGCCAGACGTCCAGCGAGGGCCGCTTCTGGGGCGTGCCCAGCAGCAGCATCAATGCGCCGGCGATAGCCACCACTTCCAACACCTTCAAGGGCCAGACCGTGCCGCTCAGGAAGCCACCGACCAGCACCACGGCTGTCAGCGCCGCTGTGCCATAGCGGATCAAGCGTGCGGGCACAGCGGTGTATGTTGCCTCATCCAGGCAATAGACGGCCACACCCAGGGCAAAGCCTATCTGCCCAAGCGGGCCCAGCCAGGTTCCTATGCCGCCGGCCATGCCACTCCAGATCGGCAGCATCGCCGCGCAGCCCATGGCGGCATACAGATGCGCCCTGCCCAAAGGCAGGAGTTCGCCGTGGTGCGGCGCCTTGGAAAGACATCGCAACACGATACCTGTCATGAAGTACACCAGCGCCAGAACACAGGGCACGAGCAGCACAATTGCAGGCGTAACGGACAAGGTAGTGTTTGGCCAGGTGGCGGCCAGCGCCCCCGCAACGGCGGCGACAATCACGAACGCGGTTGCCAGGCGATGGCATCCCTGGCGAGCCTTGCTTTGCGAACTTTGGGACGGATGCTTGATTTCTGGTTCCATGCGCGCCGTATACGATGCGTAATCGGCGATCCTTGCGTCAAGAGAATCGGGTTTGTGGCCTTCCTTCTGGAAGATGGGCGAATTTACGCGCGATCAGCTCGGTAGCACGATCGAAATTGACCATTGTTTACGCTGGGAAGCAGACGCGGCTCGGCTCACAGCCAGGAGAACCCTGCGGCTGCGGCATTCAACAGATAAAGGTCGGTCGCGACAGGGCGGAATCAGCGCCTGTGCTGTCAATATGGAAATGTCCGGCACTTACCGGCCAGGGACAAGGGAAAACTTCGCCAGTGCTGGGGCAATGCCGGCCAGCACTGGGAATGACGACGAATCCTCGATTACTTCTTGTCGGCCATCACTGCCGTGGCTTTCTTCGATTCGTTATCGATAAACTCGGCAAAAGGCTTGCCGGGCTTGCCAACAAACAGGGTACCTGCCTGCTGGGTCAGTGCCGCCTGCAGGTCTTTTTGCTGGACCGATTCCTGCAGCATGGCTTCAAGCTTTTTGAAGATAGGTTCGGGCGTGTCGGCGCGCACGCCATAACCCACAAAAATGTACAAGCTGTAGTCGGGGAAACCACTTTCCCGGATCGTGGGAATGTTGGGTGCTATATCCAGGCGTTCGTCGCTGCCGACGGCAAGCGCCTTCAGCTTGCCCGATTCGATGAGGGGCAACGCACCGCCCAAGTCCACCAGGGCAGTCTGCGTGGTGCCGCCGATAACGTCGGTTATCGTCGCGCTGAATCCCTTATAGGGAATATCGTTGAACTGCACGCCAGCCGCCTGGCTGAGCACTTGCGCGCCCAGGCGATAGGTATTGCCATACAGGCCCAGGCTTACCGTTCCAGGCTCCTTGCGGGCCTCGTCCAGCACGTCCTTCAGGGTATTGAACTTGGAGCCTGCTGCGGTCACCAGAACACCCACGTTATTGGTCAGGTGCAGAATCGGGCGGATCTGCTCAGGCTTGTAGGCTAGGTCCTTGATGAACAGCGGATTGACCACCACCGCGCTGGGAGTAATCAACAACACGGTATTGCCATCGGCCGGCGCATTAAGCGCCGACATCGTGCCCAGGATCAGGTCGGCGCCCGGCTTGTTCTCGACGATGGCGGGAACACCGGCCACTTTCTGGAAACGATCGGCCAGGGCGCGGGTGTGTGAATCCGCACCGCTACCGGGCCCAAGCGGCACAACGAAGCGGACCGGCTGGGAAGGATAGTTGTCGGCCTGAGCATAGGCGGCAGGCGCTATCGTGGCGGCGCACAGCGCCAATCCCGCAAGCAGGTTCTTCATGGGTAGTCTCCTCGTATCTATGTGCAGACAGCACCCGGCTGTCTTAGGCGCCCGCCCGGTTCCGGGCGGGGCTGTGTGCCATGGCGCGAACACGCCATGCACACGAATGGCCGAACAGTCTAGAAGTTGCGGACTGCAATAGCCAATACCAGATTCACAACGAGCCATACATGACGGTTATCACTGCCTGCCCACGCCGGCGTCCGCTATACCGACCGGGCTGGATTCGGTGCCACATTGCGAGGGTCCTGGGCCAGCACCACATTCCAGATGTCCTGTCCGGTGGGTGTATCACGCTCCTCCATCACATGGGCAACCAATCCCGCCGCGCGCCCGACCAGCGCCAGGCCTCGGCCGAACATGGGGTCCAGGCCCATGTCGGCCAGGATGGCGCCGTTGGCACCCGCTGCATTCAGCGGAAGATTCAACCCATACTCGGTACGCAGCACTTCACACACCGCCAGCGCCAATCGCCAGTGTTTGCCAAAGTAGCCGTTGGCCGCCGATACGCGTCGCAAGGTCGGCACCCTGGGGTCGCCATCGACGTGGATCGGATGGCCAACACCCGGAATACCGCGCCGCGCCGCGCGATACTCGGTCACCATTTCGCGTGCGCGCCCGGTGACCTGCTCCTCGCTTGCGTCCGATGCCAGCGCTGCCGCTTCCAGCGTGAGCATGCTGGCGGCGTTTTCCACCGTGCCCAGGAAGCGGTTGCCTGCACCCAACAAGCCCGCCGCCACCGCCCCCTGTAGCGATTCCGGTGCGCCCAGGTAAGTCAGGCGACTGCTGATTGCGCTGGGCGTCAGCCCATGGTCGGCGGCCGTCACCAGCAGCAGATTGATCATCGTTTTTTCACGTGGCGCGGGCTGGCGCCCCCAGCTGAGCCAGCAGAGCATGTCGATAAAATCGAATTTCCCGAGGATGTCGGTAGAGAGGTTCTTGCCACGCACCCAGATGGTGTCGGGGGTGGTGTAGCCGATTTCCGTGCTGACTGCCATGTTGCTTCCTTCTGTATTGTTAGCCTGCCAAACCCACCGTCATGCCACCGCAGACATAAAGCACCTGCCCAGTCATGAACGACGCCCGGGCATCCATGAAGCACGCGACCGCGTGCGCCACGTCCTGCGGCTCGCCAAGGCGTTGCAGAGGTATGCCTTGCACGATACGTTGTGTCATTGCGCTGCCCGCCGGATTGGCCGCCTTGAAGGCATCGGTCGCGATAGGTCCCGGCGCCACGGCGTTGACCGTGATCCCGGCTGGCGCCAGCTCCAACGCCCAAGTCCGGGTCAGGGCGTTCAGAGCGCCCTTGGCTGCCGCATAGCCCGACCGCAGCTCCTTACCCAGGGCGGCCCGACTGGATATGTTGACGATGCGCCCGTAGCCTTGCGCCCGCATCGCAGGGATCAAGGCCTGTGCGCACTGCAGGGCGGCGCGCGTGGTTACGCGCACTTGCAGATCGAAGTCCGGCAGCGTGGTGTCGGCAATCGCGGCGGGACGAATGGCCGCGACATTGTTCACCAAGCCAATGGGCCGATGACGCGCCACGACCGCAGCCAAGGCCCCAGCCAGGGCATCGCTGTCCCCCAGGTCCACCTGCGTGTAATCGCACACACCGGTCTCGGGCGGCGGCTGAATGTCGAAATTCAAAACCTGCCAACCGGCTTGGCGCAAGGTCTGGCAAATGCTCCAGCCTATGCCGGACGAACCACCGGTGACGAGTACGGCCTGATCCGTAAAACGAAGATGGGTGCTCATGAGGTTTGGCCCTCGAGGGCCTGCACGACCTGTTGCCTGACATCCTTCCTGGAGACCTTGCCGTTCGCCGTACGTGGCAACTCCGGGAAAAAATGGATGCGCTTTGGCGTTTTCACCGAATCCAGGCGCGCCTTCACCCAGGCGGCAAGCTCTGCCGCACCGACGTTGGCGCCCGGGCGCAACTGCACCGCTGCGTGAACCGCTTCGCCCCACTTGGCATCGTCAATGCCAATCACCGCGCAGTCGTATACGGCGTCGTGCATACCCAGCACATTTTCTACATCGCTTGGGTAAACATTAAAGCCGCCGGTGATGATGACGTCGCGGATCCTGTCCTTCAGGAACAGGTAGCCGCGCTCATCCATATAGCCGCCGTCGCCGGTACGCAGCCAACCGTCGCTCATGGTTTCGGCGGTTTTCTCCGGTTGCCGCCAGTAGCCGGACATGACCAGATCCCCCCGCACCACGACCTCGCCAGGCTCTCCGCAGGACAGCAGGCGGCCGTCCGGGCTCATTATCGCGATGTCCGTCAGTAAGGCCGCGCGGCCCACGGACTGCAGGTTGCGGGGATCACGCGCTTCCTGCGCGCTCAGGTAGGCGATGATGGCGGGCGCCTCGGTTTGGCCATAACCCGTTTCCATGGCGCCAAAGACCTCTTGCGCTTCGACTATCTTGTCCGTACGCATGGGTGCGGCCGCATAGACGAAATGGCGCAATGCGCTCCAGTCCCGGCCGCGTACCGTGGCATCCTCCAGCAGGCTGTAGATCAGCGTGGGCGGCATGAACACGGCCGTAATGCGCTCGCGCTCCAGCACGTCCAGCACCTCGCGCGGCCGGGTCGAGCCCGGCAGGACCACGGTACCGCCACACGCCAGCACAGGCAGCAGGAACGTGGAGGTGCCATGGGTGATCGAAGCCACAGCCAGATACCGTTCGTCTTCGTCCAGGCTCATGGCGTGCATGATGGACACAATGGTGGTATTCCAGGCCCGGTAACTCTGCATCACGCCTTTGGGCGCGCCGGTTGTGCCGCCCGTAAATTTGATCGCCTGAGTTTCGGCCAGGTCATGCACGACGGCAGCCGGGTGCTGGCCCGCATAGCAGGCGACGAGCTGCGTCAACTCGCATTCGGAAGCCGAATCCTTGGCCTTGCCGTATGCAATGGTGCGCACCCCGCTAGCCTCTACTTTTACGGCCAATTCGGCTTGCACAATGACGATGGATGCCTCGGTGAACTCCACGATGCGCATCAGCTCAGCCCGCCCCGCACGCGGATTGAGCGGCACCCAGATGCGCCCGGCAAGCAAGGTGGCAAACAAGGCCACCACATGTTCGATGTGATTGCCCGCGCAAATCGCAATACGCGCTCGCGGATCGGGCGCCAGCGCTTGCAGCGCTGCCGCCAATGCCTGCACCCGCTCGAGCAGCAACCGGTACGTTATGCTGCCCTGGGGGCCAAGAATAGCGATCTTGTCGGGATAGCGCCGTGCGCCGCGCAGCAGGAAATCTATTGGCCGCATGTATCTGCTCCCAGGTTGGGCGCAGAGCCCTCCATCATCAAGTTCATCATTCGGCCTTGGCTCCAGACAATTTCACAATATTGGCCCATTTGTCGTATTCGCTATCCACGAACGCCTTGAATTCGGCTTGGCTCATACTGGGCGATTCGGCGCCCATCTCGCGATAGCGCGATTGGATACGCTCGCTTTGCAGCGCCTTGGCGGCTTCGACATTCAGCCGTTCCACGATTGCCTTGGGCGTGCCTGCCGGCACGAACAGGCCAGACCATGCCGTCGCTTCGTAGCCAGCGACACCCGCTTCCTGCATGGTGGGGACATCGGGCAATTTCGCAGAGCGCCGCAAGCCGGTAACCGCCAAGGGGCGTAACTTGCCATCGGTGATGAAGGCCAGCGAAGTCGGCAGATTGTCGAACATCAGATCGACCCGTCCGCCAATGAGGTCGGTCAGGGCCGCTGCGCCGCCGCGATAGGGCACGTGGGTGATCTCAAGCTTTGCCAGGTGTTTGTACAGTTCACCGGATAAGTGGATGCTGCTGCCATTGCCCGACGAGCCCATGTTCAGTTTTCCGGGCTCTCGCGCGGCCAGCGCCGTCAGTTCACCGACCGACTTGGCGGGCAAGGCGGGGTTTACCACCAGCACGTTGGGCACCGAACCCACCATCGCCACCGGCGTGAAAGCGGCACGCGTGTCATAGGGAATGTTGCTGTACAAGGCCGGGTTGATGGCCTGCGTGCCTATGGTGCCAAGAAACAGCGTATAGCCATCGGCCGGCGCATCTGCGACCTCGCGCGCGCCGATGTTTCCGCCCGCACCCGCGCGGTTGTCCACGATCACTTGCTGGCCCAGCGCTTCAGTCAATTCAGCGCCTATCAGACGTCCGAACATATCGGCCGCGCCCCCTGCGGGAAATGGAACAACGAGACGGATCTGGCGCTCGGGCCAGGTACCGGCGTATGCCGCGGACGTCGCCGCGCAAGCGGCAACCAGGGCGGCCGCCAGAAGAGTGCGTGTTTTCATGAAGTTTCCTGAAAGGAGCGGGTGTTGCCAGGGGATGGAAGCAATTGCGAGAGTGGACTCAGGACGGCGCGCGAGTTCCGGTAATACCCGCGCTTAAGCCTCCGTCCACAGGCAGTTCGACCGCGTTGATGTAAGCGGCCGCGTCGGACAACAGAAACCGTGCCGCCTGGGCGATCTCCCACGCGGATCCCTGGCGTCCAAAGGGCAAGGGCCCGGCTGCGCGATCAGGCCGGGCCGCGCTGGCCGCACGACCCATGGGGGTATCGATCAGGCCGGCCAGGATGACGTTGGCGCGGATATGGCGAGCGTGTCCCTCGAACGCCACCGCGCGGCATAGTGCACCCAAGCCGGCCTTGGTGGTTTCATAGGCGGGATTGCGGCCCAGCGGCAGGCGTGCCGCCACCGACGAGATGAATACGATGGCGCCGCCGGATTCCAGCCTGGGCAGGGCCTGCTGCACACACAGCATGTGGCCGCGCAGGTTGACCTCGAAGATGGCGTCCCAGCTCGCGGCGGTGATGTCGCCCAAGGGCTTGCGGTCGCTGATACCTACATTCAACACCAGGCCATCCAGGCCGC
Organism: Verticiella sediminum; assembly: GCA_040392445.1. GTDB lineage: Bacteria > Pseudomonadota > Gammaproteobacteria > Burkholderiales > Burkholderiaceae_B > Verticiella > Verticiella sediminum_A. The sequence goes on from JBEBVZ010000035.1 coordinate 27,992, forward strand.
CCAGTTGCTCGCAGGCCGCATGAACCATGGCTTGCACCGAATCGGGCTGACTGATGTCGGCCTGCCAGGGCAGGATGCTGCCCTGGCCTGGCCGAGCCAGCGCCGCTGTGGCGCGAGCCGCGTCCAGGTTGAGGTCGGCGCACATCACCTTGGCGCCTTCGTGGGCAAGCGTCAGGCAAATCGCCCGGCCGTTGCCGATGGCCTCGGAAGAGTCGCTGGCGCTTTGTCCGCCACCCACCACCAGTATGCGGCGCCCGGGCTGGTCGTTTGCCTGGTGTGGCATAAAATGTGTAAACGTTTTCATATTACTTGCAGGCTATCAGTGCAAAAAATAACGGTCAAAGCATGGAACGTTTCCATTGGGGAAAACCATGAGTAAAAAGACGTCTGTCCGCGATGTAGCCGAAGCTGCAGGTGCCTCGATCGCCAGCGTGTCACGCGTGTTGAACAACAGCGGCTACGCCAGCCACGACCTGCGCCAGCGTGTGGAACGCGCCGTCCAGACGACCGGATATTCCCCGGACTTCGCCGCCCGCCACCTGCGCACCGGGCGCAGCAAGGCCGTCGGGTTCATGGTTTCGAACATGGCCAACCCCTTGCTTTCCATGTTTTTTGCGGCTGTCGAGACCCGGATGCAGGCCGCCGGTTTTTCGCTGCTGGTGGCAAGCACCTATGACCGCCCCCTGAAAGACGAAGAGCTGGTCACGCTGTTCGAGAACCGTCGCCTGGAAGGCATCATTGCCTCGCCCAGTGTGGAAGGCCTGCCCCGGCTGCGAAATCCGTTCGCACGCTGCCGACTGCCGCTTGTGATTGTCGACAGGGAAGTGGATTGCGATGGTGACGTCGTATATCAGGATCACCGCAGCGGCGTGCGTCAAGCAGTGGAATACCTGGTATCGCTGGGCCATCGGCGCATTGCCATGTTCGGCCCGAGCATAGAGATCCGCCCTGGGCGCGAAAAGCTGCTGGGCTACCGCGATGGGCTCCAGGCCTGCGGCATCGAATACGACGAGCAGCTGGTCTGCATGCTGCGCTCGGCGGTGGACTCGCCGCAGGCGCAGATGGCCGGCATGCTGGGGCTCAAAGCCGCACCCACTGCAGTCATCGGACTGGGCACCCGCATCCTATCCGGAGTCGTGCATGCGGCGCGCCGAGCCGGCCTTGAGATCCCGCGTGATTTATCGGTAATCGGCATCGGCACCGAAGACGCCTTCGCCCTGATGTACCCCCCCATGACCACCTTGCGCTTCAACATCGACCTGGCTGCACAAGCCGCAGCCGACCTGATGCTCGAGCGCCTGGGCGGAGCCCCTCCGAAATCACCGCGCACAGTTACCGTGCCGCTGAACCTCGTCCTGGGCGAAACCTGCGTACCGCCCGCGCAGGGCCAAAACTGATTCACTCCCCCCTCTCTGGCGCGGCCAGGCCGGCTTAGCACATCGAGCCGGGGCCTCGAGTTGCCGGAAAAACCAGACCAAGCTGCCTGGCCCAACGCTGGGCGCACGGCTCAAGCAAAAAAATAAATTCCTATAAAACAGGATAAATTCCAGTTTTATTTGGATAGTCACATGCATTTTCCCCTGCAATCGGGTTTTCCCTCAGTTTCATCCCTGAATATTATCGATAATATTCGGGAATAAATCCCGTTTTATGGAAATCGCTACGGTATGCCAAACCGGCAATTCCCTGTCATCAGGTCCTAGGCAACGCACGCAAACCATTCCGGCGGGAACAGCGGCCGAATCGCGCTACGCGGCGTGCACGCTTTGGTGACGAGCTGAATAAATATCATCCGAAAAATCGGGGAGACAACCATGAATGAACGCGCAGCACGGATCAAACAGCGCTTGACCACGGTGGCGCTGGCCAGCGTTTTTGCCACGCTGGCACTACCCGTACAGGCACAGGAAAAGGTGACGTTGAAGTTCGCCGACTGGATGCCCACCTCGCACTACACGGTCAAGCATGGCGCGCAGCCCTTCATGCAAAAGGCCACCGAACTGTCCAATGGCCGGATAGCGTTTCAATACTTCCCGTCAGAGCAACTGGGCAAGGCCAAAGACCTCCTGACCCTGCTGCAATCCGGTGCAGCCGATATTGCAGACATTTCCCCGTCGTACATCAGCGACAAGTTCGCCCTGTCCTCGGTGGCCGAGCTGCCGGCAATGTTCACCACCGCATGCGATGGCACCTATGCGTATGCAAAGCTGGCCGACGAAGGCGGCATTCTTGCCGAACGCGAATTCAAGCCAAACCGCGTGCGGGCTATCGCCTCGATCGCCTATGCCCCCTATAAGGTCACCACCGTCGATCGACCGGTGCAGCACGTCAAAGACTTCGCGGGGCTGAAACTGCGCACGGCGGGCGGGGCCATGGACCTCACCGCGAACCGCCTGGGCGCGGTACCGGTACGCATGCCCGGGCCCGACATCCTGCCCTCGCTGGCGCGCCGTACGCTGGATGGCGCCTTGGGGCCTCTGCAAAGCCTGAAAGTTTTCGACATGCAAACCGAACTGGGGCACATGACGACCGATGTCAGCCTGGGCAGCTTCATCACGGTCTACGCCATCAGCGAAAAAGCCTGGCAAAAGCTGCCCCAGGATCTGCGTGCCGCACTGAGCGACGCAGGCAAATTTGCCCAGAAAAACCATTGTGAATACGTAGACACTGCCGAGCCGGCCGTCGTGAAAGAGCTTGAGGCGGACGGCCTGGTTGCCAGCACCATGGCAGCAGGCGAGCTGGACGCCTTGAACACCCAACTGGCCGAGGTCGGCCAGCAATGGGCCAAAGCCCTGGACGACCGCAAGCGGCCTGGCAGCGAGGTGCTGGCAGCCTTTCGCCAGACCCTGGAAGCCCAATGAAAGCCGCGCTGCTCAAGGTGGATGGCTGGCTCTGGCGCATGGACATCACGCTGATGGCCATCGCCGGCGTGTGCGTATTGACCATGATGGGAGTCACCTTCCTTGATGTCTTCATGCGCTATGCGCTGCACTCGCCCCTGCACTGGACCTACGACCTGGTTACCCAGTACCTGCTGATAGGCTCGTTCTTCTTCGCGTTCTCGTATGCCTTGCGCACCAACGAGAACATTGTCGTCGATTTTTTTTCCAGGAACCTGCCCACCCGGCTGTACTGCTTGCTGATGAGCATAGGCCACGCGGCAATTGCGGTCATCTTCGCAGTCGTCGTGTGGCTAAGCGCCGTCGATACCTATATCTCATGGGCTAACGACGAGGCCTTCTTTGGCGCCCTGGTGTGGTCCACCTGGAGCGCCAAGATCATCGTCCCGCTCGGCGCGCTTGCCCTGACCCTCAGACTGGTCCATCGCAGCCTGGCCTATTGGGCCGGCATCGACGACCAGGAATTCCTGCGGGCGGCGGGCCTGGAACCCCACCATGAACCCATCATCGAGGAGCAGCTATGACCTTGGCCCTGGTCGTCGTTCTGCTTTTACTGATGCTGGCTATCGGGCTGCCGGTGGCCTTTGCGCTGGGCATCGCCGGCGCCCTGGGCCTGCTCATTTTTGGCGGCTCCAGCCTCTTGATCGGGATTCTGTCTTCGGCGCCGACATCGGGGGTCGCAAGCTATGAGTTCATGACCATTCCGATGTTCCTGCTGATGGCCGAGTTCATGATCGCCAGCCGGATTTCGACTTCCCTGTTCTCCGCGATTGCCTGCTGGACGGGCAGGCTGCCCGGTGGTCTTGGCGTCGCGACGGCACTGACGGGCGCGGCCTTTGGCGCAATCTCGGGGTCGAGTACGGCGGCTGCGGCCACGCTCTCGAAATCCAGCGTACCGGCCATGCTGTCCGAAGGCTACGAGCGCAAGTTTGCCGGCGGCATCGTCTCGATCTCGGGCACGCTGGCGATGCTCATCCCACCCAGCGTTGCCATCATCTTCTACGGCCTGCTAAGCGGCACCAGTGTCGCCAAGCTGCTGATGGCCGGCATTGTTCCAGGGGCCCTGGTCACCCTGGTCATCATCGTCACGATCTGGTTCCTGATCTGGCGCCAGCCCACGATTGCCGGCCAGGGGCGCGCCTACACCTGGACGGAGAAATTCGCATCCCTGCGGGTTGCAGGCCCCTTTGCCGCGCTTTTCCTGGTCGTGACCGGCCTGATCTACCTGGGCATTGCCACGCCGGTGGAATCGTCGGCCTTGGGAGCCCTCGGGGCGCTGGTATTTACAGTCGTGTCCGGCAAGATGACGCGCGACGTGTTCATCCAGGCGGTGGCACGTGCCTGTGCGACCAGCGCCATGATCGGCCTGATCGTTATCTGCGCCCAGATATTCGGCTATTTCATTACCGCCACCGGCACCACCCAGGCCTTGGTCGAAGCGGTCGGCGCCGCCGGGTTATCGCCGCTGACGGTGCTGCTCATCCTGGTGGTTCTTTATGTGGTGCTGGGCTGCTTTCTGGATCAGCTCTCCATCCTGATCCTGACTATCCCCATCGTGCTGCCGGTGATTCTTCAGCTGGGTTTCGATCCGGTCTGGTTTGGCATTCTGGTGATCGTGCTGGCCGAGATCGGCATGGTCACGCCGCCGGTCGGATTGAACGTGTTCATCGTGGCCAAAAGCACCAACACGCCGGTGGGCGAAGTGTTTGCCGGCGTCTGGCCTCATGTGATTGCCCACCTGATACTCGTTGCAATGCTGATTGCGTTTCCGCAGATCATTCTGTGGCTGCCTTCCACCATGAGCCACTGATGATGACGACACCGCACACAAACCCCATTTTGCCGGCAACGATGCAAGCCGTGGTGGTGCATCAGGCCGGATGGCCCAACCCCATGGCGGTGCAAGACTGCGCGCTGCCCGACATCCACGACGACGAGGTACTGGTTCGTGTACAGGCCGCGGGGCTTAACTTCGCCGACACGCTGGTCATGAGCGGCTCGTACCAGGAACAAGCCGCCTTCCCGTTCATTCCCGGCGCCGAGCTATGCGGCACGGTGGTCGCGCGCGGCCCGGACGTGACGTCGCCGCAAATCGGCGAACGCGTCATGGGCCAGGTGGCCACCGGCGCCTATGCCGAGTATGCCGCGCTGCACCAGCATCGCCTGGCGCCGGTTCCCTTTGCCATGCCCTCCGACATCGCTGCCGGCTTCTACATTCCGTACGGCACGGCCTTGTGCGCCCTGCAGGACCGCGCCCGGCTCAAGCCCGGTGAAACGGTGCTGGTGCTGGGCGCCGCTGGCGCGGTGGGTCTGGCTGCGGTGCAGGTGGCCAGGGCCATGGGTGCGACCGTGATCGGCGCCGCCCAAGGGCACAAGCTGGCACAGGTACAGGCGGCAGGCGCCGACCTTGGCATCGACTACGGCAAGGGCGACTTGCGCCAAGCCTTGCTGCAAGCCACGGACGGCCGGGGCGTCGACGTAATCTTCGATACCGTGGGTGGGCCGATTTCCGAAGCAGCCACGCGCTGCTTGCGCTTTGAAGGACGGCTGCTGATCGTGGGCTTCACCAGTGGAGAGCCGCCCAAGCTGCGCAGCAATCACATCCTCGTCAAGAACATCGACATCGTGGGCTGCTATTGGGGGCCCTATCAAACCTTGCGGGCGCACGATACCCAGCAAGCATTCGCCACGCTGGCCAACTGGTACGAAGAGGGCCGGCTTGCGCCCCAGATCGCCGACCGCATCCAGCTCGAGGACGTCGGCGCGGCGCTGCAACGCCTGCTAGCCCGTCAGTATGCCGGCAAAGTCATTGTCAATATCGAGACCCCAACCCTGACAAAGGTAAAACAGCATGAGCCCTTCTCTCGTTGAAATCGAATATGTCCAGCCCACCATCGCCGTGGTTCGCATGCGGCGCGAAGACAAACTCAATGCGCTGGACGATGACCTGATACAGGGGCTGGCCGATGTCGCCGAGCAGCTGCATGACGATGCCACGGTGAAGGCGGTTGTCGTCACGGGTGGACAACGGTTTTTTTCCGCCGGGGCCGATGTCAGCACATTCGATGGAATCGCTGATCAAACCAACGTGAACCGCGTTCGTCGCATGACGCAAAAGGGCGTGCGCATGGCAGACCTGTGGCAAACCCTGCCCGCAGTCACGATTGCCGCGGTGGAAGGAGGTGCCGTTGGCGGCGGCTTGGGCCTGGCGCTGGCCTGCGACTGGCGGGTTTTCGCACGCAATGCCTGGGCCTATGTCCCCGAGGCCAGGCTGGGCCTGAACTATGGCTGGGGCACCTTGCCCAAGCTGAGCGCACTGGCCGGCCCGGCGCGCGCCAAATGGATCTCCATACTATGCCGCAAGCACCCGGCCGACGAGCTTGCCGCCTGGGGCATCGTCGAACATGTGGCCGAGCCCGGGCAAGCCCTGGCAGAGGCGCTGGCATTGGCAGGCGAAGTTGCCAGCCTGCCGGCATTGGCCCCACAAATGATCAAACGCTCGGTCAACGCGTATGCCTACGCACTGGCAAAATCCACCAGCTACGCCGACATGGACGACATGCTGGTCTGCATGACCGACGAGGAAGGCGCGCGCGCTCGCGCAACCGTGACTCGGACGGTAGGCAAGAGGGCACAAGGATGACGGCGCCGATGGCTGCAGTCGCCAATAAGCTGATCGGTGATTGGCTGGATATGTACGCCGATGATTTCCCCGACCGCCCAGCGCTCGAGTTTCGCGGCATGGTTACCAAGTGGGGCGAGATGCGCGCGCGCGTGGACGCGTGCGCCCGGGCTTTCCTGGCGCAAGGCATCACACGTGGCGACCGGATTGCCTTTCTGTGTTCGCCGCGCCCGGAAGCCTTCATCAGCTTTCTGGCCGCCGCCCGCATCGGCGCCCTCTGGGTTGGGCTCAACCCCAAGTACCAGTTTCGCGAACTGGCCTATGTGGTGGCAGACGCCCAACCCAAACTGCTGATAGCCCTGCAGGATTTCGAAGGCCGCGGCTATGCGCCGGAAGTACAGGCGCTGGCGACTGGCCAGAGCGCGATCGGCACCACCGTCCTGATCCAGGATGACCCCGAGGCGCCCGGCAGCCTGTATGCATGGGCGGCGCAAGCGGCCGGGCAAAACGATGCTGCGGCGCTGGCGCAGGCGCGGCAGGCCGTGCGGGAAACCGATCCGGCCATGCTGGTGTATACCTCGGGATCCAGCGGCAACCCCAAGGGTGTCCTGCTGCGCCAGCGCGAGTTGCTGCAGCGCAGCGCCACCCAGAACGCCAGCTTTCCAGCCGACCCCTATCCTGTCGTCATCAATCCGCTGCCCATCAACCACATCGGCGGCATGCACTTTCTGTCGCTGTTCACGTTCGTGGGCGGCGGCTGCATCCGGTTTCAAGAGCGGCTGTCCACGGCCGGCATCGTTCAAGCTTTGCACGACCGCTCGATCAATATGCTGTACGTTATGCCGACGATCTTCAAATTGATCGTCGATGAGCCAGGGTTTTCACCTGCCCTGCTCGACAATGTCCAGTGGTTCATCTTCTCTGGCGCGGCCATGTCCACCGAGTTGATCGACATCATCAAGTCAGCCAGCTGCCGGGTCGGCCTGACCTACGGCATGACGGAGACCTGCGGATCGGTAACCTACGCCGATCTCGACGCCAACGCCGAAGTCCTTGCCAACACCATAGGCCGCCCGCGACCAGCCGGCGAAGTCCGGGTCGCCGACGAACATGGCCAGCCCTGCGCGGTGGATGTTCCAGGCGAACTCCAGGTGCGCGCCGAATTCTGCATGGGAGGCTACCTGAACCGGCCCGAAGCTACCGATGAAGCCTTCACTGCGGACGGATGGCTGCGCACTGGGGATTCGGCCATCCTGAGGGCGGACGGCAATCTGCGCTTTATCGGCCGACGCAGCGAAATGTTCAAGTCTGGCGGCTACAACGTCTATCCACGCGAAGTCGAGCTCGTGCTCGAAGCTCATCCCGCCATCCTGCTGAGCGCCGTGGTCGGCGTACCGCACCCGCTGTACGACGAGGTGGGCTGGGCGTATATCGTGCCGGCGGACCCAGTCACGTTCTGCGAGGACGAACTGCGCGAATGGTGCCGCGAACAATTGGCCAACTACAAGGTGCCGAAACGCTTCCTGGTGGAAAGCGAGCTGCCGCTGCTGCCGATAGGCAAGGTGGATAAAGTCGGCCTGCGTCAGCGTGCCCATGCGGACAGCGCGTTCACAACGGCCAAGCCTTGCTGATGCCCACCGCCAGGACGCTCGCCCTGACTGCGGCAGCCATGGTGGCTTTCGCGGGAAATTCGGTGCTTTGCCGTCTGGCGCTGACCACGACGAGCATAGACCCGGCGAGCTTCACCCTGGCTCGGGTGCTGTCCGGGGCAGTGTTCCTATGCCTGGTGCTGGCCTGGCGCAGGAAAACCCTCCTTGGCGCAGGCAGTTGGCCGGCAGCGGCCCTGCTGCTGACTTACGCCGGATGCTTCTCCTTTGCCTATATCACCCTGCCCACCGCCGTGGGCGCCCTTCTTCTTTTCGGGGCCGTGCAGGTCGCGATGCTGGGCTACGGATTGGCCCGCGGCGAACGGCTGGCATCGTGGCAGGGCCTGGGCCTGCTGTGCGCACTGAGTGGATTCATCGTGCTCCTGCTGCCCGGGCTGTCGGCGCCGCCGCTGCAAGGCGCCTTGCTGATGCTGGCCGCCGGGGTGGCATGGGCGGCGTATTCCCTGTTGGGCAGGGGCAATACCGATCCTGTGGGCGCAAGTGCGGGCAACTTCCTGCGCGCCGCGCCGCTGGCGCTTGCACTGTATCTGGCGACCCGATCCGGGATGCCGATGGATTATCACGGACTGGCATACGCCATGGCGTCGGGCGCACTGGCATCCGGGGCGGGATATGCGATCTGGTACGCCGCCCTGCCCGGCCTGACCGCCAGCAGCGCGGCCACCGTTCAACTTAGCGTGCCATTGCTGGCCGCTGTTGCCGGCGTCGCCTGGCTGGGCGAACCCGTCACGGCAAGGCTATTGCTCGTTTGCGCCCTGATTCTTGGCGGAATTTTTTTAGTGATCACCAGAGGGGAGGCCGGCCCCAACCACAGATAACCAGAGGCCAGGAACCCGATGCGCTGGAGCTGATGGCCCGTGGCGCAAATGGTTATCCCGGTCAGACCATCAGTAAGCATTGCCGGGCAGCCCCGGCGATACCTTGAATCGCAGTGCCACTTAATACTTATGAAAGGTGTATCTATGCATAATTGGGAAGAATATCGCTCGCAGCTCATGAACCGTCTGGGCGACATCGGCAAGGCCAGTCCGGACACCATGAAAGGCTATGGCCTGATTGCCAACGCGGGTGAAAAAAGCCAGGCGCTCGACGCCAAGACCCGAGAATTGATCGCAATTGCCGTGGCTGTTACCACGCGCTGCGATGGCTGCATTGCCATTCACGCCAAGGAAGCCCTGAAGCACGGTGCTACGCACCAGGAAATCGTCGATGCCCTGGGCGTTGCCGTCTCCCTGAATGCCGGCGCCGCCCTGGTCTACTCGGCCCGTGCCCTGGATGCGATCGCCGCAGGCTAGATGGCAAGCCCATCGCAAGCTTGCACACGTAACGTTTTGCGATGAACTCGACGCCAACGCGTGTTTAACTGGGCCTCTGTTGCAAGCGACAGCGGCCCGGTTGATGCCGCAAGGAGGCCCATGCGTCGACGTGAATTACTTGGCTATGCCGCCGGCATGGCCTTATCCGGTTCATCCCTTTTCAACACCGCAAGGCTTTACGCCGCCCCTCAGGCCGATAGCCGCCTGCTGGTGGTCTTCATGCGTGGGGCATATGATTGCGCCAGTCTGCTGGTGCCTACCAGCAGCGACTTCTACTACGAGTCGCGCGCCACGATTGCCATTGCGCGCCCCGGATCGGGCGAAGGCTCGGCGCTGCCCCTGAACGCGGAATGGGCCCTGCACCCCGCCTTGGGCAAATCCCTGCTGCCGCTGTACCAGAAACAGCAGCTGGCATTTATTCCGTTCGCCGGTTCGGAAGACCTGACGCGCAGCCATTTCGAAACCCAGAACACGATAGAACTTGGCCAGTCACTGAAAGGCCGACGCGACTATCGTTCGGGCTTTCTGAACCGGCTGGTCGCCGAATTGGGCCGCGATACGGCGCACCCGGGGGCATTTACCGGACAGGTTCCGCTGATTCTGAGCGGCGCCGTGAAAGTGCCGAATATCGCGCTGACGACGGCCACCAAAGGCTCTGCGCTCGACGATAGGCAGCAGAACCTCATCCAATCCATGTATCGCGATGCTCCCCTGGAAAAGCAGGTACAGGAAGGCTTTGCCGTCCTTGACACGACTGCGCAAGCCCTGGAACAGGAAATGCAGAAAGCCAGCGGCGGGGCGGTGTCTGCCAAAGGGCTACAGGGCGAGGCCCGTCGCATTGCGACCATGATGCGCGAACGCTTCAACATCGGCTTTGTCGACGTTGGTGGTTGGGATACCCATGTCAACCAGGGCGGGGCCAAGGGCACACTGGCCAATCGCCTGGATACGCTGGGCCAGGCGCTGGCCGGCTTCGCCCAGGCCATGGGCCCGGCCTGGGACAATACCGTGGTGGTCGTGATCAGCGAATTTGGTAGGACATTTCGCGAGAACGGCAACAAGGGCACTGACCACGGCCACGGCACGGCGTACTGGGTGCTGGGCGGCGGCCTCAAGGGCGGACGCATCCTGGGCGAACAGGTGAAAGTCGCCCACGATACCTTGCATCAGGATCGCGACTTTCCCGTCCTCAACCACTACCGCCAGATTTTCGGTGGCCTGTTCAGGCGGATGTATGGACTGGATGGCAAGCAGTTGCAACGCATCTTCGCCGGCACCAAGCCCAGGAATCTCGGCCTGCTTTAAGCCATCACCTGCATGGCGACACGATCGCGCCCGCTGCGCTTGGCGTCATAAAGCACGCTGTCGGCAGTGGCATACATTTTTTGTGGGCTCAATGCACCCGGCACGCTGCTGTCGCACCAAGCCAGGCCGAAAGTGGCGGTGACTATCTTGCGGGCATTGCCCGTATGCGGCAGCTGCAACGCGTTGACGGCGCTGCGCATGCGCTGAACCATTCCCAGCGCCCGGTCGGGCGACGGTTCCCAGAACAGCACGCCAAACTCATCGCCGCCCAACCGGAATAGGCGGTCCGAGGCACGGCGCAGCGTGCCGCGTATCGCAGCGGTGACTGCCCGCAAGGCCTCGTCACCCTGCAAGTGACCGTAGATATCGTTATAGGCCTTGAAATTGTCGATATCGAACAGGCACAGCGCGATCGAGTGGCTACGCGCGGGTACCCGCAGCAACGACCGGAACGCATCCTGGAAATGACGCCGGTTGAATGCATGGGTCAGGTCATCGGTAATCGCCAGCTTCCTGAGCCTTCGGTTTTCCACTTCGAGCGCACGAATACGGGCATGCAGCAGTTTCAGCGGGCTGGCAACCTTGTTCCGGCGACGCAGCGACCATTGGTACCCTTTCACGATTGGCCGACGTGCCGGTGGCGCACCGGGCGAAAAATCGATAAGCGAGCCCTGGGTCATGAATTACTGCCCTTATCGAGCGGCGGCGGCACGTGGGCAGGATCGCCCCCGGTCTCACGAAAAACTGTCGGCGTTGTCTGGAACCGCGCACGAAATGCCGTCGCAAAATTCGCCGCGCTGGAAAATCCGACTTCGTCGGCGATATCCGCCACGCTCAACGACGTCTCCAGAAGCAGGCTACGCGCCAGTTTCAGGCGCTCGTCACGCAGGAACTCAAATACCGTTACTCCCATGTGCTGACGAAAAATCCGCGACAGTTTTTTTTCATATGCCCCCACCTGACGCGCCAAATGGGCCAAGTGGTGCGAATGGGCCAGATTGCGGGAAAGAATCTCGACAGCGGCCTTGACCATGACCTCGTCGCTGCTCAGGCCGGCCGGGGCGCTCGACGGCTCAACCGGGACGGCCGGCGCCCAGAGTTTCAGGTGAATGCGGATCCTGGCCAGCACCTCGGCCGGCTCGAAAGGCTTGAGCACATAGTCCACCGCACCACTCTGCAGGCCCTCCAGGCGTTCTTCCAGCCCGCTCGCGGCGCTCAGGAAGATCACGGGTATCGCACACGTGGCCGGGTCGCTCTTGAGCAAGCGACAAGCAGTAAAGCCATCGGTCTGCGGCATATGTGCTTCCATGAGGATCAAGTCCGGCAAAGACGCACGAGCGCGCTTGTAACCTTGCGACCCATCGAATGCGACCGTGACCCGAAAGCCGGCGCTACGCAGGAGTTCAATCAGGAGCCGCAGCTCGTCGGGATTGCTGTCCACCAGCAACAAATGCACCTTGCGCATCTTCATTACCTCGGTTGCATTTGCTTGCACAGTTACAGGCGTCAACAGGCCATCATTAGCGGATCCTGAGCTTTTGCGCCGCTTCTGATAGGATGGGCGCGTAGGATCTAGTTGCATGCACGTGCTCCAAGAGCAGCAACTTTAAGAGCGAATACATAAAGATGCGACCAAATTTGACCCTTGTTTACACAAGGCAGCACGGAGATGTGGAATGATGCAGGAGGACGCGATGTCCACGCCGACTGCAATCCTTTTGGGCAAGCGCGTGGCCATCCTCGAAGATGAGCCCAGCCATGCACAAGTTGTCGAGAAAGCGGTGCAGGACTGCGGCGGTATCAGCCACCTGTTCACTGACGGTAGAACCATGCTGCGCGACCTGCATCGCACAAGTTTCGATGTATTCGTGCTTGATTGGCGTGTGCCTCATGTGCAGGGACCCGACATCGTGCGGTGGATTCGGCGCAATATCACCGAGAGGATCCCCGTCCTGTTCGTGACCAGCTGCGACGATGAGCGCGACATCATCGAAGGCCTGGACTGCGGTGCCGACGACTATATGATCAAGCCGGTGCGGCCGTCCGAGCTGAAGGCGCGCCTGCGCGCCCTGATACGGCGCGCCTATCCCGTCGACCCGCTGGCAGCCGGCCTGAAGTTCGGCCCTTACGCCTTCGAGCTGCACCGCAAGGAAGTGCGCCTGCATGGCGAGCTGGTTCCACTCAAGCCCAAGGAATACCAGTTGGCTCAGTTCCTGTTCCGCAATGTGGGACGGCTGCTGGCCCGCGAACTGTTGATGACCGAACTGTGGGGAACCGACGTGGTCGAGTCGCGCACCCTGGTTACCCACATGTCGCAAGTACGCAGAAAACTTGAACTGGGCCCCCAGAACGGTTTTCGTCTATTGCCCGTCTATAGCCTGGGATATCGCCTCGAAACGGTGGACCCCGTTTCGCCCGACTGAAGGAAGTTCTCGCATGACCCCCCCTGCTCGTTTTTTGCCGAGCCTGTTGCGTGCGCGCAACCTAGGCCCCTGGAGCTTGGTCGCCGCATTGATGCTGGCGCCTGCTGCATTCGCTGAACCCGCGGCGATCACCCACGTTGCCCGCAATGGCGACAACCTGTATGACCTGTCGCTGAAGTACCTTGACGATCCCCTGCTGTGGCCGGCCTTGGGCAAGGTCAACGGCATTTCGAATCCCTATCGGCTTCCCATCGGCTTTCCCGTCGAGATCCCCCTCGAATTGCTGCGCAGCAAGGCTGGCGGCGCCAACGTCGTGCATATATCGGGTACGGTTACCAGGTCGCGCGAGGGGCAAACCGGCAGTGCCCTGGCGCTGGGCGAGCGCGTGGTGGATGGCGACATCATCGAAACCGCGCACAATGGCTTCGTGACGCTGAAGCTGGCCGATGGCTCGCATGTGCGCGTCGCCGGCGATTCCGTTGTTCAGATGCAACAGCTCAAATATGTCGTGCGTCGCAAGCGCAGCGATACCGTGATCGAGATGGAACGTGGCCGGGTCGAGTCCACGGTTGCGCCGCAGGCGGGCGGCAACCGTTTCCGCATTCGTTCACCCTTGATGGCCGCAGGCGTTCGTGGCACCCATTTCGGGGTAACCGTCACAGAAACCGGTGCCGTAACCAGCGACGTCCAGGAAGGCAGCGTCCAAGTCTCGGCACTCACCTCGGCCTCTTCGGTTCGAGTGGGCGCCGGGCAAGGAACCGTGGCAGTGACATCCAGCCGGGTTGCCCAGCCCTCGCGGCTGTTGCCCGCGCCCAACACCACGGCCATTCCGCCATTGCACCAGAAACCCCTGCTGGACCTGACTGTGCCCGCCATCCCTGGCGCGCACGCCTACCGGGTCTATGTCGCGCGTGACCAGGCCATGCTGCAGGTGGTGGCCAACGTCACCACCGATAGGCCGCGCGTGCGGATTCCCGATCTCGAGGATGGGCAGTATTTCGTGTCCATGCGGGCGATCACTGAAGCCGGTATCGAAGGCCAGGCCGCGCTGCGACAGCTGGAACTCGATGCCCGTCCGTTGCCGCCCATGACCTTGGCGCCGGAACACGGCGCCGAACAGGCCGAGGGCGATGTCGTCCTGCGCTGGACCCGCCAAGCCGATGTCACAGGCTACGAGCTCGAACTCGCGCGCGACGAGAAATTCACGCAGACCCTGATCGAGCGCAAAGCGCTGAGCATCTCGGAGACGGCTGTCAGCGATCTGGCATCGGGCACCTATTACTGGCGCGTCCGGGCCGTGGTGCAAGATGCGGCTGGCGCGACCGATCGCGGCCCCTTTGGCGATCCCCGCCGCTTCGCCGTGCGCAAATCCCTGGCGGTAACGCCCAGCCAGGAAGGCGAAAATCTGCGTCTGCGCTGGGAAGGCGAGCCCGGCCAGCATTTCTTGCTGCAAGTCAGCGACGAACCGGCATTCGCCTCGCCGGTCGTGGAACTCCGTACGCGGGAACGCGAGGCCAACCTGGGCGCCCTGCCCGGTGGCGAATACTACCTGCGGGTGCAGATCACCGACCCGGACGGCTATGTGCGCCCATTTTCGCCACCCCAGCAGTTCCGCGCGCAAAGCTTCATGCGCACGAATGACGGCGAACTGGTACGCACGGTGGATGGCGCGCCGCTGGAGCGCGGAGGCTAAGCATGGCCGCACCGCGTCGCAGGGTGCCGGACCGCTGGCTGCTTGTCCTGGCAACCCTGGGACTGGCAGCCCTGCTGGGCTGGCAGAATGGCCTGGGTCGCTTTGACCGCCAACTCTACGACACCTTTCTGGCCGCCATGCCGCATCCCCCATCGGATCGGATCGTTATCGTTTCGATAGACGACCCCAGCCTGGCCGAGCTGGGCCGCTGGCCATGGCCGCGGGATGTCTACACCGATCTCATCGAACGCATTTCGGTGTACTCGCCACGCGCGATCGGCCTGGATCTGTTGCTCTCCGAGCCCGATGCCCATGCCATCGGCGCGGACGAGCGGCTTGCGCAAGCCTTGCAACGCAGTGGCGTCGTGGTCCTGCCGGTGTTCATGGCCGCCCTCACGGGAACGGCCTATACACCGGTTCCACCACTGCCCGGGCTGCAGGCCGCCGCCGCGGGCCTGGGCCATGTCTCGGTAGAACTCGACAGCGACGGGATGGTGCGCAGCGTTTTCCTGCGTGAAGGCACCGGCGGCAACTGGTGGCCTCACTTCGCTACCCGGCTACTCGAGGTCGCAGGCTATCGGCAAAGCCAGGCCGCCCTGCCCGGACGCCGCGACCCCGATCCGTCCCCAGGGCACGACGACGGCCTCTGGCACCGCGATTATTGGTTGCCGATAGATTTCGCCGGCCCGCCTGGCACCTACGCCCATATCTCGGCAAGTGACGTTTTGCGCGGCGATGTGCCGCCTGGCTTGCTGGAAAATCGCATCGTCCTGGTTGGCACGACAGCTATCGGGCTGGGCGACGTGTACCCTACCCCGGTGTCCGGTGAATCCGTGCTGATGCCCGGCGTGGAGATTTCGGCCAACATCATCGACAACATGCTTTCGGGGCGCATCCTGCAGACGGTGCAGCCTTGGCAAAACGCCGTATTTTGCATGCTGCCGGTGCTGCTGCTGGCACCGGGCTTGTGGCTGCTGGCACCTCGCAAGGTATTGATGCTGGTTGTCGTCTCGATTGCCAGCACGCTGGCCACCAGCTATCTGGCGCTTCGGTGGGGCGGCTATTGGTTCGCACCCGGCGCAGGTCTGATGGCGCTGGTGCTGCTGTATCCACTATGGAGCTGGTGCCGCCTTGAAGTCGCCATCAATTACCTGGACGACGAACTGGTCCGCCTGCACCGGCAAGATACCGCGCTGACCCTGCCTGAACCCACGCCCGGCGGCGATCTGCTCGACCATCGCATCGACTCGCTGCGCCATGCCGCCGCAGAACTGCGTGCCCTGCACCTTTTCATTTCCGGTGCGATCGGCAGCCTGCCGGATATTACCGTCGTCGCCGACAATAGCGGAAAAATCGTGCTGGCCAACCAGGCCGCCGCGCAATACCTCGGCGTCTCGCAGCTTGCCGACTTGCGTGGACGCTGGCTGCCGCAACTGATGCATTCCCTGGTTCTGGTGGACGGCGCCAGCCTGTTCGAGACAAGCCAGGGCTTGCCAGATACCCACGACGCCGGCCCGGCTTTCAGAACAATCGCCGCCAATATTTCCGAAGCGGGAATCGGATGCCAGGATACGCAAGGGCGCGACTTCCTGCTCAAAGTCGCTCCTTGCGCCGACCCCAGCGGCCAGTTTTCGGTCTGGATTTTCAGCCTGATCGATATTTCCGCGTTGCGCGAGGCCGAACGCAAGCGCGACGCAACCCTGCGTTTTCTGTCCCACGATATGCGCTCGCCACAAGCCGCGATCCAGGCCCTACTGAATCTGCGCCATAGCAACCCGCACGCCATGTCCCATGACGAGCTGCTGGACCGCATACAGGGGCACGTCGGACGTACCCAGGCGCTGGCCGACAATTTCGTGCAACTCGCACGTGCCGAGTCCTTGGCGCTGAAGCGCGAGTTCGTCGATTACACGGCGGTGATGCTGGACGCCACCGATGCCTGCTGGGCCTTGGCGCAAGCCAAATCCATCCGTGTGCAGACCGAGCTTCCGGACGATCCGGCCGGCGGCATGGGCGATAGCGACATGCTGACGCGCGCGCTCATCAACCTGGTGGACAACGCGATCAAGTACAGCCCGCCCGGCAGCGTGGTCAGCTGCGCGGTACGCGCGGCCGAACGGGGCTGGTGGTGTCTGTCTGTACAGGATCAGGGCCGGGGCATTGCGCCGGCCGATCATGCCAGGGTGTTTCAGCAGTTTGCACGGTTTGGCGACGCAGAAAACGAGCAAAGCGGCATCGGCCTGGGCCTGGCGTTTGTCAAAACCGTTGCCCAGCGGCATGGCGGGCGCGTGGAATTCGATAGCGAACCCGGCATCGGCACCGAGTTTCGTTTCTACGCCAGGTCGGAACCGAAATAGGCGGCTCGGCCATCAGCCACCTACCGAGAGGCTTGGCGAGCAACACGGCCATCCAGGCCGATTTTGCCAGCAGGAACGACAGGAGCCCCGGGTCTCGCGACCTGGGGCTCCTGTCACATACGGCTGGCCGATGCTACTGGCCAGCCTTTATTGGCCGGCTCACACCAGGCCGTCGATCACCTGCACGTTGACGATGTTGTCGGCAGCGTCTTGCGAGCCCACTACGACGACGGCAACGGCAGCGCGGTCGGCGCCGTTGGCCAGTTCATCCACCAGTGCTGCGGCCTGCTCCTCGGTAGCCTCATCACCCAGGACGTTGGCAAGCAACAGGTCTACATAGGCCTCGTCTGACAGATCGCCATTGGCAGCAAACTCGTCGGACGCCAGGATATCGCCAGCAAGCTGTTCCGCGGTTGCATTATTTGCCGCATCCAGCCACTGTTGGGCTTCCTCTTGCTCGACGTCACGATCCAGCAAGCCTTGGAACAGGCGCAGTGCTGTCGCATCCTCTTCGTTGCCCACCACGGCAATCGAGCCTTGCGAGAACTCGATGAATTCGGTGTTCTCGACGGTAGCGCCCGCGTCGCTGGCCCAGCTATTGGTCAACACCAGTTGGCCGTCAACGATTTCAACCTCGTAGTCGCTGGCGACTCCGGCCAGCTTCACGACGTCGAAACCTTCGCCACCATCGACCGTATCCTGGCCAAAGCCGGACACGACAGTGTCATCGCCAGCACCACTGCTGATGCTGTCGTCACCCGAACCGCCGACAATGAAATCGTCGCCACCCGCGGTGGTCAGCGTGTCGTCGCCCTGGCCACCGTCAAGAGTGGTCGCGCCATCGTCCAGGACGGAGGCCTGGTCATCGCCACGGCCCATGGCAATGACGCGCTCGGGATCCGAGAAAGCCGCATCGAAGGTAACGGTTATGTCTTCATCCGAGTTGAACACCCACGCCTTGGC
>JBEBVZ010000036.1:0-45607 GCA_040392445.1 Verticiella sediminum
GCTAAGGTGTGCCCCGTCGGGGCACACCTTAGCGGCGCGTCTTGTCGTCGTTGTCCAGCGGGGGCACCAGGAAATGAATCCCTCTTTCCGTCGCCATTTTGACCGCCTCCTGGCGCGTACTCACGTCCAGGCGGCGATACATGGCCGACGCATGAGCTTTTACCGTGGCTTCTGAAATATTGAGCATCTGCCCCACCGCCTTGTGCGAATATCCCCTGGCACGCAGCATGAGGATTTCGAACTGGCGCGGCGTAATACGCAGGCTCCTGGCGCTCGCTGCGATCATACTGGGGTTGGGCCAGCCCGATACGCTGCTGTTGTCCGCCTCGGGCCCATACACCGTCGAGGCGTCGGCGGGCTCGGCCATTTCATCGTTGTCGCAACTGGAAGGGAAACAGCGGCCACCCGCCATGATCAGGCGTACCGCCGCTTCGATGAGCTCGGACGGCGCCGACTTGCGTACCCGGCCAGACACCAACGGATGTGACACACTTGTCTCGCCCACATTCTCCGCAAGCAACAGGACATACCGTGGCGAGGTCAGTTCTGTCATGCGGATCAGCAGTTCCTGGTCTCGCGTTGGATTGCTGGATAGGCCAAACAAGAGTATTTGTACCTCAAGGCCAGATTCTGAATGTGCAGCGCCGGTTGCGAGGTACTCGGGATCATAGGTACGTACTTCCCGAATAGTGGCTATATTGCTCAGGATGCGAGCAAGCCCGAGGCGCAGTATTGGATGATGGTCGATCAATGCTGCGGCATACATGTTTTCGGAGGCTCCGTGATTGGCGGAAGACACGGCCGAACAGGTTCCCTGCCGCTATTCAGACGGCAAGAAGGATGGCTGGTGAAGGTTGTAACACCTGTGTCTCACTGGCTAAGTTAGAGGATTTCCGCCGGTGCAGGCATCGGGAAGATGGAGTAGTTCTGCCAGATGCAATGCAAGCCGGAGCACAGGACTACGACGAACAAATCGTGCTGCCACAAGGACTTGGGAGACTAGGCGGGCCG
The DNA here is from genome assembly GCA_040392445.1 of Verticiella sediminum. Taxonomy (GTDB): domain Bacteria; phylum Pseudomonadota; class Gammaproteobacteria; order Burkholderiales; family Burkholderiaceae_B; genus Verticiella; species Verticiella sediminum_A. The sequence goes on from JBEBVZ010000036.1 coordinate 1,012, forward strand.
CTAACGAGGTGTTCGGCCGGGTTTTACGCGGATTTGGCCATTTGCCATGCTCTATCAGACAAAATCCGGCACATGTCAGCATTAGGCAGTCCGGTTGTATATAACCGGAAGAACTAGCCCTTTTTTGTCACCACCACCAAGGCCGACACGGCATCATTCAAGGCAGCCGGCACAGGTTTCGCAGCCGTGTTGCCTCGCTACCCTGGAACGGACAACCGCCGCGCATGCGCACAGCCTTGCCTGCTACGCATATCCTCGATCAGTTTTTGATACATTACACTCTGAGCTTGATAAAAATAGTAATAAATAGGGTCGGTTTGTCCAAAAAAGCTGCAAAATCGGCAACAGCATCCCTTGATCCGCCGCAGTTCCTCGAAATGGAGAAGTAACTCGTGAATCCGGTTGAGGGAGAGTTCGTTTCAACGAAAGAGGCCGCCGCCCTGATAGGTGTTTCCGTGCGGACCATACAGCTGTGGGTGGAAGCCGGAGCCTTGCAGGCATGGAAGACGCAAGGTGGGCACCGCCGCATCGTCAAGAGTTCGATCAACGAACTCTTGCGCAAGCGCAATGAACAGACCACCCCCCTTGCCACCGATACGCAGGGCATCACCATGCGCCTGGTGATAGTGGAAGATGACCCGCACCTGCAAGCCATGTACGAGCTTGCCGTCTGCAGTCTGCCCTTTCCAGTCGATATCAAAACCGCATCCGATGGCTATTCAGGCCTGGTCCGTATTGGCCAGTTCCACCCGCATGTCATCATCGCCGATCTTAATCTGCCCGGACTCGACGGATTCCGCATGATACGGGCGCTCAAGGAAGCGCCGGAATCCCGCGACGCGCAGTTGCTGGTCGTGTCGGCCTTGACGAACGACGATATCCTGGACCGTGGCGGCCTGCCCGACGGCGTTCAAATACTGTCCAAGCCCCTGTCCATGTCCAGACTGGAAAAGCTGCTGCAGCAGTCCTATGGGGCTCTTGTCGCCACGCCGCCGCAATTTTTTGGCACGACGCATGCGTATGGCGCCTGATTTGCGTTTGGCCGGCCGGCATGGCTGCGCACAACCACGGCCACTGCCGGAGACTGCACCCATGAAGTTGGCGAATATCTGCAAGCCCTTGGCACGATCCCTGGCTGGCAAAGCCGCTGGCGCCCTGATGGCCGGTTTACTGCTTGCCAGCACCGGCGCGGTAGCCGACGGCCCGTTTCCCGACATGCTGAGCACCACCGATCGCGATCGGCTTTCGCGCTATGAACCCGTGCGCCGGGCCACGCTGAAATATGTGCGCGAACATGCCAGTCAAGCCGATCTGCTTGTGCTGGAAAGCGTCCTGGCCGGCTCGGCCAGCGACATTGCGCCAGCCGATCTGGCCGGCGACTGGAATTGCCGAACGCTCAAGCTGGCCCGCAAGCGGGAGCTGCCCCTGGCCATCTATGCCAGCTTTCGCTGCCGCATCATCGACGACAGCGCCGGCCTGCACCTGGAAAAGCTCAGCGGCTCGCAACGCACCGCCGGCACTTTCTACGACATCGGTGAAACCAAGCTGGGCTATGTGGGCGCCCAGGCCCTGGGCAACGAAACCAGTCCGCCCAGATATGGCCATAGTCCTGAGCGCAACCAGGTCGGCTACCTGATCCCGGTTTCGGTTACCCACATGCGCCTGGAATTTCCGCAACCGCCTTATGAATCGGATTTCGACATACTGGAATTGCGGCGTCCTCTGCCGATGCCGTAATAGTGAAAACCCAGGCTTTCAAGCCGTGCAGGATCGTATAGATTGCGGCCGTCAAAAATCACGGCTTCATGCAAGGCCTGCTTCAGGTAGTCGAAGTCCGGCGCCATGAAACCCTTCCATTCGGTGCAGATGACCAGAGCGTCGGCCCCTCTTGCGGCGGCCTCTTTGGTGCCCGCGAGCAGGAAGTCGTCGCGCAGCCCATAGATGCGCTGCGCTTCGGCCATGGCCTCGGGATCGAACGCCTGCACCTTGGCGCCTGCGGCCCACAGGGCTTCGATCAGGGCTCGGCTGGGAGCCTCGCGCATATCGTCGGTATTGGGCTTGAACGCCAGCCCCCAGACGGCAAGAGTCTTGCCGCGCAGATTCTGTTCGCCGTCAAAGTGCTTGACGACCATTTCGTACAGGCGCTGCTTCTGGTGTTGATTCACGGTTTCCACGGCCTGCAGCAAAGGCGCGTCGTAGCCGGCATCGCGGGCGATCCGCCGCAAGGCGCTGACATCCTTGGGAAAACATGATCCGCCATAACCGCAGCCGGCGTAGATGAAGTGATAGCCGATGCGCGGATCGGACCCTATGCCCACGCGCACATTCTCGATATCGGCACCCAGCAGATCCGCCAGGTTGGCCACTTCGTTCATGAAGCTGATCTTGGTGGCCAGCATGGCGTTGGCGGCATACTTGGTAAGCTCGGCCGAACGCGGATCCATGACGACGATGCGGTCGTGGTTGCGATTGAAAGGCGCGTACAACTGCTGCATGGCATCGGTGGCCTTGCGGCTGGTGCTTCCGATGACGATGCGGTCAGGCCGCATGAAATCGCGTACCGCCGAACCTTCCTTCAGGAATTCGGGATTGGACACCACGTCGAACTCGTACTGCACTGCCCGCTGCGACTGCCGCTGGGCAATCGCGTCGCGCACCAGGTCGGCCGTGCCCACCGGCACGGTGGACTTGTTGATGACCAGCTTGCCATCGGCCATGTGCTCGCCTATGGATGCGGCCACCGCCAGCACATGCCGCAGATCGGCCGAGCCATCCTCGTCCGGAGGCGTGCCCACGGCGATATAGATGCATTCGCCAAACTCCACGCCTTCGCTGGCCGACGTCGTAAATACCAGGCGCCCGCTCTTGCCGTTTTCCCGGACAAGATCCTCAAGACCCGGCTCGAACAGCGGAACGATGCCCTGCCGCAGCTTTTCGATCTTGCCGGCATCCACATCCACGCACATGACGTGATAGCCAGCCTCGGCCAGGCAGGCTCCCGTAACCAGGCCAACATAGCCTGTGCCGAATACCGTGATCTTCATACTTACCCTATAAAAGCTATGACTGCCGTATGTCGACAAGGGCACGTCCATGCCGACGAAGCCGCCCAGTGTAGCGCCAGTATGCGTCGGGCATTTTGCCGCCTGCCCGTGCCGGCCCGGGTCATGGGCCGGCACGGGCAGGCGGCGGTGCTTATTTGGAGTGAAAGGTTACCGTCTCGGCCAGGCTGGCCCGATTCGTTCGAAACTGGTTGGCGGCGTGCTGTGCATCGGCAAAACCAAACGAAATGCCACACACGACGCGGCGGTTGTCCGGAATGTTGAAATGCTGGCGGATGAAAGCCGAATGACCGGCCAGCGCCGCTTGCGCAATGCTGGCGACTCCGCAACTTTGCGCGGCCAGCAGGAAATTGCTGACATAGGCGCCGCAATCCACCGCGCCGTAGATGCCCAGATCGGCTTCACTGGTGATGATGGCTACATGCGGCGCGCCAAAGAAGCTGAAATTTTCCATGGCCTGGCGGCGCGAGGCCTCGCGGTCGCCTCGGGCCACCCCCACCGCCTCGTACAGCTGAAAGCCGCATTCACGACGGCGCTCTTGGTAGGCTCCGGTGTATTGGGCCGGGAACTCGAAATCGGGGCTGGCCGCCTGCGTAGCGACTTGCTCTACCATGGCCTTGCGGAATTTTTCCGTAGCCTCGCCGCGTGTAATGAGTACCTGCCAGGGCTGGGAATTGCACCATGAGGCCGTGCGCTGGGCCAGGCCAAGGATGCGCTCGATGGTTTCCTGCGGCACTTCGCGCGCAAGATAACCGCGACAGCTATAGCGCTCGTTCAAGAGCGACTCGAACATTTCGTCGGCGGTGAATGTCTCGTTCGAAAACGCGGATGCGCTGGCCTGCTGCATGATGTCTCCTGATTTGTCTGAACAGGCATTTTGACACAAGGCAGCAGGCGGGCAAGACCGCGCCGGACTTGGCCCCGGAACCGCGTGCTCGCGTAAAATCGCGGTTTCGTCCGACTGAGCTTTCGACATGACCGATCCCATCCGATTCGTGCCTGGCACACCCCTGTCACCTTCCGCGCTTCGCGTCATGCTCCTGGGTTCCGGCGAACTCGGCAAGGAAGTCATCATCGCCCTGCAACGGCTGGGTGTCGAAGTGATCGCGGTGGATCGCTATGCCAACGCGCCCGGACACCAGGTAGCGCATCGCTCGCACGTCGTGCCCATGACCGATGCAGCAGCCTTGCGCGCCTTGATCGTGGCCGAAAACCCGCATATCGTCGTGCCCGAAATCGAGGCCATCGCCACCGGCATGCTGGTCGAGCTGGAACGCGACGGCGTGGCGTGCGTCACGCCTACGGCGCGCGCGGTAAACCTCACCATGAACCGCGAAGGTATCCGGCGCCTGGCGGCCGAAGAGCTGGGCCTGGCGACCTCGCCATACCAATTTGCCGATACGCTGGCCGAACTGCAGGCCGCCGCCGATGCCATCGGCTACCCCTGCCTGGTCAAGCCCGTGATGTCCTCGTCGGGCAAGGGCCAATCCAAGCTCGACGGCCCAGGCGACGTGGCCGCCGCCTGGGATTACGCCCAAGCCGGCGGCCGGGTGGGCGCAGGCCGGGTCATCGTTGAAGGCTTCATCCAGTTCGACTATGAAATCACACTGCTGACCGTACGTGCACAAGACGCCAGCGGCAACGTCGTCACCCAGTTCTGCGAACCCATAGGCCATGTCCAGGTCGACGGCGATTACGTCGAAAGCTGGCAGCCGCAACCCATGTCGGCCAAGGCGCTTGAAGGCGCGCGCGAGATCGCCCAAAAGGTCACCAGCGAGCTGGGCGGCCTGGGTATCTTCGGCGTCGAGCTATTCGTCGCCGGCGACATGGTGTGGTTCTCGGAAGTCAGCCCACGTCCGCACGACACTGGCATGGTCACCCTGGCCACCCAGGTGCAGAACGAATTCGAGCTGCATGCGCGAGCCTTCCTGGGCCTGCCGGTGGACACCAGCTTGCGCCAGCCCGGCGCCAGCAGTGTCATCTATGGCGGCATCGAAGCCGACGACGTCGTGTTCGATGGGGTCGCGCAAGCGCTGGCCGAGCCCGGCACCGATATCCGCCTGTTCGGCAAGCCCGAGTCGTTTCGCAAACGCCGCATGGGCGTGGCCCTGGCTACCGCCGCGAACATCGACGAGGCACGCGCCAAGGCCAAGCGCGCCTCGGCCTGCGTGGTGCCGCGCAAACCCGGCTGAACCGCAACAGGCTAGCGCACGTCGAAATCGAAATAGATGTCGGGATACGGCTCTTGGGCCAGTGTGAAATGCCACCACTCCTGGGGATAGGGCTTGAAGCCCGTGTCCCGCATCACGGCTTGCAGCAGCATGCGATTGGCGCGCTGCTGGGCCGTCATGTCGTCTGCGCCCGGCCATGACGAAGGGCTGAACAGATCGAACCCGGTGCCCATGTCCAGCTCGGTGCCGGTAGCCGCGTCGACCAGCGTCAGGTCCAGCGTAGAACCGCGCGAATGCCCCGAGCGTTCGGCGATATAGCCGTCTTCGAACAAACGGGTTTTATCGACTTGCGGGTAGTAGTCCGCTTTGCGGGCCACATCGGACAGATCCTGGGCCCAGCGTGCAAAATGCGCCACGGCGCGCTGCGGCCGGTAGCAATCAAAAACCTTCACACCCAGGCCAAAGTCGTCAAGCCGCAGCTGCGCCCGCATCAGCGCCTGGGCAGCCGGGCCAGACAGGATGCAGCGCGGCGCAAGATAAGCGTCTATCGGCCGGCCAACAAAATTGTTGCTGCCGAAATACCGCATCTCTTCCTTGAGCCCTGTCACCTGCTCTGCCGCATAGACGAATCCAGCAGGCAGCCCCTGCCCGCTGGCGGCATCCCTATCGATGCCGCTAACGGCGCAACCGGCAAGCGCCAACGCAAGCGCTGCCACTGCCGGCGCGCGCGCCATCACTTCTTGCGTACCGGCGGCAGATCGGTGCAATGGCCATCGGCGGCCTCGGCCGCCAGGCCCACGGACTCGCCCAGCGTGGGGTGAGGATGTATGGTTTTACCGATGTCCACGCTATCGGCACCCATTTCTATGGCCAGGGCCACTTCGCTGATGAGATCGCCGGCATGCGTGCCCACGATGCCACCGCCCACGATACGGCCGGTTTCCTCGCTGAACAGCAGCTTGGTAAAGCCTTCGTCGCGGCCATTGGCAATGGCACGGCCGGAAGCATTCCAGGGCAGCAGCCCTTTCTTGACCTTGACGCCCTGCTGCCTGGCCTCGTCTTCGGTCAAGCCCACCCAGGCTATTTCCGGATCGGTGTAGGCGACCGAAGGGATTACCCGGGCATCGAAGTGCGACTTTTCGCCGGCGGCCGCTTCGGCCGCCACATGGCCTTCGTGCACGGCCTTGTGCGCCAGCATAGGCTGGCCCACGATATCGCCGATGGCGAAAATATGCGGCACGTTGGTGCGCATCTGGCTATCGACTTCAATGAAGCCGCGCTCGGTGACCGCCACTCCCGCCTTGTCGGCGTCGATTTTTTTACCGTTGGGCGAGCGGCCCACAGCCTGCAGGACCAGATCGTAGCGTTGTGGCTCTTTTGGCGCGCCCTCGCCTTCGAAACCGACCCAGATCCCGTCTTCACGCGCTTGCGCCGATACCGTGCGGGTGTTCAGCATGACATTGTCAAAGCGTTTGGCATTCATTTTCTGCCAGACTTTCACCAGGTCACGGTCGGCGCCCAGCATCAGGCTGTCCTGCATTTCCACTACGTCCAGGCGCGCGCCCAGGGTGGAATACACCGTCCCCATTTCCAGGCCGATGATGCCCCCGCCCACCACCAGCATCTTCTTGGGAATACCGCGCAACTGCAAGGCGCCGGTAGAATCCACCACCCGTTCGTCGTCTGGCATGAAGGGCAGCTTTACCGACTGGCTGCCGGCCGCAATGACGGCGTTCTTGAATCCGACCGTCTTGCTGTCCTTGCCCTGCACGGCAAGATGGTTGGGGCCAAGGAACTTGCCCTCGCCCTGCAGAACGGTAACCTTGCGCATCTTGGCCATGGCGGCCAGGCCACCCGTGAGCTTGCCCACGACCCCGTCCTTGAACTTGCGCAAACCGTCGATGTCGATTTTCGGTTCGCCAAAGGTGACGCCATGCGCGGCCAGCGCGCGGGCTTCGTCGATTACCGCGGCCGTGTGCAACAGGGCTTTCGAGGGAATGCAGCCCACGTTCAGGCACACGCCGCCCAGGGTGTCGTAACGCTCGACCAGCACGACAGACAGCCCCAGGTCGGCGGCCCGGAAGGCGGCCGAATAGCCGCCAGGGCCCGCACCCAGCACCACCACGTCGCATTCGATATCGGCCTGGCCGGCATAGCTGGCAGCGGCCGCAGCCGTGCTGGGCGCAGCAGCCGGCGCAGCTGCGGTTTTCGCCTGGGCCGGCTGGCTCTCGGATGCCTGCGGGGCTGGGGCCGCCGCAGGCTTGGCCTCTTCGCTTTCAGCCGCCTCGAGCACCAGCAGCACCGAGCCTTCTGCCACCTTGTCGCCCACTTTCACTTTCAGCGCCTTGATGACGCCGGCGTGCGACGCCGGGATCTCCATCGACGCCTTGTCGGACTCGACCGTAACCAGGCTTTGCTCGAGCTCGATCGTGTCGCCCACGGCGACCAGCACCTCGATGACCTCGACCTCTTTGAAATCACCGATGTCGGGGACTTTGACTTCCACCGTATTGCTCATATGAACGGCTCCTAGAGGACGATACGACGGAAGTCGGCCAGCAGCGAACCCAGGTGGGCATTGAAGCGCGCCGCCAGGGCTCCGTCGATAACACGGTGATCGTAGGACAGCGACAGCGGCAGCGTCAGGCGCGGCACGAAGGCCTTGCCGTCCCATACCGGTTTCTGGAACGAGCGCGACACACCCAGGATGGCCACTTCGGGCGCATTGATGATGGGTGTGAAGTGCGTACCGCCGATACCGCCCAGCGATGAGATCGAAAAGCAGCCGCCCTGCATTTCAGCGGGCGTGAGCTTGCCGTCGCGGGCTTTTTTCGCCAGCGCCGAGGTTTCCTCGGCCAGATCGAGCACGCCCTTTTTGTCGGCATCGCGTATCACCGGCACCATCAACCCGTTGGGCGTATCGGCGGCAAAACCGATGTGGTAGTACTGCTTGAAGACCAGGTTTTCGCCGTCCAGCGATGCATTGAACTGGGGAAATTTCTTGAGCGTAGCCACCACCGCCTTGATCAGGAAGGCCAGCATGGTTACCTTGATGCCGGATTTCTCGTTCTCGCGGTTCAGTTGTACCCGCAGGGCTTCGAGCTCGGTGATGTCGGCCTCGTCGTTATTGGTAACGTGAGGAATCATCACCCAGTTGCGATGCAGGTTGGCCCCGGATATTTTCTGGATGCGGCTAAGCGCCTTGGTTTCTACCGGGCCGAACTTGCTGAAGTCGATCTTGGGCCAGGGCAAGAGGCCCAGGGCCGCGCCGTCGGCGCCACCCGCCGCCGATGGGCTTTCCCCGGCCAACGCGCTTTTCACGAAGGCTCTGACATCGTCCTGCGTGATGCGCTGCTTGGCGCCGGTGCCGCGCACCTTGTGCAGATCCACGCCCAGCTCGCGGGCAAACTTGCGCACCGAGGGCGATGCATGCGGCACCGGCACGGCACTGTCGGTGGCGGCGGCCGGCACCACCGGCATCGTCCTGGCAGCCTGGCCGGCGGGCGAATCGCTGCGCGGCGCGGTGCCCGCTGTGACGGTGCTGGCGGCGGACTTCTCGGGCGCTTCGGCCTGGGTTGGCTGCGCTTGAGCGGCATCGTCTTCGGATGCCGGTTTTTCCTGTGGCTCTTGCTGCTGCGTTGGCTGCGCCTTTTGCGGCTGCGGCTCTTGCGCTGCCGGGGCGGCAGCGGGTTCGAGCTCGAGCATGACGCTGCCTTCGGCGATCTTGTCGCCGACCTTGATTTTCAGCGACTTGACGACCCCGCCCTGTGCGGCGGGAATCTCCATCGACGCTTTGTCGGACTCGACCGTAATCAGGCTTTGTTCGACGCTGATGGTGTCGCCTACGGCGACCAGCACCTCGATGACCTCGACTTCCTTGAAATCGCCGATGTCCGGTACCTTGAGTTCTACTAGCTGGCTCATGCCTCGGTTCCTTGATCAGGCGTGGTGCGGGTTGGCTTTTTCCGGATTGATGCCGTACTTCTTGATGGCATCGGCAACCGCCTTGAGAGGCATCTTGCCTTCGTCGGCCAGGGCACGCAAGGCAGACAACACCACGAAGTGGCGATCCACCTCGAAGTGCTCGCGCAGCTTCGAGCGGTAGTCGGACCGGCCGAAACCATCGGTGCCCAGCACACGGTACTCACGCCCACGCGGCAGGTAGGCGCGGATTTGCTCGGCAAAGATCTTCATGTAGTCGGTCGATGCCACGATCGGGCCGGGCTGGTCGGCCAGCAGCTTGGCCACGTATGGAACCTGGGGCTTGGCAGCTTCCGGATGCAGCAGGTTGTGGCGTTCACAATCCATGCCGTCGCGGCGCAGCTCGGTAAAGCTGGTTACGCTCCAGACATCGGCCGCTACGCCCCAGTCGGCCTGCAGCAGTTCCTGGGCCGCGATCACCTCGCGCAGGATGGTGCCCGACCCCATGAGCTGCACGCGCGGCGCCGTGGCACTGCCCTTCACGCCGCCGCGCTTGAGCAGGTACATGCCGCGGATGATGCCGTCTTCGTCGCCGGTATTCAGGCCGGGCTGGGCATAGTTCTCGTTGAGCAGGGTCAGGTAGTAATAGACGTTTTCCTGATGCTCGACCATGCGCTTCATGCCGTGCTGGATGATGACCGCCACTTCATGCGCATAGGTGGGGTCGTACGACACGCAGTTGGGAATCGTGCTGGACAGCAGGTGGCTGTGGCCGTCTTCATGCTGCAGGCCTTCGCCGTTGAGCGTGGTGCGCCCCGATGTGCCGCCCAGCAGGAAGCCGCGCGCCTGCATATCGCCCGCCGCCCAGGCCAGATCGCCCACGCGCTGGAAACCGAACATCGAGTAGTAGATGTAGAACGGCACCATGATGCGGTTGTTGGTGGAATACGAGGTGGCAGCCGCGATCCAGGAACTGAATGCGCCCGCTTCGTTGATACCTTCCTGCAGGATCTGCCCGTTGGCGGCTTCCTTGTAGTACATCACCTGGTCTTTATCCACCGGTGTGTACTTCTGGCCTTCGGGCGCATAGATGCCGATCTGGCGGAACATGCCTTCCATGCCGAAAGTGCGCGATTCGTCGGCCACGATGGGCACGACCCGCGGGCCAAGCTGCTTGTCGCGCAGCAATTGCGTCAGGACGCGCACAAAGGCCTGGGTTGTGGAAACTTCCCGGCCTTCGGCGGTGGGCTCGAGTATGGCCTGGAATGCCGAGAGATCCGGCACCGCAAGCGATTCGTCGGCCCGCTCGCGGCGCTTGGGCAGAAAGCCGCCCAGGGCATGCCGGCGCTCGAGCATGTACTGCATTTCCGGAGAATCGCCCGGCGGCATGTAGTACGGCAGGTCTTCGAGCTTGTCGTCGGGCACAGGGATATTGAAGCGATCGCGAAACTCGCGAATCGACCCGATGTCCAGCTTCTTTTGCTGGTGGGTGGGGTTCTTGGCCTCGCCGACATGGCCCATGCCATAGCCCTTGATGGTCTTGGCCAGGATCACCGTGGGTTGCCCGGCATGGTTCACCGCGCTATGAAACGCGGCATATACCTTGTGGGGGTCATGACCGCCGCGATTCAGTCGCCAGACGTCTTCGTCGGTCATGCGGCTGACCATTTCAAGCAGCTTGGGGTGCTTGCCAAAGAACTGTTCGCGCACAAAGGCGCCGTTATTGGCCTTGTAGGCCTGGTATTCGCCGTCGACGGTGTCATCCATGACCTTGCGCAGGATGCCTTCCTTGTCGCGCGCGAGCAGTGGATCCCAATAGCCGCCCCAGATCAGCTTGATGACGTTCCAGCCGCTGCCGCGGAAGTCGCCTTCGAGTTCCTGGATGATCTTGCCGTTGCCGCGCACCGGGCCATCCAGGCGCTGCAGGTTGCAGTTGACGACGAAAATCAGGTTGTCGAGCTTTTCGCGGGCCGCCAGGCTGATGGCGCCCAAGGATTCGGGCTCGTCCATTTCGCCGTCGCCGCAGAACACCCAGACCTTGCGCTTGCTGGTGTCGGCCAGGCCGCGGGCATGCAGGTACTTCAGGAAACGTGCCTGGTAGATCGCCATCATCGGGCCCAGGCCCATCGACACCGTCGGGAACTGCCAGAAATCCGGCATGAGCTTGGGGTGCGGATAGGACGACAGGCCCTTGCCGTCGACTTCCTGGCGGAAGTTGTCCAGTTGCTCTTCGGTCAGGCGGCCTTCAAGAAAGGCGCGGCCATAGATGCCAGGCGAGGAATGGCCCTGGAAATACACCAGGTCGCCGCCGTGCTCTTCGGTTTCCGCATGCCAGAAATGGTTCTGGCCAGTGCCTATCATGGTAGCCACCGACGCGAACGAGGCGATGTGGCCGCCCAGGTCCCCGCCATCGGGGGGCGAATGGCGGTTGGCCTTCACCACCATGGCCATCGCGTTCCAGCGCACGTAGGAGCGTATGCGCTCTTCCAGATCGTGGCGGCCGGGCGACGGCGCTTCAAGATGGGGGGGAATCGTGTTGACGTAGGCGGTATTGGCCTTGAACGGGATGCTGGCGCCGGAGCGGCGGGCCAGGTCGACCAGGCGTTCAAGCAGGAAGTGCGCGCGCTGCGGGCCTTCCCGGTCTAATACGGCTTCCAGGGCTTCAAGCCATTCCTGGGTTTCTTGGGAGTCGTCGTCTTCGACGGATGCGGGAAGCGCGGACATTGAACAGTCTCCAGGCGTGTGTGCGGATGAAGGGATTCTAGAGGGAGGACTCACTTCGAAGCAAACTATATTTCATATTGCGACGCAACATTTCATAATGTGGAATAAAAAAACAGCGCGGCGAATTACACTCCAACTTATGGCTAGACAACACCTTCCCGGCTCTCATCCCGGCTTCCACGAAAAAGGCCGGCGCCACCTGTATTGGCTGGCTCCGATGATCGCGCTCGCCGCGCTGTTCGGCGTCATGGCTGCGGTCATCGTCTGGCTCGAAAGGCTGGAAGACCCGTATCTGGCGCTGACGCAAACTTCGCACCGCACCCTGCTGTGGATCGTGGCATCACTGTCGCTGATCATTATCTGGAGCCTGCTGACGCTATGGCGCCATACCCGCTTTCGCCAACGCGCTGAAACCGCGCTGATCGCGGAAACCGCATTTCGCCGGGCCATGGAAAACTCGATGTTGACCGGCATGCGGGTGCTCGATATGGACGGGCGCATTACCTACGTGAACCCGGCGTTTTGCCGCCTGATAGGCTGGAACGAATCCGATCTGATCGGGCGCACGCCGCCCTTTCCCTATTGGGTGCCGGGCCAGCATGCGGCGCACCAGCGGATGATGACCATGCTGCTGGCCGGCAACTCTCCCACCAGCGGCCTGGAAATGCAGGCCCAGCGCCGCGACGGCTCTCGCCTGACCACCCGCATGTATGTTTCCCCCCTGGTTGATCGCCACGGCGTGCAAACCGGCTGGATGACCTCGCTGACCGACATTACCGAATCCAAGCGCATACGCGAAACCCTGGCCGCCGCACACGAGCGCTTCATGACCGTGCTGGAAGGCCTGGACGACGCCATCTCGGTTACCGCCGACGGCCCGCAGGGGCTGGAATTGCTCTTTGCCAATAAAACCTATCGCCGGATCTTCGGCTCGCAGGCAGCCGGCCACGGCCAGTTGCTGGCTGGCCGGCGCGGCCGCTATACCGAGGAAGGCGTCGAGGTTTATTCGCCGTCGGTCAAGCGCTGGTTCGAGGTGCACCACAGGATGCTGGCCTGGACCGACGGGCGCCGCGTGCGCATGCAGGTGGCGCGCGACATCACCGAGCGCCGGGCCCAGGAAGACGCCTCGCTCTTGCAGCAGGAAAAAATCCAGATCACCAGCCGCCTGATCACCATGGGCGAGATGGCCTCGTCCCTGGCGCACGAACTGAACCAGCCGCTGACCGCGATCGCCAACTACAGCATGGGTGCGGTAGCCCTGGTGCGCGCCGGCAAGGTCAACCCCGAACAACTGCTTCCCGCGCTGGAAAAAGCCGCGGCGCAGGCCGAACGCGCCGGTCTCATCATCCGGCGCATCCGCGAATTCGTCAAACGCAGCGAGCCACGCCGCCAACGGGTGGAAATCGGTGCCATCATCGACAATGCCGTGGGCTTTGCCGAAATCGACGCCGACAAGCGGCGCATCGAGATCATCAAGCAACTGCCTGCCGAGCTGCCCGAAGTCATGGCCGACCCCATCCTGATCGAGCAAGTGCTGCTCAATCTGATCAAAAACGGCATGGACGCCATGGCCGATGCGCAAAAGCGCGAAGTCGTGGTCAGCGTCAATCGCCGTCACGACCAGCTCGAAGTGGCGGTGATTGACCACGGCCACGGCTTGGGCGGCATGGATCCGGCCCGTTTGTTCGAACCTTTTTTCAGCACCAAGTCAGAAGGCATGGGCATGGGGCTGAACATCTGCCGCACTATTATTGAATCTCACCATGGCCGCCTGTGGGCAACACCCAATCCCGGAGGCGGTACTATTTTCTGCTTCACCTTACCGTGGGTGGCAGCCCTGCCCAAAGTAAATGAAGACATCGATAACGAAACCGAAACCGGCAATGTACCGGCACTGGCTTTTACCAATAAGGAGCACGACGCATGAGAACCTCAGCACCGTCGAACACAGTTTTTATCGTTGACGATGACGAAGCGGTACGTGATTCCTTGCGCTGGCTGCTTGAGGCCAACGGCTATCGGGTCAGGGCCTTTGAAAGCGCGGAAGCCTTTCTGGTAGCCTATGATCCGAGCTCCGTGGGCGTATTGATCGTCGACGTGCGCATGCCGGGCATGAGCGGACTGGAGCTTCAGGAACACCTGTTGGCACGCCATATCCCCTTGCCCATCGTCTTTATCACCGGCCACGGCGACGTACCCATGGCAGTCTCGACCATCAAGAAGGGAGCCGTCGATTTCATCGAAAAACCCTTTAACGATACCGATCTGCGGGTGATCGTGGCCAAGATGTTCGAGCGGGCCCACGAACAAGCGGCCGAAGCAGCCAACCGGCGCGATCGCGAAGCGATGCTGGCCCGCCTGACCTCGCGCGAACAGCAAGTGCTCGAGCGCATCGTCGCCGGGCGCCTGAACAAGCAAATTGCCGATGACCTGGGCATCAGCATCAAGACCGTCGAAGCCCACCGTGCCAATATCATGGAAAAACTCCAGGTTGCCACGGTAGCCGACCTGATGAAGGTCGCCCTCAGCAAGGCCGACGCCTGATCTTTACCCAGCCGCTGCGGCGGCACTTTTTTCATTCATATTTCCAAGGAATACCCACCTCATGAGCGCGCGCATCATCAACGGCACCGAACTGGCCCGCATCATCCGTACCCAGGCGGCCGAACGTGCAGCGCAACTGGCAAAACAGCACGGACTCAAACCCGGCCTGGCCGTGTTACTGGTTGGCGCCGACCCGGCCTCGCAGGTGTACGTGCGCAACAAGGTCAAAGCCTGCGAAGAAGCCGGCTTTCATTCCGTGCTTGAACAGTTGCCCGCCGACCTTACCGAGCAGCAGCTGCTGGCCCGCATCGATGCCCTGAACAACGACCCCACGGTACATGGCATCCTGGTGCAACTGCCCCTGCCGCCGCACCTGTCTTCGCATACCGTGATCGAAGCCATCGCACCGGCCAAGGATGTCGACGGTTTTCACATCTCGAACGCCGGCATGCTCATGACCGGCCAGCCGCAAGTCGTGCCCTGCACGCCCTACGGTGTGATGAAGATGCTCGAGCAACAGGAAGGGCTGGTCCTGCGCGGCGCCGAAGCGGTCATCGTGGGAGCCAGCAACATCGTGGGCAAGCCCATGGCCATGCTCTTGCTGCAGGCCGGCGCCACGGTCACCCTGTGCAATTCGAAGACCCGCGACCTGGCTGCGCACACCCGTCGCGCCGACGTGCTGGTGGTGGCTACCGGCAAGCCCGGCATCGTCAATGGCAGCATGATCAAGCCTGGCGCGGTCGTGATCGACGTGGGCATCAACCGCGGCGCCGACGGCAAGCTTTGCGGCGACGTCGATTTCGCCACGGCCAAAGAGGTAGCGGGGGCGATTACCCCCGTGCCCGGCGGCGTGGGCCCCATGACCATCGCCATGCTGCTGGTCAACACCCTGGAAGCCGCGGAACGCTCGCTGACAGCCTGATCGCGCGAGGGCGGGGCTTGTTTTTCGCCCCGCCACCCCAAGCTGTATGTAACCGCAATCATTTCAGGCCAGACGCATGACCAACCCCCTGCTCAATATCGGCGAACTGCAAGACTACGCCGCCATCCAGCCTGGCCACGTGGCGCCCGCCATCGAATCCTTGCTTGCCGCTGCCCGCACTGCGGTCGACCACGCCGCCGACCCGGCGCTGCCCCCTACCTGGGCAGCCGTGATCGACCCCCTGGACGACGCCAGCGAACCGCTGTGGCGTGCCTGGTCGGCCGTGGGCCACCTGAACGCCGTGGTCAACACGCCCGAACTGCGCGCGGCCTATAACGAAGCCCTGCCGAAAATCACCGAATTCGCCACCTGGGTTGGCCTGCACGAAGGTTTGTACCAGCAGTACCGCCGGCTGCACGATGATGCCGGCTTTGCCGCCTTGTCTCCTACGCGCCAGCGCATCATCGAACTCGCGCTGCGCGACTTTCGCCTGAGCGGGGTGGAACTGCCCGCCGACCAGCGCGAGCGCTTCGCCGAAATTTCCGACCAGCAAGCCCAGGTTTCGCAGAAGTTCTCGGAAAACGTGCTGGACGCCACCGATGCCTATGCCCTGTATATCGAAAACGAAGCCGAACTGGCCGGCATTCCCGCGGATGTACTGGCGGCAGCCAGCGCCGGCGCCCAAGCCGATGCCAAGACCGGCTGGAAGCTGACGCTGCAGGCGCCGTGCTACATCCCCGTCATGCAGTACGCCGAAAATGCCGACTTGCGCGCCCGGCTGTACCGCGCCTACGGCACACGCGCATCGGACACGGGCGACGCCCGCTACGACAACTCAGCCTTGATCGAGAAGCTGCTGGCCCTGCGCGCCGAAGAATCCGGCATGCTGGGCTTTGCGAACTTTGCCGGCCAGCAGTTGCAGACCCGCATGGCCGAGTCGCCCGAGAAAGTGCTGGAATTCCTGCGCGACCTGGCGGCTCGCGCCAAGAGCCATGCCGGCCAGGATCTGCAGGAATTGCGTGAGTTTGCCCGCGATCGCCTGGGCATGGAAAAACTCGAGCCCTGGGACGTGGGCTTTGTGTCCGAACGCCTGCGCACCGAGCGCTACGACTATTCAGAAGACGAGGTCAAGCGCTACTTCCCGCAGCCGCGCGTGCTGGCGGGCTTGTTCGATGTGGTGGAAAAGCTCTTTGGCGTGCGCATGCGCACCACCACCGCGTCCGTCTGGCACCCCGATGTCAGCCTGGTGCGCGTCGAGAATCCCGATGGCGCGCTGCTAGGCCATATGTACCTGGACCTATACGCGCGCACCGGCAAGCAAGGAGGCGCCTGGGTCGACCTGGACCGCAATCGCCGACGCACCAGCCGCGGCCTGCAAACGCCCATCGTCTTTCTAACCTGCAACTTCGCCCCGCCCAGCGCCGAGCAGCCCTCGTTGCTCACCCACGATGACGTCATCACCCTCTTTCACGAATCAGGCCATGCCCTGCACGCCCTGCTCTCGGAAGTCGATGATCCCGGCGCCTCGCCATTCTCCAGCGTGGAATGGGACGCCATCGAACTGCCTTCGCAGTTCATGGAAAACTTCTGCTGGGAACACGATGTCCTGACGCAACTCAGCTCGCACGTGCAAACCGGCGAGCCAATAGGCAAGGATCTTTTTGCCCGCATGCTGGCCGCCCGCAATTTCCAGAGCGGACTGCAGGCGGTGCGCCAGATCGAGTTCGCCCTGTTTGACATGCTGCTGCACCAGCGCAAGGATATCGCCGACATCGCCACGGTCATGGACATCCTGCAGGCGGTGCGCGATGAAGTGGCCGTGCTCATTCCGCCCGACTGGCATCGTTCGCCCCACAGCTTCTCGCATATCTTTGCAGGCGGCTATGGCGCCGGCTACTACAGCTACAAGTGGGCGGAAG
This sequence comes from Verticiella sediminum, assembly GCA_040392445.1. Taxonomy (GTDB): domain Bacteria; phylum Pseudomonadota; class Gammaproteobacteria; order Burkholderiales; family Burkholderiaceae_B; genus Verticiella; species Verticiella sediminum_A. The sequence goes on from JBEBVZ010000036.1 coordinate 18,275, forward strand.
TCTTGTCGGCCGATGCTTACGCCGCGTTCGAGGAAGCCGCCGGCAGCGCCGAGGCGTCTCGCCTGCTGCCGGAAGTGGGCGCACGTTTCCGGCACGAAATCCTGGCGGTAGGCGGTAGCCGGCCAGCCATCGATTCGTTCCGGGCATTCCGCGGGCGTGAACCCAAAATCGATGCATTGCTGCGGCACAGCGGAATGGCTGCCTGATACGATACACTCGAGCTAAGAAAAAAATATTGCGGCGCCAATTCTGGCGCCGCAATTCCATAAAACCACGGAGGAACACCCTGATGAAAGCATTGCTGTGCAAAGAACACGGACTGCCTGACACCCTGGTCCTGGAAGAGATTGCCGATCCCCAACCGGGTGCCGACGAAGTCATCGTCGATGTCAAAGCCGCCGGGGTGAACTTTCCCGACGTACTCATCATCCAGAACAAGTACCAGTTCAAGCCCGAACTGCCCTTCGCCCCGGGTGGCGAGATGGCTGGCGTAGTCAGCGCCGTTGGCGCCAACGTCACCAACCTCAAGCCCGGCGACAAGGTGCTGGGCCTTTGCACCTACGGTGCTTTTGCCGAGAAAGTGCGCCTTTCCGCGGCACGCGCCATCCCCGTGCCGGATGGCGTGGGTTTCGATACGGCCGCGGCATTCCTGCTTACCTACGGTACCTCGTGGCATGCGCTGAAAGACCGCGCCGCCTTGAAGAAAGGCGAAACCCTGCTGGTGCTGGGCGCATCGGGCGGAGTCGGCGTTTCCGCCATCCAGATCGGCAAGGCCTTGGGCGCGCGTGTGATTGCCGCCGCTTCCACTGCGGAAAAGCTCGAAGTCTGCCGCGCCAACGGTGCGGACGAGACCATCAACTACGTGTCTGAAGACCTGCGCGAACGCGTCAAGGAACTGACCGGCGGGAAAGGCCCCGACGTCATTTACGACCCCGTCGGCGGCGAATATGCCGAACCCGCGTTTCGCAGCATAGGCTGGCGTGGCCGCTACCTGGTCATCGGTTTTGCCAATGGCGAAATCCCCAAGCTGCCGCTGAACCTTACCCTGCTCAAGGGCGCATCGCTGATGGGCGTGTTCTGGGGCAGCTTTACGCAGCGCGAGCCGGAAAACTTCCAGCGCGATGTCAAAGACATGTTCGCCCTGGTGCAACAAGGCGTGCTCAAGCCGCACATCTCGGCGCACTACCCTCTGTCCGAGGCGCGACAGGCACTCAACGACATGATGAACCGCAAGGTTACCGGCAAGGTCGTTATCCAGGTCGCCGACTGATCACTGCCCGCGTGTGCGGGCTAGCCCGCCACGCCCTTCTTTTGCCGCAATGCGGCACGATTTGCTGTGCCTGGCGCAATCGCATTGCACTGCGCCTTAACTCATACCTAAAAATGGCGGTGCGCCGCCTTATCTCGGAGCTAGCATGGGTCCACTCAACGGAGTACGCATTATCGAATTCGCCGGCATCGGCCCAGGCCCCTTCGCCGGCATGATGCTGGCGGATCAGGGTGCCGATGTCATTCGCATCGACCGCGCAGGCAGCACCCCCGGCATGGATCCGTCCACCGACATCCTGAACCGTGGCAAGCGCTCGATCGCGCTCGACCTGAAGAACGCTGACGATCGCGCCACCGCGCTCAAGCTGGTTGCCACCGCGGACGCCCTGATCGAAGGCTTTCGCCCGGGGGTCATGGAACGCCTGGGCCTGGGCCCGGAAGAATGCCTCAAGGCCAATCCCAAGCTGGCCTATGGCCGCATGACGGGCTGGGGCCAGGATGGCCCGCTGGCCGCCCGCGCAGGCCATGACATCAACTACATTTCCCTGACCGGCGCCCTGCATGCCATCGGCCAGCGCGACAACGCGCCCGTGCCGCCGCTGAACATCGTCGGCGACTTCGGCGGCGGTGGCATGCTGCTGGCCTACGGCCTTACCTGCGCCATCATCAGCGCTCGCAGCACCGGCAAGGGCCAGGTAGTGGACGCGGCCATCGTCGACGGCACAGCCAGCCTGATGGCCATGATGTATAGCCGCTTTGCCTCGAACGGCTGGAAGGATGACCGCGGCAGCAACCTGCTGGATGGCGGCGCCGCACAGTACGGCACCTACCGTTGCGCAGACGGCCAGTGGATTTCCTTGGGCGCGCTCGAGCCCCAGTTCTTCGCCGCCTTCGTCGAAGCCGCACAGATCGATACCAAAGTCTATGGCGACCGCAACGATGCCAGCCAATGGCAGCGTCAGCGCCAACTGCTGGAACAGGCCTTCGCCGCCCAGCCGCGCGCGTACTGGGAAGAGCGCCTGCAGGACATCGATAGCTGCTTTGCACCGGTGCTCAGCCTGAGCGATGCGCCCAAGCATCCGCACAATCAGGCGCGCGCAACCTTCTTCGAGGACTACGGCGTCGTCCAGCCCAGCCCCAGCCCGCGTTTCAACGTCACGCCGTCCAGCCGGCCTACCCGTCCGCCTATGCCGGGTCAACACACTGAAGAGATCCTGCAAGAACTGAACAAGGGGTAACCATGTCCGCCACATACCAACGTATTGTTCTCGCTTCACGTCCCACGGGCTGGCCCAGCGCGGAAAACTTCCGCCTGGAAACCGCAGCCTTGCCCCAGCCTGGCGCCAACCAGTTGCTGGTCAAGATCCATTTCATGTCGCTGGATCCCTACATGCGTGGCCGCATGAATGACGCGCGCTCCTATGCCTCGCCCCAGAAGCTGAACGAAACGATGGGTGGCGGCACCGTAGGCGAAGTGGTCGAATCGCGCCACCCTGGCTTCAAGGTGGGCGACAAGGTGGTCGGCAACCTGGGCTGGCAGGAATACGCCATCTCGAGTGGCGAAGGCCTGACCAAGGTGGACGACAGCCAGGTTCCGCTGTCGGCCTACCTGGGCGCGGTCGGCATGCCAGGCATGACCGCCTGGTATGGCTTGAACAAGATCCTGGCACCCAAGACGGGCGAAACGCTGGTGGTCAGCGCCGCCAGCGGTGCCGTGGGCAGCGTGGTGGGCCAACTGGCCAAGCTCAAGGGCGCCCGCACCGTGGGTATTGCGGGCGGCAAGGAAAAGTGCGACTACGTGGTCAACGAGCTGGGCTTTGATGCCTGCGTAGACTACAAGCAGGCGGCCAACGCCAAGGAATTGCACCAGTTGTTGAAGGAAGCGACCCCCAACGGCATCGACTGCAACTTCGAAAACGTTGGCGGCGACATCCTGAACTCGGTAATTTCACGGCTCAATCCCTTTGCCCGTGTCGCAGTATGCGGCCTGATTTCCGACTACAACAACGAGCCGGGCAGCGCCTCTTACGGTGTCATCCAGAATCCGAGCATGTTCCTGGTCTCGCGCTTCAAGATGGAAGGCTTCATCGTCTCGGATCACCAAGAGCTTTGGCCGCAGGGCCTGGGCGAACTGGGCGCGCTGGTGGCCCAAGGCAAGCTGAAGTATCGCGAAACCGTGGCCCAGGGCCTGGCCAGTGCACCCGAAGCCTTCATCGGCCTGCTCAAGGGCAAGAACTTTGGCAAGCAGCTGGTAAAGCTGGTGTAGGGTAGTGTCCCGCAAGGGATAGCAGGAAAAAGCAGGATCGCCTGGTTGGCGGTCCTGCGCAGTTTCACGTCAATAGCGTGCTTTCAGCCTACGCCAAACAACCTGTCATCAAAGGGATAGCGCGCAGCCGACACAATGCGGCATGCCGACGCCTGCTGATGCATGGGGTTGAAAAGAAAATTCGAAGTGCGCCCCACTACCGCCGAAGGTACGCGCAGCAGCAGCGAACTGTTCTGCGCCAGCCATTGGTCGCCGCAGCGCCGGGTAATGGTGAAGTCTTCGCGCCAGGCATCGCCTTCAGGCAAGCTCACTTTGCTGGTGGACACGTCATCGGGAAGCTCGACCTCGAGCAATTGATAGTGCCGTGGCAGCTCGCCAGGATGCGAGGCCTCGATGTGCACCAGCACTTCCAGCAAGGCTCCGGCGGCACTGTGCGCCAGATACACTACCGGCTTGCCACGGTTGTGCCAGCGCCCGCGGTGCAGAACACCGCCCATGCCGCTTAAATCGGAATAGTTGCTGATCCGCCAGAGAATCACGAGTCTTGTTCGAAAAAAGCAGAGCGAAACAGGGGAAAAGCGGCGCCTGGAACAAACAACACGTGAAGCCTTCGGAAAGAGGGTGAATGGTTGACGTCCATCTATAGCACAAGAGTCAAAAAACACACAATACCGCCTGCTTCGTTCCGGCTGCTACCAGGCACGTGGATTGCTTTTCGACTACCTCAAGCGACTACCCATGCCGGTATACAGAGTGAACGAGATAGAACGCGTAGCGGCCTTCATGGCAGAGCACGGCCTCACCCTGGTGACGGCCGAATCCTGCACGGCCGGACTGATTGCCGCCACCCTGGCTGACATTCCTGGAGCTGGCAGCCTGCTCGATTGCGCATTTGTCGTGTATTCACCGCAGTCCAAAGAGAGATGCCTGGGCATAGAGCCGCGCACGCTCACGCGCTATAACCTGACCAGCGAGGAAGTCGCCCGCGCCATGGCCTTGGGCGCCAGCCGGCATAGCCCGGCCAGCGTGGCGATTGCCAATACCGGCGTAACGGACGATGTCGATGACGGGATTCCTGCGGGAACCCAGTGCTACGCCTGGCTGTTCAAGACCGGGGCAGCCGATGCCCGGCCCGCCGTCTATGTTGAAACACGCCAGTTTTCCGGCGGGCGCAACGCCATACGGCAAGCCAGCGCAAATTACGCGCTGACGCGTCTGGTGCACTATTACCAGGATTGGCGTGCGGCCAAGCCCTGAAGGAGGCGGTGCCGCCATGAAATACCCCTGCTGGAGTTCCTGCGGGCACAAACCTGAAGGCTGCCGACCCAGGTGCGTATCTACGCTATAGCAAGGACGTTCTGGCTCGTTTTGCGCGCGGCTTGGCTGCGCCGCTATCGGCCCAGTTCGACTGCGATCGCTCATCGACATACGGGCGGCGTTGCTCGGCGGCCTCGTCGGGAGTGGTAGCGCTCGGCCTGGCTGGCGTGTTGGGGACGTCCACGGGATGTCTCGGTGGAATCACCTTGGCCTGCGGCGAAACTTTTCTATCGGTGGAGGCGGAATCGTTCTTGCGGGTTGGCATCGTGCAGCCGTCCTTGAAAGCTTGGCTATACAAGCTCGCCGCGTTTGGCGCCCGCCCGGTAAGATCCGAGCGGGCAATCCAGCAGCAAGCTTGCGGCTTGGCCCTGATCTGGCGCTTCAGTGTCGAACAGAAACGCTGACGCGCCCGGTGCAGCGACTTTATTCGTCGCGGCCCCGCCAGTGGTCCGACATCAGGCAGGCACCCACCAAGACACCCAGCAATACCGCCACGCCTACCGTTTTCCAGGCATTTTCGTGCACATACCCATCTGTTGCCGACGAGATCCGCTGATAGCGCTCGACAGCCATGCGTTCGCCTTCCCTGGCCTGTTCGCGGGCCGCTTCCAGTTGCCGCTTAAGGCGCGCGCGCACCGAGTCGACCTCGACGCCGCTCTGCGTTGCTGTGGACCGCAGCAACTCTTCCGTTCCAGCGATCAGTTCCTTCAGGCTGGCCTTGACGTGCTTGCTAGCGTCGGCGATATCTCGATTGCCGGTACGAAAACTCATGGTTTCTCCTTGAATAATTCCCCCAAGCCCAGGGCGGCCAGAGGTTGACGTCAGGAACCCAAGCAATTCACGTGCCAGAGGCATTTATCGCTTGGCTGCTAGCGATCTATCCCAGGTGTCTGCTGGGGATCCACGCCGGGCAGCACCGGTGTAGGGATGGTGCCGGGCGGTGCCGGTGGGTCGGGTTCGTTGGGGCTGGCTTCGGGAGGCCGGGGCGGCTTCGAGCCGGGTGCTTGAGGTGGCAAAGGCTGTGCCATGCCAGGGGCACGCAAAGCAAACATTGTCTGCGACATGTTGAGACTCCTCGTGAGACTCCTTGGCCTGCGTTGTGGAATTTTCCAACTACGCCCAGGTTTGCTCCTGTATCGCACCAACGGTGCATGGCCAGCAAAGCCTGTTCCTGTTCACCGCGGCTGCGCTTGCGTTTACCGCGGGTCGGGCCTCAGTCTTTGATTACGGCCAAGGCCGCCAGGAACCATCGACTCTCATGCGAAATAGCCTTGGTCGATTTCATGCAACCAGCTTTCCACGGCGTCATAGCCCAGGGAATCGGCGGCAAACTCTATGGGTGCGACGTTACCCAGCCGTGCCTTGGGAGTATGCAGCCATTCGCGTGCCCGAACGGCATCATGAAACACCAGGTTGGCGAGCAGTTGCAGCCGTACCAAGCGGTACAGGCCGTCGAACTCGGTAGCGGTAAGCCCGCCTTCGGCCTTACGTCGCACCCAGGTGCGGCGGGGCACGATGCGATAGACATCGGCAGGCGCCAGCAGCTTTTGCCCGGTAAGCGTGCGCATGAGCTCGACGCCCAGGGTCTTGCGATCGGCACGGGCCAGCGCAAGCTCGTCCTGGTCGCCGGTCATGCCCAGCACGCCGCCCAGTTTGCCGGTTAAACGATCTTCAAGTGTAAGTTGCATATGGCCTCCGATTACTGTGCCAGATATACACTCATTGTGCGCCAAGTGGCACACTTTTGCAAACCATGAGACCGCCGACGCTAGTCTTGCCGCCCTTGCCCGGATACGAACCCTGAATCACCACCTGGCCCTTGCACGCAGCCGGCAATGTAAAACACCCAACAACCGGTATGCACGGCTGTTGGGGTGTTTTCACCAGACAGGGCAAGCGCAATTTGCGATGCGCAGATCCAAGTTACGGCAGGGCCGGGATACGCAGGACCTGGCCGGGATAGATTTTGTCCGGATGCGACAGCATGGGCTTGTTCGCCTCGAAAATCACGGTGTGCTGGGCACCCTTGCCCTTGCCATAGTGTGTTTCGGCAATTTTCCACAAGGTATCGCCTTTCACCACGGTATAGAACGTGGCTTCCGGTGCTTGCTGGGTGGCGGCCAGTTGGTTATCGACGCTGGCTACGCCCACGGTGTTGCCCAGGGCAATCGCGATCTTCTCGGCGTCTTCGGTGGATTTCGCGGTCCCGGTAACCGTCACCTTGTCATCCACAACCGAAATATTCAGCCCGTCGGCATTCAAGCCATGTTTGTCGAGTTCTTTCTTCAGATCCTCGGCAGTGGCGGCTTTGGCAGTGCTTGCACCAAAGAGCTTTTCTCCGGCTTCCTTGATAAAGGTGAGAAGACCCATGACACACTCTCTTTTTTATGGTTGGAAAACGCCAGCCTAGCATGCAAAACACTTGCGAACAGCATCTGCTTGTAAACGTTTGCGATTCCCCGGCATGGCAAAAAACGGGCTGACGTTCGATACTGGGACCATATCGGTCGTTCACCGGTCACGGAGGGCCAGGTATGCCGCAGGCAATCATGCATTTCGAACAAAATATCCATGGCCGCGACTTCGCTGTAGGCGACATCCATGGCTGCTTTAGCCGCCTGCGGGCCGCGCTGCAAGGTGCGGGCTTCGATCAAAATATCGACCGGCTTTTCAGCGTTGGCGATCTGGTAGATCGGGGCCCCGAATGCGAAGACGTTCTTGCCTGGCTGGCGCAACCCTGGTTCCACGCGGTGCAAGGCAACCATGAGGACATCGCCATCCGCTATGCCAGGGGCAACCCCGTAGATAGGACGACTTACGGCATCAACGGGGGTGATTGGTTCATGGCCCTGGATCCACAACAGCAAGCCCAATACGCCGCAGCGTTTGCCGCCCTGCCATATGCGCTGCAAGTGCAGACCCAGGCCGGCCTGGTCGGCCTGCTGCACGCGGATTGCCCGCGCGCCAACTGGAGTGACCTTGATGCCGCATTAAGATTTAACCGCACCGCCCGCGACCGGTGCATGTGGTCGCGCGAGCGCCTTCAGCGCAAGGATACTCGTGGCGTCGCCAACGTCCGGGCCGTTGTGGTGGGCCATACGCCGCTTCAACACCCCATTGTGCTTGGCAACGTCTACCACATCGACACCGGCGGCTGGATGCCCAACGGCTATTTCACGCTACTGAACCTGGAAACGCTGGAGTGGTGTCCTCGATCACCGCTTGCGTAGCACGGTATTGATTTCCTGGCTGGCAAGCCACCGGCAACCCCACCAAGCCCAGCATCATCTATCGCATGCCATTCCCAATATCGCTCACGCACCGGGTAATTCCAGCTGCCTAACGACGCGCTATGCCAACCAGGCGCCAGGCATCAGCCCACGCTGCTATCCGCACTCCAGCTTGCCGCAAAAATATGCGAAAAAAGGCTCAGTTCACCTACCAACTGCTCTACCTTGGCGTCTTCGCTGCTGGTGCTGTATACGGTGGCCCGCACTTCCACTCCCGTCGTGTCCCGGGTATGGCTTTCCAGGCTACGCAAGCGCAATTTGTGCAAGGTAATGGCTTGCAGCAGTTGTTCGCGCACCAGGGCCTCGTTCTTGGAAGGACATTGCAGTGAAATCACATACAGGCGCTCAGTCAGACGCCGCTCGGGCGTGTGCTTGTCCACCAGTATCCCCAGGCGGGGCAAGAGCAGATTGGCCAGAAGGATAAGCCCGGCCACTTCAGCGGCTTCGAGCACCAAACCGTAGCCCGACAGCACGCCCACCGAACCAGTAGCCCATACCGTTGCCGCCGCGCTCAGGCCACGAATGCTCAGGCCATCGCGCATGATCACGCCAGCCCCCAGAAACCCTATGCCGGTGACAACCTGGCCACCCAACCTGGCGGGGTCCGAGACAGAATCCAGAAGCCCCGGCAAGGACGTATACGCCGCGGCGCCCAAGGCCACCAGCGCATGCGTGGACAAACCGGCATAGGTCTGCTTCCACTGACGCTCCAGGCCGATCAGGCTGCCGAGCAGCAGGGCAAGGCAAAGGTTTGCCATTATCGACATGGGATATCCAGACAAATAATTTCGTTCACAGCCATATCTTGCTGAAGTTACGGGGGCAAATTCTACGCTGTTCGGTAAAGGCGGGGGAACCGGGCTCAAGTGGCCTGCCCCGAAGACATGGCGCAGGAAGCGCTTTTTCTGAAAACATTGAGCATGGGTCGCCAGCTATCGCCTCGCCGACGAGTGTTTTGAAACGCTCGATGTTCGGGTTGCCGTCGCTGCGAGTTTTATAGTGGCGGCGTTGCAACCGCGCGGCAGTATCGGATCAGGTATCGTCGCCATGGACATGTGCCAGCATGTCCATGATGCAAAAGCCAGGATATCCCCATGCGCAAACGCCTATTACTCTCCATTGTCGCCACGATGCTCGCCGGACTTGCCTGCCCCGCCATGGCGGGCTCGTCATCAAGCAGCATAAGCACCTTCCGCGAACGCGCCACCCTGCCGGCCGAGATTGCCAGCAGCCCGCTGCGCAACACCTACTGGAAGCTGGTGCGCCTGAACGACGCGCCAGTGACGGTGGCCGACAACCAGCGCGAGCCGCATCTGATCCTGTCGATGCGCGAGCCACGGCTATCGGGAAACGGGGGTTGCAACGCCCTGACAGGCGGCTTCGAACTCGAACGCGACACCCAACTGCGGTTTACGGGAATTGCCAGCACCAGGATGGCCTGTCCCGAAGGCATGGCCCAGGAGGCGCGTTTTCTGAAGACATTGGGCAGCGTCACCAGCTTTCGCCTCGTCGGCGAGAGCCTTGAAATGCTCGATGCCCAAGGTGCCGTGGTTGCGCGCTTTGTCGCGGTGGCGCTGCGCTGATTGCGCAACAGCCCTGCTAATCCCTGGCAAATCCAAATAATGCAGGCCACACCAAGAGCGGCCAGGATGCCGGCAGTGCCCAATAGCGCCCGGCCATCAAACGCTATCTTCGCCCCGGCACGCGTCGATCCCGCTTTTGCCAGTACGTGAACTCTTCTTCATGTACGTCAATATCAAGCTCGGTCACGCGGGCCTGCAAATGACTCTGCGCATCGGAAACCGCCTTGTTGTAAATCGACGGGCCAATTTCTTCGAGCATGAACGCCAGCAAAGCTCCGGCTTGAAGATTCCCGATGGGTTCATCCATGTTTTCTCGAAAATAGCGCACGAGTGAAGCCACAGCATCATCCTTAGCGGCCTTGCTTAATTCAATGGGCACGACAACTCCGGGACGGCAGAAAACACCGATTGTAGGCATTGCTGCCATCCCTCACCCACGAACAGCGCAGTATCCGCCACAACCGTAGCAGTGGATAAGACCGGCAAAGGCGACGAGCACCCAAACGCTTCGGGTTAACATCCCATGAGGACAGGCCTTTCAGGCGCGCCTCATCGACAATGGGTAGCCAGATGGGTAGCCAGCCGCAAAAAATGAAATGCAGAATGCCTCGAAGGCCACATAAATAAAGGATGTAGTCAAAGCCGTGAAATTAGCCACATGGAACGTAAACTCCCTCAAGATTCGCCTGCAACAGGTGCTCGACTGGTTGGCCGCCAACCCGGTGGATGCCTTGTGCCTGCAGGAATTGAAGCTGCCTGACGAGCGTTTCCCCCGCGAGGCGATTGAAGAAGCCGGCTACCACGCCGCCTTTGCCGGCCAGAACACCTATAACGGAGTGGCCGTGCTGTCACGCACGCCGGCGCGCGACGTCGCGCGCAATATCCCGGGCTTTGACGACCCCCAGCAGCGGCTGATTGCGGTGACCCTGGATTCGCCGGTGGGCGACGTGCGCGTGATCAGCGCCTACTGCCCCAACGGGCAGTCGCTGGAAAGCGACAAGTACACCTACAAGCTGGCCTGGTACCAGGCCCTGCACACGCATATGCAGCAGGAACTGGAACGCTTTCCGCGCCTGGCCTTGCTGGGCGACTTCAATATCGCACCCGACGACCGCGATGTGCATGATCCGGCAAAGTGGGAAGGTCAGGTACTGGTATCTGTACCCGAACGCCAAGCCTTGCTGGGCCTGGTCGGTCTTGGCCTGCATGATGCCTTCCGCCTGTTCGAGCAGCCTGAAAAATCCTTCAGCTGGTGGGACTATCGCCAACTGGCGTTTCGCCGCAATGCCGGGCTGCGCATCGATCACGTCTTGCTGTCGGACGCTCTGAAACCACACTGCGTGGAATGCGTGATCGACAAGGTGCCGCGCCGCAACGAGCAGCCATCCGATCACGCGCCGGTGATTGCCACGCTGCAGCTGCAATAAAAACACAAAGAGGAAAAGCCTCTTTGGGAAGCTTTTCCTCTTGTCAGGCATAACGGGCACCGCCGGGCCAAGGCCCGGGGCGCCTCGCAGGCTAGCTTACAGCGTGCGTGCGATGATTTCCTTCATGATTTCGCTGGTGCCGCCATAGATGCGCATGACGCGAGCATCGATCCAGGCGTTGCCGATGCCGTACTCCGACATATAACCGTAGCCGCCGTGCATCTGCAGGAAGCTGTCGAGCAGGCGGCCCTGCATTTCCGAGGCCGTCAGCTTGGCCATCGCGGCCTGCACGGGAGTCAGCTCGCGCTTCAGGTGCAACGCCAGGCAGTGGTCGACGAACACACGCAGCATCTGGGCTTCGGCCTTGGCTTCGGCCAGCTTGAAACGGGTGTTCTGGTAATCGATGATGGACTGGCCAAAGGCCTTGCGATCACGCGTGTAATCGATCGTGCGCTCGAGCATGGTTTCGATCGAGGTCGCAGCACGCAACGCGATGATCAGGCGCTCTTGCGCCAGTTCATGCATCAGGTAGCTAAAGCCCTTGCCTTCCTCGCCCAGCAGGTTGCCCACCGGGACACGCACGTTGTCAAAGAAGAGCTCGGACGTGTCCTGCGCCTTGAGGCCGATCTTTTCCAGCTTGCGGCCCTTGGAGAAGCCCGGTGTGCCCTCTTCCACCACGATCAGGGAAATACCCTTGGCGCCGGCATCGGGATTGGTCTTGACGACCACGACCACCAGCTCGGAGTTCATGCCGTTGGTGATGAAGGTCTTGGAACCATTCAACACGTACTCATCACCTTCGCGGCGGGCGCTGGTGCGTACGTTCTTCAGATCGCTGCCAGTGCCGGGCTCGGTCATGGCGATGGCGCCAATCAGTTCGCCACGCGCCATGGCCGGCAGCCAGCGCTGCTTTTGCTCGTCGTTGCCATAGGCATAGATATAGGGGGCGACGATGTCCGAGTGCAGCGAGAAACCCAGGCCGCTGCCGCCAGCACGCGCCGTTTCTTCCAGCATGACGGCCGAGTGACCGAAATCGCCGCCGCCGCCAAAAGGCTCGGGCAACATGGTGTTCAGCAAGCCTTCGGCACCAGCCTTGCGCCATACGGACTTGGGCACGACGCCGTCTTTTTCCCATTGGGCATGAAACGGGATGATTTCACGTTCCATGAAACGACGGACTTGCTCGCGGAAATGCTCGTGATCGTCACGAAATACGGTACGCATGGACAGCTCCTTTGAATTCAATTTGTCTTGCCGCCGCCAGGCGGCAAGAGTGATATGTAGATAGGGCGGATTTATTTGCCGGTTCGCTTGTTCTTGATGGCATGGCCGCCAGCCGGCGTGTCGCGAAAGTGGTCCTTCAGCACGCGGCGCAGCAGCTTGCCGTTCTCGTGGCGCGGCAACGGGTGATCAAAGACGAAGCGGCGCGGAACCTTGATGCCCGAGAGCTGCTGGCGGCAAAAGTCGGCCAGCTGTTCGGCCATCTCGAGCGAACCTTGATGGCCGGCATGCAATTGCACGGTAGCCAGCACGCATTCGCCAAAATCGGCATCGGGCGCGCCTATCACCGCGACGTCGGCGACGGCGGGGTGCTGCATCAATACGTTTTCGATCTCGGCCGGATAAATGTTCACGCCACCGGACAGGATGAGGTCGGCACGGCGATCGCTGAGATACAGGTAGCCTTCTTCGTCCAGGTGGCCGATGTCGCCATAGGTGGCCCAGCCTTGCGCGTTGTAGGCACGCTTGGTTTTTTCCGGATCGTTGTGATATTCGAAGGAAGGACCGCCGGAAAAATAGACGGCGCCGATCTGCCCGGCCGGCAGTTCCTGGCCATCGTCGTCCAGGATGTGCGGCACGCCAACCTGCGCCCGCCCGACAGAGCCCGGGTGGCTCAACCAGTCGGCGCTATTGATGCTGGTGACGCCCACGCCTTCCGAGCCGCCGTAGTATTCGTACACCACCGGCCCAAACCACTCGATGATCTGGCGCTTGACGTGCGTGGGGCATGGCGCGGCCGCGTGGATGGCCACTTTCAAGCTGGAAATATCGAAGCTGCGGCGCTCGGCTTCCGGCAGGTCGAGCATGCGCACGAACATGGTGGGAACCCACTGGCTGTGCGTGATGCGATATTTGGCAATGGTGCCCAATGCGGTGCGCGCATCGAATTTCGCCAGGGCTACGCTGACGCCGCCCACTTCCGTTACCCGCATCATGTAGCGCAGTGGCGCGGCATGATAGAACGGGGCCGGCGACAGGTACACCGCATTTTCGTCGAAACCATAGGCCCTGCGCCACGATGCCACTTCGGCTTCGGGCTTGTCCCGGTCGGCATAGGGCACCATGGGGCGCTTGACCCCCTTGGGCAAGCCCGTGGTACCCGAGGAATACAACAGATCGCGGCCCAGCGGGCGCGCAGGCAATTCGCCGCTGGCATCAACGCCTTGCAACGCCTGTTCCAGCGAGGCATAGCCCGGCAGATCGCCATCCACGCAATAGCCCCGGGGGGCCGCTGCCGCATCGGCCTTGGCGGCAAGGGTGTCGCCGATGGCCTTGGCCAGCGGTGCCATGGCCGTGGACGTGAACAGCAGGCTGGCGCCGCAATCGCCCAATACATAGGCCACTTCGGGCGCGGTAAGGTGATTGTTGATGGGGGTGTAGTAAAGCCCCACCCGGCGTGCGGCCCATGCAAGGTCCAGCACCGCCAGGTTGTTCTCCATCAGCATGGCGATACTGTCGCCGGCCTGCAGGCCCTGACTTACCAGCCAGTGGGCGATGCGCGCCGAACGGGTATCGAGTTCGCGCCAGGTGCGCGTTTGCTTCACGCCATCCTGGTCCACCAGGTACAAGGCGATTTCATCCGGCTTGCTTTCTGCCCATGTGTGCAGACTTGTCATAGCTCCCACCCTCTTCTTTCTCTATACGCTTGCCCGGCCACAAGCCAGGCGTTCAATGTTTATCCTGCGTTGCCCAGCGCGGCTTCCACGCTGCGCACCAGCATGACGGCGCGCGGGCCGATATCTTCCAGCAACTGGTCGCCCTGCAGGTTGAAGCGGGCCACAGACGTGGCCAGCACCCAGGTCTCGCCGTCCATGCGCGAGCGAAACGGCACCGACACGGTTTCGATCTCGCGATGCAGATCGCCATGGCTGCGGCACAGGCCGTGCTCGGCCAGATCGTTGCGGGCCTGCTCCAGGCGCCCCAGCAGCCAGGGCTTGCGTGTGCCGTCCGGATCGCGCAGTACCGAGTTGATGTACTCATCGCGTTCCTGCGGCGACATCTGGGTCAAGTAAGCGCGGCCCGAAGCCGTACGCGACAACGAGATATGCCCGCCCACTTCGGGGCGGAACAACATGCTGCCTTCGCCCTGGGCGACTTCCACATAGGTCATGTCATAGCGATGCGCGGCAATCAGCGCCACCTGCCCGCGAGTGTGATCGGCCAATTCCTGCATGAGCGGGCGAGCCAACTGGCGTATCGTCATCCGCGCCAGCACCGGCGCGGCCAGGTGCAATAGACCCAGGCCCGGCACATAGCGCGACAGGCGCTCTGAATAGCGCAACAGCTCGAGCTCGCAAAGGGTATCGAGCAGTCGCAGCAAGGTGGGCTTGGGCAAACCCGTTGCCTGGATCAGGTCTTTTACGCTGAGTTCGTGACGCGTGGGCGTGAAGGCGCGCAGGATGGATACCCCGCGCGCCAAAGCGCTGACCAGGCGCGCCTCAGCCTCTGGCTCTTGACGGATCTTGGTTTCCTGATTCACTCGCTGCCTTTATTTTGGTACTTGCGGCTCAAAATACACAATAATTTCGTCGATATATTATCATTCGATCCAAAAAAATAAATGGTTGACTTCAATTTGCCCTAACAATATAGTTAAAAACGATTTAATGACTAAAGGCGCAAGTAGCATTCAATGCTGTGCGCCGCACCAAGACCTACCGCCGGTTTTTCCAGCGTTTTTGGCGCCGCACTTTTTGCGGCCCAGGAGTTCCCCAAGCATGAAAAACGCCGTCATAGTCGACGCCATCCGTACACCCATGGGCCGCTCCAAGCCGGGTTCGCTGTTTTCCGACATGCACCCCACCGAGCTGCTGGCCCAAACGCTCAAGGCGCTTATCGAGCGCAACAAGATCGATCCGGGCTCGGTAGACGACGTTATCACCGGCTGTGTCAGCCAGGTTGGCGAACAATCCGGCTCGCCGGGCCGTATCGCCTGGTTGGCCGCCGGCTATCCGGAACACGTGCCCTCCACCACTGTCGAGCGCAAGTGCGGCTCCAGTCAGCAGGCCGTGCATTTCGCCACCCAGGGCATCGCCTCGGGCGCCTACGACATCGTCATCGCCTGCGGTATCGAATCCATGAGCCGCGTGCCCATGGGCGTCTCGCGCATCGACCAGGACCCCTTCGGCCCGTCGTACAAGGCTCGCTATGCACCCGGCCAGATCGGCCAGGGCGTATGCGCCGAACGCGTCGCCGCCAAATGGCAGTTGTCACGCGAAGAACTCGACATTTTCTCGGCCCGCTCGCACGAGCGCGCCGACCTTGCCCGCCAGACAGGCCGCTTCGATCGCGAAATCGTCGCCATCGAAACCGCCAACGGCCTGGCCAAGCTCGACGAAACCATCCGCGCCGGCACCACCGCCGAAAAACTGTCGGGCCTCAAGGCTTCGTTCCAGAACGACGAACTGCGCCTGCGTTTTCCTGAAATCACCGATTGGCGCATCACCGCCGGCAACGCCTCGCAAATCAGCGATGGCGCCTCGGCCCTGCTGCTCATGAGCGAGGAAACCGCAAACCGCCTGGGCCTCAAGCCCCGTGCCCGCGTGGTCGGCATGGATATCATCGGTGACGACCCCCTGATGATGCTCACCGCGCCCATCCCCGCCACCCAGCGCGCCCTGAAGAAAGCCGGCCTCAAGCTCGACGACATCGATCACTTCGAAGTGAACGAAGCCTTCGCGCCGGTGCCCATGGCCTGGGCCAAGGAACTGGGCGCCAACGACGAGCGCCTGAACCCCTGGGGCGGTGCGATTGCACTGGGCCATCCGCTGGGCGCCTCGGGCGCACGCCTGATGACGACCATGATCAACGCCCTGGAAACCACTGGTGGGCGCTACGGCCTGCAAACCATGTGCGAAGCCGGCGGCATGGCCAACGCCACCATCATCGAACGCCTTTAATATCTGGTCGCCCCGTTTTGGGGCGACTGTTTCGTCAAATACCTCATAACAATACGTAGGAGAATTACATGAATCTGGCAAATATCTCGGCAGTCGTTACCGGTGGAGCCTCGGGCCTGGGTCTGGCCAGCGCACGCCGCCTGATAGAACTGGGCGCCAAGGTCGTCATCGCCGACCTGCCCACCTCCAACGGTGCCGACGTTGCCATCTCGCTGGGCGACAACGCCAAGTTCGTGGCCGCCGACGTCACCAACCCGGACCAGATGAACGCTGCTTTCGACGCAGCCGAAAAGCTGGGCAGCCTGCGTGGCGTGGTCCACTGCGCTGGTGGCGGTGGCGCCGTGCGCATCATTGAAAAAGACGGCAGCCCCGGCTCGCTGGAAAAGTACGAAGCCGTCGTGCGCCTGAACCTGATCGGTAGCTTCAACGTGCTGCGCCTGGCAGCCGCCCGCATGGCCAAGAACGACCCCGTCGACGGCGAACGCGGCGCTATCGTCATGACCGCCTCGGTCGCGGCATTCGAAGGCCAGATCGGCCAGGTTCCGTACTCGTCGGCCAAGGCCGGCATCGTCGGCATGACCATCGTCGCCGCGCGCGATCTGGCATCCAAGAACATCCGCGTCAACACCATTGCCCCCGGCATCTTCGATACTCCCCTGCTGGCTCGCCTGCCGGAAGACGTTCGCCAGTCGCTGGCCCGCACCGTACCCAACCCGGCTCGCCTGGGCGCACCGGAAGAGTTCGGCAAGCTGGCTGCCCATATTCTGGAAAACGGCTACATGAACGGCGAAACCATCCGTCTGGATGGCGCCATCCGCATGACCCCGCGTTAATTCCAAAGATAACCAGGAGACAACATGGCAGACCTTATCGTTGAAGTGAAAGACGGCGTCCAGATCATGACGCTCAACCGTCCAGAGGCCAAGAATGCGGCCACGCTGGCCATGTCGCAAGCCATGGCCGAAGCGCTGGACGAACTCGACCGCCGCGACGACATCCGTATCGGCATCATCACCGGTTCTGGCGGCACTTTCTGCGCCGGCATGGACCTCAAGGGCTTTCTGCGCGGCGAACGCCCCAGCGTGCCCGGGCGCGGCTTTGCCGGCATCACCGAGCAGCCGCCACGCAAGCCCGTCATTGCGGCCGTCGAGGGCTATGCCCTGGCCGGCGGCTTTGAAGTGGTCCTGGCCTGCGACCTGATCGTCGCCGCCAACAATTCCAACTTTGGCCTGCCTGAAGTCAAGCGCAGCCTGGTTGCCGCGGCCGGTGGCCTGCTGCGCTTGCCGCAACGCCTGCCCTATCACATCGCGATGGAATACATCCTGACCGGCGGCATGCTGCCGGCAGCGGAAGCCCATCGCCTGGGCCTGGTCAATCACCTTACCGAACCCGGCCAGGCGCTTGAAAAGGCACTGCAGCTGGCCAGCGCCATTGCCGCCAACGGCCCGCTGGCAACCGCCGCCAGCAAGCAGATCGTCGTTGACTCCAGCGAATGGAGCCGCGACGAAATGTTCGCGCGTCAACAGGAAATCTCCGGTCCGGTGTTCACATCGGCAGATGCCCGTGAAGGCGCTACGGCTTTTGCCGAGAAGCGCGCACCGGTATGGCAAGGAAAATAAAATGAGTGCTGATCCCCAGGCTGTAAAAGCCGATGAAGCGCCTATCCTGGTGAACCAGGCCGATGGTATCGCCACCATCACCCTGAATCGCCCCAGCCGCATGAACTCCATGACGGTGGCGCTCGCCTTCAATCTCAAGCAAGAGCTCCTGCGCCTGCTTGCCGATGACAGCGTGCGCGTGCTGGTGTTCACCGGTGCCGAAGGAAACTTCTGCACGGGCGCCGACCTGAAGGACCGCACGCCGGGTCCCAATGGCGAAACCCTGATCAACGTGCTGCATGATTGCTTCAACATCATGACCGGCGCACGCAAGCCCTCGATTGCAGCAGTCGAAGGCAATGCCTATGGCGCTGGTTTTTCCATCGCCATGTGGTGCGACTATGTCGTGGCCGGTGAGAAAGCCAAGTTCTGCGCTCCGTTCACGGGCATTGGCCTGATTCCGGACGTAGGCCTGGCCTGGACGCTGCCGGCTCGCATCGGCATGGGCCGTGCACGCCGCATGATGTTCGAAGGTCTGGTCGTGCAATCGGCACAGGCCCTGGATTGGGGCATGATCGAGCACAAGGTCGAAGACGGCCAGGCCCTGGCCGGCGCGATCGAACAAGCTCGCAAGCTGATGACGCGCGCGCCGCTGGCCCTGGGCGCCCTGCGTGGTCTGCTGAACCGCGAATGGCCTGATCCGGCGGAATTCATCCGTGAAGAGTACAAGCTGCAAAAGCAGCTGCAGCAAAGCACGGACTTCGCCGAAGGCGTTAGCTCGTTCGTGGAACGGCGCCCGGCGCAGTTCACCGGCAAGTAAGTACCCATTCTTGCCGCGTCTTGCGGCAAGAATGGCAGGCATCAGCCTGACGCAAAAAAGCCCTGCAATATCCTGTATTGCAGGGCTTTTTTGCGTCCAACCTTGCCGTACGGCAAGGCTTTTACAGCTTGTGACTGTTGCGCATCACACCAGCCACCAGGCCGGCGCGATGCGTCCGACAGCGTCAGGCGGCGGCCGGGAACAGCTGCGTGCGAATGAAGTCCAGTGCGCATTCGTTGGACTGCAGCGCAGCCGCGCCCACGATGCCGGCCCAGTAGTTTTCTGAACCCGCATCGCTGCGCCATTGCTGCAAACGGCGCGTATACAGCTGCAGGTCGTATTCCTCGGTAACGCCGATCGCGCCGTGCACCGCATGCGCAATAGGCGAAATGACGCTGGCGGCAGCCGCCGCGCGCAGGATGCCGCTGGCGGCCACCAGGCCTGCCGGCGTCACCGCAGAGGTCTGGCAGACCATTTCGGCCGCGATACGGGTGGCGTAGGTGTGCTCGGCCATAACCGACAAATCCTGCTGGATGGCCTGGAACTTGCCAATGGCCTTGCCGAACTGCGTACGCTCGCCCGCATAGTTCACGGTCATTTCCAACGCACGATTGGCGGCACCCGCCAGCAAGGCCACACAAGCCACGGCGGCCAGTTCGCGCAGCCCCTGGCCGTCGATGCGGATAGCGTCGGATGCATCCTGCCAGCTCATGGCCGCGGTCAGGCTGCCCTGGATGCCGTCAGCCTCGCGAGCCGCCGTTGCGGCGGGCAGCAGGATGGCGCCACCCGGCACGCCGGCCAGCACCCAGTCGGCCACCATGCCGTAGGCCACCCGGTTGATGCTGACGGCCTTGCCGTCCTGGCGTACGCCAAACGGCGCCAAGGCTACCGGGCCGTCGGGCAGCGACACGCCCAGCGATGCCAGCCAGCCGCGCGCCAGCACAGTCTGGGCAAAGGGCAAGGGCACGGCGTGGCGCCCGGCTGCGGTCAGCACACCATGGACTTCTGCCAGGCCCAAACCTGCTCCGCCCGCTTGCGCGGGTACCAGCGCGTCGGTGAAGCCCGACTCGGCAATTGCCTGCCACAAACCGGCAGTCGCGCCGCCGGCTTCGATAGCGCGCACCGTTGCCGGTGTGCAGGCGCTCTGCATCAGGTCGTCGAACGCATCGACCAACATGTCATTCATAATCAATTCCTAAACCGGGTTGGCAAGCGCACTAGCGCAGGCCCAGGCCACGCGCGATCATGCCACGCAGAATTTCGCGCGTGCCGCCGCGCAACGAGAAAGTGGGCGCGACCTGCATCAGGTAGGCCACCGTGCGCGCCAGTTCGGCCGGCACGGGCAGATCGGGTTGGGCGGCCAGGGCGCCAGCGATCGCCGTAGGCACCATTTGCTCGAAGGTGGTGCCAAGATCTTTGACCAGTGCGGCTTCCACGACGGGGCTTTCACCCTTGGCCAGCTTGGAGGTAACGCCGATGGACAGCGCCCGCAGTGTGGACAGGTGAGCCAGCATGGCTCCCAGCATCTCGGTGTCTTGTGGGCGCTGCGCGCCGTTTTTGGCGTTTTCGCGGCTAAAGGCCAGCCAGCTCTCGATGAGCACCATGCTGGAATACAGGCGTTCGGGGCCACTGCGCTCGAAGGCCAGTTCGGCATTCACCTGCTTCCAGCCGTCGCCCTCGTTGCCCACCAAGTGCTCTTCACCCAGCTCGACGTTGTCGAAGAAGACTTCCGAGAAGTGGGCATCGCCAGCCAGGTCGGTGATGGGACGCACGGTAATACCGGGGGTGGCAAGATCGATGATGAACTGGGACAAGCCCTTCTGGCGATCGTCGGGGCTTCCCGAGGTACGCACCAACGCGATCATGTAGTGCGAGTGGTGGGCATTGGTTGTCCAGATCTTGCTGCCATTCAGGACCCAGCCCTTGTCCGTGCGTGTGGCGCGGGTCTTGACGCTGGCCAGGTCCGAGCCCGAACCGGGTTCGCTCATGCCGATGCAGAAGAAGGCTTCGCCCTTGCAGATACGCGGCAGGTAGTAGCGCCGCTGCTCTTCGGTACCGTAGTTCAGGATCAGGGGCGCGCTCTGGCGGTCGGCGATCCAGTGCGCGCTGACCGGGGCACCGGCGCACAACAGCTCTTCGACCAGTACGTAGCGCGAAAAATGGCCCAGCTCGGCGCCGCCGTATTGGGCGGGCAGTGTCAGCCCTACCCAGCCCTGGGCTGCCAAGGAGCGGCTGAACTCGGCGTCGAAGCCCATCCATGATCGGGCCCGCCTATCGGCAGGCATGCCACGGGTAGCCTCGGCCAGGAAAGCCCTGATGCGCGCGCGCAGGGTTTCATCCTGCGCGGGAATGGTTTGATATGTGATAGCGTCCATGGCAGCAAGCTTACCCAGCCGCCCGGCAGGCGTCCAATCGTTTTTCGAGTGGAAGTGATACCGCTTATGTATAGCTGCGGGCCAATTTGGTATTGGACAGCCTATGCGCTGCGCGCCTAGGATGAAGCCTGGACATTTCCCATCACTAGCCTTGGTATCCGATATGAGCGATTTTCTTTTGTACGAACAAGACGGCCCCATCGTCACCCTGACGATGAACCAGCCCGAAGTGCGCAACGCCCTTACCGGCAACACCGCCGTGGCCGAATTCGAAGCCGCCTGCCGCCGTATCGAAGAAGATCACAGCGTGTGCGCAGTGATTCTCACCGGCACCGGCACCGTGTTTTCGTCGGGCGGCAACATCCGCGAAATGGAACGCCAGCTCGACAACAAGATCGAGCCGGCCCAACTGCGCCACGAGTACCGCGAAGGCATCCAGCGCCTGCCCAATATCCTGTACAACCTGGAAGTTCCCACCATCGCCGCCGTCAACGGCCCCGCCATCGGCGCCGGCTGCGACCTGGCCTGCATGTGCGACATCCGCATCGCCGCCGATACCGCCAGGTTCGCCGAAAGCTTCGTCAAGCTGGGCATCATTCCCGGCGATGGCGGCGCCTGGCTGTTGCCGCGCGCCATCGGCATGTCGCGCGCAGCCGAACTGACCTTCACCGGCGACATCATCAGCGCTCAACAGGCACTGGAATGGGGCCTCGTTTCGCGCGTGGTGCCCGCTGCCGAACTGATGCAGGCTGCGCGCGAACTGGCGCAACGCATTGCCCAGAATTCCCCGCCTGCGCTGCGCATGAGCAAGCGCTTGCTGCGTGAAGGCCAGCATACGCGCCTGGATACGCTGCTGGAAATGTCGGCAGGATTCCAGGCCATTGCCCACCGCACGCGCGAACACCAGGAAGCCGTCCAAGGTTTCCTGGCCAAATCGGCCGCCAAGTCCCGCTGACCTCTACCGGTATCCCTTCATGAAGCAAGCTCTTTCCCATATTCGCGTGCTGGATCTCAGCCGCATCCTGGCGGGCCCATTCGCCACCCAGAACCTGGCCGACATGGGCGCAGATGTGATCAAGGTCGAGCGCCCCGGCGTGGGCGACGACACGCGCGGTTGGGGGCCTCCTTTCCTGAAAGACGAACACGGCAACGAAACCGACGCGGCCTACTTCCTGTCGGCCAACCGCGGCAAGAAGTCGATTACCGTGGACATTTCCAAGCCCGAAGGCCAGCAGCTGATTCGCGAATTGGCCCGGCACTGCGATGTCGTCGTCGAGAACTACAAGGTAGGCACGCTGGCGCGCTATGGCCTGGCGTATGAAGATCTTGCCCGTGACAACCCCCGCCTGGTCTATTGCTCGATCACCGGCTTTGGCCAGAGCGGTCCGTACGCGCCGCTGCCCGGCTACGACTTCGTCTTCCAGGGCATGGGCGGACTCATGGGGATTACCGGCCAGCCAGAAGGCGGCCCAGGCGCCGGCCCCTTGAAGGCTGGCATCGCCATCACCGATCTGCTGACCAGCATGTACGCGTCAACCGCCATCCTGGCCGCGCTCGAACATCGCAACGTCAGCGGCAAGGGCCAGCATATCGACCTGGCACTGCTTGATTGCGTGGTGTCGATCATGTCGTACCAGGCCATCAACTACCTGATGTCGGGCGAAATCCCGGCGCGCATCGGTAACGCCCACCCCAACATCGTGCCCTACCAGGTCTTCCCCTGCCGCGAAGGCCACCTCATTCTGGCGGTTGGCAACGACTCGCAGTTCGCGGATTTCTGCAAGGCCGCGAATCACCCCGAATGGGCCACCGACGAACGCTTCAAGATTGCCGCTCAACGCAACCGCAACCGCGAAATCCTGATCCCCATGATTACCGAGATCATGAGCGAGCGCTCCATGCTGGAATGGGTCGAACTTCTGGGCAAGTTCAACGTGCCCTGCGGCCCCATCTATAACATGCAGCAGGTCTTCGAAGACCCCCAGGTGCAACACCGTCAGATGCGGGTGGATTTGCCCCACGACAGCGGCGTCAACGCGCCCAACGTGGCCAATCCCATTCATTTTTCCGGTACGCCTGTACAGTACAACCGGGCTGCCCCTACCCTGGGCAAGCACACCGACGAAGTCCTGACCGATGTGCTGGGCTATGGCCCCGAACGCATCGAAGCCTTGCGTAAAGCCAAGGCAATCTAAGAAATCCCGAGGAGACATCCCCATGCGTCATTTTTCCCCCTTGCTCTCCTTTTGCGCTGCCGCACTGGCCATCGCACCCTTGTATGCCCAGGCACAATCAAGCGCGCCCGTCACCATCGTGGTGCCCTACGCACCTGGCGGCGCCTCCGACCAGATCACGCGTATCGTCGCCCAAGCCGCGTCGGGCCCCCTGGGGCGCACCATCGTGGTGGAAAACAAGCCCGGCGCTGGCGGCATCCTGGCCGCCCAGGCACTAGAGAAGGCCAAGCCCGATGGCAGCACCTTGCTGGTGGGCTCGAACGCACCCCTGGTTATCAACCTGGGCTTGTACAAGACCTTGCCCTATTCACCGGAAAAGTTCGTGCCGGTGGCTGGCCTGGCCAAGACACCCCTGCTGTTGCTGACGCCCTCCACAGTCGAAGGCAAGACGGTGAAGGACTTCATCAACTACGCCCAGGCCCAGCCGGCGCCGCTGTCCATGGGTTCGGCCAGCAACGGCAACATTACCCATCTGGCCGGCGTGAATGCCGCCGACGCCATGGGCATCAAGGTCATGCACGTGCCCTTCCAGGGCAGCGCACCGGCCATTGTTGCCCTGGCCGGCGGCAATCTGCAGTTGATGTTCGACGCCCTGCCTTCGTCCATGGCCCAGGTCAAGGCCGGCCGGCTCAAGGCCTGGGCCATTTTGGATGATGAGCGCTTTCCGGGGTTGCCCGACGTGCCCACCATGCAGGAATCCGGCTTCAAAGGCACCGAAGCCAGCGCCTGGTTCGGCCTGGTGGCGCCGGAAGGCACGCCTGCGTCAGCCGTGGCCGCCATGAACAAGGCGGTCAACGTCGCGCTGGCCGACCCTAAAGTGCAGGAAAGCCTGCGTGGCATCGGCACCCAGCCCATGCCGGGCGATGCGTCGGTTTTTGCGGCCTTCATCGAAGCCGAAAAACAGCGCTGGCTTCCGGTGGTCAAGGCCACAGGCATCCAGGCCGACTGATAGCGTGCGCGCAGGCCTGGTCATATCCATGCCTGCGCGAATAGCAGGCAGCCAGCCTGTTGCGCGAGCGCGCCTTCTATTCCAGGCCAAGCTCGCGCATTTTTCGCGTAATGGTATTGCGGCCCAGACCCAACCGGGTTGCCGCATCCACCCGCCGGCCCCCGCTGGCGTGCAGCGCGGCCATGATCAAGATACGTTCGAACTCGCGTGTCATGTCATGCATGATATTGATCTCGCCCGCGCGCAGGCGACCCAGCGCATCGGATTGCAGACCATCCAGCCAGGCCGGCCCCGGCTCGCGCGACACGGTCGCCTTGCCGTGTTCGCCGCCATAAACAGCCGTGCCGTCATCTGACGGCTCAGCGGCCAACGTATCCCGAAAAGACAGATTGGCCCCACCGGCCGCGATATTCGCGTTGGCCGCAGCTGCCGCGGCAGCCGTGGCGTCGCGCAATTCCGGCGGCAGGTCGCGCACATCCACCGTGTGCGATGGCGCCATCACCGTCAGCCAATGGCAGATGTTTTCCAGCTGGCGCACGTTGCCGGGAAAGGGAAAGCGCACCAGGGCCGCAATGGCCGCCGCATTCAGTCGCTTGGGCTCCACGCCCAGGCTGCGGGCGCTGGTGCCCAAGAAGTGGCTGGCCAGCAAAGGGATATCCTCGGCGCGCTCGCGCAGCGGCGGCAGGCGCAGGCGGATCACATTCAGGCGATGAAACAGGTCTTCGCGGAACGAACCCTGCTTGACCCGTTGCTCAAGCGGCTGGTGGGTTGCAGCAATCACCCGCACATTGACCCGCACCGGATTGGCGCCGCCCACCCGATAGAACGTGCCTTCGCCCAAGACCCTCAGCAAACGGGTCTGCAGTTCCGCGGGCATATCGCCGATTTCATCCAGGAACAGCGTGCCGCCATCGGCCTCTTCGAATCGCCCCGCCCGCCGCGCATGGGCACCGGTGAAAGCGCCACGCTCGTGGCCGAACAGCTCGGATTCCAGCAATTCACCGGCAATGGCGGCGGTGTTGATCGCCACGAAGGGCTTGTCGGCACGCGGGCTATGGCGATGCAAGGCGCGGGCAACCAGTTCTTTCCCGCTACCCGATTCGCCCGTGATCAGCACCGTGGCGCTGGATGCCGACAAGCGCCCGATGGCGCGAAAAAGCTCCTGCATGGCCGGCGCCTGCCCCAGCATGCCGGCGCGAAAAACGGGCGCGGCGATGTCTTCCGGCTCTTGGGGGGTACGCCCGGCCTGGCTGGGGGAATGTTCGTGCGCGGCGCTATCCGCATCCGGGCCACCGATGGCCCGGCGAATCAGCGCCACGGCTTCGTCCACGTCAAAGGGCTTGGCCAGGTAATCGAAGGCGCCACCTTGGAAGGACGCCACCGCGCTGTCCAGGTCGGAATAGGCGGTCATGACGATAACGGGTACATCGGGATGCCGCGTTTTCATCGCACGCAGCAGCTCCAGGCCACTGATGCCAGGCATGCGGATATCGGACACCAGCACCTGCGGCGTCTCGCGATCGAGTGTGGCCAGCGCATCGCTGGCGTTGGCAAAACTGACGCAGGGCAACGATGCGCGGGCAAGCGCTTTTTCCAGAACCCAGCGTATGGAACGGTCGTCGTCGACGATCCAGATTGGTTTCATGGCTTGTTACCGTTAGACGAAGGAAGGGATAGCGGCAGCAAGAGCCGGAATTCGGTATGACCAGGACGGCTCTCGCAATCAATGGCGCCGCCGTGTTGCTGCACAAAGGTCTGCGCCAGGGACAGCCCCAAGCCGGTGCCGCCATCGCGCCCGGAGACCAGCGGGTGAAAAATACGGTCGCGGATGGCCTCGGGCACGCCCGGGCCGTTATCGATGATCTGCAATACCAGCACCAGCGGATGGCGCTGGCGTGCCAGCGTCATCTGGCGCGCCACGCGTGTGCGCATGGTGATCCGCGCATCGCCGGCCAGCCTGCGCTCGGTCAGCGCCTGGGCGGCGTTACGCGCAATATTCAACACCGCCTGGATAAGCTGCTCGCGATCGGCCATCAGGTCGGGAACAGAAATGTCGTAGTCACGCACCACCAGCAATCCCGGGCCGCATTCAGCCATTACCAGCGCGGCAACCCGTTCGCAGACTTCATGGATATTGACCGCGGCGGTGATGTGCGGCGTGCGATGCGGCGCCAGCAGCCGGTCTACCAGAGCGTGCAGCCGGTCGGCCTCGTCGATGATGACCTGGGTGTATTCCACGAGACGCGGGTCGGGCAGCTCGGCTTCCAGCAACTGCGCGGCGCCGCGCAGGCCGCCAAGCGGATTCTTTACTTCATGCGCCAGATTGCGCAATAGTTCGCGGTTGGCGTCGGCGTGCTCGAGCTGCTCTTCGGCGCGCTCGATGCGAATGCGGTATTCGGTTTCGCGCAGCTCCAGCAAAACCGGCCAGGGTTGCCCATGCAGCACCACCACTGCGGCGCTGAGCTGCACCGGTTCGACGCCCGGACGGGCAATATTCAAAAGCTGGGTTTTATAGGCGAAGAAGTCCTGTCGGGCTTCCTGCAAAGACTGCTTGAGCTCGCTGCCATTTTCGAAGAGCCGGCAGGCGTCGGTGCCCAGGAACTGTTTTTTCGAAATCGCAAAGAGGTCTTCCGCAGCGGCATTGGCATGCAGCACCACGCCGTCCGCGTCGAGCAGCAGGACGGCGCTGCCCAGAAGATCCAGGACAGAAAGATCGTAGCGTTTTGAAGCCATCACAGCCGCCGCACCTTCCGTCCTGGATATCGGCATGATTACAGGCCGTAGTACATGTCGAACTCGACCGGATGGGGCGTCATGCGCAGTCGCGTCACTTCTTCCATCTTCAGGCCGATGAAGGCATCAAGCATGGAGTTGCTGAACACGCCGCCACGGGTCAGGAACTCGCGGTCGCCATCCAGCGCTTCCAGGGCCTGCTCGAGCGACGAGCAAACGGTCGGGATCTTGGCATCCTCTTCCGGCGGCAGGTCGTACAGGTTCTTGTCGGCCGGATCGCCCGGGTGGATCT
>JBEBVZ010000037.1:0-44490 GCA_040392445.1 Verticiella sediminum
TCGGAAAAGCGCGTGCGCTTGCCGATGGCGTAGTCGATGGCATGTTCCTGCACGAAAGTGCCCCGCCCCTGCTCGATGCGCACCAGGCCATCCTGCTCGAGCGCGCTCATGGCGCGGCGTATGGTGTGCCGGTTCACCGCGAACTTCGCAGCCAGCTCGGGCTCGGTCGGCAAGCGTTCGCCGGCAACGTATAGCTTGTTGCGTATGTCGTTTGCCAAGGATTCGCCTATCTGGCGCCAAACGGCAACACCTGAACCTCTTTCAACCATATCCATCCGCTTTTTCGTAAGCCCGGGCGCCATGCCCAAGCGTGCCGATTGTGCCTGAATTCCCTGCCCGGCCCTAATCGTCCCGGCATGGCGACGTGTCATGAAAGATTCATGCTGCGATGTTGAACTTGCCGCTGAACCCACGCATAATAGATCTAGTCGTATAGACGTTTAGAGGCTTCCATGAAAAACTCAGAGCAGGCGAGCGCAAGCGGCACTCCACCCCAAGGGGGGCAGCGTGCCGCCTGGATGCGGGTGCTGGCGTTGGCCGACCCACTTACCCTGGACACGGCGTTCAAGGCCCTGGGCGAACTGCCGTCCCGGCAATGGCTGCGTGCGCCGCAAACCGGCATGACCATGGTGCGTGCCCGCACCGGCGGCACCGGCGAGCAATTCAACCTGGGCGAGATGACAATCACGCGCTGCGCCGTCACCTTGCCCGAGAACACCGTGGGCATGGCCTATGTCCAGGGCCGCACTGCCCAGCACGCCGAGCAGGCGGCCATCCTGGACGCCTTGCTGCAGATGCCAGCCTGGCACGACCGCGTACAGGCCGAAGTCATATCCCCCCTTGCCCGCCAGCATGCGCAGCGGGCCACTCATCAAGCCGCCGTGGCGGCGCAAACCCGGGTCGAATTCTTCACCCTGATCCGCGGCGAGGATTGACATGCAGCCACACCTACCCATGCACTCGACACCCGCCCAGTCGCTACTGCCCGGCTTTGACGACCCGGTCTGCGGCGCGCAGGAAACCTTTCGCGCCGCCCTGCAGGCGCTGGCCCACCCGGGCCGCATCTTCGACACTGCCGGCGGGCATGGCGTGCCCGCCGGCCTGTCACCCGCCATGACGGCGCTTTTGCTGACCCTGGTTGACGGCGATACGCCACTATGGCTGCCCCCTGGCACCCATCCTTCGGTGCTGCAATTCCTGCGCTTTCATTGCGCCTGCCCGCTGGTCGAACAGGTGGCCGATGCGCGGTTCGTGGCTGTTCCCGAAGGATTCGAGGCGCCCGCCCTGGGTGACTGCCAGCCGGGCGATCCGGCCTACCCGGATCAATCCGCCACGCTGCTGCTCGATGTCACGTCCTTTTCAGCGGGCGCGGCCCGGCAACTGAGCGGCCCCGGCATCGCTAGCACGCAGCCCCTGGCATTGACCGGCCTGCCTGTCGATTTCTGGACGCAATGGCGGGCCAACCAGCGCCGCTTTCCCCTGGGGGTGGACGTGCTGTTCACCCATGGCCATCAGTTGTGCGGCCTGCCGCGCACCACCCACGTGGAGCCATGATATGTATGTAGCCGTAAAAGGTGGCGAACGCGCCATCCTCAATTCCTACCGCATGCTGGACGACTACCGCCGCGGCAGCCAGGCGGTGCCGGAACTGACGCTGGACCAGATCCGCGAACAGATGCCGCTGGCGGTGTCACGCGTCATGTCCGAGGGCGCGCTCTATGACGCCCACCTGGCCGCGCTGGCCATCAAGCAGGCGGCGGGCGATGTCACCGAGGCCGTGTTCCTGCTGCGCGCCTACCGCACCACCCTGTCGCGCTTTGGCCATACGCTGCCGATAGATACCAATCGCATGCAGCTGCAGCGCCGCATCTCGGCCACGTTCAAGGACGTTCCCGGCGGCCAGGTGCTGGGGCCCACTTACGACTACACCCAGCGTCTGCTGGACTTCACGCTGGAAGCCAATCGCCAGACCCACCAGCCCCTGGAGCCCGCCACGATGGTGCGCCAGGACAGCATGCCGCGGGTAACCGACCTGCTGCAGCAGGAATCGCTGATCGAACCCGAAGCCATTCCGCAGGGCGACCCGGCGCCGTTCGACCTGACCCGCGAGCCGCTGACCTTGCCCGCGCCTCGCAATGCCAGACTGCAGAACCTGGCCCGCGCCGACGAGGGCTTTTTGCTGGCCATGGGCTATTCCACCCAGCGCGGCTACGGCAACAACCACCCCTTCGTCGCCGAGATCCGCTACGGCACGGTTGAAGTCGAGATGTTCATCGAGGAACTGGGTTTTGCCCTGACGGTGGGCGAAATCGACGTGACCGAGTGCCAGATGGTGAACCAGTTCACAGGCTCGGCGCAGAATGGGCCCCAGTTCACACGCGGTTATGGCCTGAGCTTTGGCTATGGCGAGCGCAAGGCCATGGCCATGGCCCTGGTGGATCGCGCCATGCGGGCAGCCGACCTGGGCGAAGCCGCCGACTCGCCTGCCAACGACCAGGAATTCGTGCTTTATCACAGCGACAACGTCGAAGCCTCGGGGTTCGTCCAGCATTTGAAACTGCCCCACTACGTGGATTTCCAGGCCAGTCTGGAACTGTTGCGCAGGCTGCGCGCCGAGCGCGATGCCGCCCTCGCCGGACAGGCCACGCAAACCGCACCGGCAAGCGACACCCAGCCGGCCACCGACGTACCCGCCCAGGCATCCGAAGCCGCGGCACACAACGAGGCGCTGACATCATGAGCCACACCGACCAGCCTGTCGCTCGCGATGAGCACTACAACTTCGGCTACCTGGACGAATCCACCAAGCGCATGCTGCGCCGAGCCCTGCTCAAGGCAGTGGCGATTCCCGGCTACCAGGTGCCTTTCGGCAGCCGGGAAATGCCGCTGCCCTATGGCTGGGGCACGGGCGGCATCCAGGTCACGGCCGCCATCATCGGCCAGCAAGACGTCCTGAAGGTCATAGACCAGGGTTCGGACGACACCACCAACGCCATCAATATCCGCCGCTTCTTCGGTCGGGTCACCGGTGTGCAGACGACCACATCCACACCCGCCGCCACCATCATCCAGACGCGCCACCGGATTCCCGAGACGCCACTGAGCGAAGGCCAGATCATGGTCTACCAGGTGCCGATACCCGAACCCCTGCGCTGGCTCGAGCCCAGCGAGACCGAGACCCGCACCATGCACTCGCTTTCGGAATACGGCGGCATGCACGTCAAGCTGTATGAAGACATCGCCCAATATGGGCACATTGCCACCGCCTACGACTACCCCGTGATGGTGAACGAGCGCTACATGATGCGACCCTCGCCCATTCCCAAGTTCGACAACCCGAAACTGGACAACAACCCGGCGCTGATGCTGTTTGGCGCCGGCCGCGAAAAGCGGGTGTATGCGGTGCCGCCCTACACCCGGGTCAAGAGCCTGGATTTCGAAGACCACCCCTTTACGGTCCAGACGTGGTCCGAATGCTGCGACATCTGCGGCTCGCACACGAGCTTTCTGGATGAAATCATTGTGGACGACCAGGGCACGCGCAGCTTTGTCTGCTCGGATACCGAATACTGCGACAACCAGTTGCAAGCCCAGGCCGGCGATTGCGCCCAGGAGATAACGGCATGAACACCCAGCCACTGCTATCGGTTCGGGGCCTGACACGCACCTGGGACGGCATCCACGGCTGCCGCAACGTCAGCTTCGAACTCTATCCCGGCGAAGTACTCTGCGTGGTGGGCGAATCGGGCTCAGGCAAAAGCACGCTGCTGCAAGCGGTGGCGCTGCAGACACCGCCGCAGCAAGGCAGCGTCTGGTACGACACCCGCGACCAAGGCTTCACCGACCTGGCCAAGCTGGGCAGCGCAAGGCTGCGCCTGCTGGCCCGCACCGACTGGGGCTTTGTGCGCCAGAACGCCCGCGACGGCCTGCGCATGCAGGTAAGCGCCGGCGCCAATATCGCCGAACGCCTGATGGCGGTGGGCGAGCGCCACTACGGCGATCTGCGCGAACAGGCCAGCGCCTGGCTGGGCAAGATGGAGATCGACGCCGGCAGGCTTGATGAAGCGCCGACAGCGTTCTCGGGCGGTATGCAGCAACGCCTGCAGATAGCGCGCAACCTGGTCACCCACCCGCGCCTCGTCTTCATGGACGAACCCACGGCCTCGCTCGATGTATCGGTGCAAGCCCGCTTGCTGGATCTGTTGCGGCAATTGGTGGCCGACCTGGGCCTGGCCGCCATCGTGGTGACCCACGACCTGGCCGTGGCGCGCCTGCTGGCGCACCGCACGCTGGTCATGCACCAGGGCGAGGTCGTGGAAAGCGGCCTTACCGACCAGATTCTCGACGACCCGCAACATGCCTACACGCAATTGCTGGTGTCTTCCATTTTGCAGAGCTGACCATGAACAACGCCTCCATGATCCAGGTTCGCGGCCTGGAGAAAACGTTTTGCCTGCACAACCAGGGCGGCGCTCGCCTGCCCGTGCTCAACGAGGTAAGCTTCGAGGCAGGTGCCGGCGAATGCCTGGTGCTGGCCGGCCCCTCTGGCGCGGGCAAGAGCACCTTGCTGCGCTGCCTGTATGGCAACTACCTGGCCAGCCGTGGCAGCATCCGCATCCGTCACGACCAACAATGGGTGGAACTCACGCAAGCGTCCGAACAAACCATTCTGCAGTTGCGCCGCGAGGTCATAGGCTATGTCAGCCAGTTCCTGCGCGTGATTCCCCGCGTCAGTACGCTGGACGTCGTGGCCGAGCCGCTGCGCCAAGGCGGCATGGATGCCGAGGCCGCCCGCGAACAAGCGGCGGGCTTGCTGCAGCGACTGAATGTGCCGCGACGCCTGTTCTCGCTCCCACCCGCTACTTTTTCCGGCGGCGAGCAGCAGCGTGTGAACATCGCCCGCGGCCTGATCGGCGGCCACCCCGTCCTGCTGCTGGACGAGCCCACCGCCTCGCTGGATGCCGAGAACCGCGCCGTGGTGGTCGAGCTGATACGTGAAGCCCTGGCCGCTGGCCGCTGCCTGATCGGCATTTTCCACGACGAGGCCGTGCGCGATCTGGTCGCCACCCGAACCCTGACGATCCAGCCGGCGCTAGCGCCGTGCCTGGCTGCCGCATAGGATCCATCTCATGTCGTCTACCTACCTCACCAACGCCCGCATCGTCCTGTCCGACCGCATTCTGGAAAACAGCGCGCTGCTTATCGACGACGGCATCATTGCCGCCATCGAACCGGCCACCGCCAGCGCTGCCCACACGCTGGACCTGCAAGGCCAGACCCTGATCCCCGGCCTGATCGACGTGCATTGCGATGCCATCGAAAAAGAGGCCGAACCTCGCGCCAACGTCTTGTTTCCGCTGGATTTCGCCGTCGCGCAGGTCGATCGCCGCAACGCGGCCGCAGGCATCACCACCCCCTATCACGCTTTGTCCTTCGCCAACAAGGAAGCGGGCGTGCGCTGCAACGACACGGCCGCCGAACTGATACGCACCATCGCCGCCTTTCGGCGCCACAGCCTGGTCGACAACCGCATCCACTGCCGCTACGAGGTCACCGACCCGTACGCCATGCCTATACTCGAAAAACTGATGGACGAGGGCCTGGTCGATCTGCTCTCGGTCATGGATCACTCCCCCGGCCAGGGCCAGTTCAAGACCTTGGAAGCCTACGTGGATTACCTCGTTGGCAATCACGGCATGAGCGTGGAACAGGCGCATGGCGCTATCCGCGACAAGACCGCCGGACAGGAAGGCGCAGCCGATCGTATCGAAAGTCTGCTGGCCCAGGCCAAGCGTTTGCGCATCCCCACCGCCAGCCATGACGACGATTCCGTCCAGCGCATCGCCGCCATGCGCGCGCTGGGCGTCGCCATGAGCGAGTTCCCCATCAACCTGGATACCGCGCGCGCCGCAGTCACCTGCGGACTGCCCACGATACTGGGGGCGCCCAATGTCTTGCGCGGACGCAGCCAGAGCGGCTCGATGCGCGCCATCGACGCCATCCGCGAAGGCGTGGCCAGCTGCCTGTGCTCGGACTACCAGCCTTCCACCCTGATTGCCGCGGTGTTCGTCGCCGCCGAGCAAGCCCAGCTTACGCTGCCGCAAGCCATTGCCCTGGTCACGGCCAACCCCGCAAAAGCCTGCGGCCTTACCGACCGCGGCCAGATCCAGGTCGGCCAGCGCGCCGACCTGGTTGCCGTCACGCTGGTGGGCCGCCAACCGCTGATCAGCCACACCTGGTCCGCGGGCCGCCTGGTGTTTGCCACGCACTATCCTCAGGCCAGCCGGGCTGGTGCCAACCCAGCCAACGTCCCCGCCACCGGGATGACGAACGGCACATCCGCGTTCGATACCAGGGCTCGGGCGGCATGACCGACGCCATCGTGGTGGCGGTTTGCGCCAGCAGCAGCCATAGCTTCAGCAAACCCACCCGCAGCCAGATCGTTCTGCTGGCTGGGCTGGGGGTAGAAGGCGACGCCCATGCGGGGCCAACGGTCAAGCATCGTTCCCGCGTGGCGCGCGACGCCAGCCAACCCAACCTGCGCCAGGTACACCTGGTGCATGCCGAGTTGCTGGACGAGCTGCAAAGCCAGGGTTTTCTTGCCATCCCTGGCGCGATCGGCGAAAACATCACCACGCAGGGAGTCGACTTGCTGAGCCTGCCCACCGGCGCCCGCCTGCATATCGGCGCCACCGCGGTGGTGGAACTGACCGGTTTGCGCAATCCGTGTTCACAACTGGATCGGTTCCAGCAAGGTCTGACCGCCGCGGTGCTCGATCGCGATGCGCAGGGCCAACTCATCCGCAAGGCCGGCGTGATGGGCATCGTGCTGCAAGGCGGCACGGTGGCGCCCGGCGACACGATCAGAGCCGAGCTGCCACAGGGCGCTCATCGGCCGCTGGCGCCGGTCTAGAACCTGTCAACGCTCGCGGCGCAAGCGCGTTAACAGGCCCTGGACAAAGAACCGGCGCAGCGGGGGCTACTGCTCAGCAGACCATTCGCTTCAGGGCTGCGTATCCCAGCCGCCGCCCATGGCGCGGAACAAGGCTACCTGCGCCCGCAACTGGCCGACTTCCTCCCGCAACAAACCCGACTGGCTGATCAGCAGGCCCGAGCGCGCCTGCGCCGCTTCCAGGCGGCCGGCATCACCCACCTCGTACAGCCGGATAGTCTTGCGCAAGACCTCTGAGCGTTCCTTGACTTCCTGCTGGCGTGCCGCCTGCTGGCGGTCGGTTCGGTTCAGCGTCGCCAAGGCGCGCTCGACATCGAAAAGCGCATCGCGGGCGTTTTTCTGAAAGGCCAGAAAGGCCTGCCGCGACCGTGAGTCCGAGAGCTGGACTTCGGCCTTGCGCGCGCCAAAATCGATCAGCGGCAAGACCAGAAGCAGATCCGCCATCCAGAAATTGCTGGCCCCCAGGCTCGTGCCGCCGAAATGGATGCCGCTGCGTCCCAGCAGCGCGCCCAGGCTGAGCCTGGGCCAGTAGTTCAATCGGGCTGCCTCGCCCTGCAGCAGGCTGGCTTCGAAACGCGCCTGCGCAGAGATCAGATCCGGGCGGCGCAGCAGCAGATCCGCCGGCTGGCCAGCTGCCACAGGCCCCAGCGCCTTGGGCAAACTTTGGTTCTGCGCCAGATCCTGAGCCAGCCCACCGGGCTCGACCATGCAAAGATTTTCCAGCGCCAGGCGCACCTGGGCCAACGCCGAATCTATCCCTTCCAGCCCCGCGTGCAGCTGCGAGACCTGTGCCCTGGCAAGATCGACATCGGTGCTCATGACAGCACCGGCGGCAAAACTACGTTCGGCGATATCGACCAGTTCTTCCGCTATTTTCAGGTTTTCGCGCAACAACCGCTGCTCTTGTTGCAAGCCCCGGTAGGCGATATAGGTATCTGCCACCGCCGCCGCAAGGCTCAGGTGCACCGCCTGGACGTCGGCCTGGGCAGCCTCGGTCTGGCGCCGGGTGGCTTCCAGCCGCTTGCGGCCCTGCCCGAAAATGTCGATTTCCCAGGCCGCCTGCAGCCCTACCTGATGCCGGTCGATATCGATGCTGTCGATGCCGTGCGCGCGCAGCACATCGATATCGGTGTCCCCCCCGCGATACACCATCGACCCCGCGCCGAGCCCGACGCTGGGCAGCAACCGGGAACGTGCGCCCAGAGTCCCTGCTTGCGCCTGCGCGACGCGTTCCAGGGCCATGCCCAGATCGTAGTTGCGCTCCAGGGCGGAGCCGATCAGCGAACTCAGCAGTGGGTCATTGAACTGCTTCCACCATTGCGCAAGTTCCTGCGGACTCAAGGACTGCGCACCTGCGGCGGGCGCTTCGCTGAAGGCGCCGGGCGCCGGTGCCGGATCGTCCAGGTGCAAAGCGGGTGCGCACCCGCCTGCCGCTGCCAGCAAGCACACGGAACCGACGCGGCTCAACCAGCGGCGGGTTTGTCGGCTTGCGGCCATTCGGACTCCTTGATTGAAAAGAATGTTGCATAAAGCGTGGGAATCGCCACCAGGGTCAGGACCGTGGCAAATGCCAGGCCGGCCATCATGGTGATGGCCATGTCCTTGAAGAACGAATCCCAAAGCAGGGGCGCCATGCCCAGGATGGTGGTGCCAGCGGCCAAGCCCACGGGCCGCAAGCGATTCATGCAACCCTGCACCAGGGCTTGCATACGGGGCATGCCCGTCTTGATCAGGATATCGATCTCCTCGACCAGAACCACGGCATTCTTGATCAGCATCCCAACCAGGCTGAGCAGCCCCAGCAAGGCCATGAACCCGAAGACGCCGTCAAACATCAGCAAACCAAGGGTGACCCCGCAGATCGACATGGGTACGACCAACAACACGACCAGGGCTGGCTTGATGCGACCAAACATCGCCAGCACCAGCAGCACCATACCCAGAGCACCCAAAGGCAGCTGGCGCATCAGGCTTTCCTTGGCCCTGTTGGACGATTCGTACTCGCCCCCCCATTCCATACGGTATCCCGGTGGCAGTGGCACCGCCGCGATATCGGCCTGGACCCGCGCAAAGGCGTCGACGCTGTTGTCGCCATGCTGAGGATTGGCCAGCACGGTCAAGGTGCGATCCCGCTCCCGGCGCGAAATCATGCCTTCGTCGGTCTGAACCAGCGGTGCGCCGGCCACGTCGTCCAGCGGAACATAGCGCCGCCCGCCGGCACTGAATACCTGCAGATCCTTCATCCTCTCGACGCCCCGTTCGTCGGCGGGTGCGCGCAACACGATAGGCAGCAGTTGGTCCCCATCGCGGTAGATGCCCGCATTCAAGCCTTCGCTGGCATAGGCCAGCGTATCGCTGACGTGCCTGCGCGTCACGCCCAGGCTGCGAGCGCTGTTCTCGTCGAACACAGGGC
Organism: Verticiella sediminum; assembly: GCA_040392445.1. GTDB lineage: Bacteria > Pseudomonadota > Gammaproteobacteria > Burkholderiales > Burkholderiaceae_B > Verticiella > Verticiella sediminum_A. The sequence continues at coordinate 9,366 of JBEBVZ010000037.1, forward strand.
TGAGCATAGTCACGGGTTGACCCCAGTCGTCGCTGATGGAAATCATGCGCCCGTCATCGACCAGGATCTTCTGCGTCTGTCGGCTCAGCTCGCGCAGCACGGCCGGATCCGGCCCGCTGTACCGCACCTGGATTTTCTCGCCGCCGCCCGGACCGAAGTTGGGCCGGCTGATGGTCCACTGCACCCCCGGGAAGCGCGAATTCAACTCGCTTTCCAGCGGAGACAACATGCCGTCAATATCATTGACGTTGTCCACCTCGACGATGAACTGCGCATAGCTCGGGTCGCGCGTTTCGGGCTCATACACCAGGAAAAAACGGGTCGCCCCACTCCCGATATAGGTGCTGACATCCTGCACTCCGTCACGCTGCATCAGCAGGGTTTCCACGTCGCTGGTGCGCTCCATCACCGCCCGGATATCGGTGCCGTGCGGCATGCGCATGTCGACATAGAAAATGGGCGTAGTCGAAGCCGGGAAAAAGCTCTGCTCGACGAAGCGAAAGCCCCAGGCGCAGGCCACGGTTGCGACCGCCAGGCCCGCCAGCACCCAGAGCCGCCAACGCGCCGCCCAGACCAGAAAAGCCGCATAGCGCCGATACAAGGGCGAAGCAAAGGGATCCGGAGGCGTTTGCTTGGGAATGCGAAACAGATAACTGCCCAGCAAGGGTGTGACCAGGATCGCGATCACCCAGCTGATCAGCAGGGAAATCGCCGCCACCGCGAACAGCGAACGGCAGAACTCCCCGACGGAATCCGGCGACAGGCCTATGCCAGAAAACGCCAGGATGCCCACGACCGTGGACGCGAGCAGGATCCACTGGTTCTGCTTGAGCACCTCGGTGGCCGCGGCCACGTGGCTCATGCCTTTCTGCACCCGCACCAGCATGCCCTCGCAGACCACGATGGAGTTGTCGGTGAGCATGCCCATGACGATGATGAGCGCGCCCAGTGAAACGCGCTGCAGCTCGATACCCGCCATGTGCATGATCAGTACCGTACCCATGACGGAAAGCAGCAGCTCGACGCCCAGGATGATGCCCGCGCTCAGGCCCAGCCCGAAACACAGGGCAATACTGACGATGGCCACCGAAATCAACACATCCAGGATAAAGCTGCGAACGCTCTTGTCCACCACGCCCGGCTGGTCATATAGATTGTGCAGCGTGATGCCCAGCGGCCGGCTGGATTCCAGCTCCTGCAAGCGCGCGCTGACTTCTTCGCCCACCCGCACCACGTTCACGTTGGCGCGCGCACTGATACCCAGGGTCAGGGCGGGCTGGCCATTGTGGCGGATGAAACCGGTTGGAATGGGTGCATAGCCATGCGATACATGCGCGATATCGCCCAGTACCAACGGGCTGGGCGTATTGCCGATGGGCAGCGAGCTGATCGCCTCGATCGAATCGAGCGCGCCGGTAGGTACCACCCGGACCTGCATGTCACCCACGCGCTCGCGGCCTCCCGGGCGCACTTCGTTCTGCAGGTGCAGCGTCTGGGCCAGCTCATCGGTCGAGATATTGTTGGTTATCAGATGGGACTGGTCCACCTCTACCGTGATGCGTTCTTGCTGATCGCCTGCGATGACGACATCCGATACATCGTCCAGCATCAGCAGTTGGCGGCGCAACTCGCGCGCATACTCATGCAACTGGGCCGGGCTGTAGCCATCCCCGGTAATGGCGTAGAACATGCCATAGACATCGCCGAACCGGTCGAGCACCTGGGTTGGCCCCGCACCCGGGGGCAAGCGCGGCGCGGTATCGGCTACCTTGCGCCGCAGTTCGTCCCAGACCTGCGGCAACTGGGGGGACGTGAACTGGTCCCGGATCTGGACGCGAATTTCCGAATACCCCGGCATCGAGCGCGAGGTCAGATAGTCCACTTGCTCGAGCTGCTGAATCGCGATTTCCAGCCGGTCGGTTACCTCTTGTTCGACCTCGGTGGCGGTCGCGCCCGGATACAGGGTGACGACCAGGGCCGTCTTGATGGTGAAGTTTGGATCCTCGAGGCGGCCGATGTCCATATAGGCAAAGATCCCGCCAAAAAAAGCGGTCAGGATCAATACCCAGGCAATCAGGGGCCTCTCGATCAAGGGGCGTGCAATATCCATCAGCGCTCACCCATTCCCGTCACTTGCTGTCCTTCGACCAACGCTTTCGATCCCGCGGCCACCACGCGGTCGCCCACTTGAAGCTCGCCCTGCACCTTGGCCTGCTCTCTTCTGAGTTCCTGGACAGTGATCGGCACCGAACGGACTTTTCCATCGGCAGCCTGCAGCCATACCTGGTGCCTGCCGTCGTCGCGCACACTCAGCGACGCCGCCGGCACGGCGAACGAAGCTGCCGTGGCAGCCTGTTCCTGGGGCGGCGCCACTCTCACGCGCACCGCCATGCCGGGCAACACGGAAACCCCTTGCGGGCGCTCGCCGCTGAAGGTCAAGCGATACACGCCGCTGGCCGGACCGGACTGCGTAGCGTGCTCGCGATACACCAACGGAAACTGCAAGTCGGTGCGCTCCGGCAACCAGGCAAGCGCATGCAGGGAACTATTCAGGTTCAGGTTCTGCGCCAGGCTTTGCGGCAAGTCGACACTGACATCCAGGCGCTTGAGGTTTTCGAGCCGGAATGCCGGCGCTCCAACCTGCACCGTTTGCTGCAGCTCTGCGTTACGCATGGTGATGCGGCCGTCGAACGGCGCGACCAACCGGGTATTGCGCAGGTCGCGCCGGGCAAAATCGAGCTGGACCTTGGCCATCGCCACCGCCGCTTCGAGCTGCTCGAACGCGCCCTGGGCAAGTATGCGTTCGTCACGCAATTTGCGCTTGCGCACCAGATCGGCGGCCAACTGCCGATGATGTATTTCGGCGCGGCGCGCCTGCAGCTCGTAGGGCTCGGGGTCCAGGCGGGCGATCAAGTCGCCCTTCTTGACCGCAGCCCCATCCCGCACGGCGATTTCAACTACCCGGCCGGAAACCTCGAAGGCCAGCGGCGAAATGCCGCTTTGCTCCACGCGGCCAAAAAATTCACGCACCGCACTGTCTTCCCAAACCTGGACCTGGGCAATCTGTACGCTGCGCGGCCCCTCCTGGCGAACCTCTTCCTGCTTGTTCGTGCAGGCGGCCAGCAACCAGAGCAGGCCAAACATGGTGGCGACCAGGGCAATACCGGGCCTGCCGGGCGGGCGCACTGCGCCCGGTATACGGTCAAGATTCATGCTTCTCTTCATCATGGGGCAGTCAGCCTATTTTTGACAGACTTCACTGCCGCCTCGAACCGGGACGGCAGTGAAGTCCTACTCGTTATTATTCGTACCAGGTACTACCACCGGCTGCCGGCTTCGTCAGTGGTCGAAAACACACCAAACGCTATAGCCAGCCGGGAAGGGAAAAGTCAAAAATCCACGCCGTCGCGAATAATCGGACACGTCATGCAATGGCCGCCACCACGGCCGCGCCCCAATTCGGCGCCCACGATGGAAACCACTTCGATACCGGCCCGTCGAAGCAGGCCATTGGTGTAGGTATTGCGGTCGTAGGCGGCAACGACGCCAGGCCTGAGGGCCACCACGTTGTTCCCGCTGTCCCACTGCTGGCGCTGCATGGCATAGGCATTGCCACCGGTTTCAATCACGCGCAGCTTTTTCAGACCCAGGGCTTTTGCGACCACATCGACGAAGGGACCGGCTTCGGCAGTCAGTTCAAGCCCATGGCTGCCATCTGCGGGCCGCAGTGAGAAAGTGCGGATACGATCGACGATATCGGGATAGACCGTGACCACATCGCGGTCGCAAAACGTCAACACCGTGTCCAGGTGCATGGCCGCCCGCAACTTGGGCATGACCGCGACCACCACATGGCTGGCGGCGCCCTTGGCGAACAGGGCGGCGGCAAGCTGGGTAATCGCCTGGCGCGAGGTGCGCTCGCTCATGCCAATCAGCACCACGCCGTTACCCACCGGCATGACGTCGCCGCCCTCCAGGGTGGCCGAGCCATGGTTCACATCGGGGTCACCCCACCAGACCTGGATATCGGCCTGCGCAAAGCTGGGGTGAAACTTGTAGACGGCGGCCATCAAGATGGTTTCTTCATGCCTGGCCGGCCAATACAAGGGATTAAGCGTCACGCCGCCGTATATCCAGCTCGTGGTGTCGCGTGTATACAAGGTATTGGGCAACGGCGGCAGAAGGTACTCGCCCATGCCGGACGCTTCATGCACCATTTGCAGAAAGGCATTGCCCATACCGTCGGGTAGATCCACCGTGGACAGGCCGCCGATCAGGTATTCCGCAAGCTTGCGCGAGACCAGTCCGTCCAGGTAGGCGCGGGTTTCGTCCACCAGGCCAAGACCCACTTCATTGGGCACCACCTGCCTGTCCAGTATCCAGGCCCGGGCGCTAGGGTTGTCCAGGGTTTCGGCCAGCAGGTTGTGCAGTTCCACAACCTCGACACCGTATTCACGCATCTTGGTAATGAAATCGAAGTGATCGCGCTGCGCGTTCTGCACCCACATCACATCATCGAACAACAGGTCGTCGCAATTGCCCGGGGTCAAGCGCGTATGGGCAAGGCCGGGAGCACACACCAACACTTTGCGCAAGACGCCGACCTCGGAATGCACGCCCAAGCGCGGCATGTCGGCGGAATGGGTGTCTGTCATGTCGATAACCCCTCAGATGGTAAAAAACCCGGATACCATGCCGTAGACAGCAAGGATGGCGCTCATCGCGGACATCAGAAAGATCAGCCATTCGCCAGGCGTAAAAATCCGCTTACCCTGCTCCCTGCGTGCAATCACGAACAAAATGGTGCCAGGCCCATACACTGCGGCCGATAAAACCAGGTATCTCAAACCGCCGGCGCCAACCAGGACGATGGCAAACGCCACGGCGACGCCAGAAATAACGAGATCGCGCCTACGTGCCCGCTCGTTTCCTGAATAGCTCTCGCCGATCCAGGCAAGCTGCAACCCATACCCGGCAACCAGCAGGTACGGGATCAGCGTCATCGACGTCGTCAATTCCTTGGCTAGCGTAAAGGGCTTTTCCGTCAGAAGCGTCAGCAGCAGAAAAAACTGGACCAGTATGTTGGTCAGCCACAACGCCGCCGCCGGCACCTTATTCTTGTTTTCCCTACCCAGGAACGCTGGCATGACCTTGGTGTGGGCGGCCGAAAAAAGCACTTCGGCCGTCAGCAACGACCATGACAGGTATGCACCCAGCACCGAAATCAGAAGGCCGACGCTGACAAACACGGCGCCCCAGGGGCCGACCACCGCCTGCAGCACGCCGGCCATGGAAGGGTCTCGCAAGGCGGCCATCTCGGACTGCGGCATGACGCCGAAGGAAAGTATCGTCACCAGTATCAGCATGCACAGCACGCCGACAAAGCCCAGTATGGTGGCGATGCCCACGTCTTGGCGCCGCTTGGCGTAGCGCGAATAGACACTTGCCCCTTCTATGCCCAGGAAAACGAAAACCATGGCCAGAACGGTGCCGCGCAGCTGATCGAAAATCCCTTTCCAGCTGAAGGTTTCCTCACCCCAGAAATTGGCGGCAAACATATCGGCCTTGAAACCGAATGCCACGAACACAATAAAAAGGAAGATGGGAATGATCTTGGCACCGGTAGCCACGGTATTGATTACCGCCGCCTTTTTGACGCCGCGCAGGATAATGAAGTGAATGGTCCACAACATGATTGAGGACACCAATACCGCCGACACCGAATTGCCATCGCCGAAGGCCGGAATGATTGCGGCCAGGGTCGCCTTCATTAAAACAAAGTAGGCGACATTCCCCATGCAGGAGCCCGCCCAATACCCCAGGGCCGAGGAAAACCCCATGTAATCGCCAAACCCGGCCTGGGCGTAGGAGTAAACGCCGGCATCAAGCTGCGGCTTGCGTTGGGCCAGCGTCTGAAAAACCAGCGCCAGCATCAGCATGCCGCCCCCAACCAGCATCCAGCCCAGTATCGCGCCAAAAAGCCCCGTTACCCTGGCAAAACCCTGTGGCATGGAAAACACCCATGCACCCAGCATGGAGCCCACCACCAGTGCAGTCAAATTCCAAAGCGACAACTTTTGGGGGGGCGATGCACTCATGCAGAATCTTCGGAAAACGAGAAAAACCGTGAAATAAAGCAACCCGACGGTGACTTTAACTTATTTTCTTATCGGTTTTTGACATTCCCTCAATATCAACTCTGAATATCGGTTAATTATTCTTTATCCGATACAAAATAACCACACTAGGATATGGGTATTTCCATATTTGGCTTGGCGACAGGCCAGCATTGAAGCTTGGAACCGCGCCTCACCTGCCCTGCTTGCGCAGAGGTTCAAGCAAAGACGACAAGCCGTTGTGGTCCAGTTCGTGCATCAGGGCCAATAGGCGCCCGAGTTCGCCGGATGGAAAGCCCTGCCGGGCAAACCAGTTCAGGTAATGCCCTGGCAAGTCGGCTATCAACCGGCCTTTGTATTTGCCATAAGGCATGCTTCGAGTAACCAAAAGTTCCAATGCTGCCTGATCCATGATGCTCGCGTGCTTTCGGTTTGCCGTTATCTGGCGTAAAAATGCAATTTGACGCTCTCGCCCTTGCCAATGAATTCACGTCAAGGTTGAACACTTTATACATGTCCCAACTTCGCTCACTTGAGCTGCACCTGCTCGCCGTGCTCAACGGCGTGACTGGACCAGCCGAGTTCGTCCTTGATCCTCAACCTCAAGGCGTCCGCAGCGGCAGGCTCACCATGAACGATGAAGGTTTCTTTGGGTGCCTGCACAAAGCCACCCAGCCAGCGCATGATCTCATCAGCATCGGCATGGGCCGAGAGCATGGAAAGGTTATGCAGCTCAGCCTTGACCGGAATGTACTCTCCATGGATCTTGATCAACCGCGCCCCGTCCATCATTGAGGCTCCGCGAGTACCGCTAGCTTGAAACCCCGAGAACAAGATGGTGCTCCGAGGGTCTGGAGCGTAACGCTTCAGATGATGGAGCACTCGGCCACCGGTTGCCATGCCGCTGGCGGATACGATGATCTTTGGCATCGGCGAGGCATCAAGCGCCTTCGATTGCTCGACATCCCGAACATACGTCGCATGACCATAGGCAGCACTCGCCTGGGCTCGCGTCAGCCGCTGGTCGGGGGCATGAGCCTCGTATAGATCAGTAGCCGCACCGGCCATGGGGCTGTCCAGGTAGATCTGCAAATCCTTGGGCAGCATCTGTCGCTGCCGCAGCCGCCACAGATGAAACAGCACCAGTTGCGCTCTTCCCACGGCAAAGGCGGGAATGATGACCGTCCCACCTCGCTGAGCGGTGCGCGTCACAATATCGGCCAAGACACTCTGCACATCCACTGGGTCATGGGTGCGATTTCCATAAGTCGATTCGACAATGAGATAGTCCGCATTCCGAATCTGTTGCGGGTCAGGTACCAGCGGATCGTCGTATCGCCCCAGATCACCGGAAAAAACCAGGCGAATGCCCTTGGTCTTCAATTCGACAATGGCCGCACCAAGGATATGGCCAGCGCGCGATAGCTTGACATCAAGGCCGCCGGGCAGTGCCGCATCGATGCCAAAATCAAGCGGCCGCAGCGCGGGCAGCATGCGCTCGACGTCCGCGACCGTATATAAAGCCTGTGCCGGATGGTGTCGCGAAACTGCATGCCGGGTAAGGTATTCTGCGTCGGCCTCTTGCAAGCGAGCGCTATCCATGAGCAAAACGCGGCATAAGTCCTTTGTGGCGTAAGAGCAATATATGGGGCCCTTGAAACCCTCACGCACGAAACGCGGCAGAAACCCGGAATGGTCCAGATGCGCATGAGACAACACGACGGCGTCCACGCCAGAGGGCTCGACAGGGAATGGCGCCCAGTTGCGCAGCCGCAACTGTTTGACGCCCTGGAAAAGCCCGCAGTCCAGAAGTATTCGGCGCCCATTGACCTGCAGCAAGTGCCGAGATCCGGTGACGGTGCCGGCAGCACCTAGAAAAGTAAGCTTTGCATTCATTGCGAAACCTCGCCATCGATCGTTCTGAGCGTTAAGGATTCGTGATTCCACTATGGCACCAGCACGGCAGCACCCTGGATTTTTCCTTGCCGCAAATCGGATAGGGCACGGTTCGCGTCTTCCAGGCGATACGCAGTGACGGTGGTCTGAATGCCAGCGTGCCGGGCTACTTGCAGGAAGTCGTGCCCATCTTGCCGAGTCAGGTTCGCAACCGACGTCACACTGCGCTCGCCCCACAGAAGCCGGTATGCAAATGCAGGGATATCGCTCATGTGAATACCGCCACAAACCACTCGTCCGCCTTTACGCACGGACTTCAGCGCGATGGGCACAAGGCCCCCGACAGGCGCAAAAATAATTGCAGCATCCAACTCCGCAGGAGCCGCCTGTTCCGAACTTCCGGCCCAGCCGGCTCCCAGGCTCCGGGCCAGATCTTGAGCAGCATGATCTCCGGTCCGCGTGAATGCAAAAAACTCCCGCCCTTGCCAGCGACATACCTGGGCAACGATATGCGCAGCCGCTCCAAATCCATAGAGTCCTATCCTGGATCCCTTGCCAGCTGCGCACAGGCAGCGCCAGCCAATAAGACCTGCGCACAGAAGAGGAGCAGTGGCTGCCGCGTCGCTAAAACCCACCAGAGGAAAAATGAAACGCGCGTCAGCCAGAATATGCGTTGCAAAGCCGCCGTCCCGGGTATAGCCGGTGAACTGGGGCTGCTCGCACAGATTTTCCCGTCCGGACGTGCAGTAATCACAAACCCCACAGGCCCGACCCAGCCACCCAACGCCCATCCTGGCGCCCAGAACCGAGGCACTCACACCAGGACCCAGCGCGTCCACGAGCCCGACCACTTCATGTCCTGGAATGATGGGAACCTTAACGTTGGGCAACTCTGCGTCCACCACATGCAGATCAGTACGACAGACCGCGCAAGCCAGGACACGTAGCCTGACTTCGCCAACCCCAGGAACGGGATCGCAGCGTTTTTCCCAGACCAGGGGCTGGCCCAGGTCGCGCAAGACCATGGCATGCATGAGCACCTCGTTCAGAAACGCCAGCGACAGGCTCGCCTTTTTCTCGACGCCAACCGGCAGGCACCGCAACGCCGAAGCAGGTACCTCACGATGCCGCTCTACTGTGTTTCAGACTCGCCTACCGTCTTACCGAAAGTACATCCTGGAAAGCCCTCGCTGGCAAGTGAATTTGCATTTCCTTAGGATCTATTCGCTTGGGCGGCGGATGATTCATTCAAGAGCCATCCATTGGCTCTTGGCTCTTGAACGGGTTTAAGGCTCGCCATGGTGCGCGTTCCACCCGGGGTCACTCGTACGGGGCCGGCATGATCAAGGTGCTGATCGTGGATGACCGCAAACTGATTCGAGAGGGGCTGCGACGGATACTGTCGAGGGAGTGGATCTCATCCAGAAAATCAAGACCCAGCACCCGCCTCTGCGGTCCTTATCTTGAGCATACGCAACTGGCGCATATGCTTGGGGTTGCCGGAAGCATCCCATTTACGGCCCCGATAGAACTCAAGACTGCGCCCTCAGGAAAGGCAGCCGGTTCCCAAGACATTTCATACTGACGCCACGCTCACCCAAGCCCGCATGCAGCCTATCAAACAATGTGGCAAGCGCAGCGTCTGGCGTCAAGGATTATCGAATTCGGTGATCGTACGCCATTGCCCATCGACGATCTGCGAGAGCCTGACCGATTCGGTTCCGGCATGGCGCGTCGGGGTAAACGAAATCGTATCGAAACCAAAGAAATCCGGCGGGAACGAGGACGATTCCAGCGCGTTGATGAAGGCTTTGGTCGTCAGTTGCGGGCCCGCCTTTTCGGCGGCGCTGGCGAACCAACCCATCATTTGATAGCCATATACCGAAAACACCCCCGGATCTTCCCCGGTGCGGCTCTTGTAACGCTCGAACCATTCCTTCAAAGGCTGGGAATCGGTATTGGCATAGGGCTGATTGACAAAGCTGGTTGCCATCAAGCCGTCCACGGCGGGGCCGCCCAGCTTGTGCACCAGGTCGCCGTAGGCCGCGGTCGAGCCAACGAAATCCGCATTGAAGCCAAGCTTTTTGGCTTCCGCCACCGCCCCCACGGTTTCGCGCAGCACCGTGCCCAGCAGTACTGTGTCACAGCCAGCGGCTTTCAGCTTGGACATCTGCGACGAAAAATCGGTGGCGCCGCGCTTATACGTAGTGCGTTCCACAAATGCCGCGTCCATCACCTTCAGTTGATGTTCCGCACCGCGTACGACTTCCAGGCCGAAATCGTCGTCTTGGTACATCGTGCACCACTTGCGCCCGGGGCGCTGCGCAGACAATTGCTTCACCGCAACGCGCGCATTGTCGTAATACGTGGGCGAGAAGGCATATTTCAGCGGATGCACCGGATCGAAGGTTTGCCGGGCCGACGTCAATGGGAAGAGATGCAAGACGTTGCCCTCTATAAATAGCGGCATGGTCGCCAGGGCGACGGCCGTCCCAATATTGCCTATCGTGGCAAATACGCCATTACCCGAGTTGGTCACGCGCTGTGCGGCCAGCACGGCACGTTTCGGATCGTAGCCGGTATCTTCCACCAGCAGAGTCAACTTGCGGCCATGGATGCCGCCTGCCTGGTTGATTTCATCCACCCGCATCTGCAGGCCATCACGGGCCTGCTTGCCAAATGCCATGATCGGGCCCGACAAATCCTGCAGCGTAGCGATGCGAATCTCGGTGCTGCTCACGCCAGGCGACTCGCTGGCCAGAACCATGGAACTGCTCATCATCAGTGCTGCAGCAACGCCCAGCACCGATGGGGGCAAGACACGTGACATGGAAGTCTCCTTGTTTTTTGCGCGAATACGGAAAAGGAAAGAATGGACGGCATCGTGGCAGCACGGCGCTTGTGGCTAGCGCCAGCTGGATCAGCCTAGCTGGCGGCCGGTCGCAAGTCTTGCGTCCAGTGGCTGGGTCAGAAACACGGCAAGCCTCGCTTGGGCTGCGGGCCAACACCGCCCTCCAGCCAGTTTCCACAAGTCATTCCCACCGGTTTTGCCTACTATCCAAAGGTTGTCTGCGGCCAGCGACGCCGCGAGCCCAGATCTCCATCCAGGCACTCAAGCGCCTACCTGTGCCGGCCCGTCCAACGCCAAGGAAACCGAATGACAGCTTCTGCGCCCGAAGTCCCGCACTCGCCGCCCATGCTCGAAGGTATGCGCATCACCGACCTCACCACGGTCATATTCGGGCCCTATGCCACGCAAATGCTGGCCGACCTGGGCGCCGAGGTCATCAAGATAGAACCAGACGAAGGCGATACCAGCCGCATGATCGGCACTTCGCAGAACACTCCCACCATGATGGGTCCGGTCTACCTGCGCCTGAACCGCGGCAAACGCTCGGTATGCTGGGATCTGAAGAGCGAGGCCGGACGCACCGCACTGCACAGGCTGATCGAAAGCAGCGATGTCTTCATCCACAATATCCGCAGCAGCGGCATCCAGCGGTTGGGCCTGGATTACGAACAGGTCAAGGCAATCCGACCCGACATCATCTACGTACACTGCGTGGGTTTCGACGCGCGCGGCCCCTACGCCGACCTGCAAGCCTACGACGACGTGATTCAAGCCGCCGCCGGCTCGGCATCGCTGCTACCGGTGGTCGACGGCAATCCCGAACCACGCTATGTGCCGATGGCCATGGCCGACAAGGTATCGGGCCTGCATGCGGCCAATGCCGTACTTGCCGCCATCGTGCACCGATTGCGTACCGGCCAGGGGCAAAAAATCGAAGTCCCCATGTTCGAAACCGTGGCCAGCTTCAATCTGCTCGAACACTTGTGCGACAAGACCTTCCTGCCACCGACCGGCCCCTCGCTGTATCGCCGGCAGGTAGATCCGGCACGCCAGCCCATGCGCACCAGCGACGGCTGGATCGCGCTCGCGCCTTATCTTGACGATCGCTGGCTGCGCCTGCTTGAAAGCCTGGGCTGCACCGACGCACTGCAGGAAGCCCGCTTCATCGACAAGGCCGCGCGCCGCGCGAATATGAGCGAGATGTACCGCCTGGTTGCCACGTATATGCCCAACCGCAGCACCGACGAATGGCTAGAGATCATGAAGCAGATCAACGTGCCCGCCATGCGCGTCAATACCATCGACGACTTGCTGAGCGACCCTCAACTGCTGGCAGCCGGGCTCTTGCGCACCCGCACCCATCCTACCGAAGGGGACTATATCGAAGTACGCCCCCCCGTGAGATTCTCGGCCTATGCCTATCCCGACGCCTGCCATGCGGCCCAGCTGGGCGAACATAGCCGGGAGGTCGCGCAAGAACTGGGGGTGGACCCACAGGCTGCCTGCGGCAAGCCACAAGGCGGCAGTTGATGCGTGCAAACTCCAGCCCGGCCAGGACTGCCGGCAAAGTTCACATGCCCCCGGGCCTGCAGTAACAAGCAGGGGGCACGCCCCCTGGGCTTGTCATTGGTACTTCGCCAGCTCCAGTTTGCCGATCTGATTGCGGTGGACCTCGTCCGGTCCATCGGCGATACGCAGCAACCTGGCCATGGCATAGGCATGCGCCAGGCCAAAGTCATTATTGGTGCCGGCCGCGCCAAACGCCTGGATTGCCCAGTCGGCCACCTTGCACGCCATATTGGGCGCGGCCACCTTGATCATCGCGATCTCGGCCTTGGCCTGCTTGTTGCCCACCGTATCCATTTTGTACGCCGCATTCAGCGTCAGCAGCCTGGCCTGGTCGATCAGTATCCTGGCCTCGGCGATGCGCTCTACCGTAACGCCCTGGTGCGCCACCGGCTTGCCGAAAGCCACCCGGGACAAAGTGCGGCGGCACATCAGCTCGAGCATGCGTTCGGCCAGCCCGACCAAACGCATGCAGTGGTGGATACGCCCCGGGCCAAGCCGGCCCTGGGCGATCTCGAAGCCGCGTCCTTCGCCCAGCAAAATATTCGATACCGGCACACGCACGTTCTCGAACAGCACTTCCGAGGCGCGGTCGGGCATGCCATAGAAGCCGAAAATAGGCAGCGGGCGCAGTATGTTCACGCCAGGGGCGTCCATGGGCACGAGCACCATGGACTGCTGCTTGTGGCGATCCGGGTTGTCGGGATCGGTCTTGCCCATGAAGATGGAAATCTTGCACCGCGGATCAGTCGCCCCCGTGGTGTACCACTTGTGCCCGTTGATCACGTAGTGGTCGCCATCGCGCACGATGGACGATTCGATATTGGTGGCATCGCTGGACGCGACCTTGGGCTCGGTCATGGCAAAGCACGAGCGGATCTCGCCGGCCAAGAGGGGTTTGAGCCATTGTTCCTGGTGTTCCGGCGTACCGTAGCGCGCGATCACTTCCATGTTGCCGGTATCGGGCGCCGAACAATTGAACACTTCAGGTGCCAGCAAAGAGCGGCCCATGATCTCGCATAGCGGAGCGTATTCCAGGTTGGAAAGACCTGCGCCCAGGGAGGATTCCGGCAGGAAGAGATTCCACAGGCCGGCTTCACGGGCCAGGGGCTTGAGTTCCTCGACAACCGGCAGCACCTTCCATGGCCCCAGCTCTTCGGCTTGCTGCTGCTGGCGCTTTTCGTTGGGATAGATATGCCGATCCATGAACGCGGTAAGCCGCTGCGCAAGATCCTGCGTTTTTTCCGATGGTTCAAACGACATGCTGATGTCTCCTGGAAACCTTACGAATTCTGGCCAAACCTGGGCGCACGCTTTTCCATGAAAGCCCGCACCCCTTCCCGGGCGTCGGCGCTGGCGGCGGATTGCGCCATATACCGAACCTCCAGGTCGAGCTGTTCGGCGAAGGTGCGATGCGCCACGCCGTCCACCAGGTCCTTGATGCGGGCCAGCGAGCCGCCGGCTCCCCGGGCAAGCTTGCCTACGAGCTTGTGGGCGGCCTCGGCCAAGGCGTCGTCGGGATAGACTTCGGCCACCAGGCCAGCCGCCAGGCATTGGCGGGCATCCCACGCCGTGTTCGTGAACAGGATCTGCTTGGCGCGCATCGGGCCCACCAGCCGCGCAAGCCACCAGCTCACCCCGATATCGGGTGTCAAGCCTATGGCCGAATATCCGCCGCGCAGCTTCATCGACTCGGCCGCCAGCACGATATCCGCACACAGGGCCAGACCTATGCCCCCGCCGCCTACCGGGCCGTTCACCGCGCTGACCACGGGCACGGGCAAACTGGCCAGCCTCAGCAGGGACTGCTGCAGGCTAGGCAGAAAGGCCAGTATCTGCGTGGACAAGTCGTCGCCGGCCTGCACGAAGTCGCTGATATTGCCGCCGCCACAAAATTGCGGGCCGCGGCCGGTGATCAGTACGGCGCGCAGCGCTGCATCGCTGGCGATCCGGTCGATTACCGTGCTCAAGGCCGCCGCCATTTCGTTGCTGATGACGTTGGCTTGATCAGGCCGGTTCAGCGTCACGAATGCGACGCCCTCGCGGTACTCAAGCAAGACAGGCTCGGACATGACACACCCCGATCGATATATTGGAAGAAACACCGGACAGGCAAAGCCGGGCACGCCTGCGGTGGCTGTTGCCAGCGTAGCAAGCAGCCACCCCAAGGTCTTGTGCGCAGTGGCTGATATTCAGCCACTGCGCACAAGACGCGCGAATGCGGCATGCCTAAGCTTGCCGTTACAGCCCGTCGAGTGCGGCAGCGCTTGCCGCATACCCTGCCCCCAGCCCAAGGGCATCTACGCATCGGACCCTTACCGGAGACACGCGTGAACGCAGCAATCCCACAATCAGCCCCGGACACATGCCAAGCCGAAACCGTGAGCGCCCTGCTGTTCCAGGCCGCCAGCCAGCACCGCGACGCCACCGCCTATATCGACCAGAATGTGCCGTACTCGTATGCCTGGATGGAATCCAGCACCGACCCGTTGGCATGCGGCCTTCTTGAGCTTGGCCTGGCCCCCGGCGATCGCATCGGGCTGATCGCCCTGAACCAGATAGAGTGGCTGCAGATATTCTTCGCCGCCGCCAAGATCGGGGTCGTCGTCGTGGCCATGACCGTCAGATACCGTGACAACGAGCTCCAGTACATGGCCAACGACAGTCAGGTCAAGGCCGTGTTTACCGTTGCCGAACACGAGGGTTTCGATTTTCTTGCGCTGTGGCAGCGGCTGGCGCCACACACGCCAAGCCTGCGCCAGGTAGTCTGCATAGACCGTCACGACCAGCCCGCGACGGTCTTGCCGCCCGAAGTTCGGCGGCTCTCGCTGCTTGCGCAAACCCCCGTCCGGCCACAGGCCCTCACCCCCCTGCGCGCGGCATTACGCCCGCAAGACCTGGCAATGGTGATCTACACCTCGGGCACCACCGGCCGGCCCAAAGGGGCGGGCCTTAGCCATGGCAGCCTGCTTGGCTCGGCGCAGGCGCAATATCTGCATACCCGGGTCACCCCGCAAGACCTGACGCAGCTGGGCAGCCCGCTGAATCATGTCGGAGGCATCACCTGCGGCGTTCTTACCTGCATGCTGGGCGGCGCCACAATAGAGCTGGTGCCCGAATTCAAGGCCGACGTGGTGCTCGACATGATGATGCGCCACCCCCCCACGATGGTGGGCGGTGTGCCAACCATGCTGACCCTGCTGCTGATGAACCGCCGCTGCCTCGACGTGAACCTGGATGGCGTGCGCCTGGTCACCATAGGCGGCTCCAACGTGGACAGCGCCCTCATGGAACAAGTGGCGCAGCGCATGCCCAACGCCACCCTGATGAACCTGTATGGTTTATCCGAAGCTTCCGGTGCCCTGGTAATGTCGCCCTGGGATGCAAACCATGCCCAACTGCTGGACACCATAGGCAAACCCCTGCCCGAAGTACAGGTACAGGTCAGGACACCTGCAGGCGCCGTGGCGGCCACCGGGGAAATCGGCGAGCTTTGTTTTCGCGGCGGTGGTGTCACCCAAGGCTATGTGGGGCAAGCCCAGGACACCGACGCCTTTGCCGGCGGCTGGCTGCACTCGGGCGACCTGGGCTGCCTGGACGAAGAAGGCTACATCACCCTGAAGGGACGCAGCAAAGACATGTATATCCAGGGCGGGTTCAATGTCTATCCGGCCGAAATCGAGAACGTGATCGCACACCACCCAAAAGTCGCCATGGTCGCCGGCATCGGGGTGCCGGACCCCATGTTCGGAGAAGTCGGTCGCTACTACATCGTGCCGCGCCCCGACAGCAAGCTGACCGAAGACGAGATCCGGCAATACTGCGCGGAACATATCGCCAACTACAAAGTGCCCAGGCAAATCGTGCTGCGCGAAAGCCTGCCCCTGACCCCGGTAGGCAAAATCCACAAGGCCGCCCTGCGCGCCGAATCGGCGGGCTAGGCCGCCGGCGCCGGCCATCTAGCCACGAAGTTCCTGATCGACTTCCTCCTGGAAATTGCCCTCGGCCAGCTGGCTGCCGCTCAGGGACCAGCCCGGATAGTGCTGGGCAAATCCGGCATGGATCCTGGCCAGCGGCACATCGTCGAAACTGCCGTGGTCAAAGACGTATTCCATGTGGCGCTGGCCCGTGCGATCGAAAGGGTGGTAGATGGAATCCGCCACCCCATCGAATTCCAGCGGCAGCAGGTTGAAACGATTGCATAGCTCGATATTGAAAGCCGGCGTTGCCTTGCGCCATTCCCCATCCAGCAGTATTTCGGTATAGCCGTGCCACACGAACAGGTCGGTTTGCATGGTGTCGCGCATGCGTTGCGTGGACAGATGATTGCGTACATCGGCAAAACCCAGCCGCGCCGGTATGCCACTGGCCCGGCACACGGCCGCCAATAGGGTTGCCTTGGGCACGCACCAACCCACGCCGCTCTCGATAACGGTGCTGGCTTTCATCCCTTCGGTCGTCAGGTCGGCCTTGTAGGGGTCGTAGCGAAAGCCGTCGCGCACGGCGTAGTACAAGGCAACAGCCTGCTCGCGCACCGTATCGCCCTTGGCGTGCTGGCGCGCGAACTGCGCGACCAGGGGATGGTCGGCGTCGATAAGAGTGGTGGATGCCAATGCGGAAGCGGTCACGGTATGTCCTGTATGAAAGTCTGATCTTCAATGCTAGCCAGGTTCGCTCGCAGACTCTTGCGATAAATGGCTAGAGCATAGCCAGTTGCCGCAAGACGGCCCGTGCCCGCAGCCCTAATCTGGCCTGCGCCTTGCGCTTATGCCTACCCGCTTCACCCCCGCTGTACCCGCCAACGCACAACAACAGATGGGCCTGCATACCGGCCCACGCTTTCCATCCGTGGAGACAAGCATGGCATCACTCAAGCTCGCAGGAAAAACAGGCTTCTGCCTGAGCGCCATCGCGGCGGCATTGCTGCCCGCCATCGCCGGCGCCAAAGACGTACAGGGCGTCACCAAAGACGAAATCGTGATCGGCACCATCCAAGATTTATCCGGTCCGGTCGCGGCATTCAGCAAGGAAGTTCTGAACGGCATGCGCATGCGCTTTGACGAACTGAACGACGCCGGCGGCGTGGCCGGGCGCAAGATCCGGCTGGTGGTAGAAGACTCTGGCTACGATACCAAGCGAGGCATGCTGGCCGCGCAAAAACTGGTGCAAAAAGACGGCATCTTCCTGGCCCTGGGCAATATGGGCACCGCCATCGTGGCCACCACGCTGCCGGTGTTCGTCGATGCCGGCGTGATACACGCTTTCCCCACCGCTGCGACACCCCTGGCGTTCGATCCCCCATCGCCGCTCAAGTTCAGCGCCACCCTGCCCTATCGGCAATCCGCGCCCATCATGATGCGCTTCATGCTGGACAAGCGCGCCGATCGCAAGATGTGCTCGCTGTCGCAAGACGACGAATTCGGCCATGACCTGATGCATGGGGTAAATGCAGAGGCCGCCAAACAAAACATCACGTTGCTGGAAAAAACCACCTACAAACGGGGTGCCACCGACTTCTCGTCGCAGATTGCTCGGCTTAAATCGGCCGGCTGCGACACCGTCCTGTTGGCCACGACCCTGCGCGAAACCGTAGGGGCCATGACCGAAGCAGAAAAAGTCGGCTACAAGCCCGAGTTCATCACGTCGCCTGCGGGCTATTCCACGCTGGTGCCGAAGCTTGGCGGCGCCGCCACCGAAGGGCTGTATGGCATGGGGTTCAATCTTCCGCCCTCGGCCGACGGCCCCAACCCAGGCATGAAACAGTGGTTCGCCGCCTACCAGGCCAAATTTGGCGTCGAGCCCGGCCAGTATTCCGGCGGCGGCTACAACGGGGCCAACGCGATCATCGCCGGCCTGGAAGGCGCAGGTCAGGACCTGACTCCGGCCACATTCGACAAGGCCATGCAAAAAGCCCAGTTCCCGGCCAACGACCTGGGCTTCGCCGCCATGAACTTCACCGACAGCAAACGGCTGGGTTCTACCGCAATGCGGGTCTTCCAGTTGCAAAAAGGCCAGTGGGTTGCCGTCAGCGACTTCCTGGAGCCCTGAACCGGCTTATGCCACCACTCAGCCAGATAACCGCTTATCACGAGCGGCTATCTGGTGCCACAGCAATGCGGCCATGTTGTTTCGGATACGCCAAAATGGTGGCGCACCCCCGTTTCATCAAACGATATCAAGCCACACTGCGGACCTTGTACATGGACTCGATCAGGTCGCTATATTTTTCATTGACCAGCTTGCGCTTGAGCTTCATCGTGGGGGTAAGCTCTTCATCTTCCGCGGTCAACTTGGTCTCGATTAGACGGAACTCCTTGATTTTCTCGACACGGGCAAACTGCTGATTCACTTTTTCGACCTCGCGGCTGATCAGGTCTATGACCTCGGGGCTGCGGCACAGCGAGCGATAATCCGAAAACACCACTTGCTGGCTCTGTGCCCATTGCTCGACGTTCTCGTGGTCTATCATCACCAGGCAGGTCAGATAGGGCCGCTTGTCGCCCACCACCACGGTGTCGGTAACGTAGGGGCTGAATTTCAGATGGTTTTCCCATTCCGATGGCGTGATGTTCTTGCCGCCAGCGGTAATGATGATGTCCTTCATGCGGTCGGTGATGAAGAAATAGCCGTCCTCGTCCACCCGCCCCACGTCGCCCGTGTGCAACCAGCCGTCCACGACGGTCTCAGCGGTTTTTTCAGGCAGGTTCAGATAGCCCATGAAGATAGTGGGCCCGCGAACCAGGATTTCACCCTGTTCGGAAATCTTGATTTCGGTTGCCGGAAATGGCAGGCCTATGCTGCCCGGCCGCGGCTTCGTGGGAATCACCGTCGCGCCGCCGCCCGTTTCCGTCATGCCCCAGGCTTCGCGCATATCCACGCCCAGCGCATTGAACCAGCGGATCAGCTCGGGCGAAATGGGCGCTGCCCCCGTGATGCCGTAGCGCAGGCGGTCCAGCCCCATGGCCCGCCGGACATTGTTCAACACCAGCTTGCGAGCCAGCCAGTAACGCGCCCTGAGCCCCAGGCCCGGCGCTTCCCAGCGTTCCTTCGACATGGCCATCTGCCGGCCTACGGCCAGGGCGCGCTGGAACGCCCAGCGCTGGAAGGGCGAGGCCTCGTTCAAGGCGATGGTGATGCCTGAGTAAAGCTTTTCCCAGATGCGTGGCACCCCGGTGAACACCACCGGCTGGACTTCACGCAAGTTCTCGAAAACGGTGTCAGGGTTTTCAACGAAGTTCATCACCTGGCCCAGCAGGATGGCGGTGTACTCGCCCCCCACTCTTTCGGCCACGTGGCAAAGCGGCAAGAAAACAACGCGCTCGCCACCTTCGAGCAAGCCGTCGTAGATTGCCGCGCGCGAGAGCAGGCAAGACGCCAGCAGGTTGGCATGCGACAACATGCCGCCCTTGGGCTTGCCAGTAGTGCCCGATGTGTACACCAGCACAGCCAGATCGGCGGCCTGGCGGCTTTCCAGCCGGGACGCGACGAGCCCCACGTGACTGGCGCGATAGTCACGGCCCAGCGCCAGCAACGCTTCGAAACTGATGATGTGCGAATCGTCAAGGCTGGCCAGGCCTTCCATGTCGAAGACGACAATCTTGATCATGCCGGGCAGGCGGCTTTTCACCTCCAGGTACTTATCCAGTTGCTCGGCGTCCTCGACGAACAGAAAGCGCGTGCTGGAGTCGGTGCAAAGGTATTCCACCTGCTCGGCGGCATCGGTCGGATAGATGCCGTTCACCACGCCCCCAGCGGTCAGCATGCCCAGGTCGGCCCAGACCCATTCCCGGCAGGTGTTGGACAGCACCGACCCCACCATGCCTGGTTCCAGCCCCAGGCTGGCCAGTCCGGCTGCCACGTTCGACACGATCTCGCCGACATCATTCCAGCTGTAGGCACGCCAGATACCCAGCTCTTTTTGCCGCATCATGGTGGCATCGCCACGCTGCTTGACGCCATGCCAGAACATCTGCGCCACGGTGGAGAAATCCGTGGAGGTATACAGTTCATTTCCAACGGCCATGGTGCCTCCAGGAAATTGGCGACTCGAGTTTCGCAAAAAGGCGGATCAGCGCCATGTTTTCTTCTTTTTCCAGCGGCGTTCGCCGCGTACCCCGACGTCTTTCATGCCCAGGTAGAACTCGCGGATATCCTCTTTCTCGCGCAGGCGCTCGCAGCTGTCTTCCATCACAATCCTGCCGTTTTCCAGCACATAGCCGAAATCCGCCACATTCAGCGCCATATTGGCGTTCTGCTCGACCAGGAGTATGGTCGTGCCGCGCTCGCGGTTGATACGCACCACGATCTCGAAGATGTCGCGGGTAAGCTTGGGCGACAAACCCAAGCTTGGCTCATCCAGCAGGATCACTTCGGGAGTGGCCATCAGCGCGCGCGAGATCGCCAGCATTTGCTGCTGCCCCCCCGACAACAGTCCTGCCGCCTGTTTCTCGCGTTCGCGCAGTATGGGGAAATAGCCATACACCGCTTCCATATCCCGCCCCACGCCGTCGCGATCGCTGCGGGTATAGGCGCCCATCAACAGGTTCTCGCGTATCGACAGCAGCGGAAACACTTCACGGCCTTCCGGCACATGGCTGATCCCGCTGCGCACGATGGCGGCCGGGTCGTGCGCGGCAATGTCTTTGCCCTTGAAGACGACATTGCCGCGAGTCGGGTCGAGAATGCCGGAAATCGTCTTGAGGATGGTGCTTTTACCCGCCCCGTTTGAGCCAAGCACCGTGGCGATCTCGCCTTCCCTTACCTTCAGGCTTACCCCGCGGATGGCCTTTACCGGCCCATACGAGCTTTCAACGTTGGCCAACGACAGGATGGGTTCGCCAAACTGATGACTCATGCTGCCCTCCGCAAGCTGCTGACATCGTCGATGGAACCCAGGTAGGCCTCGATGACAGCCGAGTCCGCCTGTACCTGTGCAGGAGTGCCCTGCGCCAGCACCTGCCCCTGGTTCATCGCCAATACCCGATCCGATACCCGCGACACCAGGCTCATGTCGTGCTCTACCATCAGCACCGTGATGCCAAGCTGGTTCCTGATGTCCTGGATCCAGAAAGCCATGTCGTCGGTCTCTTCCACATTCAAGCCCGACGAGGGCTCATCCAGCAGCAAAAGCTTGGGGCTGGAACATAAGGCGCGGGCCATTTCGACCACCTTGCGCACGCCGTACGGCAAGCCGGCCACATGCAGGTCGCGATGGTGTTGCAGATCGAGAAAATCGATGATTTCCTCGGCCTTCTGGCGCGCTTGCAGTTCGGATCGGCGGGCAGCCGGTGTAAAAAAGAGCTCGCTCCAGAAACCCGCGCTGCGATGGGTGTGATGCCCGATCAGCAGGTTCTGCAGCACGGTGGCGTTTTCAAAGAGTTCGATGTTCTGGAATGTGCGTGCGATGCCTCGGGAGGCAATGCGATGCGCCGGCATGTTGGTCAGGCGCTCGCCATCGAACATGATGTGGCCCGCAGTGGGCTCGTAGATGCGGCTGATCAGGTTGAATACCGTGGTTTTGCCGGCGCCGTTGGGGCCGATCAATGTGAAGACCTCGCCGCGACGCACATCAAAGCTGACGTTATTGACCGCCAGCACGCCGCCAAAGCGCACCGACAACTCATGGGCAGACAAGAGGATTTCCGGATTCATGGCCGCACCTTATCTGACACGCTCGGATTTCTGGAACGACCGCTGGCGCTTGAACATGCCGCGGCGGTATAGCGGGAACAGCTCGAGGTAGGTGCGGATTTTCAGCCAGCGCCCGTACATGCCCAGCGGCTCGAACAGCACGAAGGCCACCAGGACCGCTCCGAAAACCACCGCCTGCAGGCCTGTGGCCTGGCCGATAGCCGCAGGCAGGAAATCCTTGCTGAGGGCTATCAACTGCGGCATGGAAATCAGGAAAATGGCGCCGAGAAACGCACCATGTATCGAGCCCAGCCCACCTATCACCACCAGCAGCAGCAAATCGATGGACTGCACGATGCTGAACTGTTCCGGCGACAGGAATCGCAGCATGTGCGCGTACAGTCCACCTGCCAGGCCGACGACGCCGGCCGACACAGCGAACGACAGCGTCTTGTAGCGGGCCAGGTTGATACCCATGCTTTGCGCGGAAATTTCCGAATCGCGCAGGGCAATGAACGCGCGCCCGGTGGACGAGCGCAACAGGTTCAAAATCCCCAGCGTCACCAACACGCACACGGCCAGGCACAGGTAGTAAATCGCTTCGGTGGAACGCAGTTCCCAGCCGAATATCGCCGGCGGCTTCACCAGCATGCCGCTGTTGCCCCCCGTGACGCTTTCCCAGCGCGCCAGCACTTCCTCGACGATGAAGCCCAGGGCCAGCGTCGCAATCGCCAGATAGATCCCCTTGACCCGAAGCGCCGGCAGGCCCACAAGCACGCCGACGCAGGCCGACAGCGCTCCCGCGGCCAGCAGGGCAATCGGAAAGGGTACGCCCCAGGCTATCAGGTTGGCCTGGGTGTATGCCCCCACCCCCAGGAAGGCGGCATGCCCAAGGGATATCAGACCTGTGAACCCGGCCAGCACCATCAGCCCGAGCCCGGCAATCGCATAGACCAGCACAAAGCTGACTTGCGACAACCAGTAGGAACTGGTCACCCAGGGCATGACCAACATGATCACCAGCAGCAGCGAATACCATAGGCGTTGCCCCGGTTGCCGGGCCAGCCGGATATCTTGCTCATAACTTGTTTTGAAGACGAATCTCATGCGGATCAGACCTTCTTGTGCATGCTGTCGCCGAACAAGCCATTGGGCTTGACGACCAGCATGATCAACACCACGACATATGCTGCGATGTCCTTGAAGCCCTCTGGCAGGTAGAAGCCCGAGAATGATTCGACCAGGCCGATGACCAGGCCGCCCACGATGGCGCCGGGCACGCTGCCAAAGCCGCCCACGACCGCGGCGGGAAATGCCTTGAGACCGATCAGGCCCATGTTGGCGTGGACAAAGGTAATGGGCGCCAGCAGCATGGCCGCCACCGCCGCCACGCCCGCCGACAGGCCCCAGATCACCCCATTAAGCCGCTGGACGGGAATGCCCATGTAGTAGGCCGCAAGCTGGTTCTGCGAGGTGGCCTGCATGGCGATGCCCAGCTTGGTGTAGCGAAACATCAGGTACAGGCCAAAGCACAGCAGCGCCGTGACACCGATGATGGCTACCTGCTCGACGCTGAGCACGGCACCGCCAAAGTTCCAGACCTGGCCTTTGTATGGCACATTCAAGGAGTGCGTCTCGGCCCCGATCACCGGAATCATCGACACCAGGCCGCGCATCATGTAGCCCAGGCCTATGGTCAGCATGACCACGGTGAACTGAGGCTGGCCCAGTATCGGACGGATGGCCAGGCGCTCGATCAAGATGCCGAACCCGACCATGCCCACGACCGCGATGATTGCCGCCGCCCAGAAAGGCAGCCCCAGGAGCATGAGCACCAGGCCCGCGAAGGCGCCCAGCATCATGAGTTCGCCCTGCGCGAAGTTGACGGTTTCCGTGGCTTTGTAGATCAGTACAAAGCCCAGCGCTATCAGGGCATAGATGCACCCCAGCGCAATTCCCGATAGTGTTAGCTGTAGCAGTGCCAAGCCTGTCTCCTTTTATGCGGACAGCGTATGCGCCGTGCTCGGGCACGGTCTTGCGTAGACTTGCTGCGTGCTCGCAAACCCCTAGTACGACAGAGGTCCGGTGATCTGCATGAACTTACCGTCCCGAACCTGGGTGAGCATGGCCTGCCGTGTGCCCAATCTTTCGCTTGGGCTGAACGACACTGGCGACGCGGCGAACACCGTCTTGAAATCGCTGACGCTTTCCAGGCCGGTAACCAGCGTATCGACCGTCAGTTCGCGCCCGGCTTTGTTGGCGCCCTCGGCGAACAGCATCATGGCCATATAACCGTAGATCATGCCGTCGTCGGGGCTCTTGCCGTATTTGGCGTGAAAGCGCTCGAGCAACGCCTTGAGCTCTGGCGTTTGCTCCTGGGCGTTGAGAGACAGAAACTGGGTCATGGCGTAGAGCCCTTCCACCGCCTTGCCGCCGATCTTGACGACGGCGTCGTTCATGCCGGCATTGGTGACCATCATGTCCACGTTCCAGCCCAGCTTCCGGGCTTCCATCATGGCGGCAGCCGTTTCACGGATGATGGTGCCCAGCACCACGACATCCACGTCGGCGGCACGCAGCTTGGCGATCTGCGACGAGAAATCCACCGCGCCACGCTTGTAGCTGACCTTTTCGGCAATGCTCATGCCCTGGGCTTTCAGTTGCTGTTCGGTGGCGCGCAGCACGTTGTGGCCGGTTTCGTCGTCCTGGTACAGCACCCCCACCCGTTTTTTGCCCATGGTGTCCACCGCGTACTTCACCATCGAGCGAACCTGCTCGCCATAGGGAATGTTCAGCGCGAACTTGATGCGGTTGAACGGGGTGTAGTTGAAATCGGCGGGAGTGCCCGAGAAAAGCACGGGAACCCCTGCGTCGAGCATCACGGGCATCGAGGCCTGCACCGTCGCCGAACCCAGGCTGGCGATCATGGCGAACACCTTGTCCTGGCGCACGAGTTTCTCGGTGGCCAGCACTGCCCGCTTGGGATCGAACATCGAGTCCTCGACGATCAGGCGCAACTTGCGGCCGTGAATACCGCCCGCCGCATTGATGTCATCGACGGCAAGCTGCATGCCTTCGCGCAGGGGACCGCCGAGCGACGCGACCGGACCACTGAGGTCCTGATGCGAACCCAGGAGGATGAGCTCATCGCTTACGCCTTGCGTGGCCGCACCGGCACCCACGGCCGGCATGCCCGACAGGCCCGCGACCAAAATAGTAACGGTGCCGCCTATCAACAAACTCCTGCGCTGCCTGTCCATGGTGTCTTCCTGGTTGGAGTGTTATGCCGCTTTGCTGGTTTCTTCGTCTGGCGTGACCTCGACCACGATCCGGCTGGTCTGGACCTGGTCGCCGGTCAGCACATGCAGGGCCGCCACCGTGCCGGCGACCGGTGAGACATGGACGTGCTCCATCTTCATGGCTTCAAGCGTCACCATGGGCTGTCCTGCCTGGACTCGCTGGCCAACTTCGACCGAGACCGCCACCACGCGCCCATTCATCAAGGCGCGCACCTTGCCGTCCCCTGCGCCCGCGTCCTGGCGCGCGGCGGCAAGGCGGGTATGGTCATGCACCTGGAAGGACACGCCACGAAAGCGCATCAGCAGGGATGCACCGTCGCGGCTATATGCGGCGCTCTCGGTAACGCCGTCGCAGACAAAGCGCACGCTGTCAACCGTGCGCGCAACCAGCTGGATCTCGTTCTGGTCGGCATCATGCTCGATCTGGCAGCGAGCGCCACGTTGGGTCAGTTGCAGCGTCCTGGTTGCCCCGTTGATCTCGAAGCGGAAGGTGACGGGCAGAGAGTGAACCAGGCGGTTGGGCTCGTGGGCCCGAATCGCATCGTTTGCCGTCTCGAACAGCAGCCAGCCTGCCAGTGCCGTGCCCAGGTTCTCGGTGGCTTCGTCGTGGGCCAACAGAGCATCCTGATGCTGCGCGATGAAGGCTGTCGTGGCTGCGCCCTGGGCAAACGCGGGATGCGCCAGGCAACGCGCCAGGAAAGCCTGATTGGTGATCACCCCCAGGGCCACGGTATCCTGCAAAGACGAAAGCAACTTGCGCCTGGCCTCGTCGCGGGTTCGGCCATGGCTGATCAGCTTGGCGATCATCGAGTCGTAGTACGGCGGAATCTCGGATCCGGAACGCAGCGCATGCTCGACACGCAGCGCCGCTGGCATTTCCCACAAGGCCATGACTCCGCTTTGCGGCATGAAGCCCTTGTCGGTATCCTCGGCGCACAGGCGTACCTCGATGGCGTGGCCCGTGAACGCGACATCGGCCTGCCCCAAAGGCAAAGCCTCGCCGGCCGCCACCCGCAACTGAAGCTCGACCAGGTCCAGCCCGGTAATGGCTTCGGTTACCGGATGTTCCACCTGCAGACGCGTATTCATTTCCATGAAGTAGAAATTGCCGCCGGCATCAAGCAGGAATTCCAGCGTACCCGCACCTTCATAGCCTATGGCCCGCACCGCCGCGACCGCCGTGGCCCCCATTCGTTCGCGCAGCTCGGCATTCACCGCCGGCGACGGCGCCTCTTCGATGACTTTCTGGTGACGGCGCTGCACCGAGCAATCGCGCTCTCCCAGGTGAATGGCATTGCCGTGACGATCGGCAAAAACCTGGATTTCGATGTGACGCGGTTCGACGATTGCCCGCTCGAGTATCACTTGCGGGTCGCCAAAGGCGTTCCTGGCCTCGGACTGCGCGCTGCGCAGCAGATCGCGGAACTCGGCGGCCGAGCTCACCAGCCGCATCCCACGGCCGCCTCCACCCGCCGTGGCCTTGATCATCACGGGAAAGCCGATGCTTGCGGCCTCTGCGGCCAAGCGGTCTTCGCTCTGGTCTTCGCCCTGGTAGCCAGGGATGCACGGCACGCCAGCGCCCATCATCAACTGCTTGGCACCCGCCTTGTTGCCCATCGCAACGATGGACTCGGGCGAAGGGCCAACGAATACCAGCCCGGCCTCGCGGCAGGCCTGGGCAAACGTGGCATTTTCAGCCAGGAAACCATAGCCCGGATGAATGGCGTCGGCACCGGTCTTGCGAGCCGCTTCGATAATGGCGGGGATGCACAGGTAGGACTGCGCCGGCAGCGGGCTGCCTATGCACACGGCCTGGTCGGCTTCATGCACATGACAAGAATCGGCATCGGCGGTGGAATACACGGCTACCGTGCGATAACCCAGCGCCCGCGCGCTGCGGATAACACGCAAGGCAATCTCGCCGCGGTTGGCAATCAGAACTTTGGAAAAAGGCGTCGGCAGTATCATGGTCTGGACTGAAATTGGGTGAAAGAGTCGCAACACGGCCCGTTCTGCGCAGCAGGCCCCCGTGTTGGGTGGCCCGCGCGCGGTACCGGCTTGCGCAGCAAGGCCTTACGCCGCCTTGGGGAAAATCCCCATGAATTTGCTGAGGATCTGCAGCATGACTTCGTCGGCGCCTCCGCCGATGGACGTCAGGCGTGCGTCGCGGTAGATGCGCGAAATCGGGCTTTCCTTGACATACCCCATGCCGCCCCAGAACTGCAGGCAGCCGTCGGCGACTTCACGCACCAGGCGCCCGGCCTTGAGCTTGGCCATGGTCGCGATACGCGTCGCATCTTCGCCCAGCACTACCATTTCCACGCCCTTCCAGCTGAGTGCGCGCACGGCTTCGACTTCGGCCTGCAGTTCGGCCAGCTTGTAGTGCACCCATTGGTTATCGAGAATCGAGCGTCCGAAGGCCTTGCGCTCGCGGGTGTACTCGATGGTCAGGTCGATGGCCCGCTGCGCCATAGCGCCGGAGTTCAGGGCGCCCCACAGGCGTTCGATCTGGAACTGTTCCATCTGGTAGGTGAAACCCATGCCCTCTTCGCCAATACGGTGGCGCTGCGGCACCCGGACTTCGTCGAAGTAGAGCTGCGCGGTATCCGAGGAATCCATGCCGATCTTGCGGATTTTCCTGGTGACGCCCACACCCTTGGTCTTCATGGGCACGATGATCAGCGACTTGTTCTTGTGGGATGAACCCTCGGAGGTATTGGCCAGCACGCAGCAGAAGTCGGCCTGGGTCCCGTTGGTCGTCCACATCTTGCCGCCATTGATGATGTAGTCGCCGCCATCCTTGCGGGCCGTGGTCTTGATCGAGGCCACATCGGAACCGCTGCCGACCTCGGAGACGCCCAGGCAGCCCACGGCCTGGCCACTGATGGCCGGTGCCAGGAATTCGCGGCGCAATTCATCGCTGCCCCTTTCGGCCAACGCCGGCGTGCACATATCGGTTTGCACGCCGATGGCCATAGGAATGCCACCGCAGTTGATGTCGCCCAGCGCTTCGGCCAGCACCGCGCCGTAGGAATAGTCGAGCCCCATTCCGCCAAATTCCACAGGTTTGTTCAGGCCCAGCAGGCCCAGTTCGCCCATTTGCCGGAACACCTGGTGGGCCGGGAAGATCTCGGCCTCTTCCCAGGCATCGACGTAAGGATTGACCTGTTCGGCGACCCAGCGCTTGATGGTGCTGCGGATCTGCTCGTGTTCATGGGTAAGTTGCATGACATTTTCCGGATTCGATTAGGGGCGGGCTACCGCAAACTGCATGGGCTGGGGAACCCGGGCATCGCCCTCCCGGCATACGGCAAGAACGGTGCTGAGCACGGCACGGGTGTCGCGCGGGTCGATGACGCCATCGTCCAGCAACTGGGCGCTGGTGGTGAAGGCGCTCATCTGGCTGTCGAAGCGATCGATGATGCCTTTGGCCAGGGCATCGAGCTTGGCATGGTCGACCTCGCCCTTGCGGCGCATGCCGGCCTCGGTCACGATGCGCATGGTCTCGGCCGCCTGCTCGCCGCCCATGACGGCGGTCTTGGCGTTGGGCCAGGAAAAGCAGAAGCGGGGATGAAAGCCCCGGCCACACATGCCGTAGTTACCCGCGCCGAAGGATGCGCCGCAATACAGCGTGATCTGGGGCACCGTAGCGTTGGTGACGGCCTGGATCATTTTCGAGCCGTGCTTGATGATGCCGGCTTCTTCGAACGCCTTGCCGACCATGAAGCCGGTGGTGTTGTTCAGGTAAAGGATGGGTGTGCGCGACTGGCAGCAGGCCTGGATGAAGTGCGTGGCCTTGCTGGCACCGGCCGTGTCTATGGGGCCGTTGTTGGTAATGACGCCCACGGGCCAGCCTTCGAGCTTGAAGTGCCCGCACACCGTGGCGCTGCCATAGTTCTCGCCGAATTCAAGGAAGTCGGAATCGTCGGCGATACGTGCGATGACCTGGCGCATATCCACCGGCCGCTTGTGGTCCATGGGCATGATGCCCAGCAGTTCTTCAGAGTCGTAACGTGGTGGCTTGAAGGCGCGCGGCGGCGTCTGGCGCTCGATTCCCCAATCTATCTGGGCGAGTATCTCGCGTGCGATCCGGATACCGTCGCGGTCGTCTTCGGCAAGGTAATCGCCCAGGCCGGATACCGACGTGTGCATCACGGCTCCGCCCAATTCTTCTTCCGTGGCGATCTCGCCGGTGGCGGCCTTGAGCAAGGGTGGTCCCGCCAGGAAGGCTCGCGAACGCCCCCGCACCAGGATGATGTAGTCCGAGAGCCCGGTCTGATACGCCCCGCCCGCCGTGGAGGAGCCATGAGTGACGGTGACGACAGGCAGGCCGGCGGCCGACATCAGCGCCAGGTTGCGAAACGAATTGCCGCCCCGGATGAAGTCTTCGACGCGATAGCGCATCAGGTTGGCACCCGCGCTTTCCACCAACTGCACATAGGGCAGCTTGTTCTCGAGCGTCAGCTCTTGCACGCGCAAGACCTTGTCCAGGCCCTTGGGCTGGAGCGCACCCGCATCGATGCCCGAATCGGAAGCCAAGACCATGCAACGCACGCCGCTGACGAAACCGATGCCGGCCACGACCCCGCCGCCAGGCACGCTTTTGTCCAGATCGGGCGTGTCCAGTCCGAATCCCGCCATGGTCGATATTTCGAGGAACGGCGCCCCCGGGTCGAGCAGCAGGGAGATGCGCTCGCGCGGCAGCAGCTGCCCGCGCTTCTCGAAGCGCTCGCGCGAGGCGGACGACTTGGCGCGAGCACGCTGCTCGTAGGTGCGCATGCTTTCAATCAGTGCCAGCATGCCTTCGCGATTGGCGTTGAACGACTCGCTGCTGCTGGAAATCGTAGACTCGATGTAGGCCATGTATGTTCTGTTGCGTTAAGTTCAGCCGCGCCACCGCCGGCAGGCGCCGGGCTGGCGGCATGTGATCCTGTGCGGTTTAACCGTAGGGACAGCTTAGTGATCGCGGGGGTGAAGGTCTTGCGCCAAGTGGCTGACTCGCCACTGCCGCATCAGGTAGCGGCACGCAGACGCACGCGGAACTTGTCCAGCAAATCGGCGGGCTGGTACGAAGCCTTGGTTTGCCGGAAATTTTCCAGGCCCATGTCCTGCTCGAAGTTCAGCCATTGCACCGGCCGCGGGAAATGCGTGCAGAAGTAATGGAACATGTATTGCGCCATGCCCTTGTAGCGGTCCAGTCCCTTGGCAAAGCGGATGACGAAAACGCCCGGCTCCAGTTCCTGGGCGAGCAAAAAGCCGGCGGGTTCGCCGTCAGCGTGGAACATGAACCCTTCCAGGCCCAGCAGGCTGGCGTGTTCCAGTGCTTCCACGCAGGCGGCGTAGTCGGCCTCTTGCGGGCCCTTGTCACGATCATGCATCCATCCCTGCAGCACCTGCAGGGCGGCGCCGTGCTGCGGCTTGGCCAGGGGCTGCGCCTGCACCGTGTGCGCAGCCAGCAACTGCTTCATCAGATTGCGCTTCTTGCCCAGCGTCGTTCCGCGGTAAAAACGGAAGTTGTCGGCCGGATACAGGTAGTCGGCATCGTCGCGCGACTGGCTGCAGGTAAAGCGCTGCGTATCGAGCTGGGCGAACTGTCCGGGCGACAGCGGATAAAAGCAGCGCCCTGTGGCGGCCAGGCGCGCAAGCACTGCAGCCGGCGCGCGATTCAATTCGAACAGGGGGATCACGTATGGGGTGCCGTCATAGGTGACGCCCGTGATGTGGGCATATTCCCCTGCATGGTAGCGATAGTCGTGCGCGTGCCGAAACAGGTACAGATTGCCCGCGCTCCAGTCCGACAGACAGCGCTCGGCAGTACCCGCGCGCAGGCCAGCCAGCGCCTCTTCCAGCAGTGGCACCAGCTCGAGCGTAAGCGCCACCCCGGTCTGTTCGGCAATGCCGGGCTCGCGCAAGTTCACGCTGCGTCCCGGCGCACGCCCGGCGCCGGCCCATCCGCCGGGGGCCCGGCAAAGCATTGCGCCATCGACATCCATTCGTTCGCCGCCGCGCCTGCGCACTGCAGCCTGGTGTCATCGCGATGGCGACGCTGGGTTACCACCAGGCAGAACGCTTGCGCATCGCCACGCACGAAATCCGTCTCGGACGGCTCGCCCCATTCCCATAGATCACCGTCGGGGCCTTGCAATGCGATGTACGGCGCCGCATCGGGAACGGGCAGTTGGCGATTCACGAACGTCCAGCCAAAGGTGGTGACCCCGATGTGCGCGATATGCTTGAGCCTTGCGGTGGCCGGCCGTTTGCGACCGACCACATCCCAGACGTCCTGGCCGTGGGCCCAGGTTTCCATCAACCTGGCGGTGGCGAACGAACGCGCGCTCATCGTGGGCCCATACCAGGCTAGCCGGTGCTTGGGATCCAGGCCGGCAAGCGCCTGGACCAGTCTTTCGTGCAGGCCACGCCAATGCCGCACGAGTTCGGCTCCGCTGAGATGGCCATAGACCGAACGCGCTACAGCACTGATCTCTTCACCGACGGCCAGGCGCTTTTCCAGCGCGGCGGTATCGCGCACAAAGGCTTGCGGGTCGGTGGCCGACTTCAAGGCCGTTTCGTCGAAGTAGCAAAGATGCGAGACCTCGTCGAATGGCGTCCAGCCATAGAAATCGCTGCTCAGTTGCCATTGTTCGGGAGTCAGTGTTTCGCAAAGATCCGCAAGCTCGCGATATTCGGCAAGCAAGTCGCTACAAGTGGCTTGCATGGGTGGACTCCTTAGATGCCCAACTGGCGAGACGCCAGGTCCTTCATGATTTCCTCGGAACCGCCGCCTATCATCATGACCTTGACCTCGCGGTAGATGCGCTCGCATTTGGTGCCGCGCATAAAGCCCATGCCGCCCATGATCTGGACAGCCTGGTCGGCGCAGAACTGCATGGCCTGTGTGCTCAATACCTTGGCCATGCAGATGCGGGCCACCAGTTGCGCCGGATCGCCTGCCTGGTGCTGGATGCGATAAGCCAGTTCGTAGATCAGGGAGCGCGCGGCGTCGACACGCAAGGCCATATCCATCAGCTTGTGCCGGATCACCTGTCGCTCGGACAGGGGGGAGCCAAAGGTGCTGCGCTGGCGCGCCCAATCGACGGCCTCTTCCAGGCAGACCTGGGCGTAGGCGGTGGCGGAAGACGCCATGCCCAGCCGCTCGGAATTGAAGTTGTTCATGAAGGTCTTGAAACCTTTGTTCTCGATACCGATCAGGTTGGCAACCGGTACGCGGCAGTTCTCGAAACGCAAGTGCGCCGTATCCGAGGCCCACCACCCCATCTTCTTGAGCGGGCTGCGGGTAAAGCCCGGTGTGTTGGCCTCGATCAGCAGCGCAGAGATGCCAGCCGGGCCCTTGGCCGAAGGATCGGTACGCACCGCCACGGTATAGATGTCGGCTCGCATGCCCGATGTGATGAAGGTTTTTTCGCCGTTCACGACGTAGTGATCGCCATCGCGCACCGCCGTGGTTTTCAGGGCCGCGACGTCCGAGCCGCCCGATGGTTCGGTGATGGCCAGCGCCGAGATTTTCTCGCCGGCCAGGACATCGGGCACGAACCTGGCCTTGAGTTCTTCGCTGCCGTGGAACACCACCGGCGGCAAGCCGATGGAGTGGGAGTTCAGCGATGCCGCCACCCCGCCACAGCCCGAGCGGGCATACTCCTCGGACATCACGATACGGTGAAAGACGTCGGCGGGCGTGCCACCATACTCTTCCGGATAGCCTACCCCCAGCAGTCCAAGCTGGGCGGCGCGCTTGTAGAGCTCTCGCGGAAAGGTTTCAGCTTCGTCCCACTCGTTGACGAAAGGCGCGATTTCCTTGCTGACGAAGCTGCGCACCATTTTGCGAAAGTCTTCGTGTTCGGCGGAAAAATAGTGGGGCAGCGGCTGAAAATCAAACATGAATAGAGCATCCCGGGAAAGAGAGTTGAAGGGCCATGCATACGATTCAAGAGTAGGCCCCTGCCCTGTTGCTGTCTTGTGGCAACTGGCTATGACGCTCGTGCCCCGGGCAGGCGCGACGTGCCGTAACGCTAGGATCTGAATCCGCGCAGCGTCGCCAGCACCGCAGGCAAATCGAGGCCGCTGCCGGGCGCCACCTGCTGGTCGGGCATTGCCCTGGCGATCTTGCCCAGCAAGGGCGCTGCAAGTTTCCGGCTCATGCGGTGTTCCTGCATAGAATCCAGCGCATGGGCGCCGGCAACCGACACCCAGCCTGCCAACGGCACGGCCTGGTCGCGCAAGGCCTGCCCCGTCGCGCAAGCCGCCAACAGGCCTGCACCTTCGCCACTCACGGCCAGGATGGCCGGCAACGCCAGCTCTCGCGCCAAGTCGCACAGGCTGAACGCAGCCGTCAGGGGTTGGTGGACGTCGCCCGGCGCAGCTACCACCACCGCGTCCGACCACGTGCAAAGCGCCTGGTAAGTGTCCACCATGGGTTCCAGACAAAGGGTGACGCCCTGCTTTTCCGCCACCGCCCGCGGCGCGCCATCTTCCTGAAAAACGTAGGGGCACAAGGCCGTGCTGGGCAAGCTAAAGGCGCCAGCCGCGGCCAGCCGCTCGAGTGCACCAGAACGGGTATAGACCCCCATCGACACCGGCATCATGCCAAAGGCACGCAGACCGCAATCTCGCAAAGCGCCCAGCAGGGCTACCGCGACACTAACGCTAGCCTGCCCATCGCCAAGCACCAGGCACGAGGCCAGGGAGCTCTCCCACAGAGCGTCCGCGGCATCCGGCTGCTGCGATGGAGCGCTGTTTGAGCCAGCGCCCGCCTCGCGAAACTGACGCTTGATACGCCGCATGCTGGCCATGGCGACACCTTGGTATATGACACGGGCATTGAAATTGCGCACCCCCGCCAGCGCTTGCCAGCGCCTGGCGCGATGCTGTCTGATGAAACACTACGCCGGAATGCGCCTGCCTACTTGCGCGAACTGGCTGGACGGCTGGCTGGCCTGCAGCATATCTACACTGGCAGGCCCTGCGGCCAAGGCGATCAGTCCAGGCGCCGCACCGGGGCTATGATCGCGGCCATGGCGGCCGACAAACAGCTGCCGGGACTGCTGAGCAGCCTGGCCGGTTGCCTTGCCAGGGCAATGGCCCCAGCCATCGATGCCTGCGCCAGGGCAACGACGCTGGCCCCCTGCGCGCAGGCACGATCGGCCGCTTGCGCAATCGCCAATAGGTAAGCCTGGTAGTCGCCGCCCTGGAACAGGGCCCACGCCTGCGGAACCAGTTGCACCTCAAGCATCTGGACGTTCGCATAGGGCTCTTTGGCTGCCAGGGAAAAAAGCTCTGTTGTGGTGTGGATCGTCGATTGGGCCGCGCACAGGACAGTCACCTTGCCACCTAACCTAACCGCGCTTTGCGCCAGCGCACTGTCAGCTCGGAGTACGGGCACTTGCGCCTGCGACCGGATCGTGTCTACCGCCGTACCCAGGGTGGAACAACTAAGCACCACCGCATCGGCTCTCTGGCACAACGCCAGCAGCGCGGCGCCCGTCCTGTGCGCGATACTCGGTGTCAGACCGCCCGCAGCCTCGGCCGACGCCAGAAGATCCGCCCGGACCTCATGTTGCAAAGTACCGGGCGGCAGCCCGAGTGCCCCAGCCGCCTCTTCGAAAACCTGGAGATTGCTGCAGGCAGTATGCAGACAAGCGATACGCATTCGTCGTTCCTGAGTGCGCGGGCCTTAGGCCCGCGGTAATTCCTCGTATGCAGGGATATCACCATCCCAGGCCAGCCAAGGCACCTGATGGGATGTCCAGATA
>JBEBVZ010000038.1:0-44283 GCA_040392445.1 Verticiella sediminum
CTTCTAAGCCGAGGGTCGGGGGTTCGAGCCCCTCTGGGCAGGCCAAAATGCTGCTATAATCTTTTTTCTTCGCAGAGGCCGCCAGGTTTCTGCAACAGCGGTGGCTGTAGCTCAGTTGGTAGAGTCCCGGATTGTGATTCCGGTTGTCGTGGGTTCGAGCCCCATCAGCCACCCCAAAAAATTCCGCTGTACGTCTGCAAGCTGTTTCGTGACTTCTGCAAAGTTGGCAACGAACAGCGCAAGCCTTGGAATATGTCCAAGGCAACTCGCAGATAGCGTGTCGACATCGCTTCGATACCATCCTCATTACTAGAAAGGCGAGACACCAGATCGCCCCACCCGCATCGGGTGCATTCGCAATATCCCCAGCAAAAATATTCCTGCACTCCGCTAGCTCGGCAGCAGCCGCTATGTCATGACACCCCAGCGACGGCCGGAATGCCAGTCCCGGCCTGCGCAATGCCGTCTACGCCACGCTACGCCCCTGCTTTTCCCAATAAGGCTTGCGCAGTTCGTTCTTGAGTACCTTACCCATGCCCGAGAGCGGCAGTTCTTCGCGAAACTCCACGCTGCGCGGGCATTTATAGCCGGCAATGCGTTCACGGCAATGCGCCTGGATCGCTTCGATAGTGGCATTGGCGTCCGGCTTGAGAACGATCACGGCGTGTACCGATTCGCCCCATTTATCGCTGGGCACGCCTATCACCGAGCACTGTCGAACGGCGGGATGGCTGGCCAGGGCATTTTCCACCTCGGCGGAATAGATGTTTTCGCCACCGCTCACGATCATGTCCTTTAGCCGGTCGACCACATAGACCAGGCCCTCGTCATCCATATAGCCGCCGTCACCGGTATGCATCCAGCCGTCGCGCACGGCCTGCCCGGTGGCTTCGGGCTGGTTCCAGTAGCCGAGCATGACCGTGCCGCCGCGAACGACTATCTCGCCCACGGTGCCACGGGGTAGTTCCTTGTCTTCGGAGTCGACTATCTTGAGCTCGACGCATACGTGGGCTTTGCCGGCGGCGCGCATTTTTCCGGACGCAAAGGCTTCCTCGGTGTGATATTGCGGCCCCAGCAGCGTGGCAACCGGCGAAAGTTCGGTCATGCCGTAGGCCTGGGTGAACTCGGCTTGGGCAAAGGCCGACTGGGCGCGGCGCAGCAAGGTCTGGGAAATAGGCGAAGCTCCGTAGGCAATCCTCTGCAGTGAGCTCAGGTCGAGGCTGGCGCGCACTTCAGGATGCTGGTCCAGC
Organism: Verticiella sediminum; assembly: GCA_040392445.1. Taxonomy (GTDB): domain Bacteria; phylum Pseudomonadota; class Gammaproteobacteria; order Burkholderiales; family Burkholderiaceae_B; genus Verticiella; species Verticiella sediminum_A. The sequence goes on from JBEBVZ010000038.1 coordinate 1,251, forward strand.
CAGTCGAGCAGCATCTGGATCATGGTGGGAGCCAGCATCAGCTCGGTGATGCGGTCGTGGGTGATGGCGTCCAGGACTGCCTGGGGCGTGAAAGACTTCAGCACGACATGCGTGCCGCCACCCAGGAAGAGCGCATTGACCGCCCCAAAACTGGCCAGGTGGAACATAGGCATGGTATGCAGGACCACTGCGTTGGCGCTACAGCGTCCCGTGGTCAGTTGGGCGAGGGCGGAGATCCCCAGGTTGTAATGGCTCAACATTACGCCCTTGGGAAAGCCCGTGGTGCCGCCGGTGTAGAAAAGACCGGCAAGATCGTCGCCATGCCGCCAGGCGTCCTTGATGGGGGCGGTGCTGGCGATCAGCGCCTCGTAGCCGAGCATGCCGCCCGGAACGTCGCCGTCTCCGGCATAGATGAGGTATCGCACGGTGTCGGCCTCGGCGGCAAGCTTGGTGCCGGCCGCCGTGAATGCATCATCGACGATCAGGATTTCGCTGCTCGAGTCGTTCAGCGAATACAGTATCTCGGCATGGCTCCAGCGCGTATTGACCGGGTTGAGCACGCCGCCGGCCCAGGGCACGGCAAGATCGTACTCGAGGTAGCGCGACGAGTTCATGGACAACATCGCTACCCGCTCGCCACATTGCACGCCCAGTTGCCGCAGCGCGCCCGCCAGCCTGCTGACGCGATCGCTCAGTTCGGCAAAAGTCAGTGTGCGCCCGTCGGCGCGAACGGCGATGTCGTTCGGACGTTGCTGTACGCTGCGGTGCAGGCCTTGAGTCATGTACATGTCTATCTCCTTGGCCCCGACGGGGCCCGGCTTGCCCGCGGTCAGTGCCTTGTGCTTATTGGTGCCGGGGCCTTGCAAGCCGCAGGGCGATGTAGGGGGAGTATGGCGCAGGCATGGCGGGCCCAACCACCCCCAAATGGGTAGGTTGGGGCGTGAATTGGACACCCCGTCCACGGTTCCTCTAAGATGCCTGAACGCAGTCATCCAGTGTCCGGCGCAAGGTGGCTCACCTCTTGAACATAGTCCATGGAACCCTCTCTTTCCGTTGTTGCCAGCAAGTTCGCTACGCCTAGGCTCGGCATCCGGTCGATTCCGCGCCAGCATCTTGTCGCCAGTTTGTCCGAAGCACGCCATTGCAAGCTGGTGCTGATCACTGGAGGCGCGGGATTCGGCAAGACGACGTTGATGGCGCAGTGGCGCCAGGAGCTCGTCAAGGCATGCCATGAGGTCATCTGGCTGTCGCTCGGGCAGGACGACAGTTCGCCGGCGCAGTTCTGCGCCATGCTGCATGCCGCATTGCATCAGGCCGGCCTGCCGGTAGACCAAGGCCTGTTGCTATCGAGCGCCTCGGGTGGCAGCACACAGGAAGTGGCCCAGGCGCTGATCAACGCCTTGACGCCATTGCAGCAGGAGTGCTACCTGCTGATCGACGATTTCCATCACATCACCGATGCGGCCACTTTGCTGCTGGTGCAGGCGCTGGTGGATGCGAACCTGCCCAAGCTGCATGTGGTGCTGGCTTCGCGCACCACATCTTCCCTGCTGCTGGGGCGTTTGCGTGCCATGGGTGAACTGGCCGAGATCCACGGCGCCGATCTTTCCTTCGATTTTCGCGAAACGCTTGCCTTTCTTCGGTCGCACCTGGATGCGGGTGTTGATGTCGATGTCGCCAAGAAGATCCATGATCTGACCGATGGCTGGGCAATAGGCCTGCAACTGGTGTCCATTTCCCTGAAAACGAACCCACGCAATCGCGCGCATCTGCGCTCGCTGGCGCCCAGCAGCGCGGATCTGGCCGCGTATCTGTCTGAAGACGTGATCGCCGGCTTGCCCCGCGAATTGTTCGACTTCATGCAGCGGGTTTCGGTATTGCGCCGCTTCAATGCCGAAGCTGCGGCCTATGTGACCGGGTGCGAGCACGCCGCCGACATGATAAGTGCGATCGAGGCGCACAACCTGTTTTTGTTGCCGGTGGATATGAAGGACCAATGCCGCTGGTATCGCTTTCATCCCCTTTTCGAAGAGTTCCTGGCTACCAGCCTTGCACAGGGCGATGCGGATGTGCAGGGCTTGCACCGGCGCGCGGCGGCCTGGTTCGCCCAGCATGACATGCTGGTCGAAGCCATGCACCATGCCTTGAAGAGCGATACGTTCAAGGCCGTGGTGCAACTGATGGAGCGCTCCAGTTTGCCCCTGAGCGGCATCAGCCAGCTCAGCGCGTTCCTGCATTGGGTTGACCGAGTGCCTTCCAGCTTGTTGGCCCAACATCCACGCATGTTGATGGTAGCGGGCTGGGCTTGCGCCATGACTGGCCGTACGGCCCAGGCTGAAGCTTGGGTTGCCGCACTGGAAACGGCCCGGACAGGCCCCAATGCATCGCCGCACATTGCATTGCTGAAAGCCATGCTCGCGGTACGGCGCGACGACACCGTGCTTGCCCACGATATTTTGTGTTCGATAAGCGAAATATCATTTGGTCACCCGGTGCCGGAAAATTTGCGGGCGGCGTTGCTCATCCGCTGCCTGGCTGCGCAGGGGCAGTATGCCCAGGCCCGCAGTGTCTATAACGGCTCGGCCGCGCGGTCTCCACAGGCCACGGCCAGCGAGGCTGCGCTGATGGTGGCTGTCAGTATGGGCATGACCCTCTGGCTCGAGGGCAAAGTGCTGGAAATGGAGCGCCTTGGCGCGGTCGGGCTCGAGCAGGCCGTGACGCTGCATGGCAGCCGCTCGGTCAGCGCTTGCATGTGTGCCGCAGTACTGGCCACGGCGCTGTACGAACTGGATAGGGTGGCCGAGGCCCGCGAGGCGCTGGCCAATCGCCTGGACATGCTGCGCCTGTCCTCGCCCGATCTGATTCTGCACACCGCGCTTTGTCACGCCAGGCTATTGCAATCCGAAGGGATGCCGCGCGAGGCCGCCGAGTACCTGGCTCAGGAAGCAGCCTATCTGCGTGGCCTTGGCTTTGCGCGTGGCGCGGTGTACGTCATGGCCGAGGAACAGCGGTTCGCGCTCATGGGGGGAGACTGGCGCCATGCCGAGAGTCTGCAGACCACATTAGAAGGTTTGGCCCGATCCAGCCCGCACGATGCCGATATCACGGCGATGGTGGTGCTGTCGCGCGCACGCGTGGCACTGGCCCGGCACGATCCGCAAAAGGCACTTCAGGCGCTGGCCGCAGTCAGGGCCATGGCCATACAGTACGGCAGGGGTGCGTTGCAGGTGAAAGCAGATCTGCTCGAGGCGCAGGCGCTTGAAGACCTGGGGCGCGATGCCGAGGCGCCGGAATATCTGCAGATGGCGCTGGCGGCGGGATATCGGCTGGGTTTGCGCCGTACCTTGCTCGACGAGGGCGTCCGGGCGTTGGCCATGCTGCAAGGCCAGGCAGGTCATTGCGGCGAGGTGCTGGCACCTTATCTTGCCCTGCTCCTGGGCCGGGCCGTGCCGGATGCAAGCCAGCACGCCGGACGAGACGCCGATGCTGCGGTCGCCCTGCCTGCCAGGGTGGCGGCGCTGGACTTCTCGGGACTGACTCCGCGCGAGAACGACATCATGGCGCTGCTCGAGCAATCCATGCCCAACAAACGGATCGCGTTGACGTTGAACATCAGTGTCCAGACGGTGAAGTGGAACCTGCGGCGGATTTTCAGCAAACTTGGCGTTTCGAGCCGCTACGAGGCCATCATCGTCGCGCGCAGGCAGGGGCTGTCCAGCCGCCAGGACTGACAGCGGCAAACCGTGTCCGCCCGCTCGGGCGGATCGCTGTTCATCATTTCTGTTGCAGTCCTGCCCCCCCATCAGGAGGGGGAGGCGGCAGGTATCCGCGACCTATCATCAGTCATCCATTCGTGCCAGGCAGGCCTGGGCTTGAACGCCGTGCGCGGTTGGCAGGCGGTCTTGCTCCATCCCCGCCAAACGGAGCCGTACCCCGCGTGGACTCATGCTCTGCGCTTGCCTGGTCCAAAAGGTGTGGATGTTCCTATAAGTCTTATAACGCGGCCAGGAGAAGAAACTGCGCTGCGATCGCAGCCGCGACGCGTTGTCTCCAGGGCATGCGTCACGGTACCGGCAAGCCAAGGCGATCCCGCATCGAGGACGCCACGAGCAGGAGACAGAAAATGAATGAACAAAGACGCAGCATGTTGCGAAAACTGGCCGGAGGAGGCGCCGCCGCCATGCTGGGAGGCCTGCATCTCGGAACGGCCAGGTCGCAGCCTGTCGACTTTCCTCGCCATGTCGTGCGGCTGGTATGGCCTTATAGCGCGGGCGGAACCGGCGACCAGTTCATCCGGCCATTGGCGGAAATCCTGTCCAAAACCTGGGGCAAGAGCGTGATTGTGGACAACCGACCAGGGGCGGGCGGCATGATAGGGGCTGAAAGTGTCATCAAGGCCGAGCCGGACGGCCACACCTTGCTGGGGTCGCTGACCGGCGTGGTGCAGACGCCGCTGCTATACGGCAAGGAGCCTTATGACCCGGTGAACGATCTGGCAGCTATCTCGGAACTGGCAACCATACACCAAGCCTTGGTGGTGAGTTCCGACTTGCCGGTAAACAACATGAAGGAGCTCGCCGAGTATGCAATCAAACTCGGCGCGCCTTTGCCTTACGGCACTGTCGGGCTGGGTTCGAGCAGCCATCTGCAAATGGAGGTTTTCGGGCGCAATGCCAAAGTGCCGCTCATGCATGTGCCATACAAAGGCGAAGCGCCGTTGATGACCGAGCTCTTGGGCGGACATATCCAGGTCGGGCTGGTCGCGGCCATTACAGCGCTCCAGCAAGTGCCGACGGGCAAGCTGCGCGCGCTGGCGGTAGGTGGCACGGTCCGTTCGCCCTTGCTGCCCGACACCCCCACCTTCCTGGAATCGGGGTTCTCTGGGATGGAACGAACCGGCTGGTTTGGCATGTTCGCACCGCCGGGCACGGATGCTGCCCTGGTCGGGAAGATTTCCGCCGATGTGAACAAGGCGCTGCAGGATACTGTCTTGCGCGCGCGCATGCTGGAAATCGGCATCGTGCTCAAGGGCACCACGCCATCGGCATTTGCCGAGGTGGTCAAGCAGGATCAGGTTTACTGGCGGGAATTGGTCCAGGCCACCGGTGTGCGGCTGGACTGAAGAAGGTTCAATAGAGAGCGCCCGAGTCATGTGGCTGGGGCGCGGTTTTTTTGCCCGGCTGCGTAATGAAACTGCAGCCGGGAAAAATGTTATCCAGGGTATCGATCCCAGGCTGCAATAGCCTGGTTTTTCGATGGCGTGATTTGTAGGGTCAAATCGCTACGGTGGCATCGCCCAGGATCTTCACTTCGCCATATTGGTTGGCGGTCTGGATCTCGACGGTGACGCGACGTTCGCCATCGGTCTCGAACTTTTCCATGACCTTGCCGGTGCAGGTGATCTGGTGGCCCAGGTGGGTGATGCCGGTAAAACGGGCGTTGAACTGGCGCACCTGGGCCTGGTCGACCCATTGCGTCAAGAGGCGGCCCAGATAGGCCATCGACAGCATGCCATGCGCGAAGACGTCCGGCATGCGGCCCTTGCGGGCGAAGTCGATATCGATGTGCATGGGGTTGTGATCGTTCGAGGCGCCGGCAAACAGCGCCAGCGTGGTGCGATTTATCGGCTCGAGCGCCAGCGGCGGCAGCAGGTCGCCGACCTTGATGGTGTCAAAATTGGGTTTGGTCATGGTGAGTTCCTCCTGTCAGGCGTTGCGGTGCACGAGTACGTTGCGCAGATCGGCGATGTGCTCGCCGCGCTGGTTGGTAACGCGGCTCTCGCGCACCACGAAGTCCAGCGCGCCGCCCTTCTTGGCATAGGTGTCGGTAATGCGGGTGTCGAAGCTGAGCGTATCGCCGGCATAGGCCATGCGGTGATAGGTGAATTGCTGTTCGCCGTGCAGGATGCGCGCCAGTTCTATACCGGCTTCCTTCATCCACGCGGCGGGTGGGCGGGTAAGTTCCAGCGAGAACAGGAAGGTGGGCGGCAGGGGCAGCCCGGGATGGCCCGCGTCGCGTGCCGCGGCTTCGTCGGTATAGATGGGGTTGGTCTCGCCTATGGCCTTGGCGAAAAAGCGCAGTTGCCCGGCCTCGGCGGTAGCAGTGTGCGGCGGGAAGGTCAGGCCGATGATTTTCTTATCTATCATGTCGATGTCTCGTGATGGGTGCGAAAGGGCAGGGGTCAGACTTTCTGGTACACGGTCACGACGCAGGCGCCGCCCAGGCCCAGGTTATGTTGCAGCGCGATGCGAGCGCCGTCGACCTGGCGTTCCTGCGCGCTGCCGCGCAATTGATGGACCAGTTCGAAACATTGGGCCAGGCCGGTGGCGCCAAGAGGGTGGCCCTTGGACAACAGGCCGCCCGAGGGGTTGGTCACGTAGCGGCCACCGTAGGTGTTGTCCCCATCATTGACCAGCTTTTCGCCTTCGCCCTCGCTGCACAGACCCAGTGCTTCATAGGTGAGCAGTTCGTTCTGGGCGAAGCAGTCGTGCAGTTCGACCACGTCCACGTCCTTGGGGCCGATGCCGGCTTTTTCGTAGGCGATATTGGCTGCGTTCCTGGCCATGTCGAAACCCACCAGGCGGATCATGTCCTTGCTGTCCATGGAGCTGACGGGATCGGTGGTGAGCGCTTGGCCGGCGATCATGACATCGGTGCGCAGGCCTTTGGCACGCGCGAATTTTTCCGAGACGATCACGGCTGCGGCGGCGCCGCAGGTAGGTGGGCAGGCCATCAGGCGAGTCAGTACACCCGGCCACATGACTTTGTCGGCCATCACTTCTTCGGTGGAAACGATGTTGCGAAATACGGCCAGAGGATTGCGCGACGCATGAATACTGGCTTTGGCGCGGATCTTGGCAAAGGTTTCCAGCTTGGTGCCATACTTTTGCATATGCGCCTGGCCGGCGCCGCCGAACAGGCGCAGCGCGCTGGGCACCTCGAGCTGCCCGAGCAGTTCGTCGGCCTGTGCCTGGAAGTGTTCCATCGCTGGGGGCCTGTCGCTCCAGACGGACTTCAGCGCACCCGGGTTCATTTGCTCGAAGCCGACCGCCAGCGCGCAGTCCACTGCGCCGCTTTCCACCAGTTGTCGCGCGAGAAACAGCGCGGAAGAACCGGTAGAGCAGTTGTTGTTGACGTTGATCACGGGAATGCCGCTCATGCCCACGCGATACAGCGCCTTCTGGCCGCAGGTGGAATCGCCATAGACATAGCCGGCGAAGGCCTGCTGCACGTCTGCATAATCGATGCCGGCATCGGCCAGCGCCATGCGGGCCGCATCGCCGCCCATCACGTCATAGGGGGCGCTGGTGCCGGGCTTGCTGAAGGGAACCATGCCGACACCGGCAACAAAGGCTTTGTTACTCATTTCTCTCTCCTTGGAATTGGTAGGGCGGGGGCGTGGATCGCGTCCGCCCCAAAGGCTGGATGCCGGTTCAGAGCTTGCGGGTGATGATGTCCCGCATGACTTCGTTGCTGCCGCCATAGACACGCGCCACGCGCATATCGACGAAGGCGCGGGCTATCGGGTATTCCAGCATGTAGCCATAGCCGCCATGCAGTTGCACCATGTCGTCGATGCACTTCCACATGGTTTCGGTGGCATGCAGTTTGGCGATGGCTGCTTCCTCGGCACTCAGGCGGCGGCGCATATGCTCGCCCAGGTAGTAGTCCACCATGGTGCGCAGCGCGACCGATTGCGCCTTGACGTCGGCCAGTTTGAACTTGGTGTTCTGGAAATCCCACACGGTCTGGTTGAAGGCCTGGCGGGTCTTCACGTATTCCAGGGTCTGTTCCAGCAGGCGCTCGACCTTGGTGGCCGCCGAAACGGCGATCATGAAGCGTTCCTGGGCCAGGTCATGCATCATGTAGATGAAGCCCCTGCCTTCTTCGCCCAGGCGGTTGGCAACCGGTACGCGCAAATTGTCGAAGAACAGTTCGGCGGTGTCCTGTGCGTGCATGCCGACCTTCTGCAACTTGCGGCCGCGCCGAAAGCCCGGACGATCCGTTTCCACCATGATCAGGCTCACGCCCTTGGCGCCTGCGGCGGGGTCGGTCTTGCAGACCACCATCACCAGATCCGAGATGATCCCGTTGCTGATGAAGGTCTTGCTGCCGTTGATGATGTATTCGTCGCCGTCGCGCACGGCAGTGGTGCGGATCGCCTTCAGGTCGCTGCCGCCGCCGGGTTCGGTCATGGCAACGGCCAGGATGGTTTCGCCACTGCAGATGCTGGGCAGCCAGCGCTGCTTTTGTTCCTCGGTGCCAAGGCGATTGATATAGGGCGCAACGATGTCGGAATGCAATCCTATGGACAGACCGCCAACGCCGGCCCGGGCCAGTTCTTCGGCGATGATGGCCGAATGCCCGAAGTCGCCGCCGCCGCCGCCATACTCGGCCGGCAGGCCCGTGCACAAAAGTCCCTCGCGGCCGGCCTTGAGCCAGGTTTCCCTATCGACTTGTCCTGCTGCGTTCCATTCTTCCTGGCGGGGTACGCATTCGCGTTCCATGAAGCGTTGCACGGTGACACGAAACTGTTCGTGATCTTCGCGGTATACGTTGCGGATGACTTCCATATGTACTTCCTGGTAAAGGCGTGGGGGCCGAGCGTGAAACCTGCCGGCCCCGGGCGATCAAAGGGGCGCCATGCCGTTAGCATGGCGCCGGGCAGTGTCAGACCGCGCCGTTGCCGCCGCCGCAGACGATGGTCTGGCCAGAGATGTAGTTCGATTCCGGGGTGCAGAACAGGTAGACGGCACCGGCGGCTTCTTCGGGTGTGCCTGCGCGGCCCAGCGGAATCCGCGTGGCGGCGCCTTCGAGCATCGCCTTTTGCACGCCGACCTTGATGTCGCGTCCTTCGATATTCACGGTTTTGCTCTGGTCACCGGCCAGCGCCTCGGTCAGGCGGGTTTCGATCAGGCCGAACGCAACGGCGTTGACGTTGACCTTGAGGCGACCCCATTCCTTGGCCATGGTCCTGGTCATGCCAATCACGGCAGCCTTGGCCGACGAGTAGTTGATCTGACCCGGATTGCCGCCAGCCGCAGTCGACGAGATGTTGACGACCTTGCGGAACACTTCCTGGCCGGCAGCGGCCTCGGCCTTGGCGGCGGCGCTTATCACCGGATAGGCGGCGCGCAGGATGCGAAATGGTGCGGTCAAGTGGCAGTCGAGGATGGCGTACCACTGCTCGTCGCTCATTTTCTGTACGACGTTGTCCCAGGTGTAGCCGGCGTTGTTGACAATGATGTCGATGCCCCCGTAGTTGTCCACCGCGGTCTTGACAAAACGGTCGGCAAAGTCGGGTGCGGTAACGCTGCCGACGCAGGCCACAGCCTGGCCACCTGCTTTGCGGATTTCCTCGACGACCGCGTTCGCCGGTTCGGCATCCAGGTCGTTGACCACAACGCGCGCGCCGTCGGCGGCGAGCTTGAGGGCTACGCTGCGGCCGATGCCACGTCCAGAGCCAGTGACCAGGGCCACTTTGTTGTCGAGTTTGCTCATTTTCCAGTCTCTCCGATTCTTGCTTGATGAATAGGTGCGTGCGGACGACCCACCTGGGTCGTCAACGATCCAGACCTGTTGGCGGCTAAGCGCCGTGCAAGGGCTTATGCCCTGCATCGGGATCTGTTTTTGAGCGTACAAGAACGACCGCTCACCAAGCCCGCTCCATTTGGGTGGGGTGGTGTCGGTTTTGGGGGTGGGGGGCCGGCAAGCTCCGGCCTGGGAGCTTGCCGTTTTACCGCTACACGAGGCTGGAGCCCGTATTCAGCGGGGCAGATCCGGCGCTGCCAGTGCGTTCAAGTGCTGCAGCAGCGTGGCATAGGACACTTCGCCCAGCCGTGTGGCGGCCAGGCGGCCGTGCCGGTCGAAGAACAGGGTGGTGGGCAGGGCGCGGTGGCCGAAGTACGTTCCCGCCTGGGTCTGGGGGTCGAGCAGGACGTTGCCAAGCTGCAGGCCCTGGGCGGCCATGTATTCGCTAACGGTTTTGGCGCTCTCGCCCTGGTTCAGGAAGATGAAATGAATATCGGGCCGCTCGGCTTGCATGCGTTGCAGCACCGGCATTTCCCGGCGGCAGGGTGGGCACCAGCTGGCCCACAGGTTCAGGACTACCGGTTTGCCTGCGAAACCAGCCAGACTGGCCAGGGACCCATCCGGCGTGGGCAATTCCCATGCGGGCAAGGTGGGGGCGGGCGCCTGCGGCCAGAGTCGCGGCGCGAAGGTTCCGGCGGTCCAGATCAGCGAGGCGGCCGCCAACCCGGCCATCAGGGGCTGGCGCAGCCAGGGCCGCCGCCACGCCGCCCACAGCGAATAGGCCCAAGCGCCGGCCATCCCCGCAAACGCATTCAAGCCGCCGTCGCGTATATCCAGGATGCTCCATGGGGCTTGCAAGTAGGCGTCGCGCAGTGGCCACACGAACACCAGCCTGGCGGCCAAGAGGCCAGCCAGCAACACCCGCATCAAAGGTAGTGCCTGTTCCCGGCCGGCACGGCGTGCGAGGCGTTCGCCCAGCCAGCTGCCGATCATGACGGCAGCCAGCAGCAGTAACAGGGAATAGGGCAGCGTCAGTGGTCCCAACTGCAGGGAGCTGTTCATGGAGCATCCTTCATGGGGGCGTGCCAGGGCAGTTGGGCCGCTTGCGTACAGCGTAGTCAGCAGGCGGTGCGCGTGGCACGGTCAAGGGTGAACGGGTTATTCGGATGAGGCACAGAAGGGGTGCTCAAAAGACAAGCTTTATCATTCCAGCGCGCCAAGTTTTCGTGCCTGCGCTACTGCGTGGGTGCGTGAAGAGGCATTGAGCTTGCCGTTGATGTTGCGCAGATGCGCTTTGACGGTGGTTACCGAGACGTATAACCGATCGGCCATTTCCTGATTGGACAGGCCTTCGGCCAGCAGGGTGACAACTTTCAATTCCTGCCGCGTCAAGCCATGGGCCTGCGATGCTGTTGCGCTTGCGTTCGTCGTCTTGCGGGTTGGGGCTGTGCTCGGTGAGCCGGTAGCCAGAGCCCCAAGTCGCGTTGCCAGTTCGACCGCAAGCTTGCCAGCTGTGCTCGATAGCGACGTGTCATCGTTGACCATTTTGCTCAGCAGTCTGGCGATGGGGGCCCCTTCATCCATGAAAGTATTGATAAAGCCTTCGTTCGCCGCGTATTCGAGGGCACTGGCCAGGATCTCTTGCATTCCTGCGATGTCGCCTGTCGCATCCAGGGCAATTGCCAGGACGATGCGCAGTTTCAGGGCACGTCGCCCCCGCCTGGCGACTTCGGCCTGAACCAAGGCAGAGCCGAGAGCGGTAGCGGCGGCTGCAGCCTCCCCCGATGCAATCAGCAGCCGCCAGCGCAGCAGTTCGATGTTGTCCACATCATTTGCATGAGGTGTGAAATCCTTCCCGAACGACCATGCGTTCAGGGATTCGGCAGCATTTAACTCGCTGCGCGCAGCCTGGATATCGCTAGCCAGAAGCGCAAGGCGGGCGCGCTCCAGGCGTGCGCTGGCCACCATGCGCAGCAAGCCAGTACTGTAGCCCATCTGTTCGCAATCATGCAGCCAGAGCATCGCGTCGTTCTCGCGGCCTTCCTGCCAGGCGATGCGACACAACACGATAAAACTGACGATGATGGGATCAATATAGGCGGCCTCGCGGATCAACGGTAGGTAAGTCGTCAATAAATGGCCGGCTTGGGCAGTGTCCCCGGCTTCGTATAAGGCTTCGGCAAGAAATACGGCCGCGATATGCTGGCCGTCTACACGCGCTTGGCGCCGGCTAGTGCTGGGCCCAGACGCGCGGCGATAGCGCAATAGAGCCTGTTTCAGGCGACCTTGGGTCAGGTCGCTGGATCCGTCCAGGCAGTCGGCCATTTGAAGGTTGGAGGCGCCATCAATTGCCATGTTGGATTGTCGCGAGATATCCAGCAGGCGGCGGGCCTCATCGAATTGTCCCAGGTAGATGTGGCATGAGGCCAGCGAATTCAACTGCACGCCGTAGGCAAAGCCTTGTGCGACGGATAGTTCCTGTGCACACGCCTGCCACGCTGCGTATGCCTGATCAATTTTATCGGTCAGTGCCAGGATAAAGGCGCGCAACGCCAGCACTTGCAAGCTCACCTCGGCTTGTTGCTCCGTCTTTTGCATGTCCTCGAGTATGCGTTCGGCCTTGTCCGTGCGGTGCAGAAAGGTAAGCGCCCAGGCTTGGGCCAGGCGCAACTCCGGATGGGCTAGCAAGTTGTCATCCGGCACCGCATCAAACCAGCGGGCAATCATCCGCACACGGCCCTGCCAAAGCAACGGTTGCACGTGTTGCGCCAGCAGCCCAATGGCGCGGGGTATGTTTTGCGCCTTGAGCGCATGCTCGATTGCTGACGTGGGTTGAGCGTGTGCGACGAACCACTCGGCAGCCAGCCCATGCACATTGGCAACTTCGCTTGCACCGTACTGCTGCAGCATTCTTGACTTCAGGAATTCGCCAAACAAGCTGTGATAACGGTACCACTGGCCGCTGGCATCCATGCTGACGACGAACAGATTTTGTCGCGCCAGCGTGTCGAGCATCCGGGCGCCGTCAAAGCCTGTAATGACGGTGCTGCAAAGAGTAGCGCTGAAGGAATCCAGAACCGAGCTCTTCAGGAGGAACTCCTGTACATGGGGTGTTTGGCGCAACAGGACGTCTTCAAGAAGATAGTCGGCGATGGCTCTGTCCGAACCTGAAAACGCATCGCAAAAGCGCGTAATGCTGCCGGATTGGCGCATTGCCAGCACGGCCAGCCAGAGGGCTGTAATCCAGCCTTCGGTACGCTGGTACAAGCTATTCAGTTCGGCGGGCGATACATCATGGCCAAGCTGCTGGTGCAGATAGCGCCGAGTTTCGTCCAGAGTGAAACGAAGCTGATCCGTTGCGATCTCGTGCAGTTTCCCGTGCGCGCGCAGTCGCCCGAGCCCCAGTTCTGGCAGGGAGCGTGAGCCAACGACGAATTTGCCATGGCCCGTGAGTTGTTCGATCAACTGGCGTAAAAAATCCAGCGTGGCCGCATCGTGCAAGACTTCAAGATCGTCCAGGAAAATAGTGAATGGTTTGGAGATCTGCGCCAGACGTTCGCTTAAGGTCCTGGCAAGCGGCCTGGGGTCGGCCAAGGGTTCTGCTGCGTGCTCCAGCCAGCGTACCGCGGCATCCAGCCTGGCCAGGAATTCGGAGAAATCGTTGTCGGCTTCGGTTAGCTGTACCCACGCCGAGAGCAGTCCTGCCTGCTGGCTGGCGGCTTGAATATCCAGCATGGCGCTCGTCTTGCCAAATCCCGCAGGGGCACGAACCGAAACCAGGCGGATCTCGCCCGCCTGGATCACCGAAGTCGTCAGGCGCTCGCGCGCCATATGGGCGGGTGATGTGCTCGGGGCGGCGAATCTGGCCGATAGCGACGGCATGGATGTAGAACGGGCTGTGACGGACGTTTCATTCTAACGCCGGGGTCTGGGGACGTAGTGCGTACCAGGTGCGGCACCGGCGCCTTTGGGATGGAAATAGTTCGTTCGAACGAGGTGGTTTGACTCGTCGCTCTGCATAATCGTGCAAGCAGCATCCAGCCTGAATCCGGGTATTGGATTGTTGTCGCAATCAGGAGGGTATATGCCGGGTGATGGTTCGCCCCTTGATCCAAGCGCCTTTGATGTGCGCCACCTTGAAGCGCCTATGCGTGCCGCAGGGATCAATACGCAAAAGCTCGCGTTCCGATTGCTGCCGTCGGGGCAGTCGCAGCGCACATTCACTTTGCTCGCGAGTTCGGTGGATGGAGAATTTGTCGTGCGCGGGGCCCACTCGGGCGGGCCGCCAGCCGCTGCCATCGAACGGGAACTTTGCATCATGCAAGGCCTGGGTGCCAGTGCGGTGCCGATTCCCCGCGTGGTTGCGTCCTGTGGCTCAAACGCTGAAACGGGGCCGTTTTTCCTGACAGAGTATGTGCGTGGACGCCGCTTCAAGGATCCGGCCATGCCTGGCGTGGGCAAGGCTGACAGGCGTGCCATGTACGCGGACATCAACCGTGTGCTGGCAGCCTTGCACAACGCAGACTATCGGGCAGCGGGGCTGGCCCGATTCGAGCGCGGGCACTACCTGGCACGGCACATCGATCGCTGGACGCACCAGTTCCGCAGCGCTGGCCGCGCAAGCAACGAGATGGAAGAGCTATCTGCGTGGTTGTCGGCGAACCTGCCGCTGGTCGATGACGTCGCCCTGGTGCACCGTGATTTCCGCATTCACAACCTGGTCTTCCATCCTACCAAGCCTGAGGTGGTAGCGGTGCTTGACTGGAGCCTTGCCATGCCGGGCAATCCCTTCGCCGAAATCGCGTATTACTGCACTTGCTGGCGCCTCTTGCCTGGGCTGTGGTGTGGCTTCGCGGGGTCCGATATTCACACTTTGGGCATTCCGCAGGAGCGTGCCTTTACCGAGGATTACTGCCAAGCCAGGGGTATCCAGCGCATTTCGGCTTGGGAGTTCTATCTGGCATACAACTTTTTCCGGATGGCGGCCAGCCTGCCCGCACTTGTCGCGGGAGCGCCGGCGGACGTCGCTGTGACACAGAGTGCTGTCGATCTGGACCTTCGTGTGCGGCAGCTGGCAGGTCTGGGTTGGCGCTCGGCGCAATGCAGCCTCGCAGCTTGAGGCGGCATCTGCGGGCAATGGCCCAAGTTTGAAATAGGCGCTTCATTCAAGGAGGTAGAGATGGGCGTGGATCTGCACGGCAAAGTCATTGTTGTCACGGGTGGCATAGGGAACCTGGGGCGGGCCGTTGCCGCAGCGGCGGTTGCCGCAGGCGCGCGCGTTACTTTGATCGATCGTATGCCCCAGCACGACATGCCCTCTGCGCAAAGTCTTCATGGTTGCAGCGTGATCGGAGATGTCGATCTTGCGTCCTTCGACTCCGCACGTGCCGCCATGGCTAAAGTACTGGCCGCCAGCGGCAAGCTGGACGCATTGATCAATGTGGCCGGAGGCTTTCACTGGGGAACGGTGGCCGATGATGAAGTAGAAGCGTGGGATCACATGTACTGCGTCAACCTGAAGACGGCCGTCGTCGCGACCAAGGCGGCGCTGCCGTACCTGCTCGCTGACAAGGGCGGTCGCATCGTCAACGTTGGTGCTGTTGCCGCCACCAAGGCCGCGGTGGGAATGGGCGCTTATGCGGCAGCCAAGTCGGGCGTTTTGCGTCTGACTGAAACGCTTGCCGACGAGCTTAAGGGCCGAGGCTGCACGGTGAATGCGGTGTTGCCAAGCATTATCGATACGCCGCAAAACCGGCGCGATATGCCCGATGCCGACTACACCCGCTGGGTCAGCGCCGAATCGGTGGCCAATGTCATCATGTTCCTGTTGTCTGAACAGGCAAATGCGGTGACGGGGGCGGCTATTCCGGTGGCGGGCAAAGCGTAAGCAGTTCGACTAAAGATAACAACGCTTTGATTAGGAGTTGACAATGGCAAAAGAATTTGACCTGGTCATTCGTTCAGGGTCGGTTGCTGATGGGCTGGGCAGCCCGTTGGTAGAGGCAGATATTGCAATACTCGACGGCCGGATCGTCCAGGTGGGCCGGGTCCAGGGGTCGGGCAGCGAAGAAATCGATGCCAGGGGTTTACTGGTGACTCCCGGCTTTGTCGACATCCATACTCACTATGATGGTCAGGCCATGTGGGATTCGTCGCTGGCTTCATCGAGCTGGAACGGCGTCACGA
Source organism: Verticiella sediminum (assembly GCA_040392445.1). Classification (GTDB taxonomy): domain Bacteria; phylum Pseudomonadota; class Gammaproteobacteria; order Burkholderiales; family Burkholderiaceae_B; genus Verticiella; species Verticiella sediminum_A. The sequence goes on from JBEBVZ010000038.1 coordinate 16,968, forward strand.
CCGCGGTCATGGGAAACTGCGGGGTAGGATTCGCCCCTGTACGCACGCAGGATCGGGATCGTCTGATCGAACTCATGGAGGGTGTCGAAGACATACCGGGTGTGGCATTGCACGAAGGACTGGATTGGCAGTGGGAAAGCTTCGGTGAATTTTTGGACGCATTGGACCGGCGCCAGCGGGAAATCGATATTTGCGCCCAAGTGCCGCACGGCGCCCTGCGCGTCTATGTCATGGGTCAGCGGGCAGCCGATCTGGAAGCCGCAACGTCGCAAGACATCGCGCAGATGCGTCGCTTGGCAAGCGAAGCCATGCGGGCTGGGGCGATCGGTTTTTCGACTTCCCGCTCGATCAACCACCGTTCGGTCAAGGGCGACCCCACGCCGTCGCTGCGTGCGGCGGAAGACGAGTTAATGGGCATTGCCATGGGCTTGCGCGATGCTGGTCATGGAGTGATCTCGCTCTTGTCGGATTTCGACACTCCGGATCTTGAAAGTGAGTTCTCGATGCTGCGCCGGATTGTTGAGCAATCCGGCGTGCCGTTGTCGTTCTCGCTACTGCAAAAGCACAGGAGCAGCCAAAAAAACGATTGGCGCCGTCAACTGGAATTGCTGGCCGAGGCGGTTGATGTTGGCTTGCCCATGCGCGCTCAGGTGGCGCCAAGACCGGTTGGCACCCTGTTCGGTTTTCAGGCCAGCCTGAATCCATTTTCTGCATGCCCAAGCTACACGGCCATTGCCGATTTGCCCCTGGCAGAGCGCGCGGCTTTGCTGCGCACGTCGTCCGTTCGCCAGCGCCTGTTGCTTGAAGTCGGGCAACTGCAGGGTACTCGCTCCGTCTACTTCGACATGATCTTTCCGCTGGGTACGCCGCCAAGCTACGAACCCGAGCGTAGCTCATCGATTGCTGCCCAGGCTGCGCGCCAGGGCCGTCCTCCGGCCGAAGTCGCGCTTGACCTGATGCTCGAGGATGACGGCCGAGGCTTTCTCTATTCTCCGTTCGCCAATTATGCCGATTACAACCTGGACGCTTGCCGGGAAATGCTTGCCGATCCGAATACCGTGATCGGATTGGGCGATGGCGGCGCCCATGTCGGACTGATATCGGATGCCAGTTTCCCAACCTATCTGCTGGCTCATTGGGGCAGGGATCGCGCCGCCGGCAAGTTCGATCTGTCGTGGCTGGTCAAGCGCCAAAGTTGGGATGCCGCGTGTGCGGTGGGGCTGCTGGACCGCGGCCGGATCGCCCCCGGTATGAAGGCCGATATCAATGTGATCGATATGGCAAGGCTGCGGCTGGAACCGCCCACCATGCATTTCGATCTGCCGGCTGGCGGTAAGCGTCTTCTGCAAGCAGCCCAGGGTTATGTAGCCACCCTGGTTTCCGGTGTGCCGATATACCGCAACGGCAAATCTACCGGGGCCTTGCCGGGAAAGTTGGTTCGCGCTTCGCGACAGCCAGCCCTGGCATAAGCCATTCATCACGCAAGTCGCGCCCATGTCCAAACCCTACATGACAGGATACGAAATGATCGTTTCGAAAGCCGTTTACAGCGAACCCCCAGCCGGACTCGACCGCCTGACAATTGGAACTGTGCAAACGGCCCCGCCAGGGCCAGGTGAAATCACGGTACGCATCAGGGCAAGTTCCCTTAACTACCATGACTACGGGGTGGTTGCGGGTTTTGCCGGCGGCAAAGAGCGGCGGATACCCATGGCGGATGGCGCCGGGGAAGTCCTCGCGTTGGGTGAGGGCGTGAACGAGTTCAAGGTGGGAGACAATGTTGTCAGTACTTTCTTTCCCACCTGGCTGGAAGGTAGTCCGCGGTTGGCTGGATTCGCCACCGTACCGGGCGACGGCATCGACGGTTTCGCGCGCGAAACCGTGACTTTGCCGGCAACTTCTTTTACGCATGCCCCACAGGGGTATAGCCACGCTGAAGCGGCAACGCTTACCACGGCAGGCCTGACGGCTTGGCGGGCGCTATTCGTGGATGGCGACTTGAAGCCAGGCGAAACGGTTCTGGTGATGGGTACGGGGGGCGTGTCGATTTTTGCGCTCCAGTTCGCCAAGGCCGTCGGAGCGACCGTCATCGCCACCTCCTCTTCTGACGAAAAGCTGTCGCGCCTGAAAGCGATGGGCGCCGACCACTTGATCAACTATAGAACCGATGCTCAGTGGGGCAACACCGCACGCAAGCTAACGGGGGGCGGTGTTGACCATCTCATCGAGGTTGGCGGCGCCGCAACACTAGAGCAATCCATGGTGGCTACCCGTCCCGGTGGGCATATCGCAGTCATCGGCATTCTGTCCGGCGTGGCGGGTCCGGTGGTAGTGGCGCAGATTCTGCGCAAGCAACTGCGGCTTACGGGCCTGCTGGTTGGCAGCCGGCGTCATCAGATCGAGATGGTCGCCGCGTTGAGCGTCAATGGCATCCGGCCTGTAATCGACCGCCATTTTGCCCTGGACGAGATTGCCGACGCCTTTCGTTATCAAGAGACGAATCGGCATTTCGGGAAAATCGTCCTGGATATCTGAACGCGCGCGACCACAGAAAACAACATTGCTATGGCTCGATTGACGGGACGGGTTGGGCGCTTGCCTATAGCCGTACCATAGGAGAGCATCGCGAAGCTGGCTGGTGCCAGCTTCGCGATGCAGATATCACCGAGGAGACAACTCATGAATAAGCGCTTGATCGCCAGTCTTATGTTCTGTGCTGTTGCCAGCGTGCCGGCAGCCTACTCCCAGACGACTGATTACCCGTCCCAGCCCGTGCGCTTCATTGTGCCCCTGGGTCCGGGCAGTGGTGCCGATACGAACACGAGGGCGGTGGCCGATGCCTTTCAGAAACTGACCGGGGTGCCGGCCATCGTGGAGAACCGGGCCGGCGGCGACACCATCCTGGGCACGATGGCAGTCCTGAATGCGCCAGCCGACGGCTATAGCGTATTGCTCATTACTCCCAGCGCTATGGTAATCAACCCGCTGCTGGTCCCCGATCTTTCCTATAAAGTCGAGCAAATACGCCCCGTCCTGCACCTGACCAACAATGTGGGTGTGCTGGTGACGGCGGGGGATTCGAAGTTCAACAGCTTGAAAGACATGCTGGATGAGGCGCGCAAGGCGCCTGGCACGGTTAGCCTGGGGGTATATGGCAACACCTATCGCCTGGGCGGCCAGGTGCTTGCGAAGGCGGCGGGCGTGCAGTTCAACGATATTCCGTACAAAGGCTTTGGCCCCACGATCAACGACGTGATCGGTGGGACAACGCAAACGGCTTTGGTGGACCTGGGCGGCGCCTTCCCGCTTATCCAGTCGGGAAAACTGAAGGCATTGGCTGTGGGCAGCGACGAGCGCCTGGATATCGTGCCCAATGTTCCCACTGTTAGCGAAAGCGGATTCCCTGGCTATAGCCTGTATATTTTCGTTGGCTATGGGGTGCGGGCCGACACGCCGGAACCGATAGTGCAGAAGCTCGAAGGCTTGTTGCAGCAAATCACGCAGCAACCCGCGCTGCAAGCCACGATCACTCAGAATGCGGGCACGCTGTTGGTGGGCAAGCCTGGGCCGCAGTTCGCCGAATTCATCGATAAAGAGGCGAAGAAGGCGGCAGAGGCAACTGGCGGCAGCAAGTAGGCGCCAGCCCTAATCGCGCCGGGCAATGGCGTGCGTGAGCAGGTCGGTGAATTCGCGGGCGATATCCGTGCCGCTCATGGCGCCGTCGGCGCGGTACCAGCGGGGCATCCAGTTGATGGCGCCCATGAAGAACAGCACGATGGTCTTGGGGGATATGTCGCGGATGCTGCCGTCCTTGATGCCCTCGGAGATGAGGGCGCGCAGGCTTTTGTCGAATTTGTCGCGCCGTCCGATGATGACTTTGCGCTGTTCTTCGGTCAGGGCGGTGTATCCCGTCCCGACGGCAGCCAGCGGCACGGACTGCTCGGTGAACACCTCGACATAGCGGCGCGCCACCATGCAGACTTTCTCCAGGCCGGTTCCGGGCTGGTCCACAACATCCGCCAATACCTCGTCGCCCAGATCCATCGCCAGCTTGTGGCACTCGAACAGCACTTCCTGCTTGCCGCTGATGTAGTGATACAGCGCCGCCTTGGTGACGCCCAGGTTCCTGGCGATATCGTCCAGCGAGGTCTCGTGATAGCCGCGGGTGGAAAAAACGCGGGCCGCTTCGCGAATCAGCGCCTGGCGCTTGAGCGCAAACTGTTCGTCACGATCCAGCACGGCGTTGTTCCATACCATCGGTTGCGCTTTTGGACGCGCCATACGTAGCTACTCCGGAATATCTGGGCTTTCGAGCGTGGCAGTATAGGTTAATCGCTGCTGTCGACCTTACCCGGGCCGGGGCATTCACGGCCCGGGCCGGGTAGGCGAAGCCAGATCGTCTACCCGGCTGGACACGTGTTGCCGCAGGTCGCCTGGCGCCGGGTCAGGGGCTCTTGCGGTCAAGCACCAGTGCCTGGTCGAGCAAGGCTTCGGGCGCCATGATTTCGATGTGATCCGCACGCAGCCGGGTTTGCAATTGGAACTGCTCGGCTGCCAAGGCGGTCAGTGCGCCATGATCAGTGCCTGCGTCAACCGCCAGGCGCAGCGTGATTTCCTCGCGCGTCGCGGGGCGTGTGATCACTGCCTGTGCCTGGCGGATTCCCGGGACCAGGCGTGCCAGCTCTTCCAGTTGGCGCGGGTATACGAAAATTTCGCGTGCCTTGACCGCCTGGCCGACCCGGCCTTCCAGCAGCCCGATGCTGGCTACGCTGCCATCCGGATGCAAGGCCAGCGCGCGGGCGGCGTCGCCGGTGCCAAAACGGATCAGGGGCCAACCCGGCACGAGGGTGGAGACCACGATCTCGCCGGGAACGCCGGCTTCCAGCGGAGCTCCTGTGACGGGATCGCAAATCTGGACGATCCGGTCCTCGTGAATGTCATAGCCCTGGCGGTCTTGGCGTTCCAGGCCGATCAGGCCGAAGTCGCCGGTGGCGTAGGCTGAAATCGTCGTGATGCCGTAGCGCTCTTCTATCTGGCGCCGCTTGGCCATCCAGTCGCCCATCTCGCCGCCAAGCAGGGCGGTGTGTACTTTCCAGTCGCGGGGCAGGCTGGATCCGCTCTTTTCCAGGGTTTCCACCAGCGTCATGAAAAATGCCGTGGATGAACAGATGCAGGTGACGCCAAGCTCGATCACGATCTGGGCCTGGGTTTGCGCAGCACCGGTGCCGGCCGGGATCACGGTGGCGCCCGCTGCGCGCACGCCCGCATCCAGCAGCAGGCCGGCCGGTACCTGGTGATATGCCCAGGTGTTCAGGACACGGTCTCCGGGGCCGATGCCGGCGCCCCGGAAAATGCGGGCGAACCCGTGGCCGTCGGTATCGCTTCTAAGGGCGGGCTCATAGATCGGGCCCGGCGACACGAAGATATGCCCGATGTCGGCGTCGTCGCTGGCAAGGAATCCACCGAAAGGAGGAGCGGCGCGTTGCGCGGCCAGCAGCGTATCCTTGCTTGTAACGGGCAAGCGGCTGAGCGCAGCCATATCGTGCAGCTTTTCGGGAAGCATCGCGGCCTGGGCGTAGATGGCCTGCAGTGCGGGTGCGCGTGCATACGCGGCGGCCTGGACGTTCCTGAGGCGGGAAAACCTGTCTGTTGTGCTCATGTTGGATATTCCGGTTTGTTGGGCTAGCGGCCAAGGAACAGGGGCGCGCGTTTTTCGCCGAAGGCTTTCAGGCCTTCTTCCTGGTCGTAGCTATGGCGATGCACTTCACTGGCCAGCAGTTCAAGCCGTAGCGCGGTATCCAGGGGCTGTTCCAGCCCGTCGTCCACGAGCTCCTTCATCCGGCGCAGGCCCAGCGGGCTCTTGCTGGCCAGGCGCTCGACCAGCGCCTGGACGGTGCTGGCGAGCTGGTCGTCGTCAACCACCTGATTGACCAGGCCGGCCTGGACGAACGCTTCGGCAGGCAGGAAGTCGCCCGTGAACAGAAGATATTTGGCGCGTGTCGGGCCGATTTTTCGTGGCAGCCGGGCGGACGAGCCGCCGCCGGGCAGCAGGCCATAGTTGGCGTGGGCGTCGCCGAGTTTCGCCGAACGCGCGGCGATGACCAGATCGCAGCAAAGCACGAGTTCCAGGCCGCCGGCCAGCGCCAGGCCATTGACGGCCGCGATGACGGGGCGCGGCGAACGCTCCAGGCGTTTCATTACCCGCAACAGGGAATCAAGGAAATCGGCAGCCACGGAATCGTCACCGGCGAACTCGGCACGGGCGAACTTCAGGTCGGCGCCGGCACAAAAAGCGCGGCCCGAACCGGTGAGCACGATCGCGCAGACATCGTTGCGCTGCTCGGCTTCGTCCAGCGCCAGATTGATGCCGGCGACGACCGCAGGGGTTATGGCGTTCAGGGCGTCCGGCCGATTCAGGGTGATCCAGATCGCACCATGACGAAATTCGGTAACGAGGCTGTCGTTCTGCACCTTCTTCTCCTGGAATGTTGGAATATTTTTCTATTGCAAAAATTCGACTTGGGAAAACATGCTGAATATGACGGGTTGCTTCGGGTTTCCACTACATGGAACATATCTGATCTCATGAGATAGTATGGTGATTCATTGGTTGAATGTCTATCCCGAAAGTTAATTAAAGAACAGCACGAAAGGCACGAGGAAAGTCGGCGTCTGCCATGGGTAAACCCTTGTGTTTTATACGGTTTCGCTTAAATTCTAACCTTTGCGTAGCAGTATTGACTCTGAAGTTAGTTGTGCGTACATTGCCGTAATCAGCAAGCAGAAAACGTCAAAGCTGTCAGGAGGAATCCCAGTGCAAGAGGTCTACGTAGTCGGGGTTGGCATGACCCCTTTCGGCCGCATGCTGGATGTCGATATCAAGACCATGGTGCGCCAGGCAAGCGAAGCCGCCCTGGCCGATGCTGGCCTTACCCAGGCAGCGATAGGCGCGGCTTTCTTTGGCAATGCATCGCAGGGGCATATGGAAGGGCAGCACATGATTCGCGGGCAAATTGCCCTGCGCGCCATGGGCATAGGCCGCATACCGGTGGTCAACGTCGAAAATGCATGCGCCAGCGGCAGCACGGCGCTGGCGCTGGCGGTGACTCACCTGCGTGCGGGCTCCAGCGACGCTGTGCTTGCCATCGGTGCCGAGAAAATGTTCTCCACCGACAGGGAACGCATGTTCTCGAGCTTTGACAGCGCCTGGGACGTCTCCGATGTCGAGGCCAATCGCCTGCGCCTGATGGCGCTGGGCGAAGGCGTGGAAGTTCCCGAAGGATCCAGCTCGACCAAGCCCTACAGCCTTTTCATGGATGTCTACGCCGCGATGTCGCGGGCGCACATGAAGCGCTATGGCACGACGCAGCGCCAGTTGGCGGCGGTGGCCGCAAAGAACCATGCGCATTCCGTCCACAACCCCTTGTCGCAGTATCGCAATACCTTTTCCATCGACGAAGTGCTGGCGGCGCCGCCCATTACCTATCCCCTTACGCTGCCCATGTGTTCGCCGGTCTCCGATGGCGCCGCCGCGGTCATCCTGTGCAGCCGGGAAGGCATGAAGAAATGGAATATCGACCCCAAGCGCGCGGTGCGCGTGCTGGCATCGGTTCTGCAAAGCGGGTCGGATCACGATCCCCATGACGTCGATCACCATGTAACCGTGCTGGCGGCCAAGCGAGCCTACGACATGGCCGGTGTTGCACCGCAAGATGTGTCGGTCGTCGAACTTCACGACGCCACGGCCATGGGCGAAATCATCCAGACCGAGAACCTTGGCCTGTGCGCGTTTGGCGAAGGCGGGCCGTTGGCCGAAAGCGGCGCCACCAGCCTGGGCGGGCGCATACCGGTCAATCCTTCCGGTGGCCTCGAATCCAAAGGGCACCCGGTGGGCGCGACCGGCCTGGCCCAAATCCACGAACTCGTGACGCAGCTGCGCGGAGAAGCCGGCGCCCGGCAGGTGCCGCAAGCCCGCATCGGCCTGGCCGAGAATGGCGGCGGCCTGCAGGGCTACGAGGAAGCGGCCGCTTGCGTGACGATACTTGCTCGCTAGGAGACAACGATGGATCTCAGTAACAAGAGCGCATTGGTGACCGGTGCCGCATCGGGCCTGGGACTGGCCGTGTGCCGTCGCCTGCGCAAGGCTGGCGTGCGGGTTGCCGCGGTCGATCTCGAGCAAGGCAAGCTCGACGAGGTTCACGGGGGCGACGTCCTGAAATATGTAGCCGATGTCGCGGATGACGACAGCGTGCGCCAGGCGGTCGAAGCGGCGGCACAGGCTCTGGATGGCTTGCACATCGTGGTGAATTGCGCCGGCGTGTTGGGGCCGTCCAAGACCTTGTCCAAGGGCAAGCTTTTTCCGACCGAACTCTGGAACCGGGTCCTGGCGGTGAACCTCACCGGCAGCTTCAACGTCATCCGGCATGCCGCACTGGCCATGTCGCACAACCAGCCAACAGCCGAAGGCGAGCGCGGCGTCATCATCAATACGTCGTCGGGCGCCGCCTGGCAGGGGCAGATGGGGCAGGCAGCCTACAGCGCCAGCAAGGCCGGTGTCATGGGCATGATCTTGCCCATAGCGCGTGATCTGGCCGAGCATGGCATCCGTGTGATGGCCATCGCGCCCGGCCTGTTCGAGACCGGCATGTCCGCCGGCATGCCACCCAAGGTGTCGCAAGGCCTGATCGACAACACCATGTTGTTTCCCAAGCGCATGGGCGAACCCGATGAGTTTGCCGTGCTCGTGCAGCAAATCGTTGAGAACCCCTATCTGAACGCCACCACCATCAGTCTGGATGGCGGTGCAAGGGTGGGCAATCGCATGTAGCACCACGCAACGGGTCGGCGTACGCGCAAAGAACGCGTGCCCGGCTGCCCTGGAGGAGAAGCAATGGCGTTGAATACGGAGCACGTGGCGTTGGTGCCCCCTTTGCCTGCCGCCGTGGCGGCGACAGGCGCGCGCGTACCTATCCTGGCGGTGGAGAACGTGACGGTGCGCTTTGGCGGCATCGTCGCGCTCGACAATGTGTCCCTGGACATCCATGCGGACGAGGTCTTTGCCGTGATCGGGCCCAATGGCGCCGGCAAGACATCCCTGATGAACTGCATGAGCGGCTTTTACCGGCCCAGCGCCGGCCGGCTGCTGCTGGGCGGGGAAGATATACGTGCCAAGCCCGTGCATGAAATCGTGCGCTGCGGGCTTGCCCGAACCTTTCAGGGCACGCACAGCTTTGCCGGCATGACCGTTGCGCAAAACATCATGATGGGCCGCCATATCCATATGCGCTCGTCGCTGCTCGATGCCTTCGTGTACTTCGGGTCGGCCTTGCGCGAAGAGGTCAAGCACCGCGAAGTGGTCGAGGAAATCATCGATCTTCTCGAGATCGAGTCCATACGCCATACCCCGGTGGGCAGCCTGGGCTACGGCCTGCGCAAGCGCGTGGACCTGGGGCGCGCGCTGGCGCAGGAGCCTTCCATCCTGCTCATGGACGAGCCCATGGCGGGCATGAATGCGGAAGAAAAGGAAGATCTCGCCCGTTTCATCCTGGATGTGCGCGAAGCCCGGCATATTCCGGTTGTCCTGGTCGAACACGACATGGGTGTCGTGATGGATCTGGCCGATCGCATCGCGGTACTGGATTTCGGCCGCAAGATCGCCGAAGGGTCGCCGCGTACCGTGCAAAACGATCCTGCTGTCCTGAAGGCCTATCTTGGGGGCGCTGAATGACCATGCTGCCGATGAAAACCCTGCCGCAGATCCTGGTCGATCATGCGCGCAACACGCCGGGCCGTCTGTCCCAGCGCCACAAGCGGCTGGGAATATGGCGCCAGTACTCCTTTGCCGACGTGCTAGACAGGGTCAGGGAGATCGCACTTGGCCTGTACAGCGCCGGCTTTCGAGCGGGCGAGACCCTGGCGGTCATCGGCGAGAACGAGCCCGAACATTTCTGGGCGGAATTCGCAGCCCAGGCGCTGGGTGGAAAAGTCGTGTCGATGTACCCCGACCTGACTGCCGACGAACTTGCCTACCTGCTCGATGACAGCGAATCGGTGATCCTGTTTGCCCAGGACCAGGAACAGGTCGACAAGGCGCTGGCGGTGCGCAGCCAGCTGCCCGGCCTGCGCGCCGTGGTGTATTGGGACGATGCGGGCATGTGGTCATACGACGATGCGCTGCTCAAGACCTTGCCCGATGTCTACCGCGCAGGCAGGGAACTGCATGCCAGCCAGCCCGACCTTTTCCAGTCGCTGGTCGATGCAGGCAGCGTCGACGATATGGCAGTTCTGTCCTACACCTCGGGCACCACCGGTCGTCCCAAGGGCGTGGTGCTTAGCTATCGCTACATGATCGACAACGCACAGCGCCTGGCCGATGCCGGCGGCGTGCGTCCGGGCATGGACTACCTGACCTATATCTCGCCGGCCTGGGCGACCGAGCAGATGTACGGCGTCAGCCTGGGGCTGGCATTGCCGCTGGTGGTGAATTTTCCGGAAGGTCCCGAACAAGTGCTGGGGAATTTGCGTGAGATCGCCGTGCAGGTGCTTACCTTTGCACCGCGCCAGTGGGAAAGCCTGGCCGCCTCCATCGAGGGGCGCATGCTGGACGCGGGCCGCTTTCGCCAGGCCATCTATCGCTGGGGTCTGCGCGTGGGCCATGCGCGCAATGTGGCCCGGCTCGAAGGGCGGCCGATTTCGCTAAGCGCGCGCCTGCTGTATCCGCTGGCCGATGCCCTGGTACTGCACCCATTGCGCGACCAGCTGGGCCTGACCAGGGTGGTATCTGCCGCTTGCGGCGGATCGACCATGGCGCCCGACGTGTTTCGCCTGTTCCATGCCATTGGCGTGCCGCTGCGCAATATCTACGGTGCGACGGAAACCGGGATCCTCTCGTCTCACCTGGGTACCCGCTACGATCTCGAAACTGTGGGGAACTGGCTCAAGGCCCACCCCGAAGCCGGTGCTGCGCTCGAGTGGCAGATCTCGGCGGACGGCGAGTTGCTGGTGCGTGGCGGGGCGTTCAGCGGTGGCTACTATCGCAAGGCGGACAAGTTCTCCGGCAAGATGCTGGACGGCTGGTATCACACCGGTGATGCCGTCAGCAAAACCGATCGGGGCGAACTGGTGTTCCTGGAACGGATATCCGATCTGCGCCGCTTGCGTTCCGGCGAGACCTTCCCACCGCAGTTCGTCGAAACCCGTTTGCGCTTCAGTCCCTTCATCAAGGACATCATGACGGTGGGCGACCAGACGCGGGACTACGTCGCGGCGCTGATCAACATCGACATGGGTGTGGTCTCGCGGTGGGCCGAGGAACGCACGCTCAGCTTTTCCACCTTTACCGATTTGTCGCAAAAGCCGGAAGTGGGGGAACTGCTGCGCACCGAGATCGAGCGCGTCAACCGGTTTTTGCCCGAGCATGCCCGGGTCAGGCGCTTTGCCAACTTTCCCAAGGAACTGGACCCCGACGAAGGCGAGCTCACCCGTAGCCGCAAGCTGCGCCGAGAATTCCTGGAAGCGCGTTATGCCGCCCTGATAGATGGCCTGTACGAACCGCAGGCGCAAGCCGTCGACCTGGCGATCGCCGTCACCTACCAGGATGGCCGACAGGGCGAACTGCGCGCCCAGGTGCATGTACACAGCGTCACAGATGAAACACATGCCAGGCAAGCCGGGCCGATGCCGCTAGGAGACCTTTGCCATGAATGAATTCCTGAACTATCTCATTACCGGCGCCCTGATCGGCTTGCTGTATGCACTGATCGCCATGGGGTTCGTGGTGATCTATCGCGCATCCAAAGTGTTCAACTTCGCGCAAGGCGAACTGGTGGTGTTTGGCGGGTTCCTGGTGTGGTGGATGGTGATGGAGGCCGGCCTGCCGCTAGCCCTTGGCATTCCACTGGCCTTTCTGGCCGCCGCGGTATTCGGGCTGTTGATCGAGCGCATTTTCTTTTCGCGGCTGGTGGGCGAATCGGTGTTTTCCATGGTGATGGTCACCCTGGGCCTGCTGATCCTGATCCGTGGACTGATCCTGGTGCTGTTCGGCCCGCAGGTCCGGCCATTTCCGGTGGTGTTCGCCTTGCAGCCCATCTTCCTGGGCGAGGAAATCATCGTGCCGCGTTCGCTGCTGTACGGCGGCATCATCACGGTGGTGCTGGGCCTGGGCATGTCCTGGTTTTTCAATCGTTCACGCATCGGCCTGCGCATGACGGCCGTGGCCGAAGACCACCAGATCGCGCTGTCCATGGGGATATCCGTGCGCAAGTCCATCGCCTTCGCATGGGTGCTGGGCTCGGTGCTCTCCACCGCCGGCGCCATCGTCTACCTCAGTGGGAAATCCATCAACCTGCTGACGGCCGATATCGGCATGGCCGCGCTGCCGGTGGCCCTGCTGGCGGGGCTGGAATCGCTGGCGGGCTTGTTGATAGCCGGCATCCTGGTTGGCATCGTGCAGGGCCTTGCCACGGCGTACCTGGATCCGATAGTGGGTGGCGCGGTGGGCTCGGTGCTGCCCTTCGTGATCATGTTGATCGTGCTGCTTGTGCGTCCAACCGGGATGTTCGGTTGGAAAACCATAGAACGGGTGTAATCATGGATCCAGCCGGCATTTTCGCCACCAGCTATGCACGCGACCAGGCCCTGGTCCGTTCCAATCCGCAGCGCCTGGCGCTCATCATCCTGTTGGCAGCGCTGGTGATGCTGCCCATGATGGCCTCACCGCGCCTGATCGCCGGGGCTACCGGAATCCTGATCACGGCGGTGGTCGCCATCGGCTTGCAGCTCAATACCGGACTGGCGGGCCAGATCAATCTGGGGCAGGCGGCGTTCATGGGCGTGGGCGCCTATACCACCGCGGTTTTTGCCACCAAGACTGGCTTGCCGTTCTGGCTGGCCTTGCCCGCGGGTGGTGTCGCTGCGGCAGCATTCGGTCTGGTTTTCGGGCTGACCGCGGTCCGTATCAAGGGCTTCTACCTGGCGCTGACCACGATAGCGGCCCAGTTCATCTTCCACTTCCTGATCCTCAACCTGCCCAGCTCCTGGTTCGGCGGCTCCAACGGCATTTCTCTGAAGCCGGCCAGCCTGTTCGGCTTCAGTTTTGCCACCGACAACTCGCTGTACTACCTATGCCTTGTCGTTGCTCTGATCATGGCCTTTGGCGCCTATGGCATCGCGCGCAGCCGGCATGGCAGGGCCTTCGAGGCCGTGCGCGACGACGACATCGCCTCGGGCATGATGGGCGTCGATGTGGTCCGCACCAAGGCCAGCGCCTTCCTGGTCGGAGCCTTCTACGCGGGCATAGGCGGCGGCCTTTGGGCGTATTACGTCAGGTTCGTTGCGGTCGACCAGTTCACCCTGTTTCATTCGATCTGGTTGATCGCCATGATCATCGTGGGCGGCATGGGCTCGGTGACCGGCGCCATCGTGGGCGTGTGCGTGATCAAGCTGGCCCAGGAATTGATCACTACCCTGGGCCCGACCCTGGTCGAGCGGGTTCCCTACTTCAGCGGCGACATCGTGTTTGCCTTGATGAACATATTTCTGGGAGGCGTCATTGCCGCCTTCCTGATTTTCGAGCCCCGAGGGCTCATGCACCGCTGGGGCATCCTGAAGAAGTCATATCGCCTCTGGCCGTTTTCGTATTGACCACAACCAGCATGGTATGGAGACAGAAATGAAGCGGAAAACGTATTCGACGCACCCCGCCGCCCGGCTCGGCCTGGTGATTGCCATGGGCCTGGCCGGTAGCGCAGCCCAGGCGCAGACGGTCGTCAATGTGGCCGGCCTGGCGGATTTCACCGGCCCCTACGCCGACATCATGAAGGATCTCACCAGCTGTCGCACGGGCGTGCTGTCCTGGTGGAACCAGGAGGTTGGCAAGGGCCTGGGTGTCAGCATCCGCGTCAAAGACTACGACACGCGCTACGACACGGCGCAAACCGCCAGCCTGTGGCCGGGGATCAAGTCCGAATTGAACCCCGTCGGGGTGCTGGGCGTGGGCGGACCGGACGTGGCGGCCCTGCGCGAGCGGCTGCCCACCGACAAAATCCCGTCGTTCCAGGCAACCGCGGCATACGCTTTCGGCTGGCAGCCCGACCAGTGGTACTTTCATCCGCGCCCAACCTATGCGCACGAAGCGGGGGCATTCTTCGAGTGGTTCAAGGCCAAACGCGGGGGTGAAAAACCCTTGAAAATCGGCGTCATTTCGTCCGAGGCCTCGCCGGCCTATGTCGATATCCACAAGGGGGTGCAGCAGTACGCCAAGGACAACCCCGACAAGGTCGAGCTGGTGGAGGTCGTCTTTGCGGAAATCCAGCCTGTGGACCTGAGTACCCAAGTTGCGCGCATGGTGCGCAAGGGTGTCGAAGTGATCTATGTGCCCACCAACACCGCGGCTGTGGTCGCCACCAAGCGGGCATTGCAGGGCCTGGGAAAAACCAACATTCCGCTGCTTATGTCCGCGCATAACAGCCTGCCCGCGTCGGGCAAGGCGCTGGGGGGCCTCGAGCAGCTGGAAGGCAGCTACGAGGTCTACGCCATGGCGGTCCCGGTTGACGACGACACGAGTACCCGCCAGTTCTTCAAGATGCTGCAAGCCGATCACAAGGTGAATGCCGCGTTCAGCCTGCCTTGCCTGATGGGTATGAGCACCGCGCTGGTGTTTGCCCGGGCCTTTGAAGGCGCGGTGAAAAAGGCGGGCAGCCCCAATGTCACCGGTGAGGATGTCAGGAATTTTATGCTGGCGTCGCCCATTTCCGCCAAGGAAACCTTTGGCGTCACCGGCAACCTCAATTACACCTCGCAGGCCCCGTTCCCCACGAGCGGGCTGACGGTCAATATCGCCACGGTCGACAAGGGCAAGTACACGATCGTCGAGGAATCGGCCCCGGTGCCGGAACTGAAGAAGTGGTAGCAACCCTTGGCGTGGGGCCCTAGCCGGCCCCGCGCTGAAAATCTTGCGGGGTGGTCGTGCTTGAGTTGAACAATGTCGAGGTTTTGTATGGCGGGGTCATCCTTGCCGTGAAGGGCATATCGGTCAATGTGGCGGCAGGGCAGTGTGTCACCCTGCTGGGGGCCAACGGGGCGGGCAAGAGCACCACGCTCAAGGCCATCTCCAACCTGGTGCAGGAAGAAGACGGCCGTGTCACTTCCGGCAGCATTTCCTTTACGGGCCAGCCGATCACGGGCAGCGATGCGGGCGTCATCGTTCGCCATGGGATCCTGCATGTCATGGAAGGGCGCAAGATCCTGCGCAACCTCACTGTCGAGCAGAACCTGGTGGTGGGCGGGCATATGGCCAAGGACAAGGCCGAGCTGCGCCGCCGGCTCGAGGCCGTCTATGGCCGCATCGGCAGGCTGGCTACGCTGCGCGACCGGACTTCCGGCTATTTGTCGGGCGGCGAGCAGCAATTGCTGGTGATAGGCCGGGCCTTGATGGCCGAACCCAGGCTGGTGATGATAGACGAGCCGTCGCTGGGCTTGGCGCCCAAGATGGTGGAAGAGGTGTATGGCCTGCTGTCCAACCTGAAAGCCAGCGGCCTGACGCTGCTGATCGTTGAGCAGAACACGCGGGTTGCACTGGATCTGGCCGACTATGGCTATGTGATGGAAAACGGGCGGGTCGTGCTCGAAGGACCGGCCAGCGAGCTGAACGCCAACGAAGATGTTCGCGAGTTCTACCTGGGGCTGACTGTTGACGGCGAACGCAAGAGCTACCGGGATATCAAGCATTACCGGCGCCGCAAGCGCTGGCTTGGCTAATGGCAACCGATACCAACGTGTAGTGGGAAACAATAATGATAGAGACAGCAGACAGTTTTCTGAGTGCGGAGCAGATCCAGGTGCGCGATGCCGCCCGTCGGGTGGCGCACGACAGGATCGCGCCAACGGCGGCCGAACGCGATCGCGATAGCCGATGGCCGCATGCGGAATTGAAAGCCATAGGCGAACTCGGCTTCATGGGCATGCTGATCCCGGCCGAATATGGCGGCTCAGGCTCCAGTGTGCTGGATTACTGTCTGGTGCATCAGGAATGGGCTGCCGCCGATGCCGGGCTGGCCACGATTTCCCATGTGCACAACTTTACGGGTCGTTTGCTTGCCAATGTCGGCACCGAGGCCCAGAAGCGCCGCTACCTGCCCGCCATGGCGCGCGGGGAACTCATTGGGGCCAGCCTGATCACCGAGCCGCAAGCCGGCTCGGACACCGCGGCGCTGGCCATGTCGGCCAGGCGTGACGGTGATCACTATGTGCTGAACGGCACCAAGCAGTTCATCTCCAATGGCAGCGAGGCCGGGGTCGGGGTAGTCTTTGCCGTCACCGACAAGGCGCAGGGCAAGCGCGGTTTTACCGCATTTGTGGTCGACCCCAAGCGCGAAGGCTATAAGGTGCTGCGCATAGAAAACAAGCTGGGGCAGCGCACGGCGCATACGGCGCAGATCCAGTTCGACAACTACCGTGCCCGGGCCGATGAAATCCTGGGCGAGGAAGGCCGGGGATACGCCATGGCCATGGGTTCGCTCTCCGAGGGGCGCATCGGAGTCGCCGCCATTTCCACCGGCGTCGCTCACGCCGCGTTGCAGGCGGCCATTCGGTATGCCAACGAGCGCCAGGCCTACGGCGCGCCGATCAGCCGCTTGCAGGCGGTAGCCTTCGATCTGGCCCAGATGGCGTCCAGGGTCGAAGTGTCCCAGCAATACTGGAATTATGCCGCTCGCCTGTGCGACATCGGCAAGGAATGCGCCAAAGAGGCGGCCATCGCCAAGCTGTGCGCCAGCGAGAATGCCGAGCGGGTGTGTTCCGATGCCTTGCAGATCCATGGCGGCTACGGTTACCTGAACGACTTCCCGGTCGAGCGCTATCTGCGGGATGTGCGGGTGTGCAAGATCTACGAAGGCACCAGCCACATCCAGAAACTGATCATTTCCCGCCATCTGTCCTAGGGTTCTCCCATCGCCTGATTCGTCCTTTCTGACGATGCGCAATCCTTGTGCCCGAAATAGGATGCAGGTATAAGCATCGAAAATTTTCCATCCATGGGCGGGGCCGGCTTACCGGCCCGCGCCATGGATAGGCGAAACACCCAGAGGAGACAGGTCTCATGTTGTTGCCGTACCGGAAATTTGCCCGCACGTTGTTGGGGCTTGCATTGTCTTTCGCGGCGGTTGGCGCGCCCGTGGCCGCGGCCCAGGCCAGTGGCTACCCCAGCCGTCCCATCAGCATGGTGGTGGCCGGCCCGCCGGGGGATGTCAGCGACATCGTCGCCAGGCTGGTTGCCGCGCGGGCAAGCAAAGAGCTGGGCGGTACCGTGGTGATCGAAAACAAGCCGGGCGCCAGCCGCATGATCGGCATCGCCAGCGCCGCCCGGTCCGAGCCCGACGGCTACACCATTCTGTTCACGGACGTGTCCATGGTGATCAGCCCGCTGCTCTACCCCAATGCGCAATACGACCCGTTCAAGGATTTCGTGCCGGTGTCCGAAGCCGGGTCCACCCCCATCATGCTGGTGGTCAATGCCGCCAACGTGCCGGCAAAAACCGTGGGCGAACTCATGGAGCTGGCCAAGGAAAAGCCGGGGTACTACACCTATGCATCCAATGGCAACGGCACGCCGGTGCACCTGTATGGCGAAATGTTGGCCGCCAGCGGCAAGGTCGACATGCTGCATGTGCCGTTCCAGGGCGGCGCGCAAATGATCACCGGCCTGCTGGGTGGCCAGGTTCACGCTTCCTTTATCACCTTCAGCAGCGCACGGCCCCATATCGAAGCCGGCAAGCTGCGCGTGCTGGCGGTTACCGGTACCCAGCGGGTCAGCGCCCTGCCCGATACTCCCGCTTTCCCGGAAATCGGTTTTCCCGACTTCTCCCATCCGGGCTGGCTGGGTGCTTTCCTGCCCGCCGGTACATCACCCGAGATTGTCCAGCGCTGGGCCGATGCCATCAAGGTTGCGGTCGCCGACCCGGCGGTCATCGAGAAAATGCGCGCCCTTGGCGTCGAACCCGTGGGGTCGTCGCCTGCCGAAATGGCAACCACGCTCAAGGTCAACCACGATCGTTGGGCCGACTGGATCCAGCGCTTCAATGCCCGCGTGAATTAATTTTTTGCTGCGCATCATCAATCATCATTCCAGGCTATGCCACGGGAGACCACATGGACTTTGATTTTTCCGCAGACCAGAAACAGCTGCAATCCGAGGTGCGGCGGTTTTTGGCCGATCGTTGTAGCCGCGACGCCGTGCGCGCCGTGCTGGAAAGCCCCCAAGCCTATGACAAGGGCTTATGGGAACAATTGGGCGAGCTGGGTTTCCTGGGCGCTGCCATTCCTGAAGAGTACGGCGGCACGGGCGCAGGCTATCTCGAGCTGTGCGTGATCGCCGAGGAACTTGGCCGCGCCGTGGCGCCGGTGCCGTTTGCCTCATCCATCTGCCTGGCCGCCGAGCTCTTGCTGCTGGCCGGCACCGAAGACCAGAAAAAAACCTATCTGCCTGGCCTGGCCAGTGGCAAGACCATCGGTACGCTGGCCCTGGTGGAAGGGCTGGGCAAGGTTACGCCGGCCTCTATCCAGGCCAGCGTCGCCAACGGCGCGCTTAGCGGCAGCAAAACTGCTGTTGCCGATGCCGAGATAGCCGATTTTGCCGTGGTGGCGGCGCGTTCGGGCGGCGCTTCGGGTGAAGTTTCCCTGTATCTGGTGCAGCTCGATGCCGTGGGTGTCAGCCGCAAGACTCTGCCCAGCATAGATCCGACCCGTACCTTGGGCGAAATCACGTTCAACTCGGCCGCGGCCCAGCCGCTGGGTGCGGCCGGCCAGGGCTGGGAACTGCTGGGCAAGGCCATGGACCGCGCGGCGGTGCTGATGGCTTTCGAACAAGTGGGCGGAGCCGATCGCGCACTGGAAATGGGCCGCGATTATGCCTTGGGCCGCTTTGCCTTTGGTCGTCCCATCGGTTCGCAGCAGGCCATCAAGCACATGTTGGCCGACATGTATGTCTCGGCCACGCTGGCGCGCTCCAATTGCTATTACGGCGCCTGGGCTTTGTCCACGGATGCCGCCGAGTTGCCCGAAGCGGCCGCCACGGCACGTGTGAGCGCGACCCAGGCCTATCTGCATTGCGCGCGCAACAATATCCAGGTCCATGGCGGCATGGGCTTTACCTGGGAATTCGATTGCCACCTGTATTTCCGGCGCTCCAACCTGCAGGCGCTTGCGCTGGGCAGCCTGTCCAGCTGGGAAGACCTGCTGGTCGATCGTCTGGAAGCTCGCCACGCAATCACCGTCGCGCAGCAGTCCGACGCAGCTGCGAAGGCGCAGCTTTCCAAGGCCGCCTGAGCCACATCAGATTCAAGGACAGTGCTATGAATTTTGACGACAACGCTGCAGAAGCCGCATTCCGTGCCGAGGTTCGAGCCTGGATTCAGGCAAACGCGCCTGCCGAGCTTCACGACGAGCTGGCCAGCTCGGGTTTTGGCCAGCCGGCGCTCAGCAGCCGCGATTCCATGCCTTACGCCAAAGCCTGGCAAAAGAAGAAGCAAGAGGGCGGCTGGGCCTGCCTGCATTGGCCCAAGGAATACGGCGGCCGTGGGGCCAGCCCTATCGAGCGGGTGATCTGGCAGCAGGAGGAGGGTGTGTATGCCAAGCTGGGCCGCGTTTTCACCATAGGCCACGGCATGTGCGGCCCGACGGTGATGGCGTATGCCTCGGAAGAGCAGAAGCGGCGCCTGTTGCCGCCGCTTGCGGCCGGCGAGGAAATCTGGTGCCAGCTGTTTTCCGAGCCGGTAGCGGGTTCCGACCTGGCAGGCTTGCGCACCAAGGCCGAGCGCCAGGGCGACGATTGGGTGATCAATGGCCAGAAAATCTGGACCAGCGGCGCGCATGTTTCCGACTACGCCATCCTGCTTGCCCGTACCGACCCTACTGTGCCCAAGCACGATGGCCTGACCATGTTCTTCCTGGACATGCGCAGCCCGGGCGTCGAGGTTCGTCCGATCAAGCAGATGAATGGAGATTCCGGTTTCAACGAGGTGTATTTCACCGACGTCCGTATCCCGGATAGCCAGCGCCTGGGTCAAGTCGGGCAAGGTTGGCGGGTGTCGCTGACCACCTTGATGAACGAGCGCTTGTCCATAGGCGCAAACATGCCTACCGGCGTGCCCGAGTTGCTGGCCATGTGCAGCGAGCTGCAGCTGGAAGACGGTCCGGCCATCCGCAATGCCGCGGTACGCTCGAAGCTGGCTACCTGGGCGACACGTGCCAGCGGCCTGCGTTATACCGCCTACCGCAGTATTTCGGCGCTATCCAAGGGCCAGGAGCCTGGGCCGGAAAACTCCATCGGCAAGCTGGTTGCGGGCTCTACCCTGCAGGAAGTCGCGCAGTTGGCGCTCGATCTGCAAGGCCAGATGGGTGCCTTCATGGACCCGGCGCAGCAGGAAGTGGCGGCTCGCTTTCAGGCAATGCTGATGCGTGCGCCGGCCACTCGTATTGAAGGTGGCACCGACGAGATCCTGCGCAACATCATTGCCGAGCGGGTTTTGGGCTTGCCGGCAGACCCTCGCGCCGATCGCGGGATGCCTTTCAACAAGATCCCGACTGCTGTGTAACGAGGTTGGCTGCATGGCTGCGGCAGGTGTCGCGGTCGTGCCAGCCGGGGTTAAAGAAACGCCGCCATTCCTTACGGGATGGCGGCGTTTCTTTAGGCTGGAACCGCTGTCAGGCGGGTTGCTGGGCCTGTTCCGGCTGGCCGAAGTTTTCGCGCAAGGCGAATTTGTTGAGTTTGCCGGTAGGCAGGCGCGGCATTTCGTCGACGAAGGCGATACTGCGA
Organism: Verticiella sediminum; assembly: GCA_040392445.1. GTDB lineage: Bacteria > Pseudomonadota > Gammaproteobacteria > Burkholderiales > Burkholderiaceae_B > Verticiella > Verticiella sediminum_A. The sequence goes on from JBEBVZ010000038.1 coordinate 37,777, forward strand.
GGCACCATGTAGCGCGCCACCCGCTCGCGCGCGAAGGCTGTCAGCTCGTCGATGAAGGCCTGGTCGCGTTCGCGTTCGGGCGTGGGCTCGATAACGGCCCTTACCGCTTCGCCCATTTCGGCGTCGGGTATGCCGATGACCCCCACATCGACGACATCCGGGTGCTGCATCAGGGCATCTTCGACCTGCTGGGGGTAGATGTTGACGCCGCCCGAGATGATCATGAAGGCTTTGCGATCGGTCAGGTACAGATAGCCTTCTTCGTCGAGCTGGCCGATATCGCCAAGGCTGGTCCAGGTCGGGTGCTGCGGGTGCTGCGAGCTGCGTGTTTTCTCGGGGGCGTTGTGATAGCTGAACGGCACCTGTTCCTGGGCGAAATAGATCAGGCCGGGTTCACCGGGCGGCAATTCCTTGCCGTCTTCGTCGCAGATATGCACGACACCCACCAGGGCGCGGCCAACCGAACCCGGGCGTTGCAGCCATTCGTGCGAATCGATATCGGTGGCGCCATTGCCTTCGCTGCCTGCATAGTACTCGCGCAGGATCGGACCCCACCATTCGATCATTTGCTGCTTGATGGCGATGGGGCAGGGCGCTGCGGCATGGATCGCGGTCTGGTGGCTGCTGATATCGAAGCGCTGGCGATCTTCCAGTGGCAGGCGCAACATGCGGATGAACATGGTGGGCACCCACTGGCTGTGCGTGACCTTGTAGCGTTCGATATTCTGCAGTGATTCGAGTGGGTCGAATTTGTCCATGACGACCACTGTGGCGCCCAGGAACTGGGCGTTGATGGCATAGCCAAGCGGGGCGGCGTGGTACAGCGGAGCCGGGTTCAGGTACACCGAATTTGCATTAAACCCGTAGCGTTGCAGAATCGGCCGAAGGGAAGTGCCATCGCGTACATGACCTTCGGTCTGGGCTTTGAGTATGCCCTTGGGCCTGCCGGTGGTGCCCGAGCTGTACAGCATGATGGCGCCCAGCCATTCGTCCGGCAGCGGTGTGGCAGGATAAGCGGCAATCGCATCTTCCAGGGATGTCCAGCCGGGCAGGGTGCCATCCACCATCAGGCTGGCTTGCATCTTGCCCAGGGAACCCAGGCTGCCGACCAGTTCTCGCATGGCGTAGGAACTAATGATGACCTTGGCTTCGCAGTCTTCCAGGATGTAATCGGTTTCGGCGGGTGTCAGGTAGCGATTGACGGGAGTGATGATCAGCCCCGAACGGATGGCGGCCCAACATATTTCCAGGTAGCGGATGTTGTTTTCCATCAGGATGGCGATGTGATCGCCTTTGCGCAGGCCGATATCGTATAGATAGTGCGCAAGCCGGTTGGAGGTTTCGTCCGCTTCGCGATAGGTGCGCATTGCGCCGCTGCGAGCCATGATCACCGCCGGCTTGTCGGGGGTGATGGCGGCATGGTCGCCCAGGTAGGCTGGCTGGTTCATTGCTTGTCTCCTCGTTGATTCGGCTGTTGCAGGTTTGGTGCCGCAACAGCCAGTTTTGATTTTGTGGAAAAGCGTACCGTATTCGGGACTGCCGCGCTTGGCGAGTTGCGCTAGCGTCGGTTCAGGGTTCCCGTGCCGTGCTTGTACATTTCTATTTCCAGGGTGCTGGCCAGCCCCGAGGGACCCGGGGTGAAGCTTGCCTGGAAGACCGATCCGGGGTTCGCGACCTCGCTTATGGTGCGGAAGATATAGCGGTTGCCATCCCAGTGTTCCAGCGGATACCGGATCGCGGCCGGCCCCAGTGTGAGCGTCAGCACGCCGTTGTCCTGGCTGACCTGGACCTCGCCCAGGTAGTCGTTGAAGTAGCTGCCCACATAGGCTTGCGGCGGCAGCGCGGGAGAGGGATTGGCCGGCGGCGCCTGGCCTGCCAGCGCACCCTCGGGCGCCATCATGTCGGCGAACGCCTGGGCGTAGGCTGTTCGCCAGTCCCGGGTGATTTCGCCCAACAGCACCAGGTCGGTAAATTCCATGCCCAGGGCCTCGGCGGCGCCTATCGGTTGGGCATTGGTCAGGATGATGATGCCGACCTTGGCCGACGGAACCGCGACGAAGTTGGTGGCCGCGCCCAGTGTGAAAGCGCCTGAATGGCTAAGGGTGGCCCGCCCGGAAGCATGGGTGCCAACATTGAAGCCATAGCCGTAGTAACCGGCCGGTGCGCCGGGTTCGTGGGGCGGGCTGGACAGGATCTGCGCGGTCGTCGCCGGTTGCAGGGCTGCGCTGGCAACGACTTGCCGGCCCTCGTAGCGGCCATCCTGCAGCACCAGGGCAAGCCAGCGCGCCATATCGCTGGCCGAAGAGCTGACGCCGCCAGCGGGCGATTGGGCGTCGGGTTGGCGCTGGTATTTGGGCAGCCAGGTGCCGGCTTCGCGCACATGCGGAACGGCCCGGTTGCCGCGTGCGATGTAGTCGCTGAAACGCGAACTGGTGGAGGCCATGCCCAGAGGCCGGTAGAGCACCGCGTCTGACAGCGCGGCCCAGTCGGTGCGGGCGGCAACCGCCACGGCCTCGGCGCCGGCAGTCAGGCCGAAATTGGTGTAGTCATAGTGCTTGCGGAATTCCTGCAGGGGCAGCAGGCGCAGGCGTTCCAGTACCTGATGGCGGTCGTAGCCCAGGTCTTCGAGATCGTCGCCGGCATGCTCGGGCAGGCCCGAGCGGTGTGCATACAGATCGCCCACGGTCAGTTGGCGGGTTACGTCGCTGTTGCTCAGGGCAAACCAGGGAAGATACTGCACGACCGGCGTATCCCAGGAAATGCCGCCCTTGCCAACCTGGTGCGCCACCACGGTCGCACCCACCGGTTTCGAGAGCGAGGCCAGTTGGAATACCGTATCGGCGTCAATGGCGGTGGCCTCGCCCACCTTGCGCACGCCAAAGCCTTTGGCGTAGACGGTCTTGCCGTCATGCACCACCGCGATCGCCATGCCCGGGATGCCCGTGGCCGCCATCAGGGTTTGCGCGCGTTCGTCGAGCTGGGCGATGGCCTGGGCAAGCTGGCGCGGCGGGATCGGCCCCGTGTTGTCGTCGGCCGATGAAGAATCGTCTCCTCCGCAGGCGGCAAGTGCCAGGAAGCCTATAGCAAGAAAGCCACGAGATATCTTTTTAAACATGATTATTCTCTTGTAACTATAAGTGTTGCTGTAGCTGGGGCTTAGTGTAGGGCCGAGACCGGTAAAATGCGACGAACTTTCTTATCTGCATACCCATGAGCAAACATCAGGCGCGCAAGCGCTTCGGCCAGCATTTCCTGGTCGACGACGCGATTATCGAAGGCATTGTGCGCGCCATTGCCCCGGCGCACGACGACAATATGGTCGAGATCGGGCCCGGCCTGTCGGCGCTGACGCGCCCGCTGCTGGCCTCGCTGGACCGGCTGCAGGTGATCGAGCTGGATCGCGATCTGGCCGCCCGGCTGCGGCGTGAATGGCCGTCCGAGCGCCTGGACATTACCGAGGCCGACGCTCTGACCGTGGATTTTTCCCGCTTCGGCCCTGGCGTGCGGGTGGTGGGCAACCTGCCTTACAACATCTCCACCCCCATCCTGTTCCATTTGATGGACTACGCCGATACGATCAAGGATCAGCACTTCATGCTGCAGCGCGAGGTCATCGATCGCATGGTGGCCAAGCCCGGCGACAGCGACTACGGCCGGCTGGCGGTGATGCTGCAGTCGCGGTATGCCATGTACAAGCTGTTCGATGTACCGCCAGAGGCCTTTGATCCGCCACCGCGGGTCGTGTCGGCCATCGTGCGCATGCGGCCCTTGCCCGATACGCGTCCACGGCCGCGCGACGAGCAGGCGTTCTCGAAAACGGTGGCCAGGGCCTTTGCCCAGCGCCGCAAGATGTTGCGCCGTGGCTTGGGCGACTGGGCTGCGTACATACCCTGGGAAGCCCTGGGCATTGCGCAAACCGCTCGCGCCGAAGAGCTGTCGGTAGCCCAGTTCATGGGCTTGTCCGACGCCTTGCTGGATGCGGGCGTGATCAAAGCGGGCGATACGCCGGCATAAGCAGGGGCGTCAGGGCGTGGCGCCGGCCCCGGGCTGGGCCGCCAGCCACAAGCGCAGCACATCGCAGGCGCGTGCCGCCAGCAGTTCTTGCGCATGCGCCAGCGCATAGGGCAGATCGACCGGGCCGGGGGCCAGGCTGAAAGCCGCGGTAAGGCCGGCCTGGTACAGCGCCTGGTAGCCCGGTTCCAGAGCACCGGCCAGGGCGATTGCCGGCACGCCGGCCGCCTGGGCCAGCCTGGCCACGCCAGCGGGCGTCTTGCCATGCAGGGTCTGGGCATCCAGGCGGCCTTCGCCGGTGATGACCAGGCTTGCCCCTTGCATGGCTTGCGCCAGGCCGCAGGTTTGCGCCACCACATCCACGCCTGGCCGGAATTCGCCGTCAAGAAAGGTCAGGGCGGCGAAGCCCAGGCCGCCGGCTGCACCGGCGCCGGCTTGTTCACGGGCATCGCGCCCCAGGGTGGCGCGGCAGACATCGGCAAAGTGGGCCAGGGCCGAGTCCAGTTGCGCGACTTGCGGCGGGCTTGCGCCTTTTTGCGGGCCGAAGACGGCCGAGGCCCCTTGCGGCCCGCACAAGGGGTTGTCGACGTCGCAGGCGATCACGAAACGGGCGTGGGCCAGGCGAGCGTCCAGGGCGGACAGGTCCAGTGTGTGCAACTGCGCCAGCGCCGCGCCGCCGGCCGGCAGATCCTTGCCATGGGCGTCCAGCAGCCGCGCGCCAAGCGCCTGAAGCATGCCCGCGCCGGCATCGTTGGTGGCGCTGCCGCCCAGGCCCAGGGTGATGTGCGTGGCGCCCGCATCCAGGGCGGCACGGATCTGCTGGCCGACTCCTGTCGTGCCGGCCCGCAGGGGGTCGCGCTGCGCCACGCCGATGCGCTCCAGGCCGGCCGCCGCGGCCATCTCGATGACGGCGTGTGCGTTGCCCAGCCAGCCCCAGTGGGCCAGGATTGGCTTGCCGTTGGGGCCGCTGACCATGCCGGTTCGGCGCTCGGCGCCCGTGATGCCTGCCAGCATGGCGTCGACCGTGCCTTCGCCGCCGTCGGCCATGGGGCGCAATATGCATTGCGCCTGAGGGGCTGCCTGCAGCACGCCGCGGGCAATTGCCCGCGCCGCGGTGGCGGCATCAAGACTTTCCTTGAACGAGTCGGGCGCGATGACGATTTTCATGATGACGAGGCAGAGTTTCCTGGCAGAGTATGTGAGGATATAGAGAAAGCCGACAGGCAAGGAGTTGACCATGATTGTTCGCCGCACCAAAGTCGTTGCCACCCTGGGGCCCGCCAGCAGCAGTCCCGAGCGCATCGAGGCCCTGATCCTGGCGGGCCTGGATGTGGCCCGCCTGAATTTTTCGCATGGCTCGCCTGACGAGCACCGGGCGCGCGCGCGGCTGGTGCGCGAGCTGTCGGCCAAGCATGGCCGTTATGTGGCCATCATGGGCGACCTGCAGGGACCGAAGATCAGGATTGCGCGATTTACCGAAGGGCTGGTGGTGCTGCAGGAAAACGACCGCTTCACCCTCTCGAACAGCCATCCGCGCGAAAGCGGTACGGCGAGCATCGTCGGCATCGATTACCCGGATCTGGCACGCGACTGCCGGGCCGGCGACGAGCTGCTGCTGGACGATGGCCGGGTGGTGCTGCGCGTGGATGGGGTGCAGGGCGATGCGGTGCAAACCACGGTGATCGTCGGTGGCGAGCTATCCAACAACAAGGGCATCAATCGCCGGGGCGGCGGCTTGTCGGCCCCCACCCTGACCGACAAGGACCGCGTCGATATCGAACTGGCTGCCGAATTGGGCCTGGATTTCGTGGCGGTCTCGTTTCCGCGCTACGGCAGCGATATCGAAGCCGCGCGCAAGCTGGTGCGGGCCGCCGGCAGCCAGGCGTGGCTGATCGCCAAGATAGAGCGGGCCGAAGCCGTAGCCGATGATGCCGCGCTGAACGACATTATCTGCGCCAGCGATGGCGTGATGGTGGCACGTGGCGATCTGGGGGTGGAAGTCGGTGACGCCGAACTGGCGGGAATCCAGAAACGCATCATCCTGCATGCGCGTACCCTCAATAAGCTGGTGATTACCGCCACCCAGATGATGGAGTCCATGATAAACAGCCCGATGCCCACGCGCGCCGAGGTATCGGACGTGGCCAATGCCGTGCTCGACTACACCGATGCGGTAATGCTGTCGGCCGAGAGCGCATCCGGGCGCTATCCGGTGGCCGCGGTGCAGGCCATGGCGCGTGTGTGCCTGGGGGCCGAAAAGCATCCCACCAGCAGCCGTTCGCGGCACCGGCTGGAGCAGGTGTTCGAGCGCCGGGACGAAACCATCGCCCTGGCGGCCATGTATGCCGCCAACCACTTCCCGGGTGTGAAGGCCATTGTCAGCCTGACCGAGAGCGGGCACACGCCGCTGATCATGTCGCGGATCCGGTCAGCCGTACCGATCTTCGCATTCTCGCGCCACCCGGCCACGTTGTTCAGGATGGCGCTGGTGCGCGG
>JBEBVZ010000039.1:0-43734 GCA_040392445.1 Verticiella sediminum
GGTGCGGCAGACGGCACAGGCGTGGGCGCAGGAACCGGAGGCACTGGTGCGGCCACGGGATCCGGGCGCAGCGATACCGGCTCGGCAACAACTGCCGGTTCAGCCACAGGTACGGGCCGCACGGTTTCGGTAACCGGAACAGATGCCGGAGCCGTAGTGACAGCAGGCTCGATTGCCGGTGGCGCGCTTGTTGCAGCCGCGGGCTCGGGCGCGATTGGCGGCGTCGGCACGGGCGGCGCCGTGGCGGCAGCGGGCTCCAACTCCTCGGGCGGCAGCGAGCGTATCGGGCGCGACCAAGCGTCCGCGTCGGGAATATCTGGAACGTCAGGGATCTCGGGCGCCTCGACGGGAGGCGGCGTCACCTCTTTCGGCGCGAACTTCTTGCGGAAAAACTTGAACATGGTGCGGGAGGGAAAAGCAGGAATTGGCCCGTCAAGGGCAGTCATGAGGCTGATGATAGCCTTTATGCGCAGGCTTACGCCTGCCGTGCCCCGCTTGCTCAGGCAAAGTACGGAAAAACCATAAGGTTATGCTAAAACCCGACCCTATCCATTCATGCGACGCGCGGATTTCTTTCGCAGCGGCGCTTTCGTCCACAGGTGCGGTATCAGCAAGAAAACAGCTCCTCAGCAAGTGCGCATTATCGGCGGGCAATATCGCCGCACGCCCATTGCAGTCATCGATGCGCCCGGCCTGCGCCCCACGCCGGATCGCGTGCGTGAAACCCTGTTCAATTGGCTGGCCCACTTGTGGGATAACGATTTTGCCGGCCATCGGGTGCTGGATCTGTTCGCCGGCACCGGCGCCCTGGGCCTGGAAGCCGCCTCGCGCGGAGCCGGGCATGTCACCCTGGTAGAGCCCGAACGTCGCGTGCTGGCCGGCTTGCAGCAAATCAGCCAAAAGCTGGGGGCGAAAAACGTAGAAATTATAGGAGAGCGCGCTAGTTCCTATATTTCCAGGTATGCGGGCACTCACTTCGACCTGATTTTCCTGGATCCACCTTTCGGTGAAAACTGGCTGGAACAGATATGGCCGCGGTTGCATGCAGTACTCGCCCCCGGCGGCCTGGTGTATGTGGAATCCGAGGCGGCGTTCGTCGCGCCGGAAGGTTTTATGATGGTTCGTCAAGCAAAAGCCGGCGCAGTGCATTACCATCTGCTGCGCAGTGTATCGGCCGATCAGGTCCAATAAACGCGGGTGGCGTTTGCTGCATTGCAAAATCCGGTAAATAATCGCGGCTGTGATCGGGCTTGGTGAACCAACCCCGCAGCCTCAAACAAAATGCAGCCGCGGGCGGATCCTCTGCCACGTGGTACTAAGGAGAGCCCCGATGATTGTTGCCGTGTATCCCGGCACGTTCGACCCCCTGACCCGCGGTCACGAAGACCTCGTGCGCCGCGCGGCAACGTTGTTCGACAAAGTGGTGGTGGGCGTGGCGCACAGCCATGCGAAGAAGCCCTTCTTCACCGTGGCCGAACGCGTGGACATCGCCCGGGAAGTCCTGGGCCACTACCCCAACGTCGAAGTCGCCAGCTTCGGCGGTTTGCTGAAGGATTTCGTGCGCTCGCAAAACGCGCGCGTCATCATGCGCGGCCTGCGCGCCGTGTCCGATTTCGAATATGAGTTCCAGATGGCCGGCATGAATCGCTATCTGTTGCCCGATGTCGAAACCCTGTTCCTGACACCGTCCGACCAGTACCAGTTCATCTCGGGCACCATCGTGCGCGAAATCGCCATCATGGGCGGGGACGTGGGCAAATTCGTATTTCCCTCGGTCGAGCGCTGGCTGCAGACCAAAGTACAACAAATGGGCGGGCCGCCCAAAGGGGAATAAGGGATTTCCCGAGCAAAGTGTGGTGCAATACTGGTTCACTACCAGGCTGACATCATGGCTTTGCTCATTACCGACGAATGCATCAATTGCGACGTTTGCGAGCCCGAGTGCCCAAACGACGCCATTAGCATGGGGGCCGAGATCTATGAAATCGCCCCCGACCGGTGCACCGAATGCGTAGGACACCACGACGAGCCACAGTGCAAGGTCGTCTGTCCCGTAGAGTGCATCGTCATCCACCCGCAATGGCTGGAATCACGCCCGCAACTGCTGGCAAAATATGAAGTGCTCACGGGCACACCTGCATCCGAGCCGCCAACCTAGGCCAGCCCGTGTGCCTTTGCACCTACTGATTTCACCGTAAGCGGGGCATCAGGGCTTGCGGGCCGGCTTGGCAGCATTCTTGTCGCCAGCGATGGCCGGCGCTGGCGTTTTGCGCGGCCGGCCACGTGGCTTGGGCTCGGCCCGGCGACTGGCGAACTGTTCCATGCGCTCCATGAATGCAGGACTGCCCAGCGCCCATTGCCCATGCAAGGCGGCTTCCAGGCTTTCCTGGGCACGGGACCCCAACCCCTCGTGCAATAGCCGCCGATAGAAATCCTGCCGCTCGAAGGGCGTGTTGCCACACGTCCAATAATCCTGATGCACCGTCAGCCAGCCATGCACGCTGGCGCCAGTGTGCGCGCGGGCGGACGACCAGCGCCAATGCTCCGCGTCCCCCGCCAGGCCGCTGCGTACCGGCAATGACTCGAGCCAGACCAGCGCGGGCAATACCCAGGCGCCGGGCTCGATCAGGGCGGAACGATAGCGGCCGGCAAAAACCCGTCCGCCGCCGCGTTGGGTGGCAATGCGCCGGCCCAGGCTTTGCAGCAGGCTGCGCAAACTGGCGGCATCCGCTGGCGTCGCCAGCAAGAGCAGTTCGGCGGGCGTAAGCGCCCAGCCATGGACGGCAATGCGCAAGCGGGCCGTTTCGGCCTCGATCCAGGCCGCCCACTGGTCCAGCACCTGAACCGTTGGCGGTTCGGTCGCCGGCAATAAAACCGCTTGCAGCAAATGAGGGGTATCGGGGCCGTACAGGCGAGGCAGGCGAGCCATCGGTTACTCTTTCCAGGGAAGCGCGATATATAGCATGGAAGACAGGCGCGGCCTGTTGGCCGGCTCGCAAGCGACAACGACTTGCCAGGACGAAATCGTCCTTTGCGACGATGGGCTCAGGCCATTGCGACGATAGTCTTGCGCTATACCATTATAAAAATCGTGACGGAGACAGAAAATGCGCATGCCCACCCTGGCCAAAACCGCCGGTCTTTCCCTGATCCACAAGCTAGCTGCCGCTATCGGCATCGGCGTCGCGATAATTGGCGCGGCCCAGGCACAAACCCAGACGCAAGCGTTTCCGTCCCGCCCCATCACGCTGATCGTGCCGTTCAACCCAGGCGGCGCCACCGACGTCCAGATGCGCATCTTGGGCAATGCCGCGGAAAAAATTCTCAAGCAATCCATCGTGATCGAGAACATGCCCGGCGTGGGCGGCACCCTGGGCCCGGCCACGATGGCGCGTAACGCCGCCCCCGATGGCTATACGGTTGCCATGGTGCCCGCCAGTCTGTTTCGCCTGCCCCACCTGCAGAAAGTCACCTACGATCCGGTGAAGGACTTCACTTATATCATCGGGCTGACCAAGTACGCCTACGGCGTCGTGGTCGGCAAAGACGCCCCCTGGCAATCGTTGCAGGCCCTGCTCGACGATGCCAAATCCCGCAAGACACCGCTGTCATACGGCGTGGTCGGCGTCGGCACCTCGGGCCACATTGCCACCGAGAGGCTGGCCAGGGCAGCCGGCGTTACCTTCACGTCGGTTCCCTTCAAGGGCGGCGTCGAGGTGATCCAGGCAACCATGGGCAACCATGTCGACTTCATGTCCGATGCCGGCTGGGGAGCCGCCGTCGATAGCGGGGCACTGCGCCTGCTGGCCGTCGTCGATGACAAGCGCATCGCGCAGTATCCGGATGTTCCCACCATCAAGGAACTTGGCTTTGATATCACCACCAACTCGGTGGTTGGCATTGCGGGGCCGGCAGGCATGGACCCCGCCGTCATCAAGATCCTGCATGACGCCTTTCGCGAAGCCGCCAACGACCCGGCTTTCCAGAAGTCGCTTGCCATCCAGGGCCAACCCTTTGAATACATGGACTCGGCGACCTACACGAAATTCGCCGCCGACCAAACCGCCAGCGACAAGCGTTTTGTTGAAGAGCTAGGCATCAAACTGCAATAGAAACCATGACTGCATCAGACCTTACCCCCGTTATCGTCGGCATCGGCGAAATCACACAACGCACCAAAGACCCCAAGTCCAGCGACGAACCCCTGGTCCTGATGGAAAAAGCCTTGCGCGCGGCCCAGGCCGACGCCGGGGCCGCCTTGCTTGAAGACCTGGATTCGCTGGACGTCGTCTGCGAATACTCGTGGCCATACACCGACGCCCCGGGCTTGCTCAGCGAGCGCCTGGGCGCCCGGCCCGCCCATAAGACCTATGGCAAGACCGGAGGCGAGACGCCCGTGCGCTTCATCCATGAAGCGGCGTTGCGCATCGCTCGCGGTGAATGCCGGGTTGCCGCCATCGTCGGCGCCGAAGCTAACTACACCACCGCCGCGGCGGAAAAGTCCGGCGCCCAACTGCCGTGGCACCCGAAGGATGCCAGCATGAAACTGGTGCGGGGCATCGGCATCTGCCACGAACTTGCCGTTAAACATGGCATTTTTGCGCCTATCACCATCTATCCGCTTTACGAGAACGCCACGCTGGCAAACTGGGGCCAGACCCCGGATGAAGCCCGGCAAGAATCGGGCGAACTCTGGGCACGTTATTCACAGGTTGCCGCAAACAACCCGAACGCCTGGCTGGATCACACCTTTTCGGCTGACGAGGTCACGACCCCTACCCCCAGCAACCGCCTGATTGCCTGGCCCTATACCAAGCATATGGTGGCCAACCCGCTGGTCAACATGGGCGCGGGCGTGCTGATGACCAGCCTGGGCCATGCCCGCAAACTGGGCATACCCGAAGAGCACCTGGTCTATGTGTGGTCGGGCGCGGCTGCCAACGAACCGCGCGACTATCTGGCTCGCGACCAATTCCAGCGCTCGCACGCCCAAGACCTGGTCATGGAGACCGTGCTGCAGCAGGTCGGCGGTGACGCATCGGCCTTCGAGATGCTCGAGCTGTACAGCTGCTTTCCCATCGTGCCCAAGATGGCTCGCCGCACCCTGGGACTGCCCGCCGAGGCGCAAATGACCTCGACCGGTGGTTTGAGCTTTTTCGGAGCGCCGCTGAACAACTACATGACGCATGCGGCCGCGGGCCTGGTGCGCCGCTTGCGCGAACGGCGTGGCAAGCTGGCCCTGCTGTATGGCCAGGGCGAATACGTCACCAAGCACCATGCCCTGGTGCTGGCATCGTGTGCGCCGCAAACCGATCAGCTTGCAGCCGATTACAGCGTGCAAGCGCAGGCCGATGCGCGCCGTGGCGACGTGCCGCAGTTGGTGTTCGACTACAGCGGCACGGCAACCCTGGAAACCTTCACGATTGTGTATGGCCGAGACGGCCAGCCGCAATTCGGTACGGTGATTGCCCGCACGCCAGGCAACCAGCGGCTGATGGCACGGGTTGCCGGTAACGATACGCACACACTGGCCATCCTGACCGACCCCCAAACCAGTCCGGTCGGCAGCGTGGGCATGGTAGCGCCAGGCGACGACGAGATGCTGAGCTGGCAGGCCCAAGGTGCAGAAGCGGCAGAAACATCAGACAAGCTGGAGTTTTCCGCCTGAAGCAGGCATCGCCGGCAGCAGGTTAGCGGCGAGCCCACTTCGTGCGCCAAGGTGGCTCAATCAAGGCGCACGGGCACCGAAGGGCGCGCTACTACCGCCCCAGCAGCCGTCCCATGCGTGCAACGGCTTCCTGCAGGCGCTCCATGCTGTTTGCATAGGAAAACCGCACGTAGCGCTGTGCCGCGCTTTCACCGAAATCCATCCCCGGCACGGCACACACTCCGGCCTGCTCCAGCAAGCGGGCGGCGAACTCGCTGCTGTCTTGCGCATGGGCGCTGATATCCGCATAGATATAGAACGCGCCATCGGGACGAGCCGGTACATGCAGGCCCAGGCGCTCGAACTCCGGCAAGAGATAGTCGCGCCGCTGGCGAAAAGCCTCGCGGCGCTGTTCGAACTCGGCCAGGGCCGGCTGCGTAAAGCAGGCCAGCGCCGCATGCTGCGACAGCGTCGACGCGCAGATGACCAGGTTCTGGGCGAGCTTTTCGAATGCCCCGACCAGTTGCGGCGGCACAATCAGCCAGCCCAGGCGCCAGCCCGTCATGTGGAAATACTTCGAGAAGCTGTTGACGATGATGACATCGTCGCCCAGCGTGGCGGCTGAACGCCGCTCGTTGTCGTAGCTCAGGCCCAGGTAGATTTCATCGACGATGGTAAAGCCGCCACGCTGACGCACCTCCTGCACCAGTTCGGCCAGGGCCGCTGGCGCCATGCTGGTGCCGGTGGGGTTACTGGGTGAAGCGATGATGACACCGGCGGTACGCTCGCCCCAATGTTCGCGCACATGCACCGGCGCGAGCTGAAAACGCTCTTCGGGTCCGGTCGCAATCAGCTTGGCGGTGCCGCCCGCTGCGGTCACGAAATGACGATTGCACGGATAAGCCGGGTCGGCCATCAAGACCTCGTCGCCCTGCTCGAGCAAGGCGGTCATGGCCAGCATCAGCGCCCCCGAGGCCCCCGCGGTCACAACCACACGAGCCGGGTCTATGCTGGCGCCAAAACGGGTTTGATAAAAGGCGGCAATCGCCTGGCGCAGCATGGGCAGCCCCATGGCTGCCGTGTACTGGGTCTGGCCCGCGCGCGTGGCCGCCTCCAGCGCCTGCACCACGGGCTCGATGGCGGTGAAGTCCGGCTCGCCTATGCTCATGTGGACGATGTCGCGCCCGGCCGCTTCGAGTGCGGCGGCGTGCTTGACCAGTTCCATGGCATAAAAGGGGGAAATACGATCGACTTTCTTGGCTAGGCTGAACATGGCAACGGAAAAGAAATGAATGCATGAACCCACCACCCAACGGGGGTGGGTCAAAAATTGCGCGATGACACACGGGGATCGTACAAGATGTGCGCCATCGATCGGCCCGGGTGTCGGCCAGCCAGCAAGTTACCTTTGGGTGGCGGACGGCTTGGTCAGCAGCGCCTTCAATGCGCCCAGGCGCTCCTTGGCGCTCATGCCGGCATTGGGATCTGGCAAGGCATCGCCTTCCAGCCCCATTTCCTTGATGAACCGGGACGGCTCGCGCACGACGTCTTCGCGGGCGCGCCGGCGTCTTTTGCACCAGCTCAGGTGCAGGCTGCGCTGGGCGCGGGTAATGCCAACATACATCAGGCGGCGTTCTTCCTGGATGCGCGAGGCCAGCGATTCGGCCGCGCGCTCGGGGTCGCCTTCCTCGTCGTCCTTGCCCTGGTGCGGCAACAGGCCTTCCTCTACCCCGGCCAGGTAAACGTGCGGGAACTCCAGCCCCTTGGCCGCGTGCAGTGTGGATAACTTGACCGCATCCGGCTCTTCGTCCTCACCCCGTTCGAGCATGGTGATCAGCGCCACGTGCTGCACCAACTCCAGCAAGCTCAGGCCGTCTTCCTCGGCCTTGCGCTTGAGCCAGTTGACCAGGTCCAGCACGTTTTGCCAACGCGACTGCGCGGCGCGCTCGTCAAAGTTGTCGTACAGGTAGCGCTCGTAGGCGATCGCGGCCATCAGGTCGTCCAGGATGGGACCCGCGGCTTCGCTGGAACTGGGCGTCTGCGCATCAGCCAATCCCCGGCCGGCCCGCCACTGCATGCGGCTGATGAAATTGCCGAACTCGCGCAAGGGATAGAGTTGGCGCTCTTGCAGGACGGTTTCCAGGCCTTGCTCGAACACAGCGGCAAACAGGGAAATCTGCCGCCCGCCCGCATAGGTGCCCAGTGCGTGCAGCGTGCCCTGCCCGACCCCGCGCTTGGGCGTGGTAACGGCCCGGATGAACGCCGGGTCGTCGTCATCGTTGGCGATCAGGCGCAGATACGACAGCACATCGCGCACTTCCGCCTTGTCGAAAAAGCTTTGCCCGCCCGATATCGTGTACGGAATCTTCAGCGTGCGCAGCGCCTGCTCCAGCACCCGCGCCTGGTGATTGCCCCGGTACAGGATGGCAAAGTCGCGCCATTCGCAGCGTTTCTCGAAGCGGGCGGCCGAGATCCGCATAGCGATGTTCTCGGCCTCGGCCTCGTCGTTGTCCATGGGCAACACGGCCACCGGGTCGCCCACCCCCAGTTCGGACCAAAGCTTTTTCTCGAAGAGCTTGGGGTTTTTTTCTATCACGTTGTTGGCCGCGGCCAGAATGCGTTGCACCGAACGATAGTTCTGCTCGAGCTTGATCACTTTCAACTGCGGGTAGTCGGTCGTAAGCTTGGCCAGGTTCTCGATGGTGGCGCCACGCCAGGCGTAAATGGCCTGGTCATCGTCGCCCACCGCGGTGAACATGGCCCGCGCGCCGGTCAGCAAGCGCACGAGCTTGTACTGGCACACATTGGTGTCCTGGTATTCATCCACCAGCAAATAGCGCAAACGCGACTGCCAGCGCTCGCGCGCTTCGTCGTTTTCTTCCAGCAGGCGTGCCGGCAGGCGGATCAGATCGTCGAAATCCACCGCCTGGTAGGCAATCAGCGTGTCCCGATAGCTGCGATACACCAGGGCGGCATCGCGTTCGGTGGCGCTGGTCGCGTTGCGTTCGGCCTCGTCGGGCTCGACCAGGCCGTTTTTCCACAACGAAATGGTGTGTTGCACGCTGCGCAGCCTGGCCTTGTCGGTCGTGGCCAGCAGATCCTGCACGATGGCCAGCGCGTCGTCCGAATCCAGAATCGAAAACTGCGGCTTGAGACCCACCAGCCGCGCCTCTTCGCGCAGCAAGCGCACGCCCAACGAATGGAAGGTACTGATGGTAAGCCCGCGCGACGCCTTGCCTGGCAAGACGCTCTGCACCCGGTTCGCCATCTCGTTGGCGGCCTTGTTGGTGAAGGTCAGGGCAGCCACATTTCGCGCCTGATAGCCGCATTCGCTGACCAGATACGCGATTTTCTGGGTAATAACGCGTGTCTTGCCACTACCGGCGCCGGCCAGCACCAAGCACGGGCCGTCCAGGTACAGCACGCCTTCGCGCTGAGCAGGGTTCAGCCCGGCGGTAAGCGAGCCGGGAACAAAAGGGGTATGGGCAGACATCAGATTTCCAGCGGGTCGACTTCGAGTTGCCAGCGCACACGTCGGGCGCCGGGCAGTGCAGGCAGGCGCGCCAGCCAGGCGCGCAGAAAGGCCTGCAGGGCGGGACGGCTGGCACTTTCAGCCAGCAGTTGAGCGCGCTCGACATTATTGACGCGCACCACACGCAAAGGCACGGGATCGTAAAGGGTAACCGTTCCGGGCGGTGGAAAACAAGGCAGGCCGTCAGATAAAACCGGGGGCTGACCCTGGTTTTCCGCGGCTTCGGCCACTTCGCGGGCCTGGGACAGGAAGGCCAGCGTCTGCGCCAACTCGCCCGACTCGGCGGTCAGCAGGGCCTGATGCGCAAACGGCGGCAAGCCGGCCGATTCGCGCTCGGCCAGCCCATGCGCGGCAAAGCCCACATAGTCATGCCGCATCAGCGCCTGGTACACGGCCTGTTCCGGATAACCGGTCTGGATCATGACCTGGCTGCCCCCCGTATGCCGGCCGGCGCGGCCCGCCACCTGCATCAATTGGGCAAACAGGCGTTCCGGTGCGCGAAAGTCGTGCGAAAACAACATAGCATCGGCGTTCAGCACCCCCACCAGTCCCAGATTGCGAAAATCATGTCCCTTGGCCACCATCTGGGTGCCGACCAGGATATCGACCTCGCCTGCATGCACCTGGCCAAACAGGCGTTCGGCGCTTCCCTTCAGGCGGGTGCTGTCGGCATCGATACGGGCGATACGCGCCTGGGGGAACAGCTCTGCCAGATGCTCTTCCACCCTTTGCGTGCCCCGGCCCATGGGTTGCAAATCCTGGTTGCCGCAATCCGGGCAGGCGCGCGGAATGCGCTCACGCGCCCCACAATGGTGGCAGCGCAGCAAGGCGCCGGTCTTGCCGCGATGCACCACCATATAGGTGGAACAGTGGGTACAACCGCTCACCCAGCCGCAGGCGGTACAGTTCAGCACCGGGGAATACCCCCGTCGGTTCAGGAAGATCAGGGCCTGCTGGCCCTGTTCCAGGCGCTTGCCGATGGCATCCGTCAGCTCGGGGGACATGCCCTCCTTGAGCGTCAGCCGCCGGGTATCGATCAGCCGGATGTCTGGCGGCGTGCTACTGACCGCCCGGGTGGGCAGCGATAACAAGAGATAGCGGCCGTTGCGGGCATGATGCCAGGTTTCCAGCGACGGCGTCGCTGAGCCCAGCAACACCGTAATGCCTGCATCATGCGCGCGCCATACCGCCAGGTCACGCGCCGAGTAGCGCAGGCCTTCCTGCTGCTTGTACGAGGGATCGTGCTCTTCGTCCACCACGATCAGCCCCAGCTCTGGCAGCGGCGTCAGCAGCGCCAAGCGGGTGCCCAGCACCACCCTCGCCTGGCCGCGCACAGCCTGCATCCAGGCCGCCAGCCTATCGCCCTCGGCCAGTCCGCTGTGCAGTACCGCCACACCATGCGATCCGGCAATGGCCTGCAAGCGGCTGACCAGAACCTGCTGCAACTGGGGCGTCAGGTTGATTTCGGGTACCAGCAACAACGCTTGGCGGCCCTGAGCCAGCGTCTGCTCGACCGCGCGCAGGTAAATTTCGGTTTTACCGCTGCCGGTCACCCCATGCAGCAGGACCGGCGAGAATCCCTGGCGCGCCGCAATCGCATCGACCGCGGCCTGCTGTTCGGCGTTCAGGCATGGCTTGGGCACAGCGGCGCTCGCCACCTCATCGGCCTTTTTGCGCTTTTGCGCGCGCACATCGCTGCGAGCCACCGGCCCTGCGCCCGCACGTTTGCCAAGATAGGCGGACGG
The DNA here is from genome assembly GCA_040392445.1 of Verticiella sediminum. Lineage (GTDB taxonomy): Bacteria > Pseudomonadota > Gammaproteobacteria > Burkholderiales > Burkholderiaceae_B > Verticiella > Verticiella sediminum_A. The sequence goes on from JBEBVZ010000039.1 coordinate 10,925, forward strand.
CTTGCGCAGCGGGCCCGGCAATGCAGGCAGCATCACTTCCCCTACCGGTCGCTGGTAGTAGTCGGCCGCGAAGCCAGTCAGGCGCAACCAGTCGGCTGGCATGGGCGGGACGTCGTGCAGTACCTGCTCAACGTCGCGTACCACCGAGGGATCCACCGCAGGCTCGGCAGGCAGCGCGGTAATGACCCCGATCAGTTGACGCCGACCAAAAGGCACAATGACGCGCAGACCGATCTGCACCGGCTGCCAGGCACGGTAATCGAAGGGCCCGGCCAGCGGCACATCCAGTGCCACACGTACCCATACCGGTGTGCCAGATGTGTCCATTCAAACGAACTTAAAGTGATTTCTGGGAAATCGGCCTAAGCGCCAGCATGTCCGAAAAGTTTTACACGTCAAGTCCGGCGCCTGTGGATAACTTTGGGGAAAAGGGTAGAGCAAGGGGGATAATTCCTGTCAAGCACGCTGCCCCCCTCTATGTACACTCTCTACATCGCTGAAAATATGTGTTTGTTTTCAATGACTTGCAGACCCTCTCCAGGGGGGAAAATAAGTATTAGGGGAAAACCCCTATATCATACTTTTCTGTGCACAATTCCACAGACCCCCCCTGGCGCAGCCCGGTGCTGAACGGCGAAGTGCCTGCTTACCTACCGAAAACAGGTCAGGTATGCAGTTGCCGGCTATGGCTGTGGACCGCTTCCACCAGGGCGCTGACCGACTCCGGCGGCGTGAACTGGGAGATGCCATGGCCCAGGTTGAATACGTGGCCATAGCCTGGTCCGACCGGGCCAAAGGCGTCGAGCACACGGCGGGCCAGCGCACCGATCTGCTCTGGCTTGGCAAACAGCATCATCGGGTCAAGGTTGCCCTGCAATGCCACGCGCTGCCCAACCTGCTGACGGGCTCGCGACAAATTCACCGTCCAGTCGACCCCGACCGCATCGCTGCCGGCGTCGGCAATGTCTTCCAGCCACAATCCACCGCCCTTGGTGAAAACAATGGATGGCACGCGGCGCCCATCATGTTCCTTGGCGATACCAGCCAGGACGCGGCGAGTATAGGCCAGCGAGAATTCCTGGAAATCGGCATCGGCAAGGACCCCGCCCCAGCTGTCGAAAATCATCACGGCCTGTGCGCCCGCAACAATCTGGGCATTCAGGTAGCGGATGACGGATTCGGCATTGATCTCTAGAATGCGGTGCATCAGATCGGGCCGCTGGTACAGCATGCTCTTGACGGTGCGGTAGTCGCTCGAGCCCGCGCCTTCCACCATGTAACAGGCCAGCGTCCAGGGGCTGCCGGCAAACCCGATCAACGGTACGCGACCGTCCAGCTCGCGCCGGATCTGCGACACGGCGGAAAACACATACTCGAGCTCGCCCATATCGGGAACAGCCAGCCGGGCAACCGCGGCTTCATCGCGCAGCGGATGCGCGAAGCGTGGGCCTTCGCCTGCCTCGAAACTCAGGCCCAATCCCATTGCATCCGGGATGGTCAAGATATCGGAAAACAGGATCGAGGCGTCAAACGCAAACCGTGCCAACGGTTGCAGGGTGACTTCGGTGGCGTAGTCGGGATTCTTGGCCAGGCCAAGAAACGAGCCGGCGCGCGCACGCGTAGCATTGTATTCGGGCAGATAACGCCCAGCCTGACGCATCAGCCATATCGGCGTGTATTCGACAGGCTGGCGCAGCAAGGCGCGCAGGAACACATCGTTGCGCAAAACAGGATAGGACACGGCAAAGCCTCAGCAGGGTAAACCCGTCGATTTTACCGGTAAGTGCACGCTGTGCCGTCCCGGTTGGAATCGCCTGCTAGGCAGCCCGCATGCCATGTGCCCGAGGAGCCGGATAATCGCCGCGATAGTCCGCCGACAAAATGCGATATTTACGCATCAACTGCCAGAATGCCCGGCGATCCTGGTTGCCGGCCCGTGCCGCATGCGTCACATTGCCACGATAGCGCAACAGCATGCTGGTGACATAGTCGCGCTCGAATTCGGCCAGCATGTGCGCCCGGGTGGCCCGGTAGCTGTCATTGGCCGGCTCGGGCGCGGATAGCTGGCGCAGCGTACGGGCAAAGGCGTCATCGCAAGGCGCGGGACGCCGGCTTGCTGCCCTGGCCTGGTCTTCGCCAGCAGCAGCGCCTTGCGTGGCAGGCGCGCCCACCCACAACGAGCCGCGTTTGCCCGCCCATTGGATCAGGCGGGCCTTGAGTTCTTCCTCGCTGGCCGACTCGAGCATGAAATCGGCCGCCCCCAGGGTCAGAAGGTCACGCAACGCCGGTGCTGTCAGTTGGCGGGCCCACAGGACTACCGGTATGGGCAAAGCCTCGCGTGCGCTAGCCAGCGCTACCCGCGTCCAGGCCAGGCTGGCCGGCAGCACAGGCAACAGGCATACATCGAAGCGCTGCAGGCTCGGGGCAAGGCGCAGCAACGCACGACTGGCGTCGGCGCCGTATGCCGTGCTTGCGTGGGCATCGCCGGCCCAGCCTGTGCCCTCGTTCAAAGACAGGGGGTACAACTGTATTGGGTCAATACCGGGTTTTGACAACAGGCCGCTTACCCATGGCTCGAATGCCGGCAGGGCCAGCAGCGCGCAGTCGATGTGCCGATACATGGAATCTCCTTGTCTGACTTCGGAAGTGCAGCCAGTGTGCGCACTGCTCCAAAACCGGACAATTGGTGGATTTCACATTGGGAACAATCCGTACGTATGGCGCTTGCATCAGCGCCCAGCCATGACAAACCTCTGCCGCTTGGCGGCCCCGGCTATACACTGGCGCTGAATTCCGACAGTGCAAGGCTGGCTTGCGCCGTTGCGGGCCTCCAGAGAGATGCACCCGCCCCCCTCCAAGCCGGCCATAACCTTGCCCAGACCCCATGAAAAAAATCCTGATCATCGGCGCCACCTCTGCTATTGCACAAGCCTCCGCCCGGCGCTACGCAGCCAAGGGCGCACGCTTCTACCTGTTGGCGCGCGATCCCGAAAAACTGGCCGCCCTGGCAGCCGACCTTACCGTGCGCGGCGCCCGGCAAGTAGACTTCGCCACCTTTGACGCCTGCGATGGCGCCTCGCACCCTGCCATCCTGGATACCGCCATCGCCACGCTCGACGGCTTCGATATTGCGCTGCTGGCCTACGGCAGCCTGGGGAATCAGCGGGCCAGCCAAGCCAGCGCCACCATAGCCCTGCAGGAAATCAGCACTAATGCGCTCAGCGCGATCGGCCTGCTGACGCACCTTGCCAACTACTGCGAGGCGCAGCGTTATGGCACCCTGGCGGTGATCACCTCGGTCGCGGGCGATCGCGGCCGCCAGTCCAACTACGTGTATGGCGCCGCCAAGGGCGCCCTGAACATTTTCCTGCAAGGCCTGCGCAACCGCCTGTACCACAGCGGCGTGCATGTCCTGACCATCAAACCGGGCTTTGTCGACACACCCATGACGGCAGCCCTGCCCAAGAGCGCCTGGTGGGCCACGCCAGACCAGGTCGCCAAAGGCATAGAAAACGCCATCTCGCGCAAGCGCAACGTGGTCTACGTGCCCGGCTGGTGGCAACCGATCATGCTGGCGGTGCGCTGCATGCCGGAAAGCATTTTCAAACGCCTGAAGCTGTAAGCCTTGCCCGGCAGTTGCCGGGCCATAGACACCGGGCCATCGCGCCCCTCAGGCCAACGTCAGTTCCCCAACATCGTCGGCCATGCCCATCAGACCGATGGCCTGGGGTGTGCCATAAATGTCGATAATGTCCTGGATCGCGGCATAGGCCTGCCCCGCGTTCGTCACGCCCTGCAGGACATCCATCAGGAAATCCAACGTCAGCGCGCCATCGCCCGACACGTGGTCCTGCGCCACATGCCCGGCCACCGCGATGCGCGCATCCAGGTATTGCCTGTCGTCACCTTGCGCAGCACCGGAAAACTCTGCAATGAAGGCGCCACGCGACAGCCCGTCATCAAGACTCTGCAGCCAATAGTCGTAGCCCTGTGCTTCAGCCTCGCGGCCATAGACATTCAGGTAGGCCAAGCTGATGTAGCCGGCATTGTTCAGCGCCGTACCCGCCTCGCCGTGGCTTTGGCCGGCGTCATAGAACCGCATGCCGATTTCACGAAAGGCATCGCCTTCTTGCGCTGTGATCCGGGCGACTTCGCCCGCCCAGAACGCCAGCCCGTCATGTTCCGGCGCACGGCCAAATGCACTGACATACATGCCAACCAGGAACTCCACCTGCCCGTCGTCAAGCCCCGCAAATGCCAGGTTGGCGGCAGGCAGCAAGGGCATGCTATCGGTATGCGTCACGATCGCATCGATGACCTGAGCTGCGGCAGGCGTTCCGATGACCGGTGCAATATGGGACCAGGCCAGAACGAAGTTCGCATTGCTGACGGCCCCGCTGTCCATCTGCTCGATCAGGGCCGCGCGATCAGTACCGGCCGCGTGTGGATAAAAATAATCCACCACCAGATGAGCCGGCAGGCTATCGGCGTAGGTGTTTTCCATGCCGGTTCCAACTTTCACGGGATAACCGGAGAACCCTTCCTCGTAGAGCCCGATCCGATATAGCGCTTCATTCATGATCCGGTTGTAGGCGCCCTCCACCCCCAGGCCCCCGCCATCCTCTGCGGCCAGCGAGTCAAAGTACTCCAGCGCCCCCCTGACCATGTAGTCGCCGTATGTCGGAAGGTACGTTGAATAGAAGTGCGCAATATTTGCGGTGGCGAGTTCCCGGCTCAATCCCATCAGAAGCCTCCTGGCTGATCATTCACGTTGTTGTCAATAAAGCTCAATTCACCCTGGTAACCGTGCACTTGTTGCCCGATTTGTTCACATAGGCAGCCATGACTTTGCCGGCGCCGTATTTGGTATTGGCGCTGTCCTGGCAAAGCTTGTTGATATCGGCCAGAATCGCGGGCGTGTTTTCCTTGTTGCCGCCGGCGGCATCAAGCAGCCAGTCTTCAACGCCGCCGGGCTGCCGCCAGGCTTGCCCATACGCATATTCGGCAGTTGCCCCGGGGTTGGCTACCCGATACTCCTGCGCAAAATCGGCCCATAGCGCCAGCCAGAACGTGTAGCCGGAAGGCTCGGGACAGCGGCCGTAATAGCTGAATGTTTTGTAGGCCTCGATCAGGATGTTGCGGTTCGCGTTGCTGGGGCCACTCACTGCGTAATACCCGGCATCGGACGCAACGCAAATCATTCCGGACAGAACGGAAAAAGTCGTTCCGACCGTAGGGGGCAGTGGATCGGGGGGGACAGTGGTCGCCGTGCAGGCGCCGGCCCACCCCGACCAGCTACCCCAACTACCGAATGCGGAGCTGCCGTTTTGATGCATATATACAGGCCGGTTGCGCTTGCGCGTTTGGGTACCGGTATAGCCCGACGCACAGGCCCGGGATTCAGACTGGCTAGCGATGGTTTGCCGGATGCAGCCGCCATGTGCGGCTTGAAAAACGTAGCCGCCTACGCAACCACCCGAAGCACCGGAACCAGGCGCCACCGTAAGATTCAGATGGGTCACATCCGTCTCAAACCCAAGGTCTGCATGGCTGCCGGCATCGCCCTGCCCCAGCGCCGGCGTCGGCGACATGGCGGCGGCCCATGACACCGTGGCAATCATGCCGCGCACGATCAAACCGTATTCGAACTTCAGCTTCATGGTTCCAGTCCATTCCGGATAAGCGCATGCGGGCAAACCGCTGCGCGCTCGTTGGAAAGACTTTAAGGCCCGGAAAGGCTATTGGCCGGCAGGTGCGTGAAAAGCACAACACCTGCATCGGATTGCCCAAGCAAACCCGGTCAAGACACGCTACAAACGCTATTAGGCTATGGAATTTAATTGATAGGACAAACTTCATTGCTTATTGCGGGCCATGGCATATCCGCAATACAAAAAAGCCCCACAGCGCGAACTGTGAGGCTTTTTCTTGATTCAAAAGATGTCATTCCATTTGCGCTGACACTCAGCAACCCATTGGGCCGCATTCGACAGTCCGCTGCAGAATAATCCCGTTTGATCAAATGGCCCTTCATTTTACTGAAGGGCCTGTTGCGAGTATTAGATCACAACGTCCAGAGAGTCGATCAACAGGTCGAGGTCAACGTTGCCGGTCAGCTTGACCAGCACGTCATCCGCGGTAACCAGGTTGTCGCCACCCAGGTCGCCGTAGATGTAGGTGTCGCCGCCCAGTTGGAACACCAGGTTGTTTTCACCCAACTTGGCTGCATCCAGCAGTGCCAGATCCAGGTCGGTGTGGTCGGTGGTGAACTTGGCGAAGCCGGTCAGTTGCACGAATTCGTCCGCGGCGTCGATCGTACCAACAATGATCTGGTCCGAAACAGAGTCGTCGAGCTCCGTGGCATCAGAGGCCAAAGCCACCAGGTTCAGGCCTTCAATGGTATCCACCGCGTCGTAGCTCGAGGCTGCCAGCATGATGAAGTCCTGGCCTGCACCCAGCTTGATGGTTTCAGCCAGGGTGTTGTCGGAAGAATAGCCCAAACCGAATGCCACTTCACCGTCAAACGTGACGCTGTCCAGTTCCGAAGCATCTACCGTTACCAGCTTGCTGCCGTCAGCGTTGAAAACGTTGGCGTAGCCATTGCCGGACAGGGTCAGGCTGGTCAGCTCCGTTTGCACATCGGCGGTGTCCAGCACGAAGCCAGCTTCGCCTTCATAGCCGTCTTCATCTTCGTTCAGTTCCTGAACCAGGGTGACATTGGCCGACTTGGCGTAACCTTCCAGCTCAACTTCGACGTCCCACAGCGAAGCGTCAACGGTCAGGTCGACGTTCTCGGCGTTGGCCGTGATCGTGCCGTAATCCGTAGCGGTGATGTTCAGGTTGCCGGCGTATACCTTGGTTGCGCCTGCCACATTGGTGCCCGCAGCGGTTGCCGTCAGGTCGCCCTCGGCGATGAGGGCTTGCGTGCCGACCTTGGTCACGATGGAACCGTCAGCCAGACCGATGGTGGTGTAGTTGGCGCCCAGCTTCGACGCGTCCAGGTTGCTGACGGCAACGTCGACCAGTTGCAGGGTTTCAAAGTTGGTCAGAACCTTGTTGAAAACGATGTAGTCGTCTTCGACGAGGGTGGTCTTGCCAACCAGGCTGACCGTGTCCGAGCCTTCGCCACCGTCGATCTTGTCGGAGGACTTGACCGCGCCGTCAATGACGACGATATCGTCACCAGCGCCTGCCTGGATGTCGTAGGCAACGCCCGCGTTGATGCCTACCAAGATTGCGTCATCGCCTTCACCGGCATCGACGGTTGCGGTAACGGTCTTGGTATTGCCCGCGGCCCGCTCAACTTCAACAAGAATAACGTCATCGCCTGCACCCGTCGACACGGAGGCCGAGTTGGCCGTTGCCGTGCCTGCAAAGTTCAGCGATACGAGGTCGTCGCCGGTGCCGGTCTTGACGTTGGCTACGGTATCGGCGCCATAAAAATTGATGTCGCCGGTGCTGGCCGATGCGTCGACGGTGGAGACGTCCTTGCCGCCAACGTTGTCTACCGCCAGAAAGACGTCAAGGTTCGTGTTGACCGTGACGGTCTCGACGTTCTTGCCTGCAAGAACATTCAGCACGATGGGGTCGATGCCATCTTCATCCGCATCAACAACATTGCCGGTCAGGGTAACGGAGCTGAGCGCGGAGTTTGCTGCCGTAGCATCGGCGCGGACGTCCACAAAAGAGTCGTCCGAAACGTTCTTCAGAACCACAGCAGCCGAGGCGGCATCGTTGGCGACCTGAACCTGGAGATTTCCACCGAGGTCCTTGAAGCCCGCCGTGGTGCCTTCAGCCAGGTTGATGAGTGCGCCAGCAGCACCAATCTGGTTGATTTCGGTGGCGCCAGCGAACTTGGCCGCATCGACGATACCGAAACCCGCGCCGGAGTTGTGGATGTTGATGGTTTCGATGTTCTTGATGACGGTGGTGCTGGTCAGGTCGCCGGCAACGTTTTCAACGCCGTTGCTGTAGATGTTCAGCGTGTCGTGGCCAGCGCCGCCGTCGAGCGAGTCGAAGGCGCCCAGCGTCGTGTCCGCATCACCGTTGGCGGTGACGGTCAGGGCGTTGAACGTATCGTTGCGTGCGGAGCCGACGAACGTGTCGGGGCCGGCCGTCAGGGTGAAGGTGTCACCGGAGTTCGAGCCGCCAACAACAGCAATACCTTCGTCCAGATCGTAGTTGTCGCCAGCTGCATCGGTGTAGGCTTGGGCAGCGGAAGTACGGTTGTCGAAGTTGAGCTGGTCGAGCGAGCCCAGGTTGTCCAGCATCATGGCAACCAGGCCGGCGTCGGTGGTCACGCCGCTGTTGAGCGCGTTCACCCAGAACGTCAGGCCTTCGCCGTCAGCGGTGCGGCCCAGCACGTTTTCGTAGACCTTGGCAACGAACTGTGTCACGGTCAGGCCGTCGTATTGCGACGTGTATTCGGGGCTGAGCGTGAACTCTTGGGCAACGTCTTCCAGTGTGTACGTACCGGCTTCGATGCCTTCAACCCAAAAATTCAGACCATTCAGCTCGGCTGCGCGGCCCAGATAACCCACGTACAGCTCTTGTACTTGTTGTTGCAGTGACTTCGCCATTTCTTTACTTGCTCCAAGTTTGAGTCGAATCGACACGCAGATCTGGATAAACGGGGCCCGTCGGCCCGACCTGCACGTCATGCCCAGGTGGACATGACCCCAATTCAATGGGTATTTCTAAAAACCTTAGTGTGACTTTTCTTAACTAAATGAGAAACAATGATTCCACATATAGCAAGATGCAACATGCTACAGTTTTTTTCTCCACGAAACAAGGAAATACAAAATGCGTATTTTAATTACAAATGCGTCTTTATGTAACTTTTGATTGATGCATTGTGGGCGTATCCGCGTGAAAAATGTGACACCGCCGCACAGACCGCGCGAGAAGCTGATAAGTAGGGCAACCGGCCGCCAATCCCCCTGGCAATCGCAATCAAAAGCACGCTGGCTATCGCCTCGGAAGGGACTCGTCATATCGTCCCCTTCATCTAGCACGACCGCTTTGATCCACTAGGTAAATGGCCGCCGCTGCTTTAGCATGGCGCGGTCAAAGTCTTACAAAAATCCTAATAAGCTCAAGATGACGTCCCCGGTATTTCCTGCCAGGCTGCACTGCCTTGATCTACTGCGCGCGCTTGCCGCCTTGGCCGTCGTGTTCTGGCATTGGCAGCACTTTTTCTACGTCGGGCAGGAAACCGTCGGTTTCCAGGTGGAGGCCCAGCCCTACTACGCGGTCTTCGCCGTGCTGTACCGGCATGGCGCACGGGCCGTGGATCTGTTCTTCGCGCTGTCGGGTTTCATTTTCTTTTGGCTATATGCCGATGCGATCGCCAGGGGAAGCGTCAGAGCCTGGCACTTCACGGTGCTGCGCTTCTCGCGCCTGTATCCGCTGCATTTCGCCACTTTTGTGATGGTTTGGGCGCTTCAAGCCGTCGCGCAGCAACAGTTGGGCGAACCGTTTGTCTACCCGCATAACGATGGCTATCACGCCTTGCTGAATCTTTTGCTGGTGCCCGCCTGGGGTTTCGAAAGCGGCTGGTCGTTCAACGCACCGATCTGGTCGGTATCGGTGGAAGTCTTGTTGTACTTGTTGTTTTTCTGCACGCTACGCTGGTGCCGCTGGCCTGTGGCGGGCTGCCTCGCGTTCATCGCCGCGGGTGCCTGGCTTATGCCAGTGCATCCCAAGATTGCCACGGGGCTCTGCGCCTTCTTTGCCGGTGGCCTGGCCTTCATGATCTCGAAGGCCTTGATCCTGCGCTGCGGCAAACAGGCGACGCTAAGCGGCCTGGCGCTCATCTCGATAGCAGCCTGGTGCTATACCTATGTTGCCGAGCCGGATCCCTTGGTGCTCGACCTTCTGGTTTTTCCGTCGACTATCGCCCTGCTGGCTGTGCTGCAAGCTTGCGTTCCCGACATGTTCCAACGTCAAGCATGGCTGGGAGAGCTTAGTTACTCGACGTATCTGCTGCATTTCCCCTTGCAACTGATCTTTGTTTTGGCTGCCAGCGCTCTTGGTGCCGAACGCAACGTTTTCTATGCCGAATGGCTGTTTATTCTCTACTTCGTTGTCCTGATCGCTGCGGGATTCACCAGCTATCGCTACTTTGAGGCACCGATGCAACGCTATCTGCGTCGTCGCCTGCTGCGCGTAGCGCAAAAACCGTCCAGCCGCCCCCAAGTCTCGGTTTAAGCTTCGATACAGGCAGACATGCGATGTTGCCCATAGACGGCTCGCCAAGCCAGGGCCGACTAGCGTTTATGGTTTATCGTTTGGCTCTTACTTCCACAAGAGGCCGTTCAGGCTATTAGCATGAAGATTGCGTTGCTGGCACCCAGCCCGGTGCCGTTTGTTATTGGCGGGGCAGAAAACCTTTGGACTGGCTGGATCGCGGCACTCAACGCCCAGGCCGGAGTCGAGGCAGACCTCATCAAGTTGCCCTCGCCCGAACGCAATTTCTGGGAAATTGTGGACAGTTACCGGCGTTTCGCCGAACTGGACCTGAGCCATTTCGATCGCATCATTACCGCCAAATATCCCGCCTGGATGGTCGATCACCCCGACCAGCATGTATTCATGCTGCACAAACTGCGCGGCCTCTATGACACCTGGCCGGCCGGCATGGCAACCCAGGTTGCAGGCAATGCTCCCGCAGTACATAGCCTGCTCAAAACCCTGGCCGCAGCACGCGGCGCGCGCAGCGCCTTACCCGAGATCTTTGGCGCACTGGATACCGTAAGGGCCCAGGCGCAAGAGCTGCCGGCGGCATTGTTTTCGCTGCCCGGCGGCCTGATTCGCACGGTTGTGCACGCACTGGACGACATCGGCCTGGCGCGCAGCGCCATCCGGCGCTATACCGCCATTTCGGCGACGGTGCGCGACCGCGCCGACTATTTCCCAAGCGGCGCAACGGTGCAGGTGATCCACCCGCCCACCCTGCCCCGCGCGCAAGCTCATCCCAGTCCCAAGGTACCGTCTGGCGCGATTTTTACCGCCAGCCGGCTCGATGCGCCCAAGCGCCTGGACTGGGTCGTCAAAGCCTATCTGAAGGCAGGCATCGAGACGCCGCTGGTCATCGCGGGCGACGGCCCCTGTCGCACGCAGCTGCAGACCCTGGCCGCGGGCAACCCGCGGATTCACCTGGTCGGCCGCCTGACTGACGCCGAGCTGGCCGCGGCATACGAAAGCGCCTCGTTCGTGCCGTTCGTGCCCGACCGCGAAGACTACGGGCTGATTGCGCTGGAAGCCCTGCAAGCCGGCAAACCGGTACTGACCTGCGCAGACTGCGGCGGGGTTACCGAGCTGGTACAAGATGGCGTCAATGGCCTGGTCATGCAAGCCTCGGTCGATGGCTTGGCAAAGGGCATGCGGCAGCTGGATCAAGACAGCGCCCTGTACCAACGGCTGGCCGCCAATGCCCGGGAAAGCGTGGCGCATATAGGCTGGGATGCCATGGCGCAGGCGTTCTGCCGCCCTTGGCCCAGGGTAGCGGTAGTCAATACCTTTCCGATCTATCCCGCCAGCAATGGCGGCCAGTTGCGCCTGCTGAATCTGTATCAACGCGTGGCGGACCAGGCCGATGTGCGCATCGTCAACCTGGGGCCATGCCACGGCGCGGGCTACCAGCGCGAACTGGTGCGCGGGCTGACCGAGGTCGTGGTCCCCATGACCCGTCAGCATCTGGCATTCGAAGAAAAGCTGGGCAAGACGCTGCATGCGCCCTGCACCGATGTGGCTGCCATGCTGCAGCCGGAACTGACTCCCGACTGGCTGACGGCGATCCAGCAGGCCTGCGAATGGGCCGGCGTGGTCGTGGCCAGCCATCCCTACGGCTATCCGGCGATCCGCAAGGTCTGGAACGGCCCGGTGGTGTATGAATCGCACAATATCGAAGCCGACCTGAAAAAGGCCATCTTCGGGCACGCTGAAACCGAGCTTGCCGAGGTAGCCCGCATCGAAGCCGAATGCGCCCGCTCGGCCCAGTTGGTCATGTGCTGCAGCCAGGAAGATGCCAGCCGCATGCAAACCCTGTACGCCCTGGATGCCCCCCCCGCGGTCGTGCCTAATGGGGTGGACGCCGCAAGCTATCCGGTGCTGCCGCAATCGGACCGGGATGCCATGCGTGCCAGATTGGGCTTGGGCGATCGCAAAATGGCCATCTATGTGGCCAGTCAGCACGGTCCGAACATCGATGGCCTGAAAGCCCTGATGCAGGAAGCGCCCAACGCCCCCGAGGTGTTGTTCGGCGTTGTCGGCAGTGTGTGCAACACGCCCGATCTGCCAACGCCCCCGCCCAATATGCTGCTGGCCGGGCGCATCAGCGACACCGAACTACGCGTGTGGCTGGCCGCCGCCGACGTGGGGCTCAACCCCATGATCAGCGGCTCGGGCACCAACCTGAAAATGCTGGAATACGCCGCCGCCGGCTTGCCTATCGTCAGCACACCTTTCGGAGGCCGCGGCGGAATCCTGGAGGCTGGCGTGCACTACGTGGCAGCCGAGCTGGATGCCTTTGCCGCGGCGATCAACGACCTGATGGCAGACAGCGCCAGCGACACTCGCGCCACCATGGCCGCGCGAGCACGCGAACGCGCGGTGCAGGCTGGCGATTGGCGAGCGATTGCCCAGCACATGTGGACGGCATTCGCCGAGCGCGGCCTGGTCAAACTTCCAGCAAACGGCTGACGGTGGCCGGCCAGGAAATATTCAGGCTGCGGTAATGGCTAAGCCCGGCGCGCCCCATGCGCGCCGCGGCGTCCTGGCTGGCATGCAGTTGATCGATGGCCTGGGCGATGGCCTGGGGTTCGGGCGGCAATACACGGCCCGTTTCCCCATCCAGCACGAACTCAAGCGGGCCGCCCGAATCGGTACAGGTCAGTACCGGCTTGGACGACAGCATGGCTTCCAGCGTGATATAGCCATAATCCTCATCGAAAGGCGCAAAGAACACGCCCAGCGAATTGGCATAGAAGGCCAGTTTCTCGGCTTCGGTGATGTGACCCACGAAACGCACCCGTCCTTCCAGCCCATAGTCGCGCACCAGTTGCTGGTAGTGCGCCTGCTGGCCGCCCGTGCCGGCGATCACGATGCCCACCGGCGAGCGCATGTGGCGAGCCGCTTCGATCAGCAGATCTTGCCGCTTGAGGGTTTCCAGCCGGCTGGGATAAAAAATGTAGGGCTGCGCAGGCGCGGTACGAAACTGGGATTCCAATGCGGGCGGATGGGCCAGCGGGGTCGAGTCCAGTCCATTGTATTGGCGCAGGCGCTCGGCCACCCGAGCCGATTCGGCAAACCGGTAGTAGGCCCGCCCAAGCACGCGGTTGTCGTAATCCACCACCGCGTCGCGCAGCGCAAGTTGTTCCGGCGTGGCGGTGGCCGCATCGAACAGCTCGTATACGCTGCGGTGCTGGTGCATCACCCACACAACATGCCGGGGATGCCGCACGCCATAGCCCGGAAACTGCAAGCTGATGACACGATCGACCCTCTGCCCGTTGGGCATGGAAAGATCCAGCTCTTCGCAGTGGCCCATCAGTCGATGGATGGATGATTCCGGGCTGAACTGGAAGGGGAAACGCATCAGCTCGACGTTGTGCCCGGCCTGCTGCAGGGCCGTCACCAGGCCATTGACCTGATGCATGGCGCCGCCAAAAATGAACGGCACCTGGCAGGCGGTGACAATGATGTTCATGTCGGGTCGGCAGCAGTCGTTGCCGCAGTCGTCTGGGCAGGCTCGCCCAGCTGTTCCGACGGCATGGGTTTACGCGCAATCACCGAGAAGTCCTGCGGGCCATAAAGATGGCCGTTCACCCGGTCGGCCAAGGCGCCAGGCTCGTTCACCCGAGCTTCCGAAGGATAAGGGCTCAGGCGCAGCACGTCGGTCACGGCAAAGCCGTGGTAACCCACCAGGAACTGCAGCGCAGTCGGCGTCACCGGATTGCGGTGGCTGAAGTCGTGATAGAAGGTATGGCTGCCGACCAGGACATTTTCCGGGTTCGGCGTCTCCAGGATCAGGACGCCACCCGGTGCCAGCACCCGCCAGGCTTGCTCGATCAGCGGGAACAGCGTCTCGAACGGCAGGTGCTCGACCACATGGAATGCGGACACGGCCACACAGGACTCATCGGCTTGCGCCGCCAGCCAGGACAGCCCATCGGCATGATGCGCCGTCAGGCCCTGGGCCTGGCAATGCGCAACCATGTCGGCGTTCATATCGATGCCGTTGGCGTTGAAACCGTTCTCGCCCAGCAGGCGCAGCCATTCTCCACGGCCACAGCCTATATCCACCACCATTTTGCCAAGCTGCTGTTCGGGCACGTTCGCCAGGTGATCCAGATAACCTTGCTGGCGCTCGCGGATGGCGCTCTCGCTACCCCGGTTGGCGTCTTCGAACGCCAGGTAATAGGCATCGATCCGGGCAGTCAGGGTATCGCGCGACGGCGCGGCGGGCGGGGTGGCCGCCGACTGCGCCAAGGGCAGCGCACGCCGATGCAGCATATTGATGCGGGCACGCTGCAGGTCCAGGTCCCGACGATGGGTCTGCAGCTCGCCGACGTGGGCCTGCAGTTCTGCAGCGTGCCGCTGCAGTTCGTCTTGCTGGGCTTCGAGTTGGCTGCCATGTGCCTGAACCAGGGGACCGTACGCTTCGACCTGGACGATGCGATCCGCGAGAGCGGCAACTTCTGCCTGGTTCGCCTGCAAACCAAGAGCCAGCTGTTCGGCCTTGCCCTTCAAGCCACCCAGCGCCTGCGCGGCCAGATCCTGTTGGCTGGCAAGCCGGCGCAGGCCATGGCCGTTGACGGCCAGCCGCAGGTGACGCCAGGCGTTGTAGCCACGGTCCAGTATCCGGCTCAAGGGGCGCAGCGGCCGGCGATCAAGCTTGCCGGCGATGCGGTACACCAGGCTCAGCTTGCCCACGCCGGGCAGGCTGGATCCGAGCCGCCTGGCTTCATCTGACGCATACATCACGTAAAGCACATAGGTGCGCCGCCATCCCGCCTGCAGCAGCGCGGCCATGGCATTGCGCCCAGCCGGATCGGCTGCCCGGCCCAGCAGGGTGCGGTAAGCCTGGTCCAGGAAGGCCTCGTCGCTGCCGGCCACCAGCAGTTCGTCAAAGCTGCCGGCCGGCGCCATCGCGATTGCGCTGTCGGCCTGGGCACCGGTTCTGAACGCATCATTGGCAACCGCAGCCGGCGTAGGCATGCCGACGGCCTGGTATTCCGGCCGGGCGGCTTCTTCACGGATGCGCTCAATCAGCGCATCCAGGTCAAGGTCAGACTTCATCTTTGTTTGTCATCCTGCATGAGGCATCAGGCAAAACCCGGGATGTGTATCCCTCAGCCTTGTTGAACGGGCGTAACCTGCAGCGCGGGCCGAAGACGGCAGACACCACCGAATATCGAACCCCGGATACCGGCAACCTCAAAATTGGCCGCGGCATCCTTCCAGTGGTAGCAGGCTTCCAGGTGGTTGATCTCGGAGTGCAGGGCGGCGGTCAGCGTGTACTTGCCCGGCGCAATATCCATATCCATCTCGAACTCGGCCTGCCAGAGGCCGGGTTCGAGCGGTACGGTCTGGCCCATCAGGTGAGAATTGGTGCCAAAAATATCCTGGCCGAAGCGGTCGCGCATCAGGATGCCGACAGTCAGGTCAGGCAGAACTTCGTTGACCTGGTAGCGCACGACGCAGCGGATGCGCTCGCCGCTGGTGACGGTGCTGGCGCCGGAATCCAGGCCGATCAACTCGACGCCCAACAGCGTGGCTTGGCCGGTGCCGTATTCAGGGTTGGCGCCGGCGGTTGCCGTCAGTTGGGCGTTGCTCTCGCCCTGGCGCGCCACCAGGTAGTTATAGACGTTGACCACGCCTTCGGGTTCGCCGATTTCCATCACTTTGCCGTGGTCCAGCAGCATGACCTGGTCGCTCAGCATCTTGATGGCGTTCAGGTCGTGCGACACCAGGACGATACTGCCGCCCCGTTCACGGAACTCGCGAATGCGCCGATAGCACTTCTGCTGGAAGTGGGCATCGCCCACGGCCAGGGCCTCGTCGACCAGGAAGGTGTCGGGTTCGGCGTGAATCGCAATCGAAAACGCCAACCGCATCACCATCCCTGACGAATAGGTTTTCAGCGGCTCGTGGATGAACTCGCCCAGTTCGGCGAAATCGATGATGGCCTGGCGGCGCTCGGCGATCTCGGTGGGCGACATGCCGATCAGCAGACCGTTGTTCTCGATATTGCGATCGCCTGTGAGCTCGTAATTGAAGCCTGTGCCCAGCTCGAGCAGCCCCGTGATGCGGCCACCGCACTCGATGCTGCCGGTATCCGGCAGCAGCACGCCATTGAGCATCTTGAGCAGCGTGGATTTGCCCGCGCCATTGTGGCCGATGATGCCCAGGGTCTGGCCGGACTGGACCTCGAAACTGACATCGCTCAAGGCGTGATGGTCATGGTGCAGCGGGCGCCTCAGGAAAATTTCCTTCAGGCGATCGGCGGGGCGGCGATACAGCCGGAACTGCTTGCCGACGTTACGAACTCGAATCACAGTAGGGTTACCTCGGCCAGGCCAAGCGTGAGCAGGATGGCGAGCAACATGCCGCCCAGCCGCCACAGCCCGGGCAAGCGAAACCGGGCAAGCTGGTGGCGCCCGAATACGAAGGCGGCCAGGATCGCACCGTTGATCAGTATGGCGCCCAGAGCGAATCGGATCATAGAAAGTCCCTGACGTCTTTTTCCATGCGCTTGACGAAAACATAGCCCGCGCCCAGCACCGCGGCGGCCAGCACGGCCAGCATCATCAAGGCCTGATAGTCGGGCCGGCCAGGCAGGAACATGGCGTGGTAAGCCGTGGTGATCGGCGCCATGGGATTGAAAATGCTGATGTAGTGATATAGCTTGGGCGGCACGATCTGCGGGGCCCATACGATGGGCGTCACCCAGAACCACAGTTGCACCAGCAGGCTGACGGCCTCGCGCACATCGCGCAGGAACACGTTCAGCACCGCCAGGATCAGGCCCATGCCCAGCGCCAGCATCTGCTGGATAAGAAAGACCCAGGGCAGCACCAGCACGGCCGGCTTGACCGGTGCGCCCACGATCAGCAGAAACAGCAGGAACAGGCCCAGGCCGATCAGAAAGGTGATGCTTTCGGCCACGACGATGAAGACCGGCAGCATGGGCAGCGACAGCCCCACCTTGGAGAGCACGCTTTTCTTGTCCACGAAAACGGACGACGCGCGCGACAAGGTGTTTGAAAACGCGATCCAGGGCAGCATGCCCGACGCCAGGTAGATGCCATAGCCGTAGGAGTCGGAAACCCCCGGCAGGCGCGCGGACATGACCTGGCCGAAAATGACCACGAATATGAAAAGCGTGACCAGCGGCTGCAGAAAGGCCCACGCGAAACCCAACGCAGATCCTGCGTAGCGGTCGACCAGTTCCTGGCGGGCAAAATTCCAGAGTAGCGCCGGTGTCATTGCTTATTACTCATCATCAATATACGGCGACGAAGTCTGTCAAGAGGAAGCCCGCGATTTTAACATCGCAGGTGTATCGCAGCCGCAACAGCCATCGCGTGTTGGCAACGCATTGTTGCGTTGCGAGCATTACCCTCGTTCGCCGCGCGCAAGGCGTGGCGGGCGTCGAGGATGACCACACTTGTACAATGTTTTGTTGTCCCCGAGGTACAGTCAGCCATGCACGTCATACTCAGCGTTCAATCTATCCATCCGCCACTCACGGGGATAGGCCGCTATGCCTATGAATTGGCGCGGCGCCTGCCTGGCGTGCCGGAAATCGAAGAACTGCGCCTGATGCAGGGTCCGCGCTTTGTGCAAGACCTCGATAGCCTGCTGGCCCCGCCGTCCGCCCTGCAAAAGCTCAAGCGCTGGATCCCGTTCAAGCCGCTGCTGCGCCGGGTGTACCACGCGCGGCGCAATGCCAGTGCGGCGCAAGTGGTGTCCGGCCTGGCAGCACAGTATTTGCTGCATGAACCCAGTTATATCCTCAGGCCCTACGACGGCCCGACCGTATCCACCATCCATGACCTGTCCCACATCCATTACCCGGAATACCATCCGGCTGATCGGGTGGAATACCTCAACCGGGAACTGCCGCGCACCCTCGAGCAGGCCACACACCTGATTACGGTGTCCGAGTTCGTGCGCCAGGAGATGATCACGCTGCTGAGCCTGGCGCCCGAGCGCATCACGGCGGTCCACAATGGCGTGGACGAGCGCTTCGTGCCCATGTCGCCCGAACAAACCTTGTCGGCGCGACAAACCCACAAGCTGGACGATGCGGACTATCTGCTGGTGGTGGCCACGCTCGAGCCGCGCAAGAACCTGGCCCGCTTGCTGCAGGCCTATGCCGGCTTGCCAGAGGCAGTGCGCCGCCGCCATCCACTGGCCCTAGTGGGCGCACGAGGCTGGCGCGACGACGGCCTGAACGAGCAGATCAGCCGGATGGTCAAAACCGGCGAAGTGCGCAAGCTGGGTTATGTGGACGACCGCGACCTGCCGGCGCTGTATGCCGGCGCCTATGCCTTTGCCTACCCCTCGGTCTACGAAGGGTTCGGCTTACCAGTGCTCGAAGCCATGGCCTGTGGCATACCGGTACTGACCAGCAACTGCTCGTCGCTGCCCGAGGTGCTGGGCGACACCGGCTTGAGCGTGGATCCGCTGGATGTCGATGCCATGCGCGACGGGTTGCGCCGCTTGCTGGAAGACGACGAATTCCGCGCCTTCAGCGCCCAGGCCGGAGCCCGGCGCGCGCAGGGCTTTGGCTGGAATAAATGCGTGGCCGAGACCGTGGCGGTTTATCGCAAAGTGGCGCCTTGATCCCAGTAGCGCCACCGAATGAATTGTTAGCCTATATATGGGCAGATGTGTTCAATACGATACGGACACGGAGTTCACGAACACGCCCAGCTTGCGCGGATCGTCGCCCATGCCGATCTGTTTGGGAGAGACGGCATCCGGCAAACCCAAGGTGATTTCCGCGAATCCCTGTGAGGATGCAAGTATGGCGGGATCAAGATCGAACTCTTTTTTCGTTTCGCTTCCCTCGGATAGTACCCACTGCGCAGTGGGAACCCCGTTTACCGAGACATTGACTCGTTGCGTGGGATGGTTGGAATTGACCAAAGCAAATAGCCTGAACGTCACCTTCAGATTTGACTTCGCCTGCCCCAGCCATAGGATCAGGGATGCCCGATTCTGGTTGGTCCATCGCCCCGTTCCCTCGCCCGCGGACCAGCCCTCAGTCAGGTACTGATCGGCCTGTCCATTCACACTGAAGTCTACCGGCACTCCAGAAGGCACAGACCACGGCAGTGCCCGAGCGGCTCCACAAGCCTCAGTGCAGCCCTTCCATGACGGAGCGAGCACCCTGTACCCGTCGATCACGCCGACAAAATCCGTGCTTCGGGCGTTTAGAAGGGCTTTCTGCCACACATAGTCTTTCGTGAACACATACAGGGAGTCTTCACGGAAACGTCCGGTCGATATACTGTCAGATATGTCGTGTTGCACATCCGCCAGTATGTCGGCACTCATTCGCGAAAGGACTCCCCCATTCACGGACATGTCATTTCGTGCGGCAAGCAGTTCTATGGGGCCATAACCTGCCATATCAGAGACGGGAAATGCGAATGCGACCCTACGGTACTGGTCCGGCACCTGCTCCCAGAATGCGGACTTAAGCGGCGTAGTCCAAGTCTCCCCCCATCGTGCCTTGAACATACTGGATGCATTTGAGAGGTCCACTATCTGCACAGCAAGCATTAGCGCCAACAACAACCTTGCCGGCCGAGCAGACAATTTCCTGAACAACACAACGAATAGCACTATCTGGAGAAGGTAAATTACCGGCCAGACAAATCGTCCTGATGAGCGGAAGGTAGAAGTAAGCTTGTTTAGAACCCCGGGCAGATCGTAGGTGATCAGATCGTAGGGGCCCACGGCCACGTGATTGCTCGCCGCATATATGACGAAGCCGATTGCCAGGATACCAAGTGGTATCACTACGTCCGGTTTGAAGGCCATTTTCTCTCGATTGGCGGCGTAAGCACCGATTGCAATCAAGATCAGGCCAAGCACTCCTGCACCTAGATACGCAAATCCTTCGTACTCGCCATGGCGAGCCGCGCCTTCCGATAGAATCACCGACCAGACGTCGAGCGGATTGAGGAAGGATAGGAGGTTGAATCTGAACCAGCCGTAGCCCTCGGTCGCCATCGACCCGGGGAAGAAATAGCCGATGCCCCACAGGGTGAAGGCAAGCAAAATGACTGCCGCGGACGCCTGGCCCAACAGCCTTTTCGGCGCCACTTGCCTATATACGACGCTACGCGCGATGTCTGTCAGCCATATCGAGGCAACCATGGCCAATAGGTAGGCATGAATCAGGGACGCGATGCACAGCAGTAGGGCCCAGCCCAGTCCTTTGTGCTGCCGTGACAGGAATACGTTGATTGCGGCAAGAATCAGCCAGTGGCCCACGAGTGCTTCATGGCCATACAGGCGCCAGAGCATACTGGGGGACAGAACGAAAAAACAGGCCGCCAATCCCAGTAGAACTCGGTCGTGTGTAAATTTCGATAGGATGCTCCAGGCAAAAACGGCTTGCAGGATGAAGCAGCACAGAATCCAGATTCCGAAATACTGAAAATCCGGAGCAAGAATGGCGTTTAACGGTTTGAACAAAAGCGCAAATAGTGGGATCGAGTCCGTAAAAACAATCGAACTACCAAGATTCTCACCATATGCAGGATTGCTTCCCAGTGGCCACTGGAAGAAGCTGTCACGCCGGAAAAACTGCCATCCCGTGTAGTGCTGAAGAGGGTCTCCGCCAGCAGTCAGTATCCAATTCAGGTTGGTTGGATTCAGAATGCTGCCACCAGTAAACCACCAGAACAAAAGTACGCCAATGCTTGTCGCAAGCAAAGCATCTTCGAAAGAACGGCGGCGACTTGTTACACGGTGACCAGGCGAACGGTACGACGCTGTGGCCACCTCGGTGCTCATGGTATCCCTCTGATAATAATCAGCGCTATCATACAGCAGCGTAAAATAGCCTCAGGGCGTCCTTCCGTCAACTCGAGGCAAGAAACCAATACTGACGGCAAATCTCAGACAAACCTGACCATGCGCTGCAAGGTCAGGCTATATATTCAGTCCACGTCAAAGACGTCAGGCAGGTTTCTGCACAAGTTGAAATCGTTATGTCGGCATTGCAGGTTCGGGCCGCTCGCTTGACAACTGCGGCCGCGGTGACTATCAAGCGACGCTGCTCAACAAGAACCCTGCCGAGAGTGCCGGTAAGGCCTTCGTAGCGACGGCTCGTTCATACCTCGCCGCCGTCACCCGAAGGCCCGCACAGTGTCGTGAGTTTGAGGTGACAACTCTACCTTGACGCAAGATGCCGTTCCCACAGAGAAAGGGTGCGTAGATGCAAAAAACAGTGCACCAAATTTCCGGATTTACGGCAGGTGATGACAAATGGACGCTTAGCCTGATCGTCCCCGTCATGAATGAGCAGGACAATATTGCGCCATTTCTACAGGCCGTATGGCAAGCCCTTGAAGACAAGGTGCCAAGCCTGGAGATCCTGTTCATCGATGACGGCTCGCGCGATGAGACCCTGCAAAGGCTGCGCGAGGCGGCCATGGCTGACCCCCGCGTGCGCTACCTGTCGTTCTCCCGCAATTTTGGCAAGGAAGTCGCGATGGCCGCCGGCATGGAGCATGCCCGCGGCGATGCCGTGGTGCCTATTGATGTCGACCTGCAACATCCTCCCGAAACAATACTGGACTTCATTCGGCTGTGGCGCGATGAAGGCTATGACATGGTGTACGGGATCCGCCATGAAGACAATGACGAAACGGCAGCCAAGAAGACCACATCGGGACTTTTCTACCGTGTTTTCAACCGTCTTGCCCATACCGAGATCCCGCCCAGTGCAGGAGATTTCCGTTTGCTGAACCGCCGTGTGGTCGAAGCCATAAATCGCCTGCCCGAACGCAATCGCTTTATGAAGGGGCTGTACTCCTGGGTTGGTTTTCGCTCGGTCGGCATTCCCTATCGGCAACCGCCCCGCCTTATAGGCAAAAGCCGGTTTAACTACTGGAAGCTCTGGAACTTCGCCCTCGATGGGCTCATCGGATTCTCCACTTGGCCGCTAAGGGTCTGGAGCTACTTGGGAGGAGCCGTCGCGCTGCTCGCCTTTGTATACATATTGATCATCGTGACCAAGACACTGGTGTTCGGGGTGGAAACCCCAGGCTACGCCTCGGTCATATCTGCAGTGCTGTTCTTTGGCGGCATGCAACTGGTATCAATCGGGGTACTGGGCGAATACGTGGCACGGCTATTTGTAGAGTCCAAACAGCGACCTTTGTACCTGATTGCCGAAGTCAGCGATATACCAGAACCATCGAACGAAATGGCCGAAGAAAGCAGCGAAGCAAGCGCCGATTTCAAGAAGGACGCAAACGCATGGAAAAAATGAAAGGCGAGGTAGGCATGCTGGCCCGCTTTGGTGGCGTAGGTGTCGTCGCAACGCTGGTGCACCTGGGCGTTGCAGGATTGGCATTTATGGTGTGGCCCACCATTTCTCCATTTCTGGCCAATTTGATGGCGTTTGTGGTGGCCTTCCAGGTTTCTTTCTGGGGCCACCGACGCTTTACCTTCCGTCGTAGTGGAAGCGCACATCGTTTCTTCGTGCTGGCGCTCTCGGGGTTCGCCCTGAATAACGGAGTGCTGGCCACGCTGCTGGGCTTGAGCTCGCTGAACGGCTTTGTCGCCATCACGGTGGCAACGTTTGCCGTTCCGCTGCTGATGTATATCGCTGCACGCTTCTGGGCGTTTGCCTAGCCGGAAGACTCGTTCCCATCGACGATTTCGGAAGCCTATATGACAACGGCCCGCCTTCAATGAAAGCGGGCCGCATTGCCAGGCCTGGTGGCCATGGCATGTACTACATCACCAGCGCCTACCGATTGCGCAGCTTGCGGATGGCAGCCAGTTGCGCGGCCAGCATGGCCAGCTCGGCTTCCACCACGGCAATCTCGGTCTTGTCCTTGGCGTGACGCAGGGCTTCTTCGGCTTGCTTGCGAGCCGCTTCTGCCTTGGCTTCGTCCAGATCCTGGCTGCGGATAGCGGTGTCGGCCAGCACGGTAACCGTACCAGGCTGAACTTCCAGCAAACCACCTGCCACGAAAACAAGCTCATCCTTGCCGTCGGCGCGTTCGATTTTCACCGTGCCGGGGCGGATGCGCGAGATCAGCGGGGTATGGCCGGGCAAAATACCCAGCTCGCCGGCTTCGCCGGGAAGCGATACAAACTTCGCTTCACCAGAGAAAATCGACGCTTCGGCGCTTACGACATCTACGTGAATGGTTGCCATAGGGCTTCCTTAGTTGGCTTGCCGCAGCCGTAGCCAGAGCAAGCCGTGCATTCATTCCAGACTGTCGCGAACACGCTGCCGCCAGGGCAGTGCGTTCGCGGCGTTCCTTACTTCAGCGTCTTGGCCTTCTCGAAGGCTTCATCGATGCTGCCGACCATGTAGAAGGCCTGCTCGGGCAGTGCATCGCACTCGCCTTCCACAATCATCTTGAAGCCGCGGATGGTTTCCTTCAGGGGCACGTACTTACCGGGAGCACCGGTAAACACTTCAGCCACGTGGAAGGGTTGCGACAGGAAACGCTGGATCTTACGGGCACGAGCCACGGCCTGCTTGTCTTCCGGCGACAGTTCGTCCATACCCAGAATCGCGATAATGTCGCGCAATTCCTTGTAGCGTTGCAGGGTTTGCTGCACGCCACGGGCAACTGCATAGTGCTCTTCGCCCACGACTTGCGGGTCGAGCTGACGGCTGCTGGAGTCGAGCGGGTCGACGGCGGGGTAGATACCCAGCGCGGCGATGTCACGCGACAGCACAACGGTCGAGTCCAAGTGCAGGAAGGTCGTTGCGGGCGACGGGTCGGTCAAGTCATCGGCGGGAACGTACACGGCCTGGATCGAGGTGATCGAGCCAGTCTTGGTGGACGTAATGCGCTCTTGCAGGCGGCCCATTTCTTCAGCCAGCGTAGGCTGGTAGCCCACGGCCGACGGCATACGACCCAGCAGTGCCGACACTTCGGTACCGGCCAGGGTGTAGCGGTAGATGTTGTCGACGAAGAACAGGATGTCGCGGCCTTCGTCGCGGAACTTCTCGGCCATGGTCAGGCCGGTCAGCGCCACGCGCAGACGGTTGCCCGGGGGTTCGTTCATCTGACCGAACACCATGGCGACCTTGTCCAGAACGTTCGACTCTTCCATTTCGTGGTAGAAGTCGTTGCCTTCGCGAGTACGCTCACCCACGCCGGCAAACACCGACAAACCGCTGTGCTGCTTGGCGATGTTGTTGATGAGTTCCAGCATGTTCACGGTCTTGCCCACGCCGGCGCCGCCGAACAGGCCAACTTTACCGCCCTTGGCGAACGGGCACACCAGGTCGATAACCTTGATGCCGGTTTCCAGCAGCTCTACCGACGGCGACAGCTCGTCGAACTTGGGGGCCAGCGCGTGGATGGGACGGCGCTCGTCCGAGTCGATCGGGCCGACTTCGTCGATGGGGCGACCCAGGACGTCCATAATGCGGCCCAGGGTGCCGCGACCAACGGGCACCGAGATGGGGGCGCCCGTGCCGGCTACTGCCATGCCACGACGCAGGCCATCGGACGAGCCCATGGCGATGGTACGCACTACGCCGTCACCCAGCTGCTGCTGGACTTCGAACGTCAGACCTTTTTCGGCAAACGACGAGCTTTCGTCGGCCAGAGTAAGGGCGTCGTACACCTTGGGCATGTGTTCGCGGGGAAACTGAATATCCACCACGGCGCCGATGCACTGAACGATGGTTCCGTTGCTCATGTCGATTCCTTGTATGTTGAGACACGTCGCCATTGCGACGCGCCCTACAGGTTCCTGTTTGCTGGACGGATGCGCTGCCTTAAACGGCAGCCGCACCCCCCACGATTTCCGAAATTTCTTTGGTGATCGCGGCCTGGCGAGTCTTGTTGTAGACCAGCTTAAGCTCGTTGATGACCTTCTTGGCGTTATCCGAGGCGGACTTCATGGCCACCATGCGCGCCGATTGCTCGGACGCCATATTCTCGGCAACAGCCTGGTACACCAGCGCTTCGACGTAACGCAACAGCAATTCGTCGATCACGGTTTTTGCATCGGGCTCGTAGATGTAATCCCACGAGTAGCTGCTTTTCTCGGCTTCCGATTGCGCCATGCGCTCGTTCGAGAGCGGCAGCAGCTGCTCGATAACCGGTTCCTGGCGCATCGTGTTCACGAAGCGGTTGTATGCCAGGTATACGGCATCGATACGGCCTTCGGCGAAGTCGTCGAGCTGTACCTTGATGGCACCGATGAGGCGATCAAGATGAGGGGTATCGCCCAGCTGAACTTCCTGCGACACCAGATTCACGCCAAGCCGGGTAAGAAAACCCAAGCCCTTGTTGCCGATGGCGGTGGCCTGCAGTTTGGTGCCTGTTGCGTCGTATTCCTTGACGCGGTTCAGCACGGCGCGCAGCACGTTCGTGTTCAAACCACCGCAAAGACCTTTGTCGGTGGTAACCACGATGATGCCAGCGGCCTTGATGTCGCCTTGCGCTGCCAGGTACGGATGCGAATAATCCGGATTGGCTTGCGACATATGGGCGGCAATATTGCGTACCTTGTCGGCGTACGGGCGGGCTGCGCGCATGCGATCCTGCGCCTTGCGCATTTTCGATGCAGCGACCATTTCCATCGCCTTGGTGATCTTGCTCGTGTTTTGCACGCTCTTGATCTTGGTACGGATTTCCTTGATTCCGGCCATAGCTTTATCCTAAACCCGGGGTGAACAATGCGCTTACGCGTACTTTCACCCCGTTAACGGTTTCTTAGTAAGACCCGTTCTTCTTGAAGTCTTTGACGGCTTCAGCCAACTTGGCTTCGTCGTCCTTCGAGAGTTCCTTGGTATCTTCGATACGGGCGACCAGGTCGGCGTACTTGGACTTGAGGTACTCCTTCACGCCCTTCTCGAACGGCAGCACCCGGTCAACTTCGACATCGTCGAGGTAGCCGTTGTTGACTGCAAACAGCGACACAGCCAGTTCCCAAACCTGCAGCGGCTGGTACTGGGGTTGCTTGAGCAGTTCAACCACGCGCTTGCCGCGTTCGAGCTGGCGACGGGTTGCGTCGTCGAGGTCGGAAGCGAACTGTGCAAACGCAGCCAGTTCACGATACTGGGCCAAGTCGGTACGGATACCGCCGGACAGTTTCTTGATGACCTTGGTTTGAGCAGCACCGCCCACACGCGACACCGAAATACCTGCGTTAATAGCAGGACGCACACCGGCGTTGAACAGGTCGGTTTCGAGGAAGATCTGGCCGTCGGTAATCGAGATCACGTTGGTGGGCACGAATGCCGACACGTCACCTGCCTGGGTTTCGATGATGGGCAGAGCCGTCAGCGAACCCGTCTTGCCTTTGACGGCACCCTTGGTGAATTTCTCGACGTACTCTTCGTTCACGCGAGCAGCACGCTCGAGCAGACGCGAGTGCAGGTAGAACACATCGCCAGGGTAGGCTTCGCGGCCGGGAGGACGGCGCAGAAGCAGCGAGATCTGGCGGTATGCCCAAGCTTGCTTGGTCAGATCGTCATAAATAATGATGGCGTCTTCGCCACGGTCGCGGAAGTATTCGCCCATCGTGCAGCCGGAGTAGGCCGACAGGTACTGCATGGCAGCCGAGTCGGATGCCGTCGCAGCCACCACAATGGTGTATTCCATCGCGCCGTGCTCTTCGAGCTTGCGCACTACGTTGTTTACGGTGGAAGCCTTCTGGCCGATAGCCACGTAAACGCAGGTGATGCCCTTGCCCTTCTGGCTGATGATGGTATCAACAGCAACAGCGGTCTTGCCGGTTTGGCGATCGCCAATGATCAGCTCGCGCTGGCCACGACCGATAGGTACCATCGAGTCGATAGCTTTCTGGCCGGTTTGTATCGGCTGCGACACCGACTTACGAGCGATAACGCCGGGCGCTACCTTCTCGATGATGTCGGTTTCCTTGGCGTTGATCGGGCCTTTGCCGTCGATGGGCGTGCCGAGTGCATCGACAACGCGGCCACGCAGTTCGGGGCCAACCGGCACTTCCAGAATGCGGCCGGTGGTTTTAACCGTGTCGCCTTCGGAAATGTGCGTGTATTCACCCAGAATCACGGCACCCACGGAATCGCGCTCGAGGTTGAGTGCGAGGCCGAAAGTGTTGTTGGGGAATTCGAGCATTTCGCCCTGCATCACGTCGGACAGACCGTGTACGCGGACGATGCCGTCTGTCACCGAAACCACGGTGCCTTGGGTGCGGATGTCGGTCGACGCGCCCAGACCTTGGATGCGGCTCTTCAGCAGTTCGCTGATCTCGGACGGATTGAGTTGCATGGATAGACTCCTGGAATCCTGTTTGCCGGTGCTTGTCAGTGGGCTACCAGCGTGTCGCGCATGCGTTCTAGCTGCGCTCGCACGGAAGCGTCTAGCACCTGATCACCTACCGTCACGCGCACACCGCCGATAAGCGACGGGTCAACACGAACGTCAGGCTTCAGTTTTACTTCGAACTTCTTTTCCAGCCCGGCGACCAGCTCGGCCACCTGGGCATCGGAGAGCTCGAACGCGCTTTCGATATGAGCGTCGGCGCTGCCTTCATGGCGGTTCTTCAATTGCACGAACTGCTCGGCAATTTCGGGCAGCAGCACAAGGCGGTCGTTTTCAGCGAGCAAGGTCAGGAAGTTGGCAGCCGGCTGCGATACCGGAGACTTCAAGAGCGAACGCAGAAGAGCCACCCGGGCAGCGGCGTCGAGACTGGGGTCGGACAGTTCCGCGCGCACCTCGGGGTGCGACGCGGCCTGTGCCATTTCGGTTACCAGATCGGCCCAGGCTGCCAGACCGGCACCGTCGGCGCTCGCGGCGCCGAACAGGGCTTCGGCGTAGGGCCGGGCGATGGTGGACAGTTCAGCCATGGTTCGACATCCTGGTTATCAAAGTTGTGCCTTGAGCTGACCGAGCAGCTCGGCATGTGCCTGGGCGTTGACTTCACGCTTCAGGATTTGCTCTGCACCCTTGACGGCCAGATCGGCAACCGAATCACGCAGAACTTCACGTGCGCGCTGCACTTCTTGTTCGGCGTCCTGCTTGGCCTGAGCGAGAATGCGCGCGCGCTCGGCATCAGCCTCGCGACGAGCAGCTTCGACAATGGCTGCAGCCTGCTTTTCTGCATCTACCAGACGAGTCTGGTTTTCAGCCTTGGTGGAGGATTCCAGCAAGCTGACACGTGCTTGCGCCTGTGCCAGGTCGGCCTTGCCGCGCTCGGCGTCGGCGAGCCCGGCAGCAATTTTCTGGCGACGCTCGTCAATGGCCTTCGTTAGCGGCGGCCACACGAATTTCATCGTGAACCAGCCGAGAATGAAGAACACGAGCATCTGAAAGATGATCGTTGCGTTCAGATTCACGGTCGTTTCCCTATAGCGAGAGGAACTTCAGTTGTGGCGACGGCAAATCCGCCGAAGCGCCACACCCTTGTATGCACAGGCTATGCCTGGACTTAGCCGACGAACGGGTTGGCGAATGCGAACAGCATGGCAATACCCACGCCGATCAGGAATGCCGCATCGATCAGGCCAGCCAGCAGGAACATCTTGGTTTGCAGAGCGTTCATCAGTTCGGGTTGACGAGCCGATGCTTCGATGTACTTACCGCCCATGATGGCGATACCCAGGCAAGCGCCGATAGCGCCCAAACCGATGATCAGACCGCAAGCGAGAGCAACGAAAGCGACGTTGGTCATGACTACTCCTTGGAAGTTAAATCAGAAACTAAAAAGACAAGGTTGAATTGGATACGGCCTGCACCATGCTTTCCGTATCCGGCACCCGGAAGACCCGGCATTTTCGGTACTATCAGCGCCCGCCCGGCCGCCCGTAGGGCGATGTACGCCCCCCCGGGGGGCAGCGAACAGGGTGAGCGTGGGGGTGCATCTTAGTGGCCTTCGTGCGCCTGACCGATATATACAAGAGTCAGCATCATGAAGATGAACGCTTGCAGCAATACGATCAGAAGGTGGAAGACTGCCCAGATGGTACCCGCCAGCAGGTGCCCGATACCGAAAGCGAAACTGGAGGCATTAACGCCTGTCCAGGCTGCGCCAAGAAGCGCGATAAGCATGAAGATGAGTTCGCCGGCGAACATGTTGCCGAACAACCGCATGCCCAGCGATACAGCCTTGGCGAGGTATTCGATGAGGTTCAACAGGAAGTTGAACGGGGCCAGGACCAGCGCCATGATGCCATGACCGTGGAACGGAGCCGTGAAGAGTTCTTTAACAAAGCCGACAGGGTTCTTGATCTTGATGCCGTAGTACAGCATGAGCAAAAGAACACCCAGCGACATGCCCAGCGGCACGTTCAGGTCGGCGGTCGGCAGAATACGGTGATACGGGATAGCCGATTCGACACCCGTCCAGGCCAGCACGCGCGAAACCAGGTCGACGGGCAGCAGATCGAGTGCGTTCATCAGCACGATCCACAGGAAAACGGTAAGTGCCAACGGCGACACGAAGCGACGCGTGGTCTCGTTGGGGATAATGCTTTTGGCCTGCTCTTCGACCATGTCGACGAGCATTTCGATGGCAGCCTGGAAACGGCCAGGCACGCCGGCGGTTGCCGTGCGGGCCGCACGCCACAATATGAAGCAGGTGATCGCGCCCATGAGAATGGACCAGAACAGCGAGTCGTAGTTGACTACGCCAAAATGCGCGATGACGGATTGCGGTTCACCGATATTATTAAAGTGCCCCATATGGTGCACAATGTATTCGGATGCGGTAGGCGCAGCACTAGCCATCTGAAAACCCTAACGTTTTACCTGAGTAGCTTCCGGACACGCCGGCTGCCAGCCAAGTGGATTACGAATCTTTGAATAACAACAACCAGTAATGGCTTTTCAGGGCCACGATCAAGCCAACCAGCAATGCAGGCCATACCAGTTCGTTCTGGCCCAGCTTCACTGCCAACCCTAGCAGCAACGCCGCAGAGCCCAGCTTGAAAAACTCGCCGAAAAAAAACGTGGCAGGATTGGCCCCACCGGGCTTGACCATGCCAAACAGCAATCGCAATGCAAACAGAACGCTTGGTATCGCGTAAGCAGCTGCGCCAACAAGAGCCGAAACCCCTGCCGCAACACCTGCCACCAGCCATGCCAATAAAGCCACCACTGTCGCCGCCACAACCTGTGCAACGATAGTCCGCAAAAGCGTACGAGCTGCACTGCGGTTCAATTCGACCAGCTGCTCGGCTGTGACGACACTGACTTCTACAGGCAAATCTTGATCATCGTCCCATGGGTCTTGGGGTAGGCCTTGGGGCACGCGAATCCTTGTTCTATAGGCGTCAAACCCGTCGAGTATAGCGTGTTTTCTTACTGACTAGCAATCACTGAGGGCTTGAAATACCAGCTTCCGTCTCCACCTTGTGGGCGAAAAAACCACACTTGTAGTTAGATACCTCTCGCAACGGCGCCACTGCGGCCCTCTACCAAGCGGGGCGAAGCTTCTCACGCCACTGGCGCCGCCTCAATTCCGCATCTTGAAACCCCTGATTTGGCAACCATGAAGGCTTGCCCCGCGCGTCCCTGGCCCGCATTTCCGTTAACTATCACGGAACCAACTCTTTCGGAAATACAGATAGCGGGCGCAACGGATCGCCGATATGGTTCGAGCTGTAAAAATTGGGCGATATTGAATTAAAGGAGCGACAGTGACTCAAGCCACCGCCCCGGACCAAGCCAGCGGCCCGGAGAAAACCTACTTTCGCGAGTTGAACGCGGGTAACTTTCAGATCCAGCTATGCACCAGCTGCGATAAGCATGTGTTCTACCCTCGCATCGTTTGCCCGCATTGCGGCTCGGGCAAGCTTGACTGGGTCAAGCCCTCGGGCAAAGGCACCGTGTACTCCACGACCGTTGTGCGCCGCAAGGCCGACGCCGGCGGCGACTACAACGTTGCCCTCATCAACCTCGAGGAAGGCCCGCGCCTGATGAGCCGCGTCGAAGGCATTCCTCCCGCCGACGTCGCCATCGGCATGGCCGTGCAGGCCGACATCATTCAGCAGGGCGAAAGCAAGCTGCTGGTATTCCGTCGTCAAGGAGATCAGGCATGAAGCCGACAGATTTGCGCGGCTCGATCGCCATTGCGGGCGTGGGCCAGGCCGGTTGTGGCGAAGCCCACGGTTTTACCGAAATGGAAATCCTGGCCGACTCCGCTCGCCGGGCGGTGGAAGACGCCGGCCTGAAGATGAGCGACATCGACGGCCTGATGACGGCCAGCGTCAGCGCCACCATGTGGGGCATGGGTGTTGCCGAGTACCTGGGCATCAAACCCACGTTCACCGACAGCACCATGATAGGCGGCTCGTCGTTCGTGGCCCACCTGCAGCAGGCGGCCCTCGCCATCCAGGCAGGCATCTGCAACGCGGTACTGGTCTGCTACGGCAGCACCCAGCGCACCGGCACGGGCCGTGCCCAGCAAGGCAAGCTGCGCGCCATGCTGGACCCCATGCCCTATGAAGCGCCCTACGCGCCGTTCAACCCGCCCACCAGCTATGCGCTGGCCGCGCATCGCCACATGCACGATTTCGGCACGACCCGCGAGCAACTGGCTGAAGTGGCTGTCGCGGCACGCGCCTGGGCACGCCTGAACCCCGAAGCGTTCTCGCGCGACCCGCTGTCGATCGAAGACGTCATCAACGCCCGCATGATCAGCGACCCGCTGACCGTGCGCGACTGCTGCCTGGTAACCGATGGCGCCGGCGCCTACGTGGTGGTCAGCGCCGAGCGCGCCAAGCACCTGGCCAAGAAACCCGTGTTCGTGCTGGGCACGGGCGTGGCCAACTGGCATCGCCAGATCGCCTGCATGCCCGAGCTTACCGTGACCGCCGCCAGCGATTCGGGCAAGCGCGCCTATGAAATGGCCGGCATGAAGGCCTCGGACATCGGTGTTGTCGAAGTCTATGACGCCTTCACCATCAACACCATCCTCTTCCTGGAAGACCTGGGTTTCTGCAAGAAGGGTGAAGGCGGCGCATTCGTTGCCAACGGCGGGATCGCCCCGGGCGGACGCCTGCCGGTGAACACCAACGGTGGCGGCCTGTCGTGCGTGCACCCTGGCATGTATGGCATGTTCATCACCATCGAGGCCGTTCGCCAGCTGCGCGGCGAAGGCGGCGAACGCCAGGTGCAAGGCGTGGAAACCGCACTGGTGCATGGCAACGGTGGCGTCCTGTCCAGCCAGGCCACGACCATTCTTGGACTGGAAAGCACCCTGTAAGCAAGCACTCTGGGCATGGCCTCATGCCCGGACTAAAAAAAGGATCATTCCGATATTTATAAAATATTGGAATGATCCTTTTTTACTTAATCTCTGAAAACAATAAAACACAACACCAAAGACAAGACCTCGCTAGACTCGACGCCGAATCTAGCGCGTGACACAAAACCGCCAACCCTGATTTTCGTCGCCAACCATCTTGCGCAGACCAAAGAAGGGAGCGCCTGGCGAAAAACCACCTTGTGCAGATACCCCACGCCTCGCAAAACGCAACCACCCCGCCCCATCGGTGGCAAGGCCGCCCACCAAACCACCCCCGCCAAAACCCCACCAAAAACAAGACCATTAAATGTTCCGCCATTTAATGTCCCATCAATGGA
>JBEBVZ010000040.1:0-43634 GCA_040392445.1 Verticiella sediminum
CGCCAGCGCTACGCCGCCCCAGCCTATTGGGAATAGGCCGGGGCAGCGCAAGGCCCGCAGCCGGCGGCTTGCCAGGGTATCGGCCAGTCGACCGCATTGCTTGCAGGCCTAAGCCAAGCCCAGGGCCAGGCCGGCCACACTCGCCGGCTCAAACGTACAGCGCTTCTATCTGTTGCGCATACTTGCCATAGATGCTGGCACGCCGCACTTTCATGGTGGCGGTGACCTCGCCATCGTCGTGGTCCAGTTCCTTCACCAGCAGGTGGAATCGCCGGATGTTCGACACCTGCGCAAGCTGCCGGTTGGCGCGCTCGATTTCCTGCTGAACCAGCTCGTGCACCGCATCGTGCTCGGCCAGCGAACGGAAATGGGTAAAGGCTATGCCTTGCGATTCAGCCCACTTGGCGACGGTATCGAACTCGATCTGGATCAGCGCGGACACGTATTTGCGGCCGTCGGCGATCACAATACATTCCTTGATATAGGGGCTGCCCTTGACCGCGTTCTCGATCTCGGACGGCGTCAGGTTCTTGCCGCCGGCGGTGATCATGATGTCCTTGAGCCGATCGACGATGCGCAGCATGCCGCCTTCTGCGGCAATGACGTCGCCCGTTTTCAGCCAGCCATCTTCCAGTACCGCTGCGGTTTGCTCGGGGCTCTTGTAGTAGCCCACGAAGACCATATCGCCTTTGACCAGGAGTTCGTCCTGCGCCCCCATCCGGTACTGCACCCCCAGGATGGGCTCGCCTACCGTGCCTATGCGCACGCGCTGCGCATGCTGGCCCAGCACCATGCCCGTGCTTTCGGTCAGGCCATACACTTCCAGCAGCGGCACGCCCAGAATGCGAAAGTAGCGCACGACTTCGGGCGGGATGGGCGCCGCACCGGTAAGCGCCACCGTGCAGTGGCGCAGGCCGATGAAATTGAGCAGGGCACGCAGTATCAGCCAGTACCAGAAGGCATAAGTAAGCCGCTCGCCCAGGGTGCGTTGCGCCGGCGCTTTTTCGGCCAGTGGCGTGCAGGCCTGCATCGCGCATGCGTACAGCCACTTGGCCAGCGGCCGGGCCTCCTGCATCTTGATACTGATGGCCGCATGCAGCTTTTCCCAGATGCGAGGCACCCCCAGGAACATGCTGGGCGCGACTTCCCGCAGGTCTTCCTGCACCGTGCGTATCGATTCGCCAAAGTTCACCTGCGACCCCAGGTACATCGGAACAAAGGTCGTCAGCATCTGTTCGGCCACATGGCACAGCGGCAGATACGACAGGTGCGAGGTTTTTTGACTCAGGCCCAGGCGATCGACGATACCGGGCACCACTGCCCGTATATTCCGGTAGCTGATCATCGCACCCTTGGGTTTGCCCGTGGAACCCGAGGTATAGATCATCAGCCCGATGTCGTCGAGCCGCTGGCGGGCCAGCTGCTCGTCTATGACATCCGCCTGCGCGGCATCCTGCCCGGCCCCCAGCCTTTCCATATCGTCGAAGGTGCAGACCAGTTCGCGCACCTCGTCGGCATAGCTGCGCAAGCCCTTGCTTTCCATCACCACGATACGGCGCAGGCGCGGCAGCTCGTGGCGCACTTGCAGCACTTTTTCGGTTTGTTCCTGGTCTTCGCAGACCACCAGCTCGATGTCGGCATGATTCAGCACATAGCTGACTTCGGTGCTTGGGCTGGTGGGATAGACGCCGACCGTGATCGCCCCGATGGCGCCTGCGCCCATCTGGGTCAGCACCCACTCGACGCGGTTCTCGGACAGCACACCGACGTGGCCGCCTTCGGCCAGGCCCAATGCACGCAAGCCCATGCCGACATGCCTGGCCCGCCGCCAGTAATCGGCCCAGGAAAAAGGCCGCCAAATGCCAAATTCCTTCTGGCGGACAGCAATTCCCGCAGGCTGCCGGCTGGCTTGCTCGCGCAGCATCTGCGGCATGGTGAGCTCGGGCAGGGCCTCTTTTTCTGGTGCGCTCGACATCATTGCCACGCCCTTTACGAAAGCCAGCGCTTTCTGCGCTTGTAGTGCTTGACGTCGCGAAAGCCGCGCGCCTCGCCGCTGCCGCCTATGCCCAGATAGAACTCGCGCACGTCGGGATCCTGCGCCAGTTTTTCGGCGCTGCCATCTATCATGACCTTGCCGGTTTCCATGATGTAGCCGTAGTGGGCCACGGCCAGCGCCACCGAGGCGTTCTGCTCGACCAGCAGCATTGCCGTGTTCTGCTCGGCATTGATGCGCGCGATAATCATGAAAATGCTTTCCACCAGCATGGGCGACAAACCCAGCGAAGGCTCGTCGAGCAGCATCAGCCTGGGCTGCGCCAGCAGCGCCCGGCCGATGGCCAGCATCTGCTGCTCGCCACCAGACAAATACCCCGCCAGGCCTCGCCGCCGTTCGTGCAGGCGCGGAAAATACTCGTACACCAGGTCGAAATCGGCACGGCTGGCGCGCCGGCCCGACAAGGCGTAGGTGGCGGCCACCAGGTTTTCCTCGACGGTCAGGTCTTCGAATACCCGGCGCCCTTCCATGACGTGGCTCATGCCCTTGCGCACCAATTGGTGCGGCGCAAGCTTGGCAACATCCTGGCCATTGAAAGTGATGTGGCCCTTGAGCATCTCGCCGTCCTCGAGACCGAGCAGGCCGCTGACCGCCTTGAGCGTGGTCGATTTTCCTGCGCCGTTGCTGCCCAGCAGGGCAACCACCTGCCCCGCCGGCACCACCAGCGACAGGCCGCGCAAGACCTGCACGACCTTGTTGTAGACCACCTCGATATTGTTGATCTCGAGGACGGGGGCCACCCCCGGCGCAGGCATGTCAGCGTTCAAGACGATCTCCGGCAAGCGCTTACTCGAGCACGATCCAGTCGGACGCGGGCACCATCTTCTTCTGGCTGTAGTCGGCGCGATAGATGCGCCCCACCGGCAAGGAGTTGCCCTTGATGCTGATCGGCACACCGATCAGGCCGCCCGTATCGAAATCCTGGATGGACTGCAGGGCCGCCTTCATATTGCCCGCGGTCAGCTCTTTCTTGTTGGCCAAGGTGCGCTTGGCCGCTTCGGTAAGCAGCATGGCCGACAAAAAGCCCTGGGTATAGGCTGTGCTCTGGTACTCGGGGCGCATCTCGCGGATTTTCTTGAGCATGGGCGAGTTGCCTTCCTCGTCGTAGTAGTAACGGAAAGGCATCACCCCCATGAAGCCGTCGGCGTGCTCGCCCATTTTCATGACGGTGGAGTTGTCCATGGTCCAGAAGGTGCCCATATAGCGGCTCTTCAAGCCCATCTGCTTGCCTTGCGAGATGAACTCGGGGATGGGGGCCAGGATGTAGCCATGGAATATGGTGTAGTCGGGGTTGGCCCGGCGCAGCTTGAGCACCTCGGTGGAAACATCCACGCTGCCCGGCGGCGTCATGATCTCGGCGGAGACTTCCAGCCCCAGCTCTTTGGCCGCCTTGCGCGACGTCTCGATGGGATCGCGCCCGAACTCGGTATCCGAATACACGAAGGCCACCTTGGCGCCCGGCTTTTCCTTGGCGATATAGCGCAACAGGATGCCGAACATTTCGGTGTAGTCGGGGCCGACCAGGAACTGGGCCGGGAATTTTTCCGGATTGTTGATTTCAGAGGCAAACGAGGCCCCCGTCATCAGGATGCTGCCCATGCGGTCGAGCTCGGGATTGATGGTCTTGGCAAACCCGGTGGAATCCCCGTAGTACAGGCTGATCTTGTCCTGGCTGGTGATTTTCTTGAATGCCGCCACCGAGACGTCAACCTTGTAGGCCGTGTCCTCCGGCACATAGCGTACCGTTCGCCCTTCGATGCCACCAGCCTCGTTGAGCATTTTCACGTAGTCGCCGATGCCGGCATGTATGCCCACCCCCGCAAACGAAAACACGCCGCTCATGGGGATCGAGCCGCCGATGACGATCTCTTCCTTTTGCTGAGCAAGCGCACCGCTGGCAGCGGCCATACCGGCGGCCAGCGACATCGGTAGAACCAGCCGCCGGACCAGGCCGGGCAAGGAAAGCTTACGGGTCATGGTTGTCTCCTGGTGCTTGGAATTGATGGCCACCGACACCTAGGTGCGGAACGGCCAAAGGTGAAAGAAACGCCGGATGCGACGCCACACTTCAGCCAGCCCGTGCGGCTCGAAAATCAGAAAAACAACAATCAACACACCGAACACGATGGTTCGTACCGGCGACACATACTGCAAGGTATCGCCGTCTATGGGTAGCCAGCCCACCACCAGGCGCAGCACCTCGGGCACCATGGTCATGAAGGTGGCCCCCAGGATCGCGCCCAGGATGGAGCCCATGCCGCCGACGATGATGGCAGCCAGGAAAAAGATGGACAGGATCAGCGGAAAGCTTTCGGGCGTGACCACACGAAAGAAGTAGGCCCACAGCCCGCCTGCCACACCGGCATAGAACGACGACAGCGCAAACGACAGCAGTTTGTAGCGCAACAACGGAATGCCCAGGACTTCGGCCGAAATATCGCGGTCGCGAATGGCGATGAAGGCGCGTCCTACCCGGGTACGGAACAGGTTGGCTGCGCCCAGCACCATCAAGATGGTCACCGGCATGATCAGCCAGTAGATACGAAACGAGGTATCGAGCGCCAGGCCGAACACCTTGGCGGGCGGCACCGAGAGCCCCGCCGTGCCGCCGGTGAAGCCCAGGTTGATGAAGAGAAAATGCGCGATGAAGGACGCGGCAATCGTGGCGATGGCCAGATACAGACCCTTTACGCGCAGCGAGGGCACGCCCACGATAATGCCGCCCACCATGGCAACGACACCGCCCGCCAGCAAATTGAGCAGGAAGGGCGTGCCATACCGCGTTTCGAGCACGGCCACCGTATAGGCCCCCAGCCCCATGAACGCCGCTTGGCCCAAGCTGACGAGGCCGGTATAGCCGGTAAGTATGTTCAAGCCGGTGGCACTGGCGACATGGATGGCCACCAGGCAGGCCAGGTAGAGCCAGTAATCGTTGGCCAGGAAGGGATACAAGACCAGGGCGGCCAGCAGCACCCCCATCCAGGCGCGCTGGGTAGGGGTGTCGAACAAGGCCTCGTCGGCCATGTAGTCCTGTCTGGCGGTGCCGATACGCATGATCAGAGCCTCTCGATTTCACGGGTACCAAAAAGCCCGTAGGGCCGCAGCATCAGCACCACCACCAATACCAGGAAGGTGGCCAGCAGCTTGTACTCTCCTCCAAGGTAGGCCCCGGCCAGCGCCTCGAGCACGCCGATGAGCAAACCCGCCAGCAAGGCCCCCACCACGCTATCGAGACCGCCTACGATCACGACCACCAGCACCGAGAGCCCGAACACGCCCATCGAAGAGGACAGGCCGCCAATGGCGCCGACCACGATGCCCGACACCGCGGCCAGCGCGGCGGCGGCCACCCAGGCCAGGGAAAACACGCGTGGCACGTTGATCCCCATGGCATAGGCCGCCCCCTGGTCGGATGCCGTGGCCCGCAAGGCCACGCCGCCGCGCCAGTAACGAAACACCGCCACCACGATGGCGACCAGGACCAGGGCCACCAGAAAACCATAGAAAACCTTGGACGACACAAAGGCTTCGCCCAGGAAAATGGGTTCGGATGGCATGAACTCGGGCAGGCGTCGCTGGTCTGCCGACCAGATCAGTTCAACCAGGCCAACCAGGATGGAACCCAGGCCCACCGTGACCATGAAGGCCGAGATCGGCGCCTCGCCCAGCATCGGCCGGATAGCCAGACGCTCGATCACGCCGCCCATGACGCCGCTGGCGATAATGGCCAGCACGACCGCCGCCCAAACCGGCAGCGACATCACGGCAAAGAAGGTAAGAAAGAAGTAAGCCCCCATCATCAGCATTTCGCCGATAGCCAGGTTCACCACCCGCGTAGCCTTGTAGATGATGACGAAAGCCAATCCCGCCAGCGCATACAGGCCCCCGCTGCCTATGCCCGCCAGTACGACTTCCAGCAGGAATAGCCAATCCATCTAGGCGGCCTCCGCAGGCGTGCGCAGGCGGCGGCGCAGGTCGGCGACGTCGCCCGCGCCCAGATACGCCTTGATCACCTCGGGGTCGGCCTGCACCTGGGCAGGGGTGCCGTCGGCAATCACCTGGCCGAAATTCAACACCACCACATGGTCGGACAGATCCATGACCAGGCCCATGTCGTGCTCTACCATCAGCACGGTGACGCCCCACTCCGCGCGGACATCCAGGATGAAGCGCGCCATGTCCTCGGTTTCTTCCCGATTCATCCCGGCCACCGGTTCGTCCAGCATTAATACCTTGGGCTGCATCGCCAGGGCGCGCGCCATTTCCACCCGCTTTTGCAGGCCGTAGGACAAAGCCGAGACCGGCGCATGCCGGATATGGTCGATTTCCAGGAAATCGATAATGCGCTCTTCGATGTCGGCGCGCAGCGCCATTTCCTCGCGCCGCGCCGCGCCCAGGTAGAACAGGCCCTGCAGCACATTGGTTTTCAGATGGCAGTGGCGCCCGAGCTTGATGTTGTCCAGCACCGTCATGCCGCGAAACAAGGCAATGTTCTGGAAGCTGCGGGCCAGCCCCAGCTTTGCCCGTTGGGAAGCCGGAACCCGCGAGATATTGCGGCCTTCGAACTGTACCGTTCCCTGGCTGGGACGATAAAAACCCGAGATGGTGTTGAAAAGCGAGGTTTTGCCGGCGCCATTGGGGCCGATGACGGTCGTGATGGATGCCGGCTCGACGTCAAAGCCAACGCCATTCAGTGCCTTGACGCCGCCAAAAGCCAGCGTCAGGCCATCCACCCGCAGAATCGGTGCAGCAGCCGCCAAAGCTTTCTCCGCCACGTTGTTCTTGCTTGCCGACCGTCATGTTTTCTTACCTGGCAAGCGCTTTCCTGAACAATGCCCGACGTGCTCTGGTGAAACAAGCGAGTACTTTCCCTGACGCACCGAAGCGGCAAGCTTGGCTGGCCCTGCCCGGCGCTTTTGTCACGGCCAAAAAAAAACCGCCGGAATACGGCGGTTTTCAATTCTTGCCTGGACAAAGCCAGGCCGGAGAGGCAGGCAAGGCTCTGGACCATGCTCTGCTGTTCCGGCCTCGCGATTGGCGAAGCCGGAACAGGTATTAGGCTACCTTGTTATCGAACTGCTCTTCTTCGGTCGAACCCGTGAGAGCCGTGGTCGAGGACTGGCCACCTTCGATGGTTTGGGTAACGGCGTCGAAGTAGCCGGTGCCCACTTCGCGCTGGTGCCTTACAGCGGTGAAGCCGCGGTCGGCTGCTGCGAATTCCTTCTGCTGCAGCTCGACGAAGGCCGACATGTTGTTGCGAGCATAGCCGTAGGCCAGATCGAACATGCCGTAGTTCAGGGAGTGGAAGCCAGCCAGCGTGATGAACTGGTACTTGTAGCCCATGGCGCCGAGTTCGCGCTGGAACTTGGCGATGGTGGCGTCGTCCAGGTTCTTCTTCCAGTTGAAGGAAGGCGAGCAGTTGTACGACAGCAGCTTGCCGGGGAACTGCTTGTGGATGGCTTCGGCGAACTTGCGGGCGTATTCCAGGTTGGGAGTAGCCGTTTCGCACCAGATCAGGTCGGCGTACGGAGCATAGGCCAGACCGCGCGAGATGGCCTGGTCGATGCCAGGGCGGGTGCGGAAGAAGCCTTCGATCGTGCGCTCGCCGGTGATGAAGGGGCGATCGTTTTCGTCGACGTCGGAAGTGACCAGGTCGGCGGCGTCGGCATCGGTACGAGCCAGCAGCAGCGTGGGAACGTTAGCAACGTCGGCGGCCAGACGGGCAGCCACGAGCTTGGCGACGGCGTCACGGGTGGGCACCAGAACCTTGCCACCCATGTGGCCGCACTTCTTCACGGAAGCCAGCTGGTCTTCGAAGTGCACGCCCGACGCGCCGGCGTCGATCATGGCCTTCATCAGTTCGAAGGCGTTCAGCACGCCGCCAAAACCGGCTTCGGCATCGGCAACGATGGGAGCCAGGTAGTCGATGTAGCCTTCGTCGCCCGGCTGCTTGCCTTCCATCCACTGGATCTGGTCGCAACGTTGCAGCGAGTTGTTGATGCGGCGCACGACTTGCGGTACCGAGTTGGCGGGATACAGCGACTGGTCGGGGTACATTTCACCGGCCAGGTTGGCGTCGCCAGCGACTTGCCAGCCCGACAGGTAGATGGCCTTGAGGCCAGCCTTGACTTGTTGCATGGCCTGGTTGCCGGTGAGGGCGCCCAGCGAGTTGATGAACGGCTCGGTGTGCAACAGGTTCCAGAGGCGCTCGGATCCACGGCGGGCCAGGGTGTGCTCGACCTGGACCGAACCACGCAGATTGATGACTTCCTGTTCCGAATAACCGCGCTTGATACCGTTCCAGCGGGGATTTTCGGCCCATTCCTGGCGCAGCTTCTGAATTTCCTGTTCGCGTGTCGACATGATGATTCCTGATGAGGTTTAAAAGGTAACTTGCCGTTCGTCGTTTCGTGGGGAAAAACCGCCGTCACGAAAGCCAAACCATGACGATAGTTTAGTCTCATGGTGCAAAGCCTTCAATGCCTATGTCTTATATAAGACAGAAAATTATGGCCATTTAAATCAAGTACTTACAACAAAGATTTCATGATGTGAAACGGCTTTGCTGTTTATGAAATACGCCTATGTTGCCTGGCAACATAATCCCGTCCGGGGCTCTCCAGGAACATGCCGCGACCATGGCCGCCGGCCCCGCCCGCAAGGCTTCCCCCGACCACGCCAAGCAACGACACCAAGCGTCTGTGGAACCAGCAAGGCATTGCGCGCAGGACGCCGGATGAACAAAGCGCCTGCCCACACGATGGTGAACAGGCGCCAAACCCGACAGCCAAGCCGATTTGACCCTAGGCGATGGCGGCCTCTTGGCGGCGGGCAATACGGGCAATGTGGGCGGCAAGCACGGCGGCAACCCACAAGGCCGCGCCGGCGCCCAGCCAGGGGCCGTGGGTCCAGCCCGAATCCAGCATCAGGCCGAACAGCAGCGGCGCGCTTGCCGCACCGGCGTCCATGCCCGAATACACCAGGCCGTATACCGAGCCCAGTGCGCCCTTGGGGGTGACGCGGCGGATCAGCATGTCGCGCGAGGGGCCGGCAATGCCCGAGCAAAATCCGGAAGCGGCCAACGCCGGCAAGGCCAGCCATGCGGGAATGCCCCCCATGGCCAACCCCACCAACAAGCCGCCGCTTACGATGAATGCAAGCGCTATCACGCGTTCGGTATGCGGATTCGTATTGGCCAGAAAGCCGCCCGCAAACATGCCGCAGGCAGCGGCAACCATATAGCCGGACAAGGCGGAACCGGCGGTCACCGCCGATACCTGATAGAGACTGCTCAATATCGGCAAGGTGTAGTTCTGGATGGCCGACAGCGACATGGATGTCATGCCGAAGAAAAGAAAGGCTCCCCACAATGCCGGGCTGGCCAGCAGCGCGGCCAGGGTTTGCAGCACACCCTGCTTGGGCGCCGGCTGACGATGGACAGGGTCACCGGCAACCGCATCGTTGGCGGCGGTGCCAGAAAGCAGGCTGCGCCACACGACGGTGGCCAGGAGGATCAGCGCCAGCAACGCTGCCGCGCCAAAGGCCGCCACACGCCAGCCCGCCAGCAGGGTCAGCCCCGTAATAAACAGGGGCGTGACAGCCCAGCCCAGGTAGCCGGTGAGCCCGTGCGTACTGAAAGCATGGCCCAGCCGCCCCGTGCTGACGCGCTGGTTCAGGATGGAAAAATCAACGGGATGGAACACCGAGTTGCCTACCCCGCCCACCGCCGCGGCCAGCAGCAACATGGGATAGCCTGTGGCCGCACCCAGCAAAATGCCCGACACCACGAAACAGGCCAACCCGAACCACAGCACCGGGCGGGTGCCCAGGCGATCCACGACGAAGCCACTGGAAGCCTGGCCCAGGCCCGAGAGCACGAAGAACACCGACACCAGCAGGCCGAGCTGGGCGAAGTCCAGTCCGAAGGCGGCGGTTAGCGATACATACAGGGACGGGATCACCAACTGGAAAAAATGAGACCCGGCATGCGCGGCGCCCACCAGTGAAATGACCTTCCAGTCGTTGCTGCCGGCAAGTGAGGCGGATTGCGAGTCGAGCACATAAGCCATAACTGGATTCCGGACGCGTCAGCCCGCCTTTTCCTTGATGACCGGCCAGGCGCGCCGCAAGTAATACAGCATCGACCACACCGTCAGGACGGCGGCGACCTCGATCAGGCGGGTGCCCCACCATGCGATATCGATACCAAATGCCGGGCGGTTGTATAGCAGGCAAGGAATTGCCGCCATCTGGGCCGCGGTCTTGACCTTGCCCAGCCAGTTGACCGCCACGCTGGCGCGTGCACCGACCTGGGCCATCCATTCGCGCAGTGCCGAAATGGCGATTTCACGGCCGATGATCACCAGCGCGATCAGGACGTCCACCCGCCCCAGCGCCAGCAGGATCAGCAGTGCTGCGGAAACCATCAGCTTGTCGGCGACCGGGTCCAGGAAAGCCCCAAACGAGGATGTTTGGTTCCAGCGCCGGGCAAGCCAGCCGTCGAACCAATCGGTGAGAGCCGCGAACACGAAGGCAAATGCCGCCAGGCTGTCGCGGGTGGTTTCCGCCAGCACGCTGGAAGGCAGGTAATACATGCCCACCAGCAGGGGGATCATGAAGAT
Source organism: Verticiella sediminum (assembly GCA_040392445.1). Classification (GTDB taxonomy): domain Bacteria; phylum Pseudomonadota; class Gammaproteobacteria; order Burkholderiales; family Burkholderiaceae_B; genus Verticiella; species Verticiella sediminum_A. Next base: position 10,675 of record JBEBVZ010000040.1, read on the forward strand.
CCGGGCCCAGGTGAGGACGATAGGCAGGTTCATAGGCATAGGCGTATCTTAATCCAGCGGTATTCCTCAAAGGGAGCACCCAAGGTCGAGCTATGTAACTTTTTGAGTCAGATCTAGTGCAAAGCCTTGTATATGCGCTCGGCCAACTCTACGGAGACGCCTTCCACGCTGGCGAGTTCTTCTACGCTGGCTGCGGCCACGCCGCGCAAACCGCCGAATCTCATCAACATGCGCTGTCGGCGCTTGGGGCCTATGCCTTCGATCTCCTCCAGCCTGGAGACGTTGCGCACCTTGGCCCGCTTGGCGCGCATGCCGGTGATGGCAAACCGGTGCGCCTCGTCTCGCACCATGGCCACCAGCATCAAGGCGGCCGAGTCACGCCCCAGCGCCAGGGGCTCGCGCCCGTCGGCAAAGACCAGGGTTTCCAGACCGACCTTGCGCCCTTCCCCCTTGGCCACGCCCACCAGTACGCCGGCATCCAGGCCGAGCTCTTCGAATACCTGGCGCGCAATGGACACCTGCCCCTTGCCGCCATCGATCAGGACCACGCCCGGCAAGGGAAGATCGCCCTGCGCCGTGCGCTCGAAGCGGCGAGTCAGCACCTGGCGCATGGCGGCATAGTCGTCGCCCCCGGTGATATCGACAATGTTGTAGCGGCGGTATTCGCGCGTCTGCATGGCATGGTGGTGATACACCACGTTGGATGCCTGCGCGGCCTCGCCCGCCGTGTGGCTGATGTCAAAACACTCGATACGCAGGTTTTCCAGTGCCTGGGGATCGGCATCCAGCCCCAGCACCTCGGCCAGCGCCCGGGTGCGCGACTGCTGCGACCCCACTTCCGACAGAAGGCGAGTCAGCGCCAGGCTGGCATTTTGCTGGGCCTGCTCGAGCCAGCTGCGCCGCACGCCCTGGGGCTGGTGCAACAGGCGCGCCCGCTGCCCAGCGGTACTGGCCAACAGTTCCATGACTTCGGAATCGGCCGGCAGCTGATGCGAGACCACGATGACCGGCGGCATCCGGCTATCCATATAGTGTTGCGAGACAAAGGCTTCCAGCACCGCGGCCGGCTCGTCGCCATCCACATGGGTGGGGAAAAAAGCCTTGTCGCCAAGGTGGCGGCCGCCGCGCACCATGGCCAGGTTGACGCAGACGCGTCCGCCGGCGATCTCGATGGCGATGATATCGGTGTCCTCGCCGTCGGACTCCATGGTCTGCTGCTGCAGCACCTTGGCCAGCGCCTGCATCTGGTCGCGCAGGACTCCGGCCTCTTCGAACCGCAAATCAGCCGAAGCCTGCAGCATGCGCGCCTCGATATCGTCCATGACGTCCTTGGTGTGGCCCTGCAGAAAGCGCACGGCGCGGCGCACATCCCTGTCGTAATCTTCCTTGTCGATGATCTTGACGCAAGGTCCCGAGCAGCGGCCGATCTGATACAGCAGGCAGGGCCGCGACCGATTGGCAAAGACCGAGTCCTCGCAGGTGCGCAGCTTGAACACCTTTTGCAGGATCTGCATGCTCTCGCGCACCGCCCAGGCATTGGGATAGGGGCCGAAGAACTGATGGCGGCGGTCGGTGGCGCCACGATAGTAGGAAATGCGCGGGAATTCGTGACCGCTGATTTTCAGGTAAGGATAGGACTTGTCGTCGCGAAACAGGATGTTGTAGCGCGGCGCCAACGACTTGATGAGGTTGTTTTCCAGCAGCAGCGCTTCGGCCTCGGAACGGGTGACCGAGACCTCGACCTTGACCACCCGCGCGATCATGTGGGCGATGCGCGGGCTGGACGGCGTTTTCTGGAAATATGACGAAACACGCTTTTTCAGGTCCAGGGCCTTGCCTACATACAAAACCGTGCCTTCGGCGTCGATATGCCGATAGACGCCGGGCAAATGCGGCAACTGGGCCAGGAAGGCGCGAATATCGAAAACGTCGGTCATGGCGTAAGCGGGTCAGGCCGGCATCAAGCCAATTGGCGGATGTCTTGCAAGGCACGCTGGTACCTGGGCTCTGCCTGCAGGGTGTCCCAGTCCGGCGCGGGGAAGCTGGGCTGCAGGCGGCGCAGGCGTGCAATCGATTCGGCGTTGGGCGCCACATCCAGTCGTGCCAGCAGCTCGTCGGCCAAGTCGGGGCGATTGCATACCAGCACCATGTCGCAGCCGGCGCCCAGGGCGGCGTGGGCACGCGCCAGGATGTCGCCGGCGACCGTGGCGCCTTCCATGGTCAGGTCATCGGAAAATACGACGCCGTCATAGCCCAGGCGGCCACGCAGGATCTCGCGCACCCAGATCGGCGAAAAACCGGCGGGATGCTGGTCGACCTGGGGATAGACCACATGGGCCGGCATCACGGACGGCAGGACGGCATCCCCCAGCCAGGCATAGGGCGCAGCATCGTCGGCCAGGATCTCGTCCAGGCTGCGTTCGTCCACCGGCAGGGCATGATGGGAATCGGCCTGCACAAAGCCATGGCCTGGGAAGTGCTTGCCGCAGGCCGACATGCCTGCCAGCGCCAGCCCCTGAACCAAGGCCCGCGCGAGCTGGGCGGTAATGCGCGCATCGCCATGGAAAGCTCGGTTGCCGATGACGCCGCTGCGCTCGTAATCCAGGTCAAGCACAGGCGTAAAGCTCAGGTCAACGCCACAGGCACGCAGCTCGGCGGCCAGCACATAGCCCGCACTGGTGGCCGCGCGCAGGGCGACCAGCGGATCGGTGTCCCAGAGCCGGCCCAGGGCACGCATGGCGGGCAACTCGGTGAAGCCGTCGGTGCGAAAGCGCTGCACCCGGCCGCCTTCGTGGTCCACCGCCACCAGCAGGGGTTCGTTGCGGGCGGCATGGATGCCGGCCACCAGGTCAACGAGCTGGGCGCGGCTGGTGAAGTTGCGCGCAAAGAGAATGACACCACCGGTGGAGGGGTGCTGCAGCCGGGCAATTTCGTGCGCGGTAAGCGAGGTGCCGGCAACATCCACCATGACGGGGCCGGGAGCAAGGGTGTTAACGGTTTGATTCATGGACGGAAAGCTCTGCAAGGGCCTGCGCCGGGCCACGGCGCAAAGCCGACACTGTAACCCAGCGCCATCAGCCCGCCGCCGCCAGAATCGGGGTCAGACCACGGTTTCCGGTTTCAAAGAAACCGCGGTCTGCCCCCAATTCCTACCCCACCGCCCGGGCCTGTTGCTGCTCAAGCCCAAGGTGGCGTGTGCTTGACCATAACCGTGGTCTGACCCCGGTTTTCGGCGTGGGTTCAGGTTCGGTCGCGCACGACGAGGTTTTGCATACAGGTGCCGATGTAGCCGTTGACGTCGTACAGGGTAGAGATAGCGCTGCCGGTGCCGCAGTCGGCGAAGTGGCTGGTAGCGTCGACGCCCACCCATTCGCCTACCGGCGGGCGCAACAGGCTGATGGACACATCCGCATTCGAGAACAGGTATTGCCCGAAGGGCAGCACCCAGCTCAGGCCGCTGCCAAAGTCAGCCACCGCCGCCACACAGACGGCGCCGGTGTTCGGGACGCCGTCGATCATGGGTACATTCAGCCGCATCCAGGCCGCCAGCGGCCCCGGCTGGGTCGGGTCGCCGCGCGCCACACGAGAAAGTATCGCCGAGCCATGGTATTGCTGCAGGTCGCTTTGGGTGCCGGAGCCAAAGGACACAGCCTGGGAACAGGCCTGCGGCGGGGGGAAAGGCAAGGTGGCGGGCATGACGATATTCGCCGGCAGCTCGATACAGCCTGTTTTTTGCAGCAATACCGTGGCCCGCAGTACTTCACGGCCACCCGCATACAGGCTGATCATGGCACGGGCGGTTGAACGGCTTTCGGTGGTGTCCACCGTGGCCTCGAGCTCACCCAACGGAACCGGGCGCACCAGGTCCACGGTAAGCCGCGACATATGCCAACCCGGCCCAAAGGCCGATTCAGCCAGATGCGTCACCAACCCGCAAGGCGCGCCGCCATGCTGGGCATCGGGGCTCCAGGGCCCGCGCGACAGGCTCGTGGCAAACCAGTGGTCGCCACGACGCTCGTACACCGAGCCGGCAGCGCCGGCCTGGTTTTGCGCTTGCTCCTCGGCTGCGGCTGCTTTCGATACAGACATAATGCCTTCCTCACCTTGCCTGGGCGTGGGCAGGCTTAGGCTGCCAAGGCCTGGCTTATTGTTGTCGTTCCACGATGACGTAAGCCGCCACCATGTCGTGTTCATCCGTCAAGGATACATGAGCGGCGCCAAAGCGCTCTTCGTACCAGGCTTTCAGGACCGGATCGCTGATCACGATGACCGGGCGCCCGGAGCGCTCGTTGAGGGTTTGGACAGCGCGCCAATACATGGGCATACGCATGCCCAGCCCGATCGCTTTGGAAAAAGCCTCTTTGGCGGCAAAGCGGGTCGCCAGAAAGCGCACGCCGCGCACGGGCGCACGCTCGCTGCGCGCCAGGTATTTGGCGAGCTCTTCCGGCCCCAATATGCGACGGGCAAACCGCTCGCCATGGCGCGCCAGCGCGCGCTCGATGCGCTCGATGCGCAGCAGGTCGAGCCCGATGCCGGCGATGGCGGACGTCATGGCTGACCGGCGCTTGCCAGGATGCCGCGTCCCACTGCCTGGGTACGGGCGGTCACCATCAGCGCCTTCATGTCGCGCACGGCCGCTTCCCAGCCAGAAAAAACAGACTGCGCCACGATGGCGTGACCGATATTGAGTTCGGCGATGCCATCGAGCGCGGCGATAGCCTGCACGTTTTCGTAGTGCAGGCCGTGACCGGCGTTCACACGCAGGCCGCAGCGCAAGCCTTCAATGACTGCCGCCTGGATGCGGGCGCACTCGCGCGCGGCGAGCTCTCCGCTTGCCTCGGCATAGGCGCCGGTATGCAGCTCGATCACCGTTGCACCGGTGCGCTGTGCCGCGACTATCTGCACGGGGTCGGGATCGATGAACAGCGAAACCCGGATGCCGGCCGCCTGCAGGCGCGCCACCGCAGCCTGCACGGTGTCGAAAGCCCCCGCCACTTCCAGCCCGCCTTCGGTCGTCAGTTCGGCGCGGCGCTCGGGCACCAGGCAGACGTCGTGCGGCCGCACCTCGCAAGCGATGCCGAGCATTTCATCGGTAAGGGCGCACTCCAGGTTCATGCGGGTTCGCAGCACCTTGCGCAAGGCATGGACATCGGCGTCCTGGATATGCCGACGGTCTTCACGCAAGTGCAGGGTAATGAGATCCGCCCCGGCATCTTCTGCCAGGAGTGCGGCACGTACGGGATCAGGGTACGAGGTGTGGCGCTGCTGGCGCAGCGTAGCCACGTGATCAATGTTGACGCCGAGTTCTATCATGCAGGGAAGTTTACCGCTGGACGGCGAACTCGTGCAGCGCGGCGCAGGACAGCGCCGCCGGGTGACGGCACAGGGCTTTCACCGCGCGGGGAAAGCCCTGCCCTTTCTAGTTGCGCGAGCGGCTCAGCAACCCCAGCACATAGCCCGCCAGCCCCGCCACCAGCAAAGCCGCCATGGGGTTCTGTTCGACCTTGTGCGCCACCTGGCAGGCAACACCCTTGACCTGATCGCACGCCTGGCCGTACAGATCTTGCGCTGCCCCCGAAACCTGCCGCGCGACGCCTTCGGCGCGCATGCCCTCGTCGTCCAGCACATTGCCTGCGGCTTCCTGCACCTTGCCAACTGCCTTGTCGACGGTGCCTTCGATACGATCGGTATTCATGGACTCTCCTGTCTGGTTGATACGGACGGTGATGCAGCCGCCAGCCACACTGTACGCGGCAAGGCGGCTGAGGGGAACACTTCAGCGGTGCTCTTTCAGCACTTCCTTGGCGTCGCCCACGGCACGTTGGGTTTTCCCTTCGACCTGTTTTCCTACACCTTTGATCTGGGTGGAAACATTGCCGGTGACCTTTCCCGCCACTTCCTGCACTTTACCTGCCACCTCTTTGGTAGCGCCCTTGACTTGATCCTTGTTCATTCCGATCTCCAGTGGATGTTTTAAGCAGTGTCGGAACAGCAAACCCCATGCCCATGGGATCGGATACCCAAACGGTTCGCAGGGAGAAAAAATATTTTCGCCCCATGGCTCGAGGCAAATGCGGTGCCGTTACGGGACAAACACCGAAGAACAACCTCATCTTCTTTTATCTTCTGTCTACTGTCAATTATTTATTGACATCATCGCCTATTGCACAAAATGAAACCGCTCCTTACCATGCCGCCGGATGAGTTCTGCAACGAGCATATCTGCCATTCCAGCCCATGCAGACTCAACTTTTTTTCCAGATGGTTTCGCAAAAGGAGGAACTTGCGTGCCACGCTCGACAGCCCCATCAACTCACCCCGCACCGGCCCTGCCGGACAACGCCGGCTGGCAGCAACGCAGCGCGAATGCCTTGTGGCCGCCATGCACCCAAACCATTCGGCTGACCAAAGCCCCGCCCCTGCCCATCGCCAGCGGCAAAGGTGTCTGGCTGACGGACTACGCCGGACAGCGCTACCTGGACGCAACCAGCTCGTGGTGGGTAAACCTTTTTGGCCACGCCCATCCCGCCCTGAATGCGGCGCTAAGCCGGCAGCTCGACACCCTGCCCCATGTCATGTTGGCCGGCTGCACCCATGCGCCAGCGATACTGCTGGCCGAACGCCTGGCGGCGCTGACCGGACATGCGCTGCAGCGCTCGTTCTTCGCGTCGGATGGAGCATCGGCAGTGGAAATCGCGCTCAAGATGAGCGTTCACTTCTGGCGCAACGCCGGACTGGCCGAAAAAAGCGAATTCGTCTGCGTCAGCAATGGCTATCACGGCGAAACCGTGGGTGCGCTCGGCGTCACGGACATCGCCCTGTTTCGCACAGCCTATGCCCCGCTACTGGCCGCATCGCACGTGGTGCCTTCACCCGACTGGCGACAGGCCAGGCCGGGCGAAACCCGCCATGACGTGGCCCTGCGCGCAGCAGGCCAACTCGAAGCCCTGCTGGAACAACGCCACTCGCACATTGCCGCCCTGATACTGGAGCCCCTGGTGCAGTGCGCCGCGGGCATGGCCATGCACGACGCGGCCTATGTGCGCGAAGCCCGGCGCCTGTGTTCGAAATACGGCGTACACCTGATCGCCGACGAGATCGCCGTGGGCTGCGGGCGCTCCGGCACCTTCTTCGCAAGCGAACTCGCGGGCGTATGGCCCGACTTCCTGACGCTGTCCAAGGGCATCAGCGGCGGCTATCTGCCGCTGGCCCTGGTCATGACGCGCGACGATATTTACCAGGCCTTCGCCCATGACGATCCAGCCCGCAGCTTCCTGCATTCGCATTCCTACACCGGCAATGCGCTGGCCTGCACCGCCGCGCTGGCCACCCTTGAGCTGTTCGACGAATACGCCGTGCTCGAACGCAATCACGCGCGCTCCGGCCTGATCTGGAAGGCGCTGGAAACCGGCCTGCAACCCTGGATCCAGGCCGGCCTGGCGCGGCATCCGCGCCGGCAAGGCATGATCTTCGCGTTTGATATCGACCCCGCCCGAGCAGGAAACCGCTTTGCCGAGAGCTTTCACCTGGCCGCCCGCGAACAGGGTTTGTTGCTGCGCCCCATCGGGCACACCGTCTACCTGATGCCGCCATACGTGATCGACGACGACGAGATCCGCCTGATGGTGGGGCGCACGCTGACAACCCTGCAAAAAATCATCCCCCTGCCAGGAGCCCACCATGCGTTTGCTTGAGCAACTTCATGACGGCCTGGCCGCCCTGCAGGCCCAAGGCCTGCGGCGCCAGCGGCGCACCACCGCCTCGGCCTGCGCACCGCGCCTGACCCTGTCCGGCGAAACCCAGGGCCCGGCACGCCAGGTACTGAACTTCAGCAGCAACGACTACCTGGGGCTGGCCAGCCATGCCGCCGTGACCGCAGCGCTGGGTGAAGGCGCCGCCCGATACGGGGCGGGCAGCGGGGGGTCGCACCTGATCCTGGGCCACTCCGAGGCCCACGCCCGGTTGGAAGAGCGCCTTGCCCACTGGCAAGCACCCTATATTCCCGATGCCGACGCCCTGTATTTTTGCAGCGGCTACATGGCCAACCTGGCCGTGCTGACCGCCCTGGGCAGCGCGCAGGCCACGATTTTTTCGGAAGAGCTGAACCACGCATCGCTGATAGACGGCGCACGGCTGGCGCGCGCCAGCGTGCAGCGCTTCGCGCACCGGGACCTTTCGGCGCTGGATGCCCTGCTCACAGCATCGAGCGCCTCGGTGAAAATCATCGCCAGCGATACCGTCTTCAGCATGGATGGCAGCCTGGCCGACACGCCGGCCCTGCTGGCGCTGGCCGAGCGACACGACGCGTGGCTGGTGCTGGACGATGCGCATGGCTTTGGCGTGCTGGGCCGGCAAGGCCGGGGCGCGCTCGAAGAGGCCGGACTGTGCAGCCCGCGCATCGTCTATGTCGGCACCCTGAGCAAGGCCGCCGGCGTTTCAGGCGCTTTTGTCGCGGCACATCAAACCGTTGTGGAACATCTGATCCAGCGGGCGCGCCCCTATATCTACACCACCGCCGCGCCCCCCGCCATCGCACATGCCTTGCTGACCAGCCTGGACATCATCGGCAGCGCCGAAGGCCATGCCCTGCGCCAGCGCCTGCAAGCCCACATCGCCGAACTGCGCGACGGCATAGGCGCGGCGATACCGGCAGGCTGCAATGCCCGCTTGGCCAACTCGTCGACCGCCATACAGCCGCTGATCGTCGGCGACAACGCGCGCGTCATGGCCCTTGCCAGGCAGCTCGACGATCGCAATATTCTGGTCGGCGCCATCCGGCCACCCACCGTGCCCGCCGGGACGGGGCGCTTGCGCATCACCCTAGGCGCGACCCACGACAGCGACGATCTGGAATGCCTTATTGCGGCCTTGCGGACAGCCCTGCGCGAGGCCCCGGCACAGGAGGCCGCATGAGCGCTATCGGATACTTCGTCGCCGGCACCGACACCGGCGTGGGCAAATCGCTGGCCAGCAGCGCCCTGCTGCACAAGCTTGTCGACCAAGGCATGCGCGCCGTCGGCATGAAACCGGTGGCTGCCGGCACCTTCGAGCAGCACTGCGCCCACACGAATGAAGACGTTCTGCAGTTGCAGGCCGCGGGCAACGTCGCCGCGCCGCTGGCCTTGCGCTGCCCCTACCTGCTGCAAGCGCCGCTCTCGCCACACCTGGCGGCAGCCGCCGAAGGCGTCACGATTTCACTGCCCCGCATCACGGGCGCATACCGGGAACTGGCAGCCATGGCTGACGCCGTGATCGTGGAAGGCGCCGGGGGATTTCGCGTGCCGCTGACACAAGAGCTTGACGGCGCCGACCTGGCCGCCGCGTTGGAACTGCCCGTGATACTGGTCGTGGGCATGCGCCTGGGATGCCTGAACCATGCGCTGCTGACACAAGACGCCATTGCGGCGCGCGGCCTGCGCCTGGACGGCTGGATAGCATGCCGCGTCGACCCTGGCATGGACGCAAGCGATGCCAATGTCGCGACCTTGCAGCGGCTGATGAACGCTCCGATGCTGGGTGACATTCCCCATTTGCAACACGCCGACGCGCGCCGCGCCGCGGCTTTTCTGGATACCAGCGCCTTGCTGCGCCCCACCGAGTTCCCCCGCTAACGGAGACCTTATGCAAAAAACCATACATTTCACCCGCCCGTCTACCGCCGCGACACCGGCGGCGCCCGCCAAGCATCACGAGCGCTGGCCGGCAGCAGAACTGGCGGCGCTGTTCGAGCTGCCCTTCAACGACCTGCTCTTTCGCGCGCAAACCGTACATCGCGAAAATTTCGACGCAAACTCGGTGCAATTGTCCACCCTGCTGTCCATCAAGACCGGCGGGTGTCCGGAAGACTGCGCGTATTGCCCCCAATCGGCCCACCATGACACGGGCCTGGCCGCCGACAAGCTGATGCCTCTGCAAGAAGTGCTGCAGGCGGCCCAGGCCGCCAAGGCCAGCGGCGCCACCCGGTTCTGCATGGGCGCCGCCTGGCGCAACCCGAAGCCGCACCACCTGGATGCGGTCGCCGACATGATCAGCGGCGTCAAGGCGCTGGGCCTGGAAACCTGTGTCACCCTGGGCATGCTCACCGCCAGCCAGGCCGGGCAACTCAAAGAGGCTGGCCTGGACTACTACAACCACAACCTGGATACCGCCCCGGAGTTCTACGGCAACATCATCAGCACCCGCACCTACCAGGACAGGCTAGACACCCTGGGGCATGTGCGCGACGCCGGCCTGCATGTCTGTTGCGGTGGCATCGTCGGCATGGGAGAAAACCGCCTGCACCGCGCCGGCCTGATCGCCGAATTGGCCAATCTGGATCCCTATCCGGAATCGGTGCCCATCAACAACCTGGTGCGCGTGGAAGGCACGCCGCTGGCGGACAACGATCCGCTAGACCCTTTCGAGTTCGTGCGCACCATTGCTGTCGCCCGCATCGCCATGCCCCGCGCCATGGTACGGCTGTCGGCGGGCCGGGAAACCATGGATGACGCCCTGCAGGCCCTGTGCTTTCTGGCAGGGGCCAACTCCATCTTCCATGGCGATCGCCTGCTGACCACGGCCAACCCGCAAGCCCTGAAGGACCGCCAGCTATTGCAACGGCTGGGCATGCAGTGCCAGGAAACGGCGCAACCAGACGCCCAGGCGCCATGCGCCGACACGGCGATGGCCTAGCCGACTGCCGAGCCGGCCAGGTTTGGCCGCGCTTCAATCGTCGTGGGTCTCATGCACTGCCTGGACGCCGCGCTTCCAATAGCTGGCGGCGCGGATGCGATCCTTGGCAATATGGTGCTCGATGACCATGACCTCGCGCGCTGCGCGCGCGGCAAGCGATTCGGCGGCGATCCAGACATAGCCCTCGCCTGCGGGCAGGACCAGTTCTTGGGCGGCGGCGGCAAGCAAGCCCGCCGGCTCGCCCTTCCACGCATCGCGGTGCAGCCAGCGTACGTCGAGTTCTGCCTGGCTCTGCAGGGGAATCTCTGATTCGGCATTCGCCACTTCCAGCCGCACAATCGCCCGCTTGCCTGCCGGCAATTCCTCGAGCCGCCGCGCGATTGCCGGCAGCGCGGTTTCATCGCCCATCAGCACATGCCAGTCGTAGCCCAGAGGAACGACGAAGGATCCGCGCGGGCCGGCCAGACCCAGGTATTGCCCGGGCCGGGCCTGCGCCGCCCAGGTGCCGGCGGGGCCATCGCCGTGCAGCACGAACTCCAGATCCAGTTCCTGGGTGTCGGCGTTGTAGCGGCGCGGGGTGTAGTCGCGCATGGCCGCACGCGGCACACCTTCCGGAAATACCAGACCGTTGGGACCGATGGCAGGCATGACAGGTTGATCCTGGCCCGGCTCGGGAAAGAAAACCTTGACATGATCATCGAAGGAAAGCGACTCGAAGCCTTGCAGTTCAGGGCCAGCGAGCGTGACGCGCACGAGCTGCGGCGAAATGAGCTGGGTACGAACGACCGGGACCAGACGAGTGACAATCGTATGCCGTACCCGTTCGACGATCAGGGAAGCATTCTGCTGTGTCATTTGCAATATCTCTTCAAAAGGGGCGGATCAGGCGGGTGGCCCGGCCTGGATCTCGGCCGTGGCACGCGCCAGGATGGCGGCGATACGGCGCTGTTCGGCTGGCGGCGCACTGGTGCGTTCCAGCAATGCGTGCTTGATGGCTTGGCGCGCCTGCACGTACTCGGGCAGCCAACCGGTTTCGCGGTCGGCGCCGTCAGGCCCGAGCTCGACCGGCTGCTGGGCCAACGCCCGGCGCATCCAAGCCATTTTTCGGGCAACGTGCTCCAGGCGGTTGAACAGGATGGTCAAGCTATCCCGATGCGCCTCCAGCTGCTGGCGCCCCGCTTGCGTCAGGTGGAAACACTTCTTGTTGCCTTCGAGCACCACCTTGGCGCAGCCCTGATCCTGCAAGCAGCCCAGCGCCGGATACACCATGCCGGGGCTGGGCTTGTAGGCGCCATTGCTGCGCTGCCCCAGGGCCTTGATCAGCTCATAGCCATGGCTGGGCTTTTCTTCGAGCAGACCCAGCAGCATGAGTTGCAGGTCGTCGGCCGAAAACCTGCGCCCACGCATCAATGCGGGGTCTTCGGCTGGAAACTCGAACAGGGGCAAGGCAGTCATGAAATACCATCTCAAATTCGCAAAACATATCTAAAGATATATTTTTTGATATATAACTGTCAAGCCCGACAGGCGTGACCAGACCTGCCGCCAGGCCCGGTACACAAGAAAAAACCATTGAAAGGCGCCATGTGGCGGGCTTGATCCGGTCAGGGCAGCATCTGCCACCAGCCGGGCATCAGCCGACGCACAGCGGCGCGCGCGTAACGGTCATCCATCAAGTGGATGACACCGCTATCAAGCTGCGAGCGTATGACCCGGCCTGCCGCCTGCACCACCTTTTGCAGTCCGGGATACAGATAGGTGTAGTCATACCCCGCCCCCAGCAGGCGGTCCAGGCGCAACCGGATCTCTTCATTGACCGGATTGACCTGCGGCAAGCCCAGGGTGGCGATGAAGGCGCCGATCAAACGGGTGCCCGGCAGGTCTATGCCCTCGGCGAATGCTCCGCCCAGAACCGCGAAGCCGATGCCACGGCCCTCGGGCATGAACCGGGCCAGGAAAGCGTTGCGCTCGGCCTCGGCCATGCCTCGCGTTTGTTCCCACACCGGAATCTCGGGGCAGCGCAAACGCAACAGCGCCAGGGCGCGCTGCAGGTAATCAAAGCTGCTGAAGAAGGCCAGGTAGTTTCCCGGCCGCGCCTGGTACTGCCGCGCCATCAGTTCGATGATGCGCGGCAGCGAGGCCTCCCTGTCCTGATAGCGGGTGGAAATATGGTCGGCAATATGAATGGACAATTGCCCAGCCGTGAAAGGCGACTCGACATCGACCCAGGCGGTGCTGTCGGGCAGACCCAGCAGCCTGGCGTGGTATTCACGCGGGCTCAAGGTGGCCGAGAACAGCACCACGGAATGCGCCTGCTCGAACCTGGGCTTCAGAAACACCGCCGGAATCACATTGCGCAGGCACAAGCGCGACATGTCGCGCGGCTGGCGCGCCCTGCCCTGCACATTGAACCGGGTGTAATCCATAAAGGAGTGCTCACCGAACTGTTCCGCCGTACGGCAAAAGCGCAGGGCATCAAAGTAAGCGGCCTGTAGCCCGGCATCCAGTCCGTCGGGGTGTTCGCCCAGGAATTCGCTGATGGCCGATATGGCCCCCCGCAGCGCGTCAAGCAAGGGTTGGGGCAATTCCGCTTGCACCGCATACGGCAGGTTTTGCTCGCCGTTCAGCCGGTTCCAGCAACGCTCGAGCCGAGCCAACGGCTTTTTCAGCGCTTGTGGCGCAGTGCGGGACAAACCCCGGAAGCGCAGCTGATCAAGCTCGGCGCTGTACATGCCACGCGCGCGATCCAGCAAATTATGGGCTTCGTCGACCAGCACGCACACCCGCCAGGCATCGGCCTGCGCCAAGCCATAGAGCAGGCCAGCATGATCGAAGTAATAGTTGTAGTCGCCGACCACCACGTCGGCCCAGCGCGCCAGATCCTGGCTCAGGTAATACGGGCAGACCTGATGCGAGGCCGCGACATCGCGCAAGGACTGCTGATCGAGCACGGCGCGTTCCACGGCCGCCGCGCGGGCTGCCGGCAGCCGGTCGTAGAAACCCTGCGCCAGAGGGCATGACGCGCCATGGCAAGCCTTGTCCGGATGCTCGCAGGCCTTGTCGCGCGCGACGAGTTCGAGCACACGCAAGACCGGACCGGTTCCTGGCTGGTTCAAACTGGCCAGGGCGTCGAGCGCCACACGCCGGCCAGGCGTCCTGGCCGACAGGAAAAACAGCTTATCCAGCTGCTTGCCCCCAAGGGCCTTCAATTGAGGAAACAGCGTGCCCAGCGTTTTACCGATACCGGTGGGCGCCTGCGCCATCAGGCAGGCGCCGCGCGCTGCGGCGCGGTAGACGGCCTCGGCCAGCTGGCGCTGCCCCGGACGAAACGCCGGCTGCGGAAACGGCAATTGTTCCAACATTCTATCGCGCCCATCGCGATGCGCCAGTTCCTGATCGGCCCAGGCGATAAAGCATTCGCACTGCGCCTCGAAAAACGCCTTCAATTGCGCACTGGAACAGCACATGGCAAGCCGGGTTTCGACTTGGGTTTCGATGTCGAAATACACCAGGGCCAGATTGACCTCGTCGAGTTCTCGCGCCATGCACAGCAGATAGCCGTACATCTTGGCCTGCGCCCAATGCAGGGCACGATGGTTGGCCGGCTGGCGCCCAAGATCGCCCCGGTGGGTCTTGATTTCCTCGAGGGTATTGGTCTGCGGATCGTAGCCATCGGCGCGCCCGCTGACCTGCAGGCTGCGATGACGCACACCCAGGCTGATTTCCTTTTCGTAGGCCGGACCGCGACTGGCGGCCACCCGGATGTGACCCGCGATGCCCTCTTGCGCCGTGGGCGACGGCGTGAAGCGCAAGTCCAGATCCCCGGTTTTGGCGGTGAACTCGCAAAGTGTGCGCACCGCCACCCTGTAGCTCATGGCGGCTCCGACCATTGCACATACGCGACGGTCACCGGGATATCCTGCCGGGAAAAATAATCGAGCCAGCGCCGCTGGTTGTCCTGCAGCCTGTCGCCTGGCCCTTTGACTTCTATCATGCGGTAGCGCCGTTGCGCGGGCCAGAACTGGATCAGGTCGGGAAAGCCGCTGCGGTTGTTGGCGATATCGCGCAGCAGGCGCCGGAAAATCACCTTGAGGTGCGCTGCGGGCAGGCAGTCCAGCGCCTGTTCGACGAGCGCCGCGCCCAGCACCCCCCAGGCCAGGAACGACGACTGGACGCCTTCCTTTTCCCGATAGGTGCGCAGTATGCATTCCCGGTAGTGCGGCGTATCCAGGCGGGCAAGGCAAGCCTCGAACAAGGACTCGCGGCGGGCGTAGAAATCAGGCTGGTGCAGATCCGCCGGCGCCGCATGAAAGGGATGAAAGAACGCGCCCGGCACGGCCGCATAGACGGCATCCCAGCAAAGCAGGCAGAACAGGGCGTTCAGCAGTCCGTTCTCGACGTAATAGACCGGCGCCAACGCCGTTGAAAGGTGGTCGCGCACGACATGCTCTACCGAGCTGGCCGCTGACGGCGCGGGCAAGGTCAGGTCTATGCGCGGCGGCGTAGCCAACGGCGTGGCGCCCTGCCATGCCTGGCCCAGCTTGCGGCTCAGCCGGGGCAGGACGCGCATCAGCTGCTGGGCCTCGGCTTCGTCCTGGGGCATCGCCTGCGCCTGGCTGGCCAGATCGAACGCTGACTGGACTTCGCCCATGCGCTCGAGCACGCGCACCGCCCGCAACCGGGCAAGCGGATGGCCGTTGCCGCTATGCAGCCGCAATGCCGTCGCCAGCTCGGCGCTGCGCTCGTACTGCATGGCCAGGCGAAACTGCAGCCTTTGCCGGCGCGCCTCGACCCAGGCATTGCCATGGGCCTGCAAGGGAAGCTGGGCCAGCACGGCAGCTAGCGGCTCGTTGCCGGCCAAGCGCTCGCGACAGCGCTGCAGGTGCAGGTAGTCGTCTACATCCTGGCGCGTGCCGAATACGCGCGACCCCGGTGAAAACGCCACCTTTTCGTAGCGATAGATGCCCAGGTCGGCCAGCACGAATTCCGACCAGTCCTGGTGGGCATTGCCAAAGAACATCAGCCGCAGCCGCTCGCAAAAGGCATCGACTTCCAGGCGCAGGACCACGTCGTCACTGGTCGGGCACCAGGCCGCGAACCTTGCCGGGGCAAGATCCTGCGCCTGCAGCGACGCGAGCATGCCGGCCTTGGTCGGGCACGGTTGGGCAAATTTGGGGCCCAGATGCAGCATCAGCTCATGCTTGGTGAGCAAGCCGCACAACTGCCGCGCATCGAGCATGGGCTGGTCGTTGACCCACCCACGCTCGACCAGAGGCGCAGCCGCGGCCAACGGGCAGCCGATTTCGGCATAGGCCAGTTTTTTCACCCGAAAAAGATCGCCTTTGCGCATGACCATGCGCACGAGCAACGCACGCGCCGCCACGGGCAGCCCGGCGAAACCGTCGAGAAAGCCGCACTCGGCGTCGGTCAGCAGATCGCGATGATGCGCGCCGACCCAATCAACGACCTGTTGAAAGTTATCCAGGTAATACAGGGGATTCTGAATGGGATCTGGCATGAAGGGGCGGCCGGCGGCCAGTACAGCCCGGCCAGCATGCTGTTTGTTTATACAGCATTTTACCGCGACACGGACGACCCCCGGCTTGACGCCATGGCTGGCCCGTCAAGGCCGCTGGCCGGACCTGTCCCGCTTTTACCGCGCAGCGGTCAGCGGGTTATGCTGGCACCGGTCGCATGGCGACACAGACCCACTCAAAATGGAATAGCAATGCAGCAATATGTTCTGGTAACCGGCGGCTCGAACGGCATCGGCAAGGCCGTCATCGAAAGATTGTCCGCAGACGGCTTTCATACCCTGAACCTGGACAGGCAGGCGCCGGCTTCGCCCAGCGCCAACGAACGCTACATCCCGATCGACCTGCTCGACGCCGACGCCCTCGCGCAGACCCTGGCGGGCCTGGTGCGGGAATGCGAAATCCTGCGTGTCGTCAACAACGCGGGCATGGTCAAGCCGGCATTGCTGGAAAGCACGACCATCGCGGATGTCCGAACGGTATCCCAGCTCAACATCGAGGCCCCCATCCTGATCACGCAGCATTTGCTGCCCGCCATGAGGGCCAAGGGTTTCGGTCGCATCATCAATATCAGCAGCCGTGCCGCCCTGGGCAAGGAAGAACGCAGCGCCTACGCGGCATCCAAGGCGGGCCTGCTGGGCCTGACGCGCACCTGGGCGCTGGAATTGGCCAGCCAGGGGATTACCGTGAACGCCATCGGGCCGGGGCCGATAGCCACCGAGCTTTTCATGGCGGCCAACCCGGCCGGAGCACCGCGCACACAGCAGATACTGAAGACCATCCCGGTGCAAAGACTGGGCCAGCCCGCCGAGGTCGCGCATGCTGTCTCGATGTTCATGGATGAACGGGCCGGCTTCATGACAGGCCAGGTCCTGTATGTTTGCGGCGGCATGACGGTAGGCTTGAGCGGCGCCTGAACGCAGGCGCCCAGGCGCGGTTTGCGGCCACTGCCCCCATGGGACAGTGGCCAGGCCAGGGCGGCCTACCCCAGGTTCTTGAGCAGCAGCTTCCAGAACTCCAGGCGCTCGGGCAGGCTCGCCACGAGAATGTGTTCATGCAGGGTATGGGCGCCGTCGCCCTCCGCGCCCAGGCCATCCAGCGTAGGCACGCCCATGGCAGCGGTGAAGTTGGCGTCGCTGCCGCCACCCGTCATGGGCGCTTCGTCCAGCTTGAAGCCGGCCTGGGTGGCGCAGGCCTGGGCACTGGCCAGCAACTCGGCCACACGCTCAGTGCGCTGCATGGGCGGACGCGTCATCTTCACTTCGATATCCAGCTCGACATCCGGGCCCACCGGCTTGAGCGCCTGAATACGGGCCAGCAGATCGCTGGCGGCCGCCGCGTCGGGCACCCGGAAGTCGACATCCAGTTCGGCCAGCGAGGGCACCACGTTGCGGGTGGTGCCGCCCTTGATCGTGCCCACGCTGACAGTGATGCCGCGCGCGTAGTCGGTCATGGCTTCGAGCGCCAACACCTGGTGCGCAATTTCGCGAATGGCGCTACGACCCTTCTCGTGCTGCATGCCGGCGTGCGAGGGCCGGCCATGTACGGTCAGCCGCACCTGGCCAACCCCTTTGCGGGCGGTGACGCACTTGCCCGCGTCGGCGCGCGCCGGCTCGCACACCAGCGTCAGGCAAGCGTTTTCGGCGAATTTCTCGATATGCTCGCGCGAATACGGGCTGCTGATTTCCTCGTCGGGCACGATCACGAAGTCGACCGGCAGACGCGAGCTGCCCGGCTCGGCCAGGGTGCCCAGCGCGGTCAACGCCAGGTAGGTGCCGGCCTTCATGTCGTAGGAGCCCGGGCCGTACAGCTTGCCATCCTCGATGCGGCAGGGGTTCTTCAGCAGCGTTCCCACCGGATGCACGGTATCCAGGTGAGCCAGGATAAGGATGCCCTTGCCGGTGTCGCCGGCCGCCCGGTTGCTGATATGCAGCATGGGGCCGGTGGCCGGACCAAGATCATGGCTTTGCACGGTCAGGCCCTGGGCCTGGGCTTCGCCGGTGATGATGGCGGCCATCGCGGCCAGGGTGGCGGGCGCATGCGAAGGAGACTCGCACTCGACCCAGCGCGTGATGCCCGCGATCAAGTCGGCGGCAGTGGATTCAATTGCCATGGATTTTCCCTTGATTCTGCCCGGCTGGCGGGCTGGTTCTGCTCGAATGGATTTACTGCGTGTTCAGGTGGCACGCGGATTTATGCCCGGACGCGACTGCCATCAGCACCGGCGCTTCTTCGCGGCAACGCTGCATGGCGTGCGGGCAACGCGGGTGGAAAGTGCAGCCCGACGGCGGATTCAGCGGCGACGGGATCTCTCCCTTGATGGGGGTGAACTTGCGCCCACGCTTTTGCACGTCCGGCATTTCCGCCAGCAGGGCCTGGGTGTAGGGGTGGTTCGCACGCGCGAAGATCTCGGCGGCGCTGGCTTCCTCGACGATGCGGCCCAGGTACATGATGGCCACGCGATCCGAGATGTGCCGCACCACGCCCAGGTCATGGCTGATGAACAGGTAGGTGAAGCCGTGGCGGTCGCGCAGGTCCATGAAGAGGTTGATCACCTGTGCCTGGATGGACACATCCAGCGCGGCGACCGGCTCGTCGCACACCAGAAAGGACGGCTGCACCATCAGGGCGCGGGCAATGCCGATGCGCTGGCGCTGGCCGCCCGAGATCTGGTATGGATAGCGGTCGCGGTATTCGTGGCCCAGCCCAACTTCGGCCAGGGCCTGATCGACCCGCCCGGCAACCGCGTCGCGAGGCGCCAGCTTGTGCACGCGCAAGGACTCGCCCAGTATCTGGTGCAGGCGCTGGCGCGGGTTGAGCGAGGCTTGCGGATCCTGGAAGATCATCTGTACGCCCAGGATATAGGCCAGACGATCCAGCCCTTGCAGCGCGGCGGCATTCTGGCCCTTGAAGTGCACGGTGCCTTCGCTGGGCCGGATCAGGCCCGCAACCATGCGTCCCAGCGTGGATTTACCGCAGCCCGACTCGCCGACCAGCCCCAGCACTTCGCCGCGCTTCACAGTTAAGTCGACGCCGTTGACCGCATGCACGGTATTGCGCTGAGGCGGCCTGCCGGCCAGGGCCAGCAGACGCTGGGCCAGATCGGGGCGTTGCTCGAAACGCTTGCGGATATTCTTGAGCTCGATGACAGGCTGATCGCTCATGCCGCCTCCTGGACAGGAAAGTAGCAGCGATAGCTGCGATCACCCTCATGGGTGTTCGGCGGCGGAGCCGCGGCGCACTCAGCGCGCGCACCGGGGCAGCGCGGCCGGAATGCACAGCCGGCCTCGCGGCCCGACAGGCTGGGCGCCATGCCGTCGATCTGGCTCAGGCGCTCGCCCGGCGTCGAGGTGCCAGGCATGGACTGCAAGAGGCCCCGGGTGTAGGGGTGCCGGGGCGACGCCAGCACTTCCTCGACCGTACCGCTCTCGACGATGCGCCCGGCATACATCACCGCCACGCGATCCGCCAGTTCGGCCACAACGCCCAGATCGTGCGTGATCCAGATCATGGCCGTATTGTGCGCGCGGCACAGCTCCTGCATCTGGTACAGGATCTGGCCCTGGATGGTGACGTCCAGCGCCGTGGTGGGCTCGTCGGCGATGATGAGCTCGGGCTGGTTGAGCATGGCGATGGCAATTGCCACGCGCTGGCGCATGCCGCCCGAAAACTCGTGCGGATAGCTGGCCAGGCGCTTTTCCGGCGACGCAATGCCGACCATGGCCAGGGTGTCGCAGCAGCGCCGCGTGGCTTCGGCCTTGGAGACCTCGGGATGATGGGTGAAGATGGCTTCCATCATCTGCTCGCCCACGCGCAGCACCGGATTGAGCGTCATCAGCGGATCCTGGAAGATCATCGCGATGCGCTCGCCGCGCAGCCGGCGCAATTGCTCTTCGCTCAGGCTGCGCAGGTCGGTGCCGTCGAACAGCACCTGGCCCTCTATCACTTCGCCGGGCGGGTCGATCAGGCCGATCAGGGAAAAGCCGGTAACCGACTTACCCGAACCGGACTCGCCGACCAGGCCCACGATTTCGCCGCGCTTCACCGTGAAGTCGACGCCATCCACCGCGGGCCAGGCGCCCGCTTCGGTATGGAATGCAGTACGCAAGCCGCGTACGTCAAGCAGGATTTCGTTATTGTTCATCGCGGATTCAGGCTCTCGCGCAGGCGGTCGCCCACGATGTTGATGGACAGGATGAGCAGCAGCAGCGCCACGCCGGGGAACATGCTGATCCAGTAGTCGCCGGACAGCAGGTATTCGAAGCCGCTGGCGATCAACAAGCCCAGCGAAGGTTCGGTGATGGGTACGCCCACGCCCAGGAAGGACAGCGTGGCTTCCAGCACAATGGCCGTGGCGATCTGGATGGTCGCGAACACCATGACCGGGCTGATGCAGTTGGGCAGCAGGTGAAACAGCATGATGCGCCAGCCGGGATAGGCCAGGTTCTGCGCCGCTTCGATATATTCCTTGCTGCGTTCCTGCAGGGCGCGCCCGCGCATGATGCGCGCGTAATGCGCCCACTGCACCACCACCAGCGCCATGATGACCTTGTCCACCCCGCGCCCCATGACCGCCAGCAGCACCAGCGCCACCAGGATGGTGGGAAAACCCAGGATGAAGTCGACGATGCGCATCACCAGCGCATCCACCCAGCCGCCCTTGTAGGCGGCCAGCAGGCCGGCCAGCGAACCGATCACGGTTGCCAGCGTGACCGCCAGCAGACCGACGATCAGGCTGATGCGCAGGCCATACAGGATGGCGCTGAGCATGTCGCGCCCCTGTGAGTCGGTGCCCAGCCAGTAGGTTTGCCCGCTCATGCTTTGGGCGCCCGGCGGCAGGCGGCCGTCCATGAGATCCAGCGACATCAGGTCATAGGGGTTTTGCGGCGCGAAGTACGGCGCAATCATGATGAACAGGATCAGGCACGCCAACGCGATCAGGGAACCGCGCAGCGTGGGCCGGCTGCTCAGGCGTTTCGCGATTTTCTTGCGTTGCGGCGTGTCGGCGATGGGTTCCAGCGTCTTGACGCCGTCCGCTTTGGATATTTCAGCCATGGTGGTTCAGTGCTCCGCTGCCTGCAGCTGTACACGCGGATCCAGCACGGCGTACAAAATGTCTACGACAAGGTTGATGACGACGAACAACAGGGTGACCAGCATCACGTACGCCACGACGACCGGGCGATCGAGCTGGTAGACGCTGTCGATCAGGAGCTTGCCCATGCCGGGCCAGGAAAATACGGTTTCCGTAATGGTGGAATAGGCGATCAGGCTGCCGAACTCCATGCCGATCACAGTCACCACGGGGATCAGGATGTTGCGCAGGATATGGCGGCGCACGATACGCCCGGGCTTGACGCCCTTGGCCCTGGCAAAGCGCACGTAATCCTGGCTGCGGGCCTCGACGACACCCGATGCGGTAAGACGCAGGATCAGCGCAATATTGGTGATAGCCAGGTTCAGCGCGGGCAAGGCGATATAGCTCAAGCCGGCCAAGGTGAGAAAGCTGAACGGGATGCCAAGCACATCCACGGTCGGCCCCCGGCCCGCAGCGGGCAACCAGCCCAGCCACACGGCGAACAGCAGGATGAACACCATCCCCTGCCAGAAGTTGGGCAGCGAAAAGCCCAGCACCGAGCCCGCCATCAGGCCACGGCCCACGGGGCCGTCGCGATACAGGCCCGCCACCAGGCCCAGCGGAATTCCGACCAGACAGGTAAGAAGCATGGCCACGACGACCAGTTCAAGCGTGGCCGGCATGCGTTGCAAAATGAGTTGGACGGCGGGCATTCCATGAACAAAGGAATTGCCGAGGTCGCCATGCAGGGCACGCCACAGGAAGCTGCCGTATTGCTGCCAGATGGGCAGGTCCAGGCCCAACCTGGCGATCAAGGCGTCACGCTCGGCCTGCCCCACTTCAGGACTGACCAGCAGCTCGATCGGGTCGCCAACCGCATATACCGCAAAAAACACGACGACTGACACCGCCAGCACAACAAACAGACTCTGGATCAGCCTGCGCAGAATAAACAGCGCCAAGATGAAAACTTCCTATTAAGGGCAAGGCCAGCCGGCCCTCCGGTTCGCTAGCGGCGAACACGGCAGCCGGCTGGCCTTGCCTGACACCAGGTAAATCGCGAGGTTTACTTCGCGAGCTTCACGGAAGCAGCCATGGTGCGCTGATCGGCACGGCCTTCGTAGGTAAGGCCCTTGCGGAAGGCCCAGACACCGCTTTCATAGTGCAGGGGTACGCTGGACATGTCGTCCAGTGCCAGCTTCACGGTCTGGGCCAGAAGTTCGGCACGGCGCGTGTCGTCAGCCGTGTAGATGGCTTCCAGGAACACTTTGTCCAATTCGGGGTTGCTGTAGCTGCCGTAGTTGCTGCTGCCCAGGCCCGCTTCGGGATTGCGCGTGGTCACCCAGTACTGGATGAAGTTGCTGGCTTCGCCGGTTTCCGAACCCCAGCCACCCATGGCGGCGCTGAACTCCTTCTTGGCGCGGCGCGGGAAGTACACCGAGCTGGTCATGGCGTCGACCTGGGTCTTGATGCCGACGCGGGTCAGGTACTGGGCCACGGCCTGGGTAACCTGGGCGTCGTTGACATAGCGGTTGTTCGTGGACGACAGCGTCAGCTCGAAGCCGTTCGGGTAGCCGGCTTCGGCCAGCAGCTTCTTGGCGCCTTCGGGGTCGTACTTGAGCTCGGGCGCGTTGGGCAGCGTGCCGAACATGCCTTCGGGAATGAACTGGTTGGCGGGCGTGGCCACGCCGTCCATGATGCGCTCGACGATGGTCTTGCGATCGATGGCCATGGAAATAGCCTGGCGCACACGCACATCCTGCAGCGGATTGTCGCTCGCACCCTTGGGCGACTTCACCATGGGGCTGGTGTCGCGACCGGCATCGAGCTGGAAGAAAATGACGCGCACCGACGGCGTGATGACGTAGTCCAGGCCGCTGGACTTGATGCGCTTGAGGTCGCGCGCGGCCGGGCTGTCGATGATGTCGAAGTCGCCCGACAACAGGCCGGTCAGGCGCGGGCCTGCCGCCGGCACCGAGAGCATGCGCACTTCGGTCCAGACCGGCTTTTCACCCCAGTAGTGCTCGTTGCGGCCCAGCTCGATGGCGTTGCCCTTGGAGTAGGTCTTGTAGGTGAAGGGGCCGGTACCGATGGTAGCCTTGCCATTGTTGAAGTCGGTAACCGTAGGCCAGGGGCCCGTCACGCCACAGCCTTCCTTGGGCGTGAATGTAAGATCGCCGTGCTCTGCGATGCCGCTCCAGATCATGGGCACGCGCGCCAGCTCGTTGGCCAGCACCGGATAAGGCGTGCGCGTGGTGATGTTCACCGTCAGCGGATCGGGGGTCTCGATCGAGGCCATGCGCTTGGCGACATTGGCAAAACCACTGCTGAGCGCGGTTTCGTTATTGAGCACACGGCACAGGGAGAACACCACGTCCTGGGCGGTGAAGGGCTCGCCATTCGAGAACTTCGCATTCGGGCGCAGCTTGAACGTCCAGGTGGTCTCGCCCGTGGCTTGCCACGACTCGGCCAGACGGGGCTCGAGCTTCATATCGGCGCTCATGCCCACCAGGGGCTCGAACACATGCGTAGTCAGGGCGTCGTTGGCCGTACCCTGGTGATAGTGGGGGTCGAACGCGGTGGGCTCGGAAGCCAGGCCGACTTTCAGCAATTCCGCGTTGGCCGAAACGGCAAAACCCGACGCTACCACGCAGCTGATGCTGCCGGCCAGTCGGGCCAGGTTCGAAATACGTTTGGACATGGGCTTTCCTGCATGAGGGCTTCCCGAATCACGCGACCGGGATTGGGAGGGCATTCTAGTTACCGCAGTGTTTCTATACAATTAGAAAGTTTCGCAATTTCTTTGCTTTTTTTAGGAATCGAGGGTTTCCACCTAGATGAATGGGCTTGCACTCAAATATTTTCTTGAGGTATGCAGAACCGGCAGCCTGAGCGCCGCCTCGGCAGCCTCCCATGTCGCCATTTCCGCCATCAGCCGGCAAATTTCGCAGCTCGAGGAACAGGTCGGCTCACCGCTGTTCCAACGCACCTCTCGCGGCATGCAGCCCACCGAGGCCGGCAGCATGCTGCTGGCCCACGCCCGGCGCACAGCCCTCGAGACCGCCTCTACCTTGGCCGCCATCGCCAGCCTGCGGGGCATGCAGGGGCGTGAAATCCGCGTCGCCAGCTCACAAGGCCCGGCCAACGACCTGGTGCCGGCCGCCATGGCCGAGTTCCGCAAACAGCATCCGGAAACCCGATACAGCCTGCACGTTGGCGCATCGCAAGAAGCTACCCAGCGCGTGGCGGACGGCGACAGCGACATTGCCGTGACATTCAGCGTCACGCCTCATTCCGGCGTTGTCGTGCAGCATGCCTGGCGCGCGCGGGTGCTGGCCATCATGGCCGCCGGCCATCCGCTGGCGCACCGCCCCATCGTCAGCCTGGCCGAGCTGGGCAAGTTCCCGCTGGCGCTTACCGACAAGGGCACCAGCACGCGCACCCTGTTCGACATTTCCTGCGGGATGGCGAACCTGCCCATAGAGCCGGTGCTGAGCAGCAACTATGCCGGGTCGCTGCATGCCTTCGTGCGCGAGAGCAATGCCATTTTGCTGGCGGGCTACGTCTCTATCGCCGAACGCCTGGCGCGCAACGGGCTGGTGGCCCGGCCCATCCAGGATGCCGAGATGCAGTCGCGCAGCCTGCAGATACAAACCATGGCAGGCAGGCTGCTCTCGAGCGACGTCGAGTCCTTCATCGCCCATCTGGCTCGCACCGTGCAAAGGCTGGGCGATGGCTCGCCGCCCGGCGAGGCCGGGGAAACCGAAAACCGGCAGTGCCTGCCCGGTGTGCCCGTGCATGGCAACCCTGCCCCAGCGCGCGCTATTGTATGACGCTGCGAAAAACGCCCCCGGAGCGCCGGTATAGAATTGCGCCTTGGTATCGCCTGCCCTGCCTATGCCCCAGCTCGCCTGGTGCTGCCGGCAAGCTGGCGTGGGGCGCTTTGCCGCATCGAAAAGCGCTCCTATCGCGCATAGCGGTTCGAAACAGGAAGAATCATGATTCAAGCATCCAAACTGGCAACCCTGGCAGTCGCCGCCACCTGCGCCATCGGCGCGGCCTTGCCCGCGGCTGCGCAGGAAACCAAGCTCACGCTGGGCCTTTCCGGCTGGACCGGCTACGGCCCCCTGACCTTGGCCGACAAAGCCGGCATCTTCAAGAAGCACGGCCTGGAGGTCGACCTGAAGATGATCCCGCAGAAAGACCGCCACCTGGCCCTTGCTGCGGGCGCCATCCAGTGCGCGGCCACCGCGGTCCAGTCGCACGTGGCGTGGAATGCCAACGGCGTGCCCATCGTGCAGATTTTCCAGATGGACAAGTCCTACGGCGCCGACGGCCTGGCCGTGCGCAACGACATCAACAGCTTTGCCGACCTGAAGGGCAAGACGGTTGCCGTCAGCGCGCCGGGCACCACGCCCTATTTCATGCTGGCCTGGATGCTGAACAAGAACGGCATGACCATGAAGGACATCAAGCCGGCCATGCTGGAGCCCGGCCCGGCATCGCAAGCCTTCGTGGCAGGCCAGAACGATGCCGCCGCCAGCTACGAGCCCTACCTGACGACCATTCGCGACAACCCGCAGGCCGGCAAGATCCTGGCCACCACCATCGACTACCCCATGGTGATAGACACCGTGGGTTGCACGCCGGACTGGATCAAGGCCAACCCCAAGGCCGCCCGCGCACTGGCTGATTCCTACTTCGATGCGCTGGACATGATCGCCGCCGAGCCGGCCAAGTCGTACGAAATCATGGGTTCCGCCGTCAAGCAGACCGGCGAGCAGTTCGCCGAGTCGGCCAAGTCGCTGCGCTGGCAGGATCGCGCCGCCAACCAGCAGTTCTTCGCGGGCGAACTCACCGACTTCATGAAGCAGGCCGCCGCCATCATGTTGGGCACCGGCGAAATCCGCAAGGAACCGCAAGACTACAGCGCCCTGTTCGACGCGAGCTTCATCCAGTAAACGTGGCAAGCGCCGGGCCTGCCTGCGGCAGCGCCCGGCGCCGTGGTGCTGCCACGGCCACGACAATCAAGCTCGGGCAGCACGCCCGAACTTGATTGCCGCATAGACCGGCACCGTCGGGCCGACCTCTCACGCAAAACGCGAATCAACCGAACCGGGCAAATCTGGCACACCATTTGCAATGGTTGACCAGGCAATCCCAACAACCTGTATAGACATGATATTGGTGCAAAAACCGATGTATTTTGCATCGCAATTGTGCCTAAATACGCCAACACAGTGCGTGCATGACACATAAGTGGTGTTGGAACGGTTATTCGGCCGTCTCACAATCGGGCGACCAACCATTTGTATAGACAGGAACCGGACAGGATTTTGGCGCTGGTAAACCCAGCCGTGAATATCGGCGGCTTCACACTCGAACAGGAATAGTCATGACTACAGCATTCGGAAAACTGGCCTCGCTTACCCTGGCGGGCGCGTGCATGGCGGGTGTCGCGGCACCGGCCGCTGCGCAAACCCAGCTGGCACTGGGCATGTCGGGCTGGACAGGCTTTGCTCCGCTGACCCTGGCCGACAAGGCCGGCATCTTCAAGAAGCATGGCCTGGCGGTCGACCTGAAGATGATCCCGCAGAAAGACCGCCATCTGGCCCTGGCCTCGAACGCCATCCAGTGCGCGGCCACCACGATCGAGACCCACGTCGCCTGGAACGCCAACGGCGTACCCATCGTGCAGATTTTCCAGATGGACAAGTCCTATGGCGCCGACGGACTGGCCGTACGCAACGACATCAAGGGCTTTGCCGACCTGAAAGGCAAGACCGTTGCCGTCAGCGCGCCCGGCACCAGCCCCTACTTCCTGGTGGCCTGGATGCTAGCCAAGAACGGCATGACGATGAAGGACATCAAGATCGCCACGCTCGAGCCCGGCCCCGCGGCCCAGGCTTTCGTTGCCGGCCAGAACGATGCCGCCGCCAGCTACGAGCCCTACCTGACGACCATCCGCGACAACCCGGCAGCCGGCAAGATCCTGGCCACCACCCTGGACTACCCCATGGTGATGGATACCGTGGGCTGCGCGCCGGCCTGGCTCAAGGAAAACCCCAAGGCCGCCCGCGCACTGGCCGATTCCTACTTCGAAGCGCTGGAAATGATTGCCGCCGATCCTGCCAAGTCGTATGAAATCATGGGTTCGGCAACCAAGCAGACCGGCGAGCAATTCGCCAAATCGGCCGGCTTCCTGCGCTGGCAGGATCGCACCGCCAACCAGAAATTCTTTGCCGGCGGCCTGACCGACTTCATGAAGGAAGCCGCCACCATCCTGCATGGCGCCGGCGTCATTCGCCAGTTGCCGCAGGACTACACCGTCATGTTCGACGCGAGCTTCATACAATAGACGGTTTTGCAGGCTGCCCGGCGTCGGCCGGCCTGCGACCAGACTCCCGCAATACGGATCAGCTTTTATGACATCCCCTCCCGCAAAAGCCCCGGCACTGGCAAGCGCCATGCCGGCCCCAACTCCATTGCGCCGCCGTCTTCTGGTGCCGCTGGAGCCAGTCCATTCGCGCTCGCGCTGGTTGCTGGGTGTCAGCTTCTTCATCCTGTTCGTCGCGGTCTGGTCCGCGTTCACGTTCGGCGGCTTCGTGTCGCCCACCTTCCTGGCCAGCCCCGCCACCATGCTCAAGGAAGGCTGGCTGCTATTTACCGAATACGATTTTCTCCATGACATCGGCATGACCGTCTGGCGCGTGCTCGGCGGCTTCATCCTTGCCAGCGTGGTTGCCGTGCCGCTGGGCATTGCCATGGGCGCCTACAAGGGCGTCGAGGCGTTCTTCGAGCCCTTCGTCTCGTTCTGCCGCTACCTGCCGGCCTCGGCCTTCATTCCGCTGCTTATCCTGTGGGCCGGCATCGGCGAAACCCAGAAGCTGCTGGTGATATTCATCGGCGCCTTCTTCCAGGTGGTCTTGATGGTGGCGGTCACCGTGGGCAGCGCACGGCGCGACCTGGTCGAAGCCGCCTACACCCTGGGCGCCAGCAACAGCGGCATCGTCAGGCGCGTGCTCATTCCCGGCGCGGCCCCCGGCATTGCCGAGATCCTGCGGCTGGTGCTGGGCTGGGCCTGGACCTACGTCATCGTCGCCGAACTGATCGGCGCCTCATCGGGCATCGGCCACATGATCGTCAACAGCCAGGCCCTGCTCAACACCGGGCAGATCATCTTCGGCATCATCATCATCGGCATCATCGGCCTCATTTCCGACTTCGCATTCAAGGCGGCCAACCGCCGCCTCTTCGCCTGGAGCAACATCTGATGAACCAGTTGTCGATTCAAGGCGTCTCGCGCATTTTCACGGGCAACAAGGGGCAATCGACGCAAGCCTTGCTGCCCATCGATTTCGAGGTCAAGGAAAACGACTTCGTCACCATCCTCGGGCCGTCGGGCTGTGGAAAGTCCACCTTGCTGCGCATCGTCGCCGGCCTGGATTACCCCACCACAGGGCAAGTCCTGCTCGATGGCCGCCAGGTCGAGGGGCCCGGCGCCGATCGCGGGGTCGTGTTCCAGAGCTACACGCTGTTCCCCTGGCTTACCATCGAAGAGAACATACGGTTCGGTCTGCGCGAACGCGGCATGAGCCCGGCCCACCAGAAAGAGCGCAGCGATTACTTCATCGCGAAAGTGGGCCTGCGCGGTTTCGAAGGCCACTATCCCAAGCAACTGTCCGGCGGCATGCAGCAGCGTACGGCCATCGCCCGCGCCCTGGCCAACGACCCCAAGATCCTGTTGCTCGACGAGCCCTTCGGCGCGCTGGACAACCAGACCCGGGTCCTGATGCAGGAACTGCTGCTGAGCATCTGGGAATCAGCCCAGAAAACCGTGCTGTTCGTCACCCACGACATCGACGAAGCCATCTTCATGGCCAACCGGGTGGCGGTTTTCAGCGCACGGCCCGGCCGGATCAAAGCCGAGATTCCGGTGCACTTTCCGCACCCGCGCCACTATACGGTCAAGACCTCGCCGGAATTCATGGAAATAAAGGCGCGCCTGACCGAGGAAATCCGCATGGAAGCCATGGCGGCGGCGCACTGACACGCCCTTGAGCCACGGCTACCCATGTCCCTAGCCATGCCCCCTCCTCTACCGCCCCGCAGCAAACGCATGCCGGCCCGGTCCGGCAAGCCCGATGCCGGACCGGGCGCCGCGTCCGCGCCCGTCGCCGCGCTGTACCAGCAGGTCAAGGACTTCATCGTTCGCAAGATACAGGACGGCTCCTGGCCCGCCGGACACCGCCTGCCATCCGAACACGAACTGGTGGCGCAATTCGGCATATCGCGCATGACGGTCAACCGCGCCCTGCGCGAGCTGGCCGAGCAGGGCCGGGTCAAGCGCATTGCCGGGGTCGGCAGCTTCGTGGCCCGGGAAAAACCGCAGTCGACCTTGCTGCACATTGCCAACCTGGCCGAGGAAATCCGCCAGCGCGGCCACGACTACAGCTGCGACATCGTCATGGTGGAACGGGTTTCGGCCACGCTGGAAATCGCCGCCGCGCTGGAAATGAAAACCGGTGAATCGGTATTCAGGTCGGTGTGCGTGCACCGGGAAGACGGCGTGCCGGTGCAACTGGAAGACCGCTACGTGAACCCGCGGGTGTCACCCGACTTCGCCCAACAGGATTTTTCCCGTATCCAGCCCTCGGAATTCCTGGTGCGGCATGTACCCTTTGACCAGATCGAGCATGTCATCGACGCGGTCCTGCCCACCCCCGACCAGGCACGCCAGCTGGAAATGGACCCCATGCAGCCATGCCTGTTGCTGACACGGCGCACCTGGACGCACGGCGTGCCCGTCACGCTGGTGCGCTGCCTGCACCCCAGCGCCCGTTACCGGCTGGGCAGCCGGTTTCGCGCCGATGGCAATCCGATCAACAGCTAGGAGCCTGCCCCTCACCCAGGCCATACGCCGCGAATCACCGCTGGCCCCGACGACGACCGAACCCCACGGGCCCCGAGAGGGTTTGCAGTAAATTAATCCAACCGACCTGTATAGACAGGAGCATACAAATGACCTCGGACAGCCAGATGGACACATCAGAAAATGCTCGCGACATCGAGCTTGAACCAGGCCAGGTTTCCCTGGAAACCCTGCGCTGGATCCATGGCAGCCGGGTCAGGCTGAGCCTGGAGCCGGCTGCGCGCCAAGCCATGCTGGCCTCGCTGGAGGCGGTGCAACATATCGTGGAATCCGGTGAAGTCGTCTACGGCATCAATACCGGTTTCGGCAAGCTTGCCAGCACCCGCATACCCGCCGACCGCCTGACCGAGCTGCAACGCAACCTGGTGCTCTCGCACAGCGTGGGCACCGGCGAGCCGCTGGCGCCCGAGGTGGTGCGCCTGGTTCTTGCCACCAAGGCGGTCAGCCTGGCGCGCGGGCATTCGGGGGTGCGCCCGGAACTGGTGGACGCCCTGCTGGCCCTCTTCAACGCCGATGTCCTGCCGTGCATTCCGGCCAAAGGGTCGGTAGGCGCTTCGGGCGATCTGGCGCCGCTGGCGCACCTGGCCTGCGTCCTGATCGGCGAAGGACACGCCACCACGCCCGATGGCCAGCGCATTTCCGGCAGGCAGGCCATGGCGCGCATCGGGCTTGAGCCTTTTGTGCTGGGCCCCAAGGAAGGCCTGGCCTTGCTCAACGGCACCCAGGTATCGACCGCGCTGGCGCTGGCCGGCCTCTTCGGCGCCGAGAGTGTGCTGGCCGCCGGCCTGGTGGCGGGCGCCTTGTCGCTGGAAGCCATCCAGGGCTCGGTCAAACCCTATGACGAACGGGTCCACGTCGCTCGCGGCCAGCCGGGGCAGATTGCCGTGGCCGCGGCGGTGCGCGAACTGCTCGAAGGCAGCCAGATCGTGCCCTCGCATGCGGACTGCGGCCGGGTGCAGGACCCGTATTCCGTACGTTGCGTGCCGCAGGTGATGGGCGCTTGCCTGGACAACCTGGCGCACGCGGCCAGGGTCCTGCAGATCGAGGCCAACGCCGCTTCCGACAACCCCCTCGTGTTCGACAACGGCGAGGTCATTTCGGGCGGCAACTTCCACGCCGAACCGGTGGCCTTTGCCGCCGACATCATTGCCTTGGCGGTGGCGGAAATCGGCGCCATCTCCGAGCGCCGCACGGCGCTGCTGCTGGACACCGGACTCTCGGGCCTGCCGCCCTTCCTGGTGCGCGACGGCGGGGTCAATTCCGGCTTCATGATCGCCCAGGTCACAGCGGCTGCGCTGGCCTCGGAAAACAAGTCGCTGGCCCACCCGGCCAGCGTCGACAGCCTGCCCACCTCGGCCAACCAGGAAGACCATGTCTCGATGGCAACCTTTGCCGCGCGACGCCTGGGCGACATGGTGGGCAACACCGCGGTGGTGGTGGGTATCGAAGCCATGGCCGCCGCCCAGGGCATCGAGCTCAAGCGAGGCCTGCGCAGTTCGCCCCTGATCGAGGCCGAGTTCGCCGGCATCCGCGAGCGCGTCGCCTTCCTGGAACAGGACCGCTACCTGGCGCCCGACGTGGAAGCCATGCGGCTGTGGGCGCTGCGCAGCCAGTGGCCCGACGCCCTGCGCCGCATCCTGCCCAGCCACGCCCTTGCGCGCTGATTGCGCTTCGCCCCGTAAACATCCAACATTGACACTCATTCGCCCGGGAGTCCGCCCATGAACGACGTTAGCGCCACCACCCAGACCGCCGCCCAGGCCGCCGACCCGCGGCATGACCCCACCCGCGTCATCCGGGCCCCGCGCGGCAGCACCCTGACCTGCAAAAGCTGGCTGACCGAAGCCGCCTACCGCATGATCCAGAACAATCTGGATCCGGACGTGGCCGAGCGCCCCCAGGACCTCGTGGTGTACGGCGGAATCGGCCGCGCGGCGCGCGACTGGGCCTGCTTCGACCAGATCCTGGCCAGCCTGAAAGAGCTCAACGACGACGAAACCCTGCTGGTGCAGTCGGGCAAGCCGGTAGGCGTATTCAAGACGCACGCCAATGCGCCGCGCGTACTGATCGCGAACTCCAACCTGGTGCCCAAATGGGCGAACTGGGAACACTTCAACGAGCTCGATCGCAAAGGGCTCTTCATGTATGGCCAGATGACGGCCGGCAGCTGGATCTACATCGGCAGCCAGGGCATCGTGCAGGGCACTTTCGAGACGTTCGTGGAAGCCGGCCGCCAGCACTACGGCAACGACTGGTCGGGCAAGTGGATACTTACCGCCGGCCTGGGCGGCATGGGCGGCGCCCAGCCCCTGGCCGCCACCCTGGCCGGGGCGGTTTCCCTGACCATAGAATGCCAGCAAAGCAGCATCGACTTTCGCCTGCGCACGCGCTATGTCGACAAGCAGGCCAAGGATATCGACGACGCCCTGGCGCTGGTCCGGCAGCACACCGCCGCCAAAGAGGCCGTGTCGATCGCCCTGCTGGGCAATGCGGCCGACGTCCTGCCCGAACTCGTCAAGCGCGCGCAGGCCGGCGGCATGAAACCCGACCTGGTCACCGACCAGACCTCGGCCCATGACCTGATCAACGGCTATCTGCCCATAGGCTGGACGCTAGCGCAATGGCGCGCGGCCAGCGCCGATCCCGCGCAACACGCGCGGCTCCAGGCCGAAGCCGCCAAGTCCTGCGCGGTTCATGTCCAGGCCATGCTGGCGTTCCAGGCCATGGGCATTCCCACGGTGGACTA
>JBEBVZ010000041.1:0-43119 GCA_040392445.1 Verticiella sediminum
CCGACCAGCTTGCCGTTGATGAACACTTGCGGTGCGGTCATGGCGCCGCTGACTGCGCCCAGGATCTTGCCGCGGTTCTTGTGCTCGAGCGGCACGTCGATGTACTCGTAGCCCTTGGACTTCAGCAAGTCCTTGGCTTCGGCGCAGAACGGGCAGCCGGGCTTGCTGAACACCACGACCTGATCCGGCTTCTTGGCGCTGGGGTTGATGTAGTTCAGCATGGTGTCGGCGTCGGACACTTCGAAGGGGTCGCCTTCGACTTCCGGCTCGATGAACATTTTTTCCACGACGCCGTCCTTGACGAGCATCGAGTAGCGCCAGCTGCGTTGGCCAAAGCCCAGGGCAGCCTTGTCGACCAGCATGCCCATGCCTTCGGTGAACTTGCCGTTACCGTCAGGCACCAGGGTCAGGTTGTTGGATTCCTGATCCTTGGCCCATTCGTTCATGACGAACGTGTCGTTGACCGAAACGCACAGGATGTCGTCGACGCCGTTGGCCTTGAAAGCCGGGGCCAGTTCGTTGTAGCGCGGCAGGTGCGTGGACGAGCAGGTAGGCGTAAACGCGCCGGGCAGCGAGAACACGACCACGGTCTTGCCTTTGAACAGGTCGTCGGTGGTAACGGTTTTCCAGTCATTGCCCACGCGGACGGGGAAAGAAACATTCGGAACGCGCTTACCTTCGTGATTAGCCAGTGCCATGAGCAAAACTCCTGTGTGGTTGAAAGTCGGGATGCATCCCGTAAAGCCATAGTATGCAGGGTATACCCGCATAATACAAATCTATTGTTTTTATGCCCGTTATCGTAAAAAACTATCAGGCAATCTACAAACCCATGTTGATACCTGATTCAGGCAACATGATGACACCCGCCCTTGATGGCAGGGCCGGCACGCGGGTTATATGGGAGCATATGCCCCGATTTCAAGGCCTGCCTCGATCGCCCCGGGATGATAGTGCGTACTCTAGCGGCCCCCGAGGCGGGCGCGCAGGCGTTCGAGCTCTTCCATCAGCTCGATTGCCAGCGCCGCACCCGCGGGGTTCACCCCCAGGTCCTGCTGCAAGCGATAGGCTATCCGCAACCGGTGCAGTGCGGCGCTGTCAAAGCGCCATTCACCCGGGTCGCGCACGACGGGCTCGACCACGCCCTCGGCCACCAGTTCGATCACCCAGGCTTCGCGCACGCGGCAGACCCGGCACACCTGGGCCAGGGTAATGTATTCGCCGTCGTCGATCAGCGTGCCAACCAGAACACCGCCTTGCATCGTTGCCATGGTCAGACTCCCAGCGATTGACGCGGATTGAACGGCATTTCGCGCGCCATGTTTTGATAGATCTCACGCGCCTTGTCGGACGTGGCCGGCGGCCAGGCCACCTGCAGTTCCGCATACAGGTCGCCGGCCGGCTTGCCAGGCAGGCCCCGCCCCTTCAGGCGCAACTTGCGCCCAGGGGTCGAGTTGGCCGGAACCTGCATGGATACGACGCCGGCAGGCGTGGGCACATGAACCTCGGCGCCCAGCGCAGCTTCCCAGGGCGTCACCGGTAAGCTCAGGCGCAAGTCCTTTCCATCCACCTGATACAGCCGATGCGGCCTGAACGCGACTTCCAGGTAGAGGTCGCCGCGTTGACCGCCGCGCCCGGGCTCGCCCTGCCCGGCAAGGCGTATCTGCTGGCCGGGCCGCACGCCAACCGGAATACGCACACTGAGCACCCGTTCGCGCATGGTGACGTTGCCGCTGGCGTCGAGCTCCGGCTCGCTCAGGCTCAGTTGCCGGGTAGCCCCGTGAAACGCATCCTCCAGGTCGATGACGATACGGGCATGGCGATCGCGTCCCGCGCCCGCCCCCTGCCCCCTGGCCTCAAAGCCGTCGAATCCGTCAAAGCTCTCGCGTCCGCCACGCACCCCGCCAAACAGGGATTCGAAAAAATCGCTGAACTGCGCGGCTTCCTCGGCGGTGAACTCGCGCGCCTGGCCGTGGCCGGCGGCGCCCGGCTGCCAGCCTGGTGGCGGCCGAAAATCCTGGCCGGCGCGCCAATCGCTGCCCAACTGATCGTATGCGGCCCGCTTTTCCGGGTCGTGCAAGGCCTCGTAAGCCTCGGCCACTTCCTTGAAGCGGGCTTCGGCATCGGGTTCCTTGCTGACGTCCGGATGGTATTTACGCGCCAGCTTGCGGTATGCCTTCTTGATGTCATCGGCCGAGGCATCGCGCGCCACGCCAAGCAACTTGTAGTAATCCTTGAATTCCACGTTTTGCCTCCGAAGAACCGACTGGCCGCCCCCTGGCAGCACAATCAATGCCCAACAGCAATATGGCCATCATATGAGGCTGCCGGCGGGAAGAATCAATCCGGTGGCCTAAAGCGTGGCGGCTCCGTCCTCTCCCGCACGCCGACGATACTCGCCCGGGCGCGCGCCCGTCCAGGTGCGAAAGGCGCGATGAAACGCGCTGGGGTCGGCAAACCCCAACTCCAGCGCGATCTCCAGCACGCTCTTGTGCGAATGCACCAACCAGTCTATGGCCAGGTCGCGGCGCAAATGCTCCTTGATCGAACGATAGGACTGCCCCTCGTGCTCGAGCCGACGCCGCAGGGTGGATGGCGTCATCAGAAAAGACGCCGCCATGCTGGCGAAATCCGGCCAGGCGTCGGCCGGCGTGCGCTTGAGCTCGCGCCGCACCCGCGTGGCAATACCTTCGGTATTCTTGTATTTGACGATGATATTGGTGGGTGCCCCGCGCAGGAAACGCCTGACGGTGGCCTCGGTCTGCGCCACCGGCAGATCCAGTACCGCCGCATCGAAGGTAATGGCGGTGTGCGGCCGGCCAAACGCCAGGCAGGTCGAATACATGACGCGATATTCGCGGCTGTACGAAGGCTCGGCATAGGCGAACTCGGCCAGCGCGATGGGGATACGCCTGCCCGCCAACCAACACATCAGGCCATGCAGCATGATCAGCAAGGTTTCATGCCCGAACACCCGGGCCGGGCCGCCGTGGCGCTCGTGCAGCACCAGGCGGGCGCGGCTCTCGTCGCGCTCGAGCACCACCTCGAAGTCATCCAGGAAGAGAGCAAAAAACCGCAAGACCCGCGCCAGCGCCATGCCCAACTGGGCGGCGTGCACCACGCTCAGACACACCATGGCAAAGCTGCCCACCTTCATGCGGCGGGCGTCCTGGCCGAAGAACTCGTCATCCAGCGCTATCGCCACCCGCCGCCAGAGCGTGCCGTACTGCGCGGCCGACACCCGGGCCTCGCGGGCGCGCAGCAACTCGGGTGAAATGCCGGCGCTGCGCAGGATCGCGTCCACGTCCAGGCCACGTGCGCGGGCGCCCGCCAAGGCGCCGTGCACGAAGCAGATAGCCACACTTCCTTTTTCCATAGAGAGATTCTATTGCAGGTGGCAAATTC
This sequence comes from Verticiella sediminum, assembly GCA_040392445.1. Lineage (GTDB taxonomy): Bacteria > Pseudomonadota > Gammaproteobacteria > Burkholderiales > Burkholderiaceae_B > Verticiella > Verticiella sediminum_A. The sequence goes on from JBEBVZ010000041.1 coordinate 3,406, forward strand.
TTCCATCCACTTTGAGCGATTTGGACACGTCAGGCGGGGCCGGCTTGCCTACACTGGCAATTACAGGAACAATTCCTGCAAAAACATGGAGAAGACAGGTGGATTTCTACACCGAAGACCAGCGGATGATCCGCGACACTGCTCGCGTTTTTGCACGCGAGCAACTGGCGCCTAACGCCGCGCGCTGGGATCTGGAAGGCGCCCTGCCCCGAGACATGATCAGCAAGATGGGCGAACTCGGCTTGCTGGGCATGGTCGTGCCCGACACCTGGGGGGGCTCTTATACCGACTACGTGGCCTACGCCCTGGCCATCGAGGAAGTCGCCGTTGGCTGCGCCTCGACCGCCACCCTGATGTCGGTACACAGCTCGGTGGGTTGCGGCCCCATCCTGAAATACGGCACCGAAGCCCAGCAGCGCGAATGGTTGCCCGAGATGGCCGCGGGACGCAAGATTGGCGCCTTTTGCCTGACCGAACCCCAGGCCGGCTCGGAAGCCCACAACCTCAAGACCCGGGCCGTCCTGCAGGATGGCAAATGGGTGCTGAACGGCACCAAGCAATTCACCACCAATGGGCGCATCGCCTCGGTTGCCATCGTCTTTGCCGTAACCGACCCGGAACTGGGCAAGCGCGGCATTTCCGCCTTCATCGTACCCACCGACAGCCCGGGCTTCCTGGTCGGGCCGCCCGAAAAGAAAATGGGCATACGGGCCTCGGACACCTGCCCGGTTACTCTCGAGAACTGCACCATCGCGCAGGAAAACCTGCTGGGCAAGCGCGGCGAAGGCCTGAAAATTGCGTTGTCCAACCTGGCTGACGGGCGCATCGGCATCGCGGCGCAGGCGGTGGGCATCGCCCGCGCGGCGCTGGAAGCGTCGATACGCTACGCATCCGAGCGAGTGCAGTTCGGCAAGCCCATACGCGAACACCAATCGATTGCGAACATGCTGGCCGACATGAGCACCCGCCTGAACGCGGCGCGCATGCTGGTGATACACGCGGCACAATTGCGCACGAACAACCTGCCTTGCCTTAGCGAAGCCTCGCAGGCCAAGCTCTTTGCTTCGGAAACAGCGGAATTCGTCTGCTCGCACGCGGTGCAGATCCACGGCGGCTATGGCTTTCTGGAAGATTATCCGGTCGCCCGGCACTATCGCGATGCCCGCATCACGCAGATATACGAAGGCACCAGCGAAGTCCAGCGCATGGTGATCGCGCGTTCGCTGGAACTGGAATAAGCGCATTGCAAAAAAACCGACGCCCCGGGGCTTGGCCCCGCGTCCGATGATGACAGTGCCGGCCCTTTGGCCGGCGCACACAGGAGCAGACATGAGCAACATCCCCACCGTCAAACTGTTGATAGACGGCCAGTTTGTCGAATCCAAGACCCAGGAATGGCGCGACGTCGTCAACCCGGCCACGCAGGAAGTCCTGGCGCGCGTACCCTTTGCGACCCAGGAAGAGCTCGACGCCGCCATCGAATCGGGTCATAAGGCCTTCCAGTCCTGGAAGCACACCCCGGTCGCCGCACGCATGCGCATCATGCTCAAGCTGCAGGCCCTGATCCGTGAAAACCTGCCCGAACTGGCAAGAATCCTGACCAACGAGCAAGGCAAGACCATTCCCGATGCCGAAGGCGACGTCATCCGCGGGCTGGAAGTGGTCGAGCATGCATGCTCGGTGGGGTCGCTGCAAATGGGCGAATTCGCCGAGAACGTGGCGGGCGGAGTCGACACTTATACCCTGCGCCAGCCCATCGGCGTGTGCGCGGGCATCACCCCCTTCAACTTCCCGGCCATGATCCCGCTGTGGATGTTCCCCATGGCCATCGTGTGCGGCAACACCTTCGTGCTCAAGCCGTCCGAGCAAGACCCCATGACCGCGATGAAGCTGGCCGAACTGGCCATCGAAGCCGGCATTCCGCCGGGCGTGCTCAACGTGGTCCATGGCGGCAAGCAGGCCGTCGACACGCTTTGCACCCATCCGCTGATCCAGGCCGTCTCGTTCGTGGGCTCGACCGCAGTGGGCACCCACGTGTACAACCTGGCCAGCCAGCACGGCAAGCGCGTGCAATCCATGATGGGCGCCAAGAACCATGCCGTGATCCTGCCCGACGCCCATAAAGAGCAATCGCTGAATGCGCTGGTGGGCGCGGGCTTTGGCGCGGCCGGCCAGCGCTGCATGGCCACCTCGGTGGCGGTGCTGGTGGGCGAGGCCCGCAACTGGCTGCCAGACATCGTCGAGCGCGCTGCCAAGCTCAGCGTGAACGCCGGTACCGAGCCTCATACCGACATCGGTCCGGTCGTGTCCAAATCAGCCAAGACCCGCATCCTGGGCCTGATCGAGCAAGGCGTGAAGGAAGGCGCCAAGCTTGAGCTCGACGGACGCAACGTCAAGGTGCCCGGCTTCGAAGATGGCAACTTCATTGGCCCCACCCTGTTTTCGGGCGTGAAGACCGGTATGGAAGTCTATACCCAGGAAATCTTCGGGCCCGTGCTGCTGGTGATGGAAGCCGACACGCTGGACGAGGCCATTGCCCTGGTCAATGCCAACCCCTTTGGCAACGGCGTGGGTATTTTCACCCAAAGCGGCGCCGCCGCCCGCAAGTTCCAGAACGAAATCGATGTGGGCCAGGTCGGCATCAACATCCCCATCCCGGTGCCTGTTCCCTTCTTCAGCTTTACCGGCTCGCGCGGCTCCAAGCTGGGCGACCTGGGGCCCTATGGCAAGCAGGTTGTCCAGTTCTACACGCAAACCAAGACGGTGACCGCACGCTGGTTCGACGACAGTTCGGTCGGCGGCGTCAACACCACCATCAGCCTGAAGTAAGCCAACACGAACGGAGACTCGCATGACAATTGCATTCATCGGTCTGGGCAATATGGGCGCGCCCATGGCGCACAACCTGCTGAAGGCGGGGCAGTCGGTCGTCGTATTCGACCTGAACCAGGCTGCGGTCGAACAACTGGTGAAAGCCGGCGCAACGCAGGCCACTTCCCCCAAGGACGCGGCGAGCAAGGCTGACCAGGTCGTCATCACCATGCTGCCCGCCGGCCCGCACGTGCGGGCGGTATACGAAGGCGCCGACGGCGTGCTGGCCGGCGTGGCCAAAGGTGTGCCGCTGATCGACTCCAGCACCATCGATCCGCTGACGGCCCGTCACGTGATCGAAGCCGCCGCCGCACAAGGCAACCCCATGGCCGATGCGCCCGTGTCGGGCGGCACCGGTGGCGCCCAGGCCGGTACCCTGACCTTCATGGTGGGCGCCGACGAAGCCTTCTTCGAGACCCTAAGCCCCATTCTGCAGCACATGGGCAAGAACATTGCCCGTTGCGGCGGCCCCGGCACCGGCCAGGTCGCCAAGCTGTGCAACAACATGCTGCTGGCCATCTCGATGGCCGGGGTATCCGAAGCCATGGCGCTGGGCGTCAAGCTGGGCATGGACCCTAAAGTGCTGGCCAATGTCTTCAACACCTCCACCGGCAGGTGCTGGAGCGCCGACACCTATAACCCCTGGCCGGGCGTGATGGAAAACGTGCCGGCGGCCCGCGGCTATACCGGTGGTTTTGGCACCTCGCTCATGCTCAAGGACCTGGGCCTGGCCACCGAGGCGGCCAAGCAGGTCGGCCAGCCGATCATGATGGGTAGCGCCGCCCACCAGCTCTATCAGTGGTTTGCCGCGGCCGGCCATAGCGGCGACGATTTCTCTGCTATCGTCAAACTCTACAGCCAGCAAGGTTGACGCCTGCTGTCTTCGTTCTATCCGGCCTTGTTCGCAGCAAGGCCGATTTCTTTTCCTGGAAGCACACATGAGCGATTCTGCACTTTTCGAAGTCGTCAACCGCATCGGGGTCATTACCCTGAACCGGCCTCAGGTACTCAACGCCTTGTCCCACGACATGGTTCGCCTGATCGCCGACCAGCTCGAGGCCTGGCGCCACGACGACACCGTGGCCGCTGTGCTGATGACCGCGGCTGGCGAAAAGGCATTTTGCGCAGGCGGCGACATCCGCTCGATGTATGACAGCCACAAGGACGGCACCCGCACCTATGCCGGCTTTTTTGCCGACGAGTACCTGCTCGACTACGCCCTGTGGCGCTATTCCAAGCCCATCGTCGCCCTGATGCACGGCATTACCATGGGCGGCGGCATGGGCCTGGCCCAGGCCGCCTCGCTGCGCATTGCCACCGACAAGACCCGCATGGCAATGCCCGAAACCGGCATCGGTTTGATCCCGGATGTGGGCGGCAGCTTTTTCCTGTCGCGCATGCAGCCCGAGCTGGCGCTATACCTGGGCCTTTCGGGTCAAACGATTTATGCGGCCGATGCCCGCTACTGCGGCCTGGCCGACGTGTATATCGAAGGCGACGCCGTGCAGCAGGTGCTGCCCAGACTGCAGCAAATCGACTGGGAATCGGGCGCCGCGCCGGCGCTTGAACGCATCCGTTCGGCCATCGACTCGCTTACCTCGCAACCGGCCGAACCGCCGCTGGCCAAAGCCGCCAGCGCCCTGATCGAGCATTTCAGCAAACCAGGCGTCAAGGCCATCATGGACTCCTTGCGCACGGCCAGCGGCCCCCATGCCGAATGGGCCGCCGCCACCCTTGCTCTGCTCGAACAGCGCTCGCCGCTGTCGATGGGAATCGTCTTTCGCTTGCTGGAAGAAGGCCGGCGCCTGGATCTGGCCGATTGCTTTCGCCAGGAATACAACCTGGTCATACATTGCATCGAAGACGGCGACTTCATCGAAGGCGTACGTGCCCTGATCGTCGATAAGGACAAGAACCCCAAATGGAATCCGGCCACCATCGCCGAAGTCAGCGATGACCGCGTGGCAAGCTTCTTTGGTGGCAAGTTGGGCGACTCGGGGCACCCGCTGGCAGGGCTCGGACGCTAAGCCCGAGTCTGCCGGCATCGCCTCGGCGATGCCGGGCGCCACACATAGAAAAAGGGCCTGTCCGAAAAGCTCGGACAGGCCCTTTTTAGTTGCCGGCCAAATCGGGAAACCCCGATTTGGCTATGGCAAGACTGGTATTACCCCGGACGGTGGCCGTCACGGCTGAAGCCGCCGGGCCGACGACCTTCGCTCGAGCGCGGTGCACCCGACTTGAAGCCACCCGGCTTGTAGCCGCCTTCGCGATTGGCGCCTTCCTTGCGGAAACCACCTTCACGACGCGCGGGCTCACCACGGCCGGCGCCAGCTTCGGTACGCGCAGCGCCTTCGCCACGGTAGCCACCACCGCCTTCGTTACGGAAACCGCCTTCCTTGCGATAGCCGCCTTCGGGCTTGAAACCGCCTTCGCTACCACGATAGCCGCTACCTGCCGGCTTGAAGCCGCTGGGCTTGCCGGCGTAACCGCCGCCCGGCTTGCCACGCCAACCACCTGCGCTGGGCTTGCGGCCAGGCGCACCACCAGTGGAAGGACGCGGGGTGCGCTGGGGCTCGAGGCCTTCAACGACTTGCGACGGAATCGGCTGGCCGGTGTACTGCTCGATACGGCGCACCTTGTGGCGCTCGGCATGCGTGGCCAACGTAAAGGCCAGGCCCGAACGACCGGCACGGCCGGTACGACCGATACGGTGAACGTAATCTTCAGCCTGCATGGGCAGGTCGAAGTTGACCACGTGGCTGATGCCTTGCACGTCGATGCCGCGAGCGGCAACGTCGGTTGCCACCAGCATCTGCACCTGGCCGCGCTGCACCTGGGTGATGGTGCGGTTGCGCTGGCGCTGGTTCATGTCACCGTGCAGGGCTGCAGCCGAGAAGCCTTGTTCCGACAGACGGTCGGCCAGGTCATCGGCGCCGCGCTTGGTGGCCGTGAAAATGATGGCCTGCTCGACGTTGACGTCGCGCAGCAGGTGATCCAGCAGCTTGGCCTTGTGCGTCATGTCATCGGCGTACAAGAGGTTCTGCGTGATGTTCTTGTGCTTTTCGCGCTGGTTTGCCAGCTCGATGCGCTGCGGCTCGCGCATCATGCGCGCCGCCAGGCGGGCAATGGTGCCATCCAGGGTAGCCGAGAACAACAGGGTCTGGCGGGTTGCAGGCGTGCGCCCGACAATGGCTTCGATATCATCGATGAAGCCCATGTCCAGCATGCGGTCGGCTTCGTCCAGCACCAGCGTTGTCACTTGCGACAGATCGACACGGCGCGACTGCACGTGATCCAGCAGGCGGCCCGGGGTGGCAACCAACACATCCACGCGACGTGCCAGTGCTTTGAGCTGCGCGCCGTAAGGCATGCCGCCCACGACCGTGGCAACGTTGATGCGCAGACCCTTGGAGTACAGACGGGTTGCGTCGGTAACCTGCAGGGCCAGTTCGCGAGTGGGGGTCAGAACCAGAACGCGTACACCACCGGCACGCAACGGCGAGTCGCCGGCGACGGCCAGTTGGTTCAGCGCGGGCAGCATGAAAGCGGCGGTTTTACCGCTACCGGTTTGCGACGACACCATCAGGTCGTGGCCTGCCAGCGCCTGGGGAATAGCTGCGCTTTGCACGCCAGTGGGCTCGGTAAACCCGGCTTGGGCAATAGCGGAAAGAATAGACGGGGCCAAGCCCAGGGATTCGAAGGACATGATTTTCCTTTCGTTGCATACACAACGATGTGTGCCGGCGCTTTTAAGTAAAGCGCTAGCCCGCACATGGAAGGCCACGCACCAATAGGCGCGGCAGACTGTGCGACAGTGAATGATCCATCGGTGCCGACCGATGAACCAGGCGCTGCATAGCAAGCGAAAGGAGAAGGTCAGATACGATGCTGAAGTTGGTTCAAGGCTGTTTTTCTGCCAGGAACCTAACCCGTATTAGGGTTAACCATTAATTCTAGCATGCTTTGATGACACAACGCACGCTTTTTATGCAAATCCCTTCAGGGCCGTGGTATTAGGGCCTCATGCCGGATGGTCAGTCAAGCCTAGCGGTGGTTTTGGCTTGAGCTGCAAAACCGGGGTCAGGCCACGGTTTCCTGATTGAAACCGTGGCCTGACCCCAATGACTCGCTACCCCGTCCAAAAAGGCTGCCGCACTTAACGAACGACATCGGGGAACGCCCGCCCTGCTATTTCCCGGTGGTAACGCGATTCACCCGGCGGGCCTTGACCGCCCGGGCCAGGCGCTCGAGCACCTGCTCGGACTCATCCCAGCCGATGCAGCCATCGGTAATGCTCTGGCCATACTGCAAAGGCTGGCCGGGAACCAGATCCTGGCGCCCGCCTACCAGGTGACTCTCTATCATGACGCCCACCAAACGCTCTTCGCCGCCTTCCATCTGCCGCGCAATATCCTCGATGACCAGCGGCTGGTTCTCGAATTTCTTGCTGCTGTTGGCATGGCTGGCGTCGATCATGATGCGCTGGGCCAATCCGGACTTGGCCACGTCCTGGCATGCCGCATCCACGCTTGCCGCATCGTAGTTGGGCGTCTTGCCCCCGCGCAGGATGATGTGGCAATCCTCGTTGCCGTTGGTCGACACAATGGCCGAATGACCACCCTTGGTCACCGACAGGAAATGGTGCGGCTGCGAGGCGGCCTTGATCGCATCGACCGCGATACGCACATTGCCATCGGTGCCGTTCTTGAACCCCACCGGGCAGGACAGGCCCGAGGCCAGCTCGCGATGCACCTGGCTCTCGGTGGTGCGGGCGCCGATCGCGCCCCAGGCCACCAGGTCGGCAATGTACTGGGGGGTAATCATGTCCAGGAACTCACAGCCCGCCGGCAACCCCATCTCATTGATGGTCAGCAGCAACTCGCGCGCGGTGCGCAGCCCTTTGTTGATATTGAAGCTGCCATCCAGGTCGGGATCGTTGATCAGGCCTTTCCAACCCACCGTAGTACGGGGCTTTTCGAAGTACACCCGCATAATGATCTCGAGTTCGCCCGCATACTTGTCGCGCAGCACCTTGAGCTTTTGCGCATATTCCAGCGCAGCCTTGGTATCGTGAATGGAGCACGGCCCGATCACCACCGCCAGCCTGTCGTCCATGCCATGCAGGATACGGTGCAGGGCTTGGCGCGCTCCGTAGACCACCCCCGACACCGCCGTGCTGCACGCGAACTCGCGCATCAGGTGCGAGGGCGGGGACAGTTCCTTGACTTCGCGGATTCGTAAATCGTCGGTGTTGTGCGACACGGTTTGCTCCAGTTTTGTTTGCTTGTGATGTGATACGGCACAAAAAAAGCCGCCAGGTTCACTGGCGGCTTTTTTCAGGGATTCTCAACTTTCGTTCAGGTACTGCGCTTCCCTTCCTCCGCCAGTGGCATAGGAAAACCAAAAAAATAAAAAAAATATTGGCGAAGGAAAGTGCTCATAGAAAATGATCCTAACACGATTTCGGCGCAAGCAAGGAAAGTTTTTTCCGCCTACTGGCCTTTCAGACTCGGCTTGCCGGGTGTCCTGCGCGGCAACCGCGAGGCGCCACGCGCCTGCGGCGCCGGTGACGCACTGCCCAGCACCAGGTTCACCATCGCGTCGCCCCCTCGGTTGATATGCGCGCGCATGGCCATCGCGGCCTCGACGCCATCCCCCTGGCAGATGGCCGCCACGATGCGGGCGTGTTCCAGGCTGGACGCCTGGAGCCGGCCCGGCGCATCAAACCCGCGCAGCCGGTACGCCGAAAGGCGCTTTCTGACACTGCGCACATGCTCAACCAGCACGGGATTGCTGCCGCCCTGGTAAATCAAGCCATGCAGGACGGCATTGGCTTTCTCATACCTCTTGCGATCGTTGGCCAGGGCGTAGGTCGATGCCCGTTCCTGGGCTGCCTGCAGTGCCGCGCGCTCGTTGGCACTCATCCGGCGTGCCGCCAAGCGGGCCAGGACAGCCTCGACCTCCTCCAGGGCCTCGACCAAGGCGACCAGTTCGGCCGCGCTGGCCTCGCGCACAAAAATTCCCGAGCGCGGCACGATGCGCACCAGATCCTGGGCCGCCAGCATCAACAGGGCCTCGCGCACCGGCGTACGCGAAGCATCGAACTGGCAAGCCAGCTGCTTTTCGTCGATGGGACTGCCAGGCGGACGCGCGCCCGAGACGATCTCGTCCTCCAGGGCGGCACGGATGCGGTCTTGCATGCTGGCGCCAGGCGGCAGCGGAGTACGGGACAAAAGAAAATCCATGCGTATGTCTATCAATGGTGAGCATGCGCGGCACGGATCTTCCCCTTGCACCACGCAAACTCAGTTCAGGGTTACCCCCGCCTGCTCGATACGTTCAAGCGCCACTTTGCCCTGTTGCCGGGCAAATTCGCCGAACTCCGCGGGCGACGCCGATACCGAGGCCACACTGCCATCCACCAGCAACTTGGATTTGACCTCGGGGTCTTCAAGAACCTCTTTTGTCGCGTCAAACAAGGTTTGCACAACGGAGGCAGGCAAGCCCTCAGGGCCGACCAGGCCAAACCAGAAACTGTACTCGAAACCGGGCAAGCCTGACTCGGCCAGGGTGGGCAGCTCGGGGGCAATCGGAGATCGCTCGGCCGAGCTTACTCCCAACATCGTCATGCGTCCTTCCTTGCCCATCGGCAGCACCGAACCCGCCGTACCGAAAGAAAACTGCACATCCCCCGAAATAATGGAGGTCATGGCTGGCGCCCCGCCCTTGAAGGGAACATGCACCATGGGGGCACCGGCGGCTTTCTCGAACATCAGGCCAGCCAAATGCGGCGAACCGCCAATACCAGACGATGCATAGTTCATCTTGCCGGGATTGGCCTTGGCCTTGGCGACCAGTTCGCCCACGGTTTTGACCCCCAGCTCGTTATTGACCGTAAGTATCAAGGGCGCAGACGTCAGGCGCGTAATCGGCGTGAAGTCCGTCGGCTGATAGCTGGCTTTGTACAGGTACTGGTCTACCCCATAGAAATTGGCCGTCCCCAGGCCCAGCGTGTAGCCGTCGGGTTCGGCCCTGGCCACCACCGAGGCTGCGATAGTGCTGCCCGCCCCAGGGCGATTCTCTACCGTCACGGCTTGCCCCAGCTTGCGGGCCAGGGCATCCGCAATCACCCGCGCCATCACATCGGCCGCGCCCCCAGGGGTATAGCCCACTACCAGCCGAATGGCACGCTCGGGATAGGGCGCCGCCACGCCGCTGACGGGATGCAGGGCGGACACCGCCATCAACAGGCAAGCCGACAGAATATTCAGTTTCATGGTTTGTCTCCTCGTGGTTTACGCTGTCTGTTCGCAGCCCCGTCCTGGCCAGCCCGACAGATTTGAACGACCGGGGTCTATTGCCCCGTGAAATTCGGCGTGCGCTTTTCGGCCCAGGCCGCCCCACCCTCCTTCAGGTCGGCAGAGACGGCCGCGCGGGCGATATCCCGCTGCAGATCCGCCACATCCAGCCTGCCGCAGGCAATACGATTCAGGTGTTTTTTCATACCCAACAGCGCCAGCGGCGCCATCCCGACCAGGGTGCCAGTCAGATCCCGTGTTCTTGCCTCGAGTTCGTCCGCGGCCACGAGGTGGGTCAGGAAGCCGCAGGCGTGCATGGCGTCGGCATCCAGCTTTTCTGCTGTCAGAAACAGTCGTTTTGCGGTATTCAAGCCCAATCGGCTGACGTAGCGTTCCATACCGCGCTGATAGAAATGCAGGCCCAGGCGTGCGGCCGGCATGAACATATTCACCGCGGGCGTACCAAGCCGAAAGTCGCAGGCCAGCGACAAATCGGTACCGCCGCCATACACCCCGCCCTGTATCACCGCCAGCGTGATCGGCCTGGCGTCCTCGATCGCGTCGGTCAGGTCCTCGAAGGACACCGGGCGCGATTCGCCAATGCTGCGAATGTCGTAGCCACTGCAGAAATACTTGCCCTGCGCGCGGATCTGCAGCACCAGCACCTCATCCATGGCGTTGACCGTCGCAATGTGCTCCAGCAGCACCGCCAAATCGTCAGCGCCCAGCCGATTGGCCTGCTTCGGGCGCCGCAACGTGATGGTTGCCACACGCCCCTGCACTTGCAGCTCCGGCGCCAGCGAGGTCGTATCGTTCATGCCACTGCTCCTTCCTGTTTGAGTTGTTCGATTTTTTCCGGTTCGTAGCCCAGCTCGGCCAGCAAGACATCAGTGTGCTCGCCATGGTCCGGGCCGGCATGGTGGAAATGATCCGGATGCGGAAATTTCGACAAGTTGATGGGCGAGCGCACCAGGTCGATGTCGCCCAGCACGGGGTGCGGCGCCGGACGCGTCATGCGCAAATGGCGCGCTTGCGGATCGTCGAATGCTTGCGCGATGCTATAGATGGGTCCGCAAGGCACGCCTGCGGGATTGAGCTTTTCCACGAGTTGCGCCGTGGTGAACTTGCGTGTGAGGGCATTGATCTCGCCGTCGAGCCGATAGCGATGCTTCAGGCGCAGGTCGGGTTCGGCGTAATCCGGATTCTGTGCCATGCCGGGCGCATCCAGGACGGCGCACAAGGCCTGGAACATGCGGGTCGTGCTGGCTGCGATATTCACCAACCCGTCGCTGCTTTCGTACGTGCCCATGGGCACCAGCGTGGGATGAAAATTGCCTTCCTGGGTGGGCACTTCCTGGCTCATGGTGTAGCGCGCGCCCTGGAAGTCGAGCTTGCTCAGCATGCTCTCGAGCAGCGAGGTATGCACCCACTGCCCCTCGCCCGTATGCTCGCGATGCAAAAGAGCCAGCAAAATGCCCTGGCCGAGAAACATCCCCGAGGTGGTGTCCGAAATCGCGATCCCCACCCGCATGGGGCCACTCCCGGGCGCGCCCGTTACAGACATCAGCCCGCTCATACCCTGGATGATCTGGTCCAGCCCAGGGCGGTCGCGATAAGGCCCATCCTGGCCATAGCCCGAGATGCTGGCCAGGATAATGCGCGGATTCACCTTGCGCAATTGCTCATAGCTCAGGCCCAGCCGTTCCTTGACTTCCGAGCGAAAATTTTCGACCACCACATCGGCCTGTTCCACCAGCTTGCGCAAAACCGCCGCGCCATCCGGATGCTTCAAATCCAGGCAAAGGCTGCGCTTGTTGCGGTGCAGGTTCTGCTCATCGGCGGCCCGTCGCTTGCCTGTCACCGAGCCCCTATCCTTGGGCGGCGGGGGTTCCACCCGGATCACCTTGGCGCCCCAATCGGCCAGCAGGCGTACCGCCGCCGGCCCCGCCCGAGCCACCGTCAGGTCCAGCACCGTATACCGCGCCAGTGGCAGATGCGTGGCAGCTGCTTGCGACATGTTTTCTCCTCGTTCGTGAACCTGTGGCGATAGCGGTCGACACCCACCTTACCCAGGCCGTTATCGTATCAATACAATCATCTGATATATCAGATTATGACAAGCAATCACGGCACGTCAAGCAAAAAAACCGGGGGCAGACCACAATATTCTGCCTAGCGGAATATTGTGGTCTGACCCCGGTTTTCGAGATCGTGGTTCCGGGCGAAGCCGGTGCCTAGCCTTCCTGGCCCTTGCGTATCCAGGCCGCCAGTTGGTGCGGGCGCAGACTGTCGTAGTCTTCGAAGGGCTGGTGGATCCAGGGATTGGTGGGCAGCTTGGCCATATAGAAGTCGGGTTCTATCTGGGCATGCCCCTTCCACCACAACACCGCCGACTTCAGATCGGTGATCGCTGTAAATTGCTCGCGCAGGTGTTCGTGCACACGCTGGAAAGTGTGGCCGGTATCGACCATATCGTCCACCAGCAGTACGCGGCCTTCCATCGTGCCGCGCGTAATGGTGATGAACTGGGCGATATCGAGCTGCCCCTGCTTGGTGCCTGCGGCTTCGCGATAGCTGCTGGTCGCCAGAATGCCCAGGGGCACATCGAACACGCGGGCCAGAACGTCGCCCACGCGCACGCCGCCACGCGCAAGACACAGTATCCGGTCGAACTTCCAGCCGGATTCATACACTTTCAGTGCCAGTTCTTCGATCAACCGGTGGTATTGGTCCCAGCTGACCCACAGGTCTTTGTCAGAGTCGGAGGCTTGCGTCATGGCAGGATTCAGTTCTTGAAGGGATGGCGCAACAGGATGGTTTCAAGACGATCGGGGCCGGTGGAAACCATGTCTATCGGTACACCGCAGATTTCCGATACCCGCTCGAGATAGCGGCGGGCATTGAGCGGAAGCTTATCGTACTCGGTCACACCGACGGTGGATTCGGTCCAGCCCGGCAGCTCTTCGAGCACGGCTTCGGCCTGGCCCACGGCATGGGCGCCGTAAGGCAGCACGTCATGCCATACGCCATTCATGCGATAACCCACGCCAAGCTTGATGCTTTCCAGGCCATCGAGCACGTCGAGCTTGGTAATGCACAGGCCCGAAATACCGTTCAGGCGCACCGAACGCTTGAGGGCCGCGCCGTCGAACCAGCCGCAGCGACGCGCGCGGCCTGTGACCGAGCCGAACTCTTTGCCAACGCGGGCAAGATGTTCGCCGGTGCTGTCCATCAGCTCAGTCGGGAAAGGACCCGAACCCACGCGGGTGGCGTAGGCCTTGGTGATCCCCAGCACGTAGTGCAGGCTTTGCGGGCCCACGCCTGCGCCCGCGGCGGCTGCGCCGGCCACGCAGTTGCTGCTGGTGACAAAGGGATAGGTACCGTGGTCGATATCGAGCAGCGCACCCTGGGCGCCTTCGAACAGCAGATTGCTGCCGGCGGCCTGAAGTTCGAACAGCTCGGTGGATACATCGGCCACCATGGGCGCGATGCGCGGCGCCAGGGCCATGGCCTGGTCGTACACGGCATTGAATTCAACCGCTTCGGCCTGCAGGTATTGCGTCAGCACGAAGTTATGGTAATCCAGCGCTTCGGCCAGTTTTTCCTTGAAGGCCGGCTCGTCGAACAGGTCCTGGACACGGATGGCGCGGCGCGCCACCTTGTCTTCGTAGGCCGGCCCGATACCGCGACCGGTAGTGCCGATCTTGGCTTCGCCCTTGCGCGCTTCGCGAGCCTTGTCCACGGCAACGTGGTAAGGCAGGATCAACGGGCAGGCTTCCGAGATGCGCAGGCGCTCGCGCACGACCAGCCCGGCTTTTTCAAGCTCGTCGATTTCGGTAAGAAGCGCCTCGGGCGACAACACCACACCATTACCGATGTAGCAGGTAACACCGGGATGCATGATGCCCGACGGGATGAGGCGAAGTATGGTCTTCTCGCCGCCGATCCAGAGCGTGTGGCCGGCATTATGCCCGCCCTGAAAACGGACGACGCCCTTGACCGACTCAGCCAGCCAGTCGACGATTTTGCCCTTGCCCTCGTCACCCCATTGGGTACCGATGACGACTACGTTCTTAGCCATGTTGAACTTCCCACAACCGGATTACGTGAATATTCCAGAGGCCTGGCCTCTGTCGTGATGTTAGATAAGCAGTGTCCGGCCTAGCGCCGCACCACCACTTGCCAACCGCGTTCGCCATGTACCAGCTCGCGATCGAATGCATACTCTTGCTGGTCCGCCTCGTTACCCGGCAGACTCTGCACAACGATATTGCCGGCAGCGCGCAACTCGTCGATTGCGCGCACCAGGTCGGGCTGCGAGCCCCACGGTGCCCGCACGGCCGGTGCCGTGATGGCCGGCGGCAACAAGCCGGCCAGAACGCGCAAATCCAGACTGAAGCCGGTGGCGGGACGAGCACGGCCGAAAGCCCGGCCCACGTCGTCATAGCGCCCACCCCGCACGACCATGTCGGGCCAGCCATCCACATACAGCGCAAAAACCGCGCCCGTATGATAGCGATAGTCGCGCGCATCAGCCAGATCAACGCTCAGTTGATCCTTGGGCAGGACTCGCGCCAAGGCGTCCAGGGTATCGAGCGCCGCCGTAATGCCCGCCAACGGCGGCAGTTCGGCGCGGGCGCGGGCCAGCACCGAGACATCGCCATACAGCGACAACAGCTTTTGCAGCGCCACACTGGTTTGCGGCTGCAAGCCGGCCAGCAATGGGGCCAAGCCCGGGCCATCCTTGGCACGCAGGAAACCGCAGATCTTGTCGGCAAGCTGCGTGGCGGCCGGATCGGCTTCAAGCAGTGTCCGCACGATGCCCGCATGCCCCAGATCGATGCGTGCATCGTAGAGGCCGGCGGCATGCGCACTGGCCAGGGCCAGCTGGATGATCTCGATGTCGGCTTCCACGCCCTGGTGGCCGTAGAGTTCGGCACCGATCTGCAAAGGTTCGCGTGTGGACGTGAAGCCCGCCGCCCTGGTATGCAGCACGCTACCGTAGTAGCACAAACGCGTCACACCCGCCCGATTGAGCAGATGCGCGTCGATGCGCGTTACCTGGGGGGTCATGTCGGCGCGTACGCCAAGGGTGCGGCCAGACATCTGGTCGACCAGTTTGAAAGTACGCAAATTCAGATCGCTACCGGTGCCGGAAAGCAGCGAGTCGAGATACTCGACCAGCGGCGGCATGACCAGCTCATAGCCGTAAGAGCGATACAGATCCAATAACGTGCGGCGCAATTCTTCAATGCGCCGCGCCTCGGCCGGCAGAATATCGGCCAGGTCCTCAGGCAGCAGCCACGTGCCCATGCGGGTTCAACCTTGAAGCAAAAGTGCAAAAACGGGAAAATGCGGACGAAAAAAAACGGCCGGAAGGGTAAGCCCTACCAACCGCTTTAATTACTACTTAGCTTACACGCTATTATACAACAGCTTGCAGCCTACCGGCACTGGCGTCAACGAGCAGGGGCCGCCACGCCATTGGCGCCGGTTTTTCCTGCTTTGCCATCCGAAGCGCCAAAGTAGCGAAAGAACTCCGAATCCGGGCTGACAACAAGCACATCGCTGCGATCGTCGAACGACTGGCGATAGGCCTCGAGGCTTTTGTAGAAACCGAAGAACTCGGGATCACCCTCGTAGGCTTTGGCATAGACATCAATGGCTTGGGCATCGCCCTCACCCTTGATCTGCTGCGCCTTGGCGTAAGCCTGCGCAACGATTTCCTCACGCTGGCGTTCGGCGTTGGCACGAATACGCTCGCCCTCGGCCGCGCCAATGGAACGTTGCTCGTTGGCTACCCGGGTCCGCTCGGCTTCCATACGGCGATATACCGACTCGGAGATCTCTGGCACGAAATCGATGCGTTTGAGGCGGACATCGACGACCTCGACACCAACACCGGAGGCCAATTTGGCAACGTTGTCGCGGATTTCCGTCATGATGACATCCCGTTCACGCGAGGTGACGTCGTTCACCGTGCGGCGGTTTACCGATGCGTTCAGCGCATCGCGAATCACTGCCGACAGACGCGCCTGCGCACCGCGCTCGTCACCGCCAAACGTGACGTAATACAAGCGGGGATCGACAATGCGCCACTTCACGTACGAATCGATCAACAGGTT
Organism: Verticiella sediminum; assembly: GCA_040392445.1. Lineage (GTDB taxonomy): Bacteria > Pseudomonadota > Gammaproteobacteria > Burkholderiales > Burkholderiaceae_B > Verticiella > Verticiella sediminum_A. The sequence continues at coordinate 19,700 of JBEBVZ010000041.1, forward strand.
CTTCTTCTCGGACGTCTGGATACGTTCGGCGTCGGATGCATCAATGGTAAGCAGGCGCTTGTCTAGATAGACCACATTCTGGAACGGTGGCGGCAACTTGAAGTACAAGCCGGGCTCGCTGATGACTTCCTTGACTTCGCCCAATGCGAACACCATGGCATAGTCGCGCTCGCGCACGATGAACAGCATGGACGAAAGGATCAGCAGCAAGATGGCGCCAATAACGGCGATAGGAACGAGGAAACGGTTCATGTCTGCGTCTCCTTAGCGACTGTTGCGGTCAAGCGTGCGCGACGCGGCACCGCCGCCAGTGTTCGCACGCGGGGCCGGCTGTGTATCGCCGGTACTGGCCGGCGGCGGCAAGGCCGTTTGCGGCAATCTGGGGGTAGCGGCCGAACCGGTACCGGTACCGCCCTGCGCACCGCTCGACACCTGCTGCATGATCTTGTCCAGGGGCAGATAAAGCATATTGTTGCCGCTGCGGGTGTCTAGCATGACCTTGGTCGTTTGCGAGTAAATCTGCTGCATCGTATCGATATACATGCGTTCCCGGGTGACTTCAGGCGAGCGGCTATAGGCGGCGAGAATCTGGGAGAAGCGCGAAGCATCACCCTGGGCATCGTTGACCACGCGCACGCGATAGCCTTCGGCCTCTTCCATCATGCGCGACGCGGTACCGCTAGCCAGCGGTATCACCTGGTTGGCGTAGGCCTCGCCTTCGTTGATCTGGCGTTCACGGTCTTGCCCGGCCTTGACGGCGTCATCGAACGCCGCCTGCACCTGTTCCGGCGGTTGCGCATTCAGGATGGCAACCGTACTGATCAGAATGCCGGTCTTGTAGCGATCCATGATGTCCTGCATCAGCGCGGCAGCCTGCGAAGCAACTTGCGTACGCCCTTCATACAGCACGAAATCCATGGTGGTCTTGCCGACGACCTCGCGCATGGCGGTTTCCGCCGCCTGCCGCACAGCCTCGTCGGGCGCACGGTCGTTGAAGAGGTAGTCGCCGGCACCGTCGGGACGAATCCGGTATTGCACGACAAATTGAAGGTCGACGATGTTTTCGTCGTCGGTCAGCATCAGGGATTCTTCAGACACTTTGCTGCGCGCCGAGCCACGGAAACCGATCTCGAATGTGCGCAACTGGGAAATATCGACCACCTGCACGCTTTCTACAGGCGCAGGGATATGCCACTGAAAGCCTGCCGGCACGGTGGTGGTGTACTTACCAAAGCGCGTGATGACGCCAACCTGGCCTTCCTGAATGATGAAGAACCCACTGGCCAGCCACAACAGGACACCGCCAACGACGATGGCCGTGATGCCGATACGCGTACCGCGTGGCGATGGCCGAAAACCGCCATTGTCGCCACCGGTGCCGCCACCGTTGCCAAAGGGATTGCCGCGCTTGGGCTTGCGGCCAAACAAGGCGCCCAGGCGACTATTGAAATCGCGCCACAGGTCGTCTAGATCGGGAGGGCTTTGGTCGCCGCGCTGGGGTTTGCGTGGCGGCTCGCCATTGCCCGAACCGTTATTGTTGCCACGGCCCCAGCCGGGATCATTCAGGTTGAACAGTTTGGAAGGCAGGTGCATCGTTATCTGTGTTTTTCCGGCTAAAGTCGGCAATGGCTAGTCGTAATGCATCCAGCCCGGATCGCTCGATCGCGCTTACAAATACACGCGTGATCGTACCATGTGAATCACGCTGAACCTGGGGCTTTAACCCCAGCTGATCGATCTTGTTGAAAACCAGCAGCCTGGGTACATCGGCCGCGCCGATTTCAGTCAAGACCTTGTCAACCTCGGCGATCTGGTCATCGCGTTGCGGACTCGAAGCGTCCACCACATGCAGCAGAAGATCTGCGTGTATGGTTTCTTCGAGCGTTGCGCGAAAAGCCGCCACCAAGGTGTGCGGCAGATCGCGGATGAACCCTACGGTATCCGAAATCGTGACCGAACCCGCATCTTCGATCCAGATCTTGCGCGTCGTGGTGTCCAGCGTCGCGAAAAGCTGGTCGGCCGCGTAAGCGTCGGCCCGGGTCAACGCATTGAATAGCGTCGACTTGCCCGCGTTGGTATAGCCCACCAGCGACACCGACATCACACCGCCGCGCGCCCGCGCCCGACGTTGAGTATGGCGCTGCAGCGCAAGCTTTTCCAGGCGTTCACGCAACAAACGGACCTTGTCGCCAATGATGCGGCGATCCATTTCCAGCTGCGATTCGCCGGGACCGCGCATGCCGATACCACCCCGCTGACGCTCCAGGTGGGACCACATCCGCGTCAGTCGCGTGACCAGGTGCTGCAACTGAGCCAGTTCAACCTGCAGCTTGCCTTCGTGACTACGGGCGCGCAAGGCGAAAATGTCCAGGATCAGACTGACACGATCGACCACGCGCAGATTGAGCACGCGTTCGAGGTTACGCTGCTGGGCAGGCGAGAGGGCATGATCGACGAGGATAAGCTCGGCGCCATGGGCTGCCGCACTCAATGCGATTTCCTCGGCCTTGCCCGAACCGACAAAAAACTTGGCGTCGGGACGGGCACGACGGGCGGTGATGGTCTCGACGATCTCGGCGCCAGCGCTACGCGCAAGCATGAGGAATTCGTCGCAGCGGGCCTGGAAATCGGATTCACCGAAATCCACCGCCACCACCACGGCCCGCGTTGCGGGTTCTGATAGCTTATTCAGCGGACTCATCCACCTGGAAGTTGACGGCGCGCGCCGGCACCACCGTGGAGATGGCGTGTTTGTACACCATCTGCGTAACGGTATTGCGAAGCAGCACTACGTATTGGTCGAACGACTCGATTTGCCCTTGCAGCTTGATGCCGTTAACAAGATAAACCGAAACCGGTACATGTTCCTTGCGCAGGGTGTTAAGAAAGGGGTCTTGTAACATTAGCCCTTTGTTGCTCATCGGAGTAACTCCTGATTTGTTGTGTTTTGATGGATAAATATTGCGGGCACGAACTACCTGCAAAAAACAGCAGGCAGCCGTACACTGTACCGGGTTTTCCCTAGGTAGGCCACTCGATAGCCTGCCTGTACCGGGTTAGATGGGGACAAACCCTGTAGGTTCAATCCACGTAGGGATTATGCGAGGCGCGGAACTCGATGCGCAGCGGCGTTCCCTGCAATTTGAAGGCAGTACGGAAGCGGCCTTCAAGGTAGCGCTTGTAGGATTCCGAGATGGCGTCGATGGCGCTGCCGTGAATAATGATCAGCGGGGGATTCTGACCGCCCTGGTGGGCGTAGCGCATCTTGGGGCGGAAGATCCCCTTGCGCGGCGGCGGCTGCTGCTCTACCGCAGCCTGCAGCTCGCGCGTCAGGCGCGGTGTCGACAGCTTGGCGAACGCCGCGGCATGCGCATCGTTGACGGCCTTGAGCAAGGGGCCTATGCCCCGGTTGTTCAAGGCTGATGTGGTCAGCATGGTGGCAAACGACAGGAAATGCAGCTTGCGGTCGAACTCGCGCTTGATGCGCTCACGCTGCTCGGCGTCCAGGCCGTCCCATTTGTTGATGGCCACCACCAGCGCACGGCCGGTTTCCAGCACGAAGCCCGCGATATGGGCATCCTGGTCGGATATCTCGGTGTGGGCGTCGAGCATCAACACCACCACGTTGGCCGCTTCAATGGCCTGCAGGGTCTTGATGACAGAGAATTTTTCGACTGCCTGGAACACCTTGCCGCGCCTGCGCAAGCCGGCCGTATCGATCAGCAGGTACTTGCGATCGCCTTTCTCGAATTCGATTTCGATGGCGTCGCGGGTCGTTCCGGGTTGATCGAAAGCAATTACCCGCTGCTCGCCCAGCAAGGCGTTCACCAGCGTGGACTTGCCCACGTTGGGGCGCCCGACAATGGCCAAGCGCACGCGATGATCCAGCGCTTCTTCGAATACGGGCTCTTCGCCCTCACCCACCTCGGCAGCCGGCTGCTCGGGCTCCAGCGGCTGCACCAGATCCCGCAGCGCGAACTCGATGAGATCGGGCACGCCGTCGCCATGCGCCGACGAGATGGCATGGGGTTCGCCCAGACCCAGCTCGTGGAACTCGGCCACCGCCGTACCGTGTTTCATGCCCTCGACTTTATTCACCGCCAGAATCGCCCGGCGACCCGAACGGCGCAACAAGGTGGCGATTTCGCGGTCATGGGCCGTCAGGCCCGTGCGCCCGTCGGTGATGAAAATCACCGCGTCGGCCTCGTCGATCGCGGCACGCGTCTGGCGCGCCATCTCGGCAAGGATGCCATCCTTGGCAACAGGCTCGAACCCCCCTGTATCCACCACTATGAAGGGATAATCGCCCACCCTTCCTTCGCCATAATGGCGATCGCGGGTAAGGCCGGGAAAATCGGCCACCAATGCCGCGCGCGAACGCGTCAGCCGATTGAAGAGCGTCGACTTGCCCACGTTCGGGCGCCCCACGAGCGCCACTACCGGCTTGAGTCGAACCTGTGAATCCACCACGCTTATCCGCCTATCGAGAGCAGCCGCACCGTGCCGCTGCTACCTTGCACCACAACCCCGTAGGGCGTGGCCTCCAGCGGCGCCAAAATAGCGTCGCCATCAGTGGCTATGCGCGCCATCAACCGACCGTCTTCACGGGCCAGGAAGTGCACATAACCTTCATAATCACCTACCGCAACCAATCCGTCTACCGATGCCGGCGCTGAAAGCTTGCGATTGCGCAAGGCATCCTGCTTCCAGATGTTCGAGCCGCCGGACAACAGGAAGCCATACATCGCACCATTTGCATCGGCGGCAAACGCCGAGCTGGTATCCACCGCCATCCCCGATGCGCCCGAGAAATCACGGGCCCAGACCGTCTCGCCGCCACCCTGGATATCGAAGCAGGCAATGCGGCCCTGGAATGCCACGGCGCACAACAGATTGCGGCTGACCACCGGGCGTCCGACCACATCGGCCACACGCTCGAGTTCGCTGGCGCCGCGCGGGATGGCAACGGTGCCTTCCCACTGCACGACGCCGCTCCGGGTATCGATGGCCACCATTTTGCCACCAGGCAGACCGGTAAACACGAAACCGCCGGCAACCAACATCTGGTTGACCGCACGCAGAGCCAGCGACGGACCGGGGCGCTGCACGCTCCAGCGGCGTTCGCCCGATTGAGCGTCGAAGGCTTGGACGCGATAGTCGCCGCTGCGCACCACCACCAGCCCCTCGCCCACCGCCGGCGGGATCAGGACTTCACTGCTGGCCTTGGCCCGCCACTTTTCCTTGCCGCCTTCGTCGAGCGCGATCACATCGCCTTCCGGGGTGACCACGGCAGTTGTCATGCCGTCGCTACCCACGCCGGCTTGCAACTTCTTGGCCGCCGTTGTACGCCAGAGCACCTGGCCACCGGCCAGGTCTATCTTGGCCACCGACCCATCGGCCGCCGCGGCATACACGGCATCGCGGGTGACCACGGGCGCGAAACCCACTCCCGCCCCACGCCCCACGCTCACGCTCCAGCCCACGCTGACGTTTGCCTCGGGGGCAAATTTCACCAGGGGAACCGGCTCGTAGCGCTTATCCGAGCGCGAAAACAGGGAGCAGCCGGCCAGCAGGGCCATACCCAGCACCAAGGCGCCACGAGCGGTGCGGCGCAGGGATACTTTTCTTGCGATCATTACGTACTCCTGTCAGTCCGAGGCGCCGCCAAGCGCGTCGATTTTCAGCTGGACCACCGAGCGCAACTGGCTGTTGCGCTCGCCAAAGCTGTTCAGGGCGGCCTGCCATGCAGTCCGCGCCTCGGCCTTCTTGCCCTGCGCATACAGGATGTCGCCACGGCGGTCGGCATACAACGCCTCAAACCCCTGGGGGGCCGGATCGGCAACATAGCCCAGGGCTTCGTCGAATTTCTGCATATCGAGCAGCACACCCGCCAGGCGAACCCGGGCAACCGGGGCCAGTGGATCATCCTTGCGCTCGGTGACTATCCATTGCAGCTCGCTGCGCGCGCGCTCAGCATCGCCGGCGTCCAGGAAGGCCTGGGCTGCCAGCAGCGTGCCGCGAGGCGCATACGCCGTCTTGCCGAACTCGCTGCGCAAGGTCGCGCTCGCGCTGCCAGCCTGAGCGGCGTTACCCTGGCGGGCGGCATTCTGCAAGGCTTCGAAATAGCCCGCGGCCTGCCCCGCCTGGTTACGCTGATGCCAGTTCCAGGCCTGCCAGGATGCCACTGCCAGCATCACCACCGTGAGCACGCCCAGGATCAGATTGCCGTACTTTGCCCACCACGCCTTCAAGGCATCTATTTGTTCCTGCTCATCCAGATCGTAGGTCATGCATAAACCTTATAGGGCCGTGCGGCCGGCCAGCCGTCGCGGAAATAAAATGGGTAGCCATGCGGCAATGTGCGTAAATTCACATCGACCCGCATTGTATACACGCCCAGAGACGCATGGCGTAAGCGGCAAACTTCACTCGCCCTGGGCCAGGTCATCGACCAGCGTGTCGGCCAGCGCATCGAACGACACCGTACGTTGGCTACCATCGGCCAGCGCCTTGACCGTCGCCTGCGCAGCCGCAAGTTCGTTGTCGCCCAGTATCACGGCATAGGCCGCGCCGCTGGCGTCTGCGCGTTTCATCTGCGACTTGAAGCTGGCGGCCCCGCCCTGCACGATGACGTCCAGACCAGCATCGCGCAGCGACTCGCCCAGTTGCAGCGCGCGACGCGCGGCCGCCTCGCCCTGATGGACCACGTAGACGTCGCACTCGACACGCGTGGTTTCCTCGCTGGATTGCTCCCAGAGATCCAGCAGCCGCTCGACCCCGATCGCAAACCCCACCGCCGGCGCCGATTTGCCGCCGAGCAGTTCGACCAGTCCGTCGTAGCGCCCACCGCCACACACCGTACCCTGTGCGCCCAGACGATCGGTAACCCATTCGAACACGGTCAGATTGTAATAATCGAGACCGCGCACCAGGCGCGGATTGATACGGTACTCGATACCGGCATCGTCCAGCCTGGCACGCACGCCGTCAAAATGCGCACGCGACTCTTCACCCAGGAAATCCAGCAATTGCGGGGCTTGCGATGCCATTTCCTGCAAGGCCGGATTCTTGGTGTCCAGCACCCGCAGGGGGTTGGTATACATGCGGCGCAAGCCGTCCTCGTCCAGGCTGCTCTTGTGCTGTTCAAGGTAGGCGATCAGCGCTTCGCGGTGGGCGGCGCGCTCGGCGCCCGCGCCCAACGAGTTGATCTCGAGACGGATATCGCTAAGCCCCAGAATCTTCCAGAGCCTGGCAAGCATCAGGATTTGTTCGGCGTCGACATCAGGCCCGGCAAAACCCAGGGCTTCGACGTCGATTTGATGAAACTGGCGATAGCGGCCGCGCTGCGGACGCTCGTGGCGAAACACCGGGCCCATGGCATACACGCGACGCGCACGGTCGTACAGCAGGTTGTGCTCGATCGTGGCCCGCACCATGCCGGCGGTGAATTCAGGACGCAAGGTCAGCGACTCGCCATTCAAGGAGTCGGTGAAGGTATACATTTCCTTTTCGACGATGTCGGTGACTTCGCCTATGCCGCGCGTGAACAGCCGCGTATGTTCCAGCACCGGGGTCCGCATATTGCAATAGCCATAGCTGCGCAACCATTCGCGCACCAAATGCTCGAGCTGCTCCCAGCGGCCGGACGAGCCGGGCAATACGTCGTTCATGCCGCGGATGGCGGCGAGTTTCTTGAAAGTTTCCGTCATGTCTTTGCGCCCGGCGCCAGGGCGCCAGCCGTTTATAGGTTATGTTGACACCGACGCCGGCGAACCGTAACGGCGAATCACGTAATTCTCGACGATGGCCTGGAACTCTTCGGCGATGTGATCGCCCTTGAGCGTGACCGTGCGCTCGCCATCGACAAACACGGGCGCGGTCGGCAGCTCGCCGGTACCTGGCAGGCTGATGCCGATGTCGGCATGCCGGCTTTCACCGGGCCCGTTCACGACGCATCCCATCACCGCCACGTTCATGGATTCGACGCCGGGATAATGTTCTTTCCATACCGGCATCTGCGCCCGCAGGTAAGCCTGGATGCTGTCGGCCAGTTCCTGGAAAAAGGTGCTGCTGGTACGTCCGCAGCCCGGGCATGCTACCACCATGGGCGTGAAGGCCCGCAAGCCCATGGTTTGCAGGATTTCCTGCGCCACTATGACTTCGCGAGTACGGGCGCCCCCGGGCTCGGGCGTAAGGGAAATCCGGATGGTGTCGCCTATGCCTTGCTGCAGCAGCACCGCCAGCGCGGCGGTGGATGCCACGATGCCCTTGCTGCCCATGCCGGCCTCGGTAAGGCCAAGATGCAAGGGATAGTCGCAGCGCGCGGAAAGATCCCGGTAGACCGAAATCAGATCCTGCACATGGCTGACCTTGCACGACAGCACGATGGCGTCGGCAGGCAGGCCCAGCTCTTCGGCACGCTGCGCATTGCTGATGGCAGACACCACCAGGGCATCGCGCATGACAGCCTGTGCGGGCCAAGGCTGCGCACGGCGACTGTTGTCGTCCATCATGCGCGCCATGAGCTCGTGATCGAGACTGCCCCAGTTCACGCCGATGCGCACCGGCTTATTGTGACGGCAGGCGACTTCTATCATCTGGGCGAAGTTATCGTCGCGACGTTTGCCGCCGCCCATATTTCCCGGGTTGATGCGGTACTTGGACAAGGCTTGCGCACATTCCGGGAACTGCGTCAGCAGCTTGTGCCCGTTGTAGTGGAAATCTCCGACCAGCGGTGTGGCAATGCCCATGCGATCGAGTTGCTCGCGAATGGCCGGCACCTCGCGCGCGGCTTCGGGGCTATTCACCGTGATGCGCACCACTTCAGAGCCAGCTTGCGCGAGTTCTTTTACCTGAATGGCCGTGGCGATGGCATCAGCTGTATCCGTATTGGTCATGGACTGCACCATGACGGGCGCGCCGCCCCCCACCTTGACGACATGATCCGCCCAGCGCAGGCTGACCTGGCGGGTGGGACGACGCGGCGCGGAACCAACCAGGCAAGGGCCGGACAGACCGGGATCGATCGCAGAAGACATTAACGCTTTACTCGAGAGTGAGCCGTGCCACGTTGCCGCGCTGATGCGGGCCGAGGTCGACCGGCGAGCCCTGCCAGTTCAGGCTGACGCCTTTCGCGTTGCCGATGACGACTCGCGCAGGCGGCGTGGCTTCGACCTGGGCATTGGCGCCAGGCTGTATGGTACTGGACAGCACGACCGCGCCGGAAGCGTCGCGAACCTCGACCCAACTGGCCGCAGTGGCGCTGAAAACAAGCTGGTGATTGGCCACCAACGGCGCGGGCGCCGCCGGATCGGCAGGACTGTCGGCTACCGCGGCAGGAGCCGTCGGGGCAGTTGCTGTCGCGCCGGGCATGCCAAAGCCAGGCGCGAGTCCTACCATGCCTGGGTTCGAGGCGCCGGCAATCGGGCCTTGGCCCATGGCGGACACGCCCCCACCCACGGCCGGAGCCGCTGTCTGTGCGCCACCAGCAGCCGGCGCAGGAATAGCCGGCGCGGCAGCCATGCCCGAGCCGGGTGCGGAAGGGGTAGCCACCGGCGCCACCGACTGGGCGGGAGCCACGGGCTCAAGCGCCAGCGACTCGCGGTTGACGGGCAAGGAAAACCCCAAGGTCTCGGACGACGCCACGCCCTCGGCGTTGCGCGGCAGCCACCAGGCAAAAACCAGGTAGGCCGCCAGGGCCAGAGCGCCGATCAGAAAAAGCGTCAGCAGCACGGCAGGCCAGGAGCGCCGACGACGGCCTTCCGACCAGCGCGGCAGCGTGCCGTGGGGCATGGCACCCACGGGCGCCAAGCTTGCCGTGGTGGTGGGCGCATGCTGCTTCAGGTGCTCGGGCAGCGCCTGCATCAAGGTATCCGGCGCGATATCGAGCAGGCGCGCATAGTTGCGTACCAGGCCGCGCAGCGACGGCCCCTGGGGAAGGTCTTCCCAGCGGTCGGACTCCAGCGCCTCGATCTGGCGCACGCCGAACTTCAGGCGTGCGGACACATCCATGACGCCCCATCCGCGCGCTTCGCGCAGCGCCCGGATCGAGGCTCCCAGGGTTCCCGCCCCCGCGATCTCCGGGGGAGGCATGGCAAGCGTTCCAGAATCAGACAGGTAGGGATCGTCGCCAGGGTGTTGCTGGGTCATGCGCGCGCCTCGACAATCGGGATGGACAATCGCTGCGACGCGGCACGCTCGGACAGACGCGTGCGATCCTTGACCTCGCCGGCCAGTTGCCCGCAAGCGGCATCGATATCGTCACCGCGCGTCTTGCGCACAGTGGTGATGATGCCCGCGTCGACCAGACGCCGGGCAAAGAGCTTCACACGAGCGGCAGGCGAACGCTTGAGCCCCGACTGGGTAAAGGGATTGAATGGAATCAGGTTGAACTTGCACGGCACCTGCCGCGCAATGTCGATAAGCTGTATGGCATGTTCGTCGGAGTCGTTGACCCCATCCAGCATGACATATTCGAATGTAATGAAATCGCGTGGCGCAAATTCGAGGTAACGCAGACAGGCGTCCAACAACTCGCGCAAAGGGTATTTCTTGTTCAACGGCACCAGGCGATCGCGCAAGGCATCGTTGGGTGCGTGCAGCGACACCGCCAGCGCCACCGGGCAATCCTGCCCCAGGCGATCCATCATGGGCACCACGCCCGAAGTGGACACGGTAACGCGCCGGCGCGACAAGCCATAGGCGTTATCGTCGAGCATCAGGCGCAACGCCGGCAACACCGCGTTGTAGTTGAGCAGGGGCTCGCCCATGCCCATCATGACCACATTGCTGATCAGGCGGCTGTCCTGCGTAGCGGCGGCGCCGGCCAGGCGGCCGTTGTCGCCGTCGGCCTGCAAGGCATGCCGCGCCCACCACAGCTGGCCAATGATTTCATCAGCGCGCAGATTGCGGTTGAAACCCTGATGCCCGGTAGAGCAGAACGGACACGCCACAGTACAGCCGGCCTGCGAGGAAATACAAAGCGTCCCGCGATCATCCTCTGGGATGAACACGGTTTCGACGGCATTGTTCTGCCCCACATCGAACAGCCATTTACGCGTGCCATCGGTTGACCGATGCTCCAGGTTGACCCCGGGAGGACGGATCTCGCAACGCTCGGAAAGCATTGCGCGAAAGTCGCGCGCAAGATCGGTCATGGCATCGAAGTCGGCAACGCCACGCTGGTGTATCCAGCGCTGCAGTTGCTTGGCGCGAAACGGCTTGTGCCCCCAGCCACCAACCAGATCGACGAGCGCGTCGGTTTCCAGCCCCATCAAATTAATGCGTGGCGAAAGGGAGGTAGTATCTGGATCAGTGTGCATGGTGAGCCGGCGTGCCGCGAAGAATCAACGGCTGTGAATGTTGATTTCGGGGAAAAAGAACGCAATTTCCACGCTGGCGGTTTCGGGAGCATCCGAACCGTGCACGGCGTTTGCGTCGATGCTGTCGGCGAAGTCTGCACGAATCGTGCCCGGCTCTGCCTTCTTGGGGTCGGTGGCGCCCATCAGGTCACGGTTCGTCTGAATCGCGTTTTCGCCTTCCAGAGCCTGTACGAATACCGGGCCCGAGACCATGAAATCAACCAGGTCCTTGAAGAAGGGGCGCTCTTTGTGCACAGCGTAGAAACGCTCTGCGTCGGCACGCGAAAGCTGTTGCAGGCGGGCTGCGATCACTTTCAGGCCGGCGTTCTCGAAACGGGCGACAATCTGGCCAATGACGTTTTTAGCCACGGCATCAGGCTTGATAATCGAAAGGGTACGTTCGACGGACATCGAAAACTCCAATAAAAACAGGTCTTTGCGGTAAATTTTGCAGCGTTGGATTGTATCATGCAGGTATCTGGACGCGCGCCCTTTTATGTTGCAGCCCGTGCACGGCACCCAGGGAACCCTTGGGCGCAACCGCGGTCTCAGTCTCATCCATTTGTCGCACTCTACGGAACCACCACCACCATGAACGACTTCCGCAACTCCACCATCGCCCACCCCGGCGCCGCAGGGGCCGTTACCCGTAATCGGGTGCTGCGCAACACCTACTGGCTGCTGGCCCTGTCGCTGATCCCCACGGTGCTCGGCGCCGCAGTCGGCATGTACTCCGGCCTGGCACAGGTCATGGGCAAAAGCCCCGGCATTACCGCCATGCTGTTCCTGGCCGGTGCCTTTGGCCTGATGTTCGCCATCGAACGCAACAAGAACAGCGGTTTGGGCGTCGCCCTGCTATTGGCCTTCACTTTCTTCATGGGCATCATGCTGTCGCGCCTGCTGGGCTTCGTGCTGGGCATGAACAATGGCGCCTCGCTGGTGATGATGGCCTTTGGCGGAACCGCCGCCGTCTTCGGCACCATGGCCACCCTCGCCTCCAGCATCAAGCGCGATCTCTCGGGCATGCAGAAATGGCTGTTCGTGGGTGCGGTCGTGATCCTGGTGGCCGGGCTCGCCAACATCTTCCTGCAGATCCCGGCCCTGATGCTGACGATCTCGATGCTGGCCATTGTGATCTTCTCGGCCTTCATGCTGGTAGACCTGCAACGCATCGTCAACGGCGGCGAAACCAACTACGTTACCGCCGCCCTGGCCGTGTACCTGGACGTCTACAACGTATTCGCCAACCTGCTGATGCTGCTGGGCATTTTCGGCGGCGACCGCGAATAAGCCCGCTGTAGCAAAAAGCCCCCATCGGCAACCAGCCCATGGGGGCTTTTTTTCGGCCCTTCAGTCCTGGCTTGGCCTAGCGCGGCCCGGCTTGGCGTCGAAAACCGCGATCGATTCGACGTGGCTGGTATGCGGAAACATGTTCACGACACCGGCCGCAGCCAGACTGTAGCCACCCTCGTGCACCAGGATCGCCGCGTCACGCGCAAGCGACGCCGGATTGCACGAAACATAGACGATACGCACTGGGCGCTCTGCCGGCTTGAGGGCCGCCAGCGCCTGGGATACCGCATGCGCGCCTTCGCGCGGCGGATCGATCAGGATACGGTCGAACCGACCCTGGCGGCGCAGCCAATTGACATCGACCTCAAAAAGATTACAGGTCGCAAACGCGGTGCGCTCCTGCAACCCATGCAGGCTTGCGGCCTGCAAAGCCCTCTCGGTCAGAGCCGAGCTGCCTTCCACCCCCACCACCTCACGGCAGATGGTCGCCAGCGGTAAGGTAAAGTTGCCCAGGCCACAAAACAGATCGGCGACCCTATCCTGCGGGCCGGCTTGCAACAGGGTCAGTGCACGACTGACCAGAGTCCGGTTGATGACATGATTTACCTGGGTGAAATCGGTGGGCCGAAACGGCATGCGCAGACCGAATTCGGGCAGGCCATAGGCCAAGCCATCGAGATGCTCGCGCACCAGCGGATGCGCCGTCTCGGGCCCGTTGGCCTGCAGCCACCACTGCACGCCATGCCGCCCGGCAAATTCATGCAACAGCGCAATATCGGCGCCGTTCAGCGGCACCAGATGCCGCAACACCAGAGCGGTAACACTATCGCCCACAGCCACTTCAATCTGTGGAATACGGTGGGGCACAGACAGCGCCGCTACCAGTTCGCGCAGCGGCAGCAGCAAGGTTCCCACCGCGGGCGGCAACACATGGCACTCGCGCATATCAACGATATGGCTGCTCTTGCGCTCATGAAAGCCCACCAGCACGCCGCCCCTGCGGGACACCAGATGCACCGCCAGGCGAGCGCGATAACGGTAGCCCCAATTGGGCCCCTGGATAGGCGCCAGCAACTGCCCGGACCTGAGCTTGCCGACATGCCACAGCGCGTCTTCGAGCACGCGCTGCTTGACAGCCACCTGAGCGACCGGATGCAGGTGCTGCATGGCGCAACCGCCGCACACGTCAAAATGCGTGCATTTGGGCGCGACCCGCTGCGAGGACTCACGCTGTATATGCCCGACCTGGGCGATTTCATACGAAGGCTTGCGCCTTAGTGTGTGCGCCGTGACGCGCTCGCCCGGCAACGCCCCTTCCACGAAAAAAACCTTGCCTTGCTTGCGCGCAATACCGCGCGCGTCCAGGTCAAGGGATTCGATATCCAGATATTCTTGCATGGTAGAAACAGAAGGATTGCCGACAGGCGAACGCTTAGCGAGCAGCCTTTGACCAGGTGGCCATGTATTCCTGCCAGTGGGGGGCCTCGGACGCGGCCAGCGTCGAGCGCACCAGCTCGATTTCGCTTTCGTACTGTTCGGGCATCAGTTCGCCGCGCATCAGCCGAAAGCGGCAGTACATCAGCCAGGTGTTGACGACATCGGTTTCGCAGTAGGCGCGAATCTCGTCGCCCCGCCCTTGCTGCCATGCCGGCCACACCTGGCTGCCATCCATTCCCAACTTGCCGGGAAAGCCGCACAGCTTGGCCAGTTGATCAAGCGGCGCGTTGGCTCGCCCGTTGTACTTGGCCAGCACATCCATCAGGTCCACATGCCGCATATGGTAGCGGCTGATGTAGTTATTGAAACGAAACTCGCGGTCGTCGTCGCCCATATCCCAATAACGGGCGGCCACCACGCCATGGACAAGGGAACGATAGTGCAACACCGGCAGATCGAACCCCGACCCATTCCAGCTGACCAGGCGCGGGGTGTAATGCTCGATGGTCTTGAAGAACTGCTGGATGAGCGTGGCTTCGGTATCGCCAGGCTGCCCCAGGGTACGCACCCGAAAGCCCTGGTCGTCGCGAAACACACAGCCGATGACGGCAATTTTCTGCAAGTGCAAAGGCAAAAAATCGTGCCCGACCGCTTCCCGGCGAGCGGCAAACGCCCGCTCGGCCACCTCGGCGTCGGGCACGTCGTCGCCCCAATCGTTCAGGGCCCGCAGGCCCTGAACATCGGGAATGGTTTCAAGATCGAAAACCAGCGTGGGTGTCATGAATCAACGCTGGGGAAGATACTTCATGGGATCGTCCGGCGTGCCGCCACGACGGATCTCGAAGTGCAGGCGCGGCGACGGCGCATCGGTTTGCCCCAGCTCGGCGATCTTTTCACCACGGCGAACGTTCTGGCCTTCCTTTGCGATCAACTTGCTGTTGTGCGCGTACGCCGACAGGAAGGACGCATTATGGCGAACGATGAGCAGATTGCCGTATCCGCGCAAGCCGCTACCGCTATAAACGACCACACCGTCAGCCGCCGCCACTACCGGGTCGCCCGGCGTGCCTTCTATATCCACCCCTTTGTTCAGGGCGGCGTTGTAGCCGGAAATCACCTTCCCGCTGGCCGGCCACAACCAATCGATGCCACTGGTGTTGGCAGCCTGGGGCGTGGTGGGCTCGGGCGCCGCCGGCGTCGCGCCATCGAGCGGACGCTGCTCGACGCCACTGCCGCTGATGGGCTCGGCACGGGCAATCGCGCCGGTGCCGCCAGGTGCCGCGGACGCTGTAGCGCCGCCCTGGCCTGCCCCGACACGCAGCGAGTGGCCCACGCGCAATTGCGAGGGGTCGGTGATGTTGTTCCAGGAAGCCAGGTCTTGCCAGGACAAATTATGCGCACGCGCAATGGAATACAGCGTGTCGCCCGGACGTATAACGTACGTTGCCGCTCCGCCAGCGGCGGCCTCGGCAGTGTCCGTCGGCTTGGCGCCCGACATATCTACCACCGGCGCTTTGGTGCCGGTGGTACATGCAGCGAGCACGCAAGCACCAAACAACAACACGCCGGCCTGGCGCACGCTGCGCCAGCCTTCAGTCGTGGCCAAACCTGAGCTCAACATCCAAATTCTCCTTGCAGATATCTGCATCAATACTTCGCTTTCATAACTGTACCCCGGTTTGCAACGGCACAAAGCGCACAGGCTCGAGTTCCGTGCGTTTCCAGCGGTTGGGCGCGGTTCGTTCGATCAGAACCAGGCGTTGCTCGCCAGCGCCTTCGGGAGCCACCAGCCGCCCCCCCGGCGCAAGCTGCTCGAGCAGCGCCTGCGGCACCGCCAAGCCGGCGGCAGCCACCACAATGGCATCAAATGGCGCGAACGCCGGCAACCCCAAAGTGCCATCACCCAGCACGAGGCGAACCTGCGGCAGACGCATTGCTTTGAGCCGAGCGCGCGCCTGCTCGTGCAAGGATTTCACGCGTTCAATGCTGTATACCTCGCTGGCGACACCCGCCAGCACCGCCGCCTGATAGCCGCAACCAGTGCCGACTTCCAGCACCCGGCCCAGGTCGCGCCCGTTACGCGCGGTGGCTATCATGTGCGCCACGATGCGCGGCTGCGATATCGTCTGGCCCGCGCCGATGGGCAAGGCCGCATTTTCGTAGGCCCGGCTCGCCAGGGCTTCATCGACAAAAGCGTGACGCGGCATACGCAACATGGCGGCCAGCACCAAAGGATCGCGGATGCCGTCTTCACGCAGGCGCTCGACCATTCTCTCACGCAGACGGTTCGCCGCGATATCCGGCATAGCGCCGGGTACCGGCCACGCTTTGCTGTTGATTGCCTCCAGCGCGTGCCCCGGACCCCGTGTCATCCGGGTGTTGCTGTTGGTTGGACGAGGCGCGGCCATTACCGACGCCCCTGGCCGGGGCGCCGTGCGCTGCAGTCGCCCCTCTGACAGCCGGGTATTGCTGTTGGTGGGGATTACAGCGGGTTTGGGCCGTTTAGCGTCCTGCATCGCGATATGCGCTGAAGCCCTCAGGACGTCCCGACCCAGCTGCGGATCGGATCGATCTGCTCGCTATGGGTCAGGTCGAACCGCAGGGGTGTAATGGAGACCGCACCTTCGGCGACCGCATGAAAATCGGTGCCCGGGGTGTTGTCGGCCACTTTGCCGGCCGGCCCGATCCAGAAAATCTCATCGCCAAAAGGCGACGTCATACGCGCCACGGGTTCGGACGGATGGCGCTTGCCCAGCCGGGTAATGCGCATGCCCGTCATTTGATCGAGCGGACGGCTGGGAATATTCACGTTGAGCAGGGTCGCGGCAGGCAAGGGGTTTTTGATGGCGCGCTCGACCAGGTCGTGCGCGATCTTGGCGGCTGCATCCAGGTGGGCCCAGCCTTTTTCCTCGAGCGAGAACGCAATAGCCGGTATACCGAAGAGATAGCCTTCGGTAGCCGCGGCCACGGTGCCCGAATACAGGGTGTCCTCGCCCATGTTCTGGCCGTTGTTGATGCCTGCCACGACCAGGTCCGGGCGGCGTCCCAGCATGCCGGTAAGCGCCACGTGCACGCAATCGGACGGCGTGCCATTCAGGTAAGTGAAGCCGTTGGCGGCCGTGTGCATCGACAAGGGCCGGCCCAGGGTAAGCGAGTTGGACGCCCCGCTATGATTGGTTTCGGGCGCGACCACGGCAAGTTCGGCCAGCGGACGCAAAGCATCTACCAGGGCTTCGAGGCCAGGGGCAGAGTAACCATCATCATTGGCAACCAGGATCAGCACATTTTCCCCGCTAAAGGTAAGAATTTTATTCGAAAGCCAACGCAAATCGGCATGAGGTAAACACTTGTTTCATTCAGCAAGCAGCTTGGCACGGTGTATTCTTGCGGCCGTGCCCGACCATTTCACTTAACGCGTCCCTTGCACTCTCCATGATCCAGCTTACACATGACATCCCGTTTTTCGCCTTTCTACTGGCCGCTGTCGTTCTAGCGTACCTGATAGGCTCGGTGCCGTTCGCCGTTGTGGTCAGCCGGGCGATGCGTCTGCAGGACCCCCGCAGCTATGGCTCGGGCAATCCAGGCGCCACCAACGTGTTGCGCACAGGCAACAAAACCGCCGCAGCGCTGACGCTGCTGGGCGACGCCGCCAAAGGTTGGCTGGCCGTCTGGCTGGCCCTGCGCTGGGGCAGCCATCCTGGTGGCAACATCGTCCCCTTTGTCATGCTCGCGGTTTTCCTGGGCCACCTGTTTCCCATATTCCTGGGCTTTCGCGGCGGCAAGGGCGTGGCAACGGCACTGGGCATCCTGCTGGCCATCCAGCCCTGGCTGGCGCTGGCCACGGCCGCCACCTGGCTGCTCGTTGCGATCTTCCTGCGCTATTCGTCGCTGGCAGCCTTGTGCGCCGCGGTGTTTGCCCCCTTGTTCTACCTGTTCGGCGCAAACATCGCCTGGCCCAGCAACCCGCCCATCGGCGTCGCCCTGGGCCTGATCAGCCTGCTGCTGGTCTTCAAGCACTGGGCCAATGTAGAACGCCTGCTGGCCGGTACCGAGCCACGCCTTGGCGCCAAGAAGAAGGCCGAAACCGCTGCGCCAGCCGCCAAGCCCCGAAAGCCGCGCAAATAAGCACTGCGGGCCTTGACCGTATCTACACGGTCTGACCGGCGGCGGCTTCCAGGTCCCAGCGTGGGCGCACCGTAAACGAGGGCTCGGCCAGATGCAAGCTGGCCAGGCCGGCTTCTATCCGCATGGCCGCCGCAAAGGCGATCATGGCGCCGTTATCGGTACACAATTCCAGCGGCGGAAAGTAAGCCTGGCCCCGCAAATCCTGCAACTGCGCCGCCAGGCGCTGGCGCAGCAGCTTGTTGGCGCCAACCCCCCCGGCAATGACCAGGCGCTTGAGGCCGGTTTGCCGCAAGGCCTTGACCGACTTCGCAACCAACACATCCACAATGGCCAACTGGGTTGCGGCGGCAAGATCGGCGCGCGCGGTCTCGTCGGGCCAGGCATCGCCGGCCTCGGTGCGGATCTGCTTCAAGCGCATCATGACCGCGGTCTTGAGTCCGCTGAAACTGAAATCCAGATCATCGCTGTGCAGCTTGGGACGCGGCAACGCATAGCGGGTGGCATCGCCTTTCTCGGCCAAGGCCGACAAGGCCGGACCGCCCGGGTAGCCCAGTTCCAGCAGCTTGGCCGTTTTATCGAAGGCTTCGCCCGCGGCATCATCCAGGGTTTCACCCAAAAGCTGGTACTGGCCTACCCCGTCGACCCGCATCAGTTGCGTGTGCCCACCCGACACCAAGAGAGCGACGAAGGGAAACTCCGGACGCGGCTCGGCCAGCAGGGGCGACAGCAGATGGCCCTCGAGGTGATGGATGGGGATGGCCGGCAGGCCCAGGGCCCAGGCAATGGAGCGCGCCACGCTCGCGCCGACCAGCAGGGCGCCGGCCAAGCCAGGCCCCGCGGTATAGGCGATGGCATCCACATCGGACAGAGCCAAGCCGGCGTCGTTCAAGACCTGGGTGGTCAGGGGCAGCACGCGGCGGATGTGGTCGCGCGAAGCCAGTTCGGGAACCACGCCGCCGTAATCCTCGTGCATGGCGACCTGGCTATATAAGGCATGCGCCAACAGGCCGCGACGGGTATCCACCAGCGCCACCCCGGTCTCGTCACACGAGCTTTCGAATCCAAGAACAATCATTGCCGTAGTTTACAACCAGCTTGGAGATGTTATGTTTGCGCTCTTCAAACCGTTCGGTTTTTTTTACCCATAACAGGCAGAGCAACATGCTTGAAAAGTTTTTCAGGTTAAGCGAGCACTCGACCACAGTGCGCACGGAGATCATGGCGGGGGTCACCACCTTCCTGACCATGGCATACATCATCTTCGTGAACCCCGACATCCTGTCGAGCACGGGCATGGATCGCAACGCAGTTTTCGTTGCCACCTGCCTGGCCGCGGCACTGGGCTCGCTTGTGATGGCGCTGCTGGCGAACTGGCCTATCGGCATGGCCCCCGGCATGGGCTTGAACGCCTTCTTCGCCTTCACCGTGGTGGGCGCCATGGGCTTTAGCTGGCAGCAGGCGCTGGGTGCGGTATTCATTTCCGGCGTGATCTTCGTGCTGCTTACCGTCACCGGCATCCGTCAATGGCTGGTTACCGGCATTCCACGCTCGCTACGCAGTGCCATCGCCGCCGGTATCGGCCTCTTCCTGGCCATTATCGCGCTGGGCGGCGCTGGCATCGTGGTGGCCAACCCTGCCACCAAGGTCGGCCTGGGCAACCTGCACAGCGCACCGGTGCTGCTGTCCGTGCTGGGCTTTTTCGTTATCGCCGCCCTGGATGCCATGAAGGTTCGGGGCGCCATTCTCATCGGCATCCTGTTCGTCACCGTGGCCAGCATGCTCCTGGGCATCAACGAGTTCGGCGGCGTGTTTTCCATGCCTCCCAGCCTGATGCCAACCCTGCTGCAACTGGACATCGCCGGCGCGCTGCACACCGGGTTCGTGCATGTCATCCTGGTCTTCGTGCTGGTCGAGGTGTTCGATGCCACCGGTACGCTGATGGGCGTTGCCAAACGTGCGCAACTGCCCATCGAAGGGCCACAAAGCCGGCTGGGCCGAGCCTTGTTCGCAGACAGCGCCGCCATCGTCGGCGGCTCGTTGCTGGGCACCAGCAGCACCACTGCCTATGTGGAAAGCGCCGCCGGCGTCCAGGCGGGCGGACGCACCGGCCTGACCGCACTCACGGTCGGACTGCTGTTTCTGGCCGCCCTGTTCATCTCGCCGCTGGCGGGATCGGTGCCCGCCTATGCCACGGCACCGGCGCTGCTGTATGTCGCCTGCCTGATGCTGCGCGAACTGGTGGATATAGACTGGAATGACGTCACCGAAGCCACTCCGGCCGCGATTACGGCCATTGCCATGCCCTTCACCTACTCGATCGCCACGGGCCTGGCCTTCGGCTTCATCAGCTATACGGCGCTCAAGCTGATTACCGGCCGCGCACGCGAAGTGCATGCCGCGATGTGGGTGGTAGCCGGCCTGTTCATCGCGCGCTACGTTTTCTACCCGTCGTAAAGCTTGCCACACCAGCCCTGGCCCTGCGCCAGGGCTGCCGCGCTACCAGGGCTGCCCGCCAAACGCACCGACCAGATGGTCGATCAGCATACGGGTTTTCAAGGGCAGGCTGCGCTGCTGGGCGTATACCAGCTGGATACCCTCGGGCACCGGCTCGAGGCCAGGCAACGCCCGGATCAGCGTACCGGACTGCAGTGCATCGGCCACGATAAAACGCGGCAATATCGTCACCCCCAGCCCGGCCAAGGCAGCATCCCGGATCAACTCGCCATTGTTGGCGGTGATCTGCGGGCGCGGCGTTGACACCACGAAGGGCGCTGCGCGCCCCTCTGCCTCGAACGTCCACACGCTGGCGGCAGACGCATGTCCATAACCGATGATGTCGTGCGCGCGCAGATCGTCGGGATGGCTGGGCAGACCCTTGCGGGCGGCATATTCCGGGCTGCAACATACCACTCGCCGGCTTTGCCCCACGCGACGCGCCACCAGACTGGAATCGGGCAGGCGGCCTATTCGTATCGCCAGGTCGAACCGCCCTTCTATCAGATCGACCTTCCTGTCATCCAGTTCTATCGTGCACTCCAGGCCGGGATGCGCCTGCAGAAAAGGCATCAGCAGCTTGCCCAGGTGCAGGGCGCCAAAGCTCAGGGGCGCCGCAATACGCAGCAGCCCCCGCAAATGGCCGCCCGTACCCGTCGCTTCCATGGCCGCATGTTCAAGCCGGGCCAGAATATCGCGGGCCTGTTCATAGAAGCCCGCCCCCACTTCGGTCAACACCATGCTGCGGGTGGTTCGGCGCAAAAGCGTGACGGCCAAGCGGGCTTCCAGCGCGGCGATGCGCCCGCTGACCACCGACTTGGACAAACCCATTCGGCGGCTTGCGGCGCTGATGCTGCCGGCTTCCACCACTTGCACAAAGGCCAGGAGTTCTTCGATTTTTGGATGCATTGTCCGAATATACAGAACACTGTTATCGCTGATAAGGGGTTTTTACCCGGAAAAACTAACGGTACAGTCCTGACATCAACTTCACACGCACAAAGGAAGTCTCACATGTCCAAAGTTCTGGTTCTGTATTATTCCTCGTATGGCCATATCGAAACCATGGCCCATGCAGTGGCCGAGGGCGCACTCCAGGTGGCCGGCGTAGAAGTCAGCGTCAAACGCGTACCGGAACTCGTGCCCGAAGACGTCGCCCGCTCGTCGCACTTCAAGCTGGACCAAGCCGCCCCCATCGCCACCCCGCAAGAACTTGCCGAATACGATGCCATCATCTTTGGCACGCCCACACGCTTTGGCAACATGGCGGCGCAGATGAAGAACTTCCTGGACCAGACCGGCGGGCTGTGGGCCAGCGGCGCCCTGGTTGGCAAGGTAGGCAGTGTATTCACTTCCAGCGCCACCCAGCACGGCGGCCAGGAAAGCACCATCCTGTCGTTCCATACTGTTTTGCTGCATCATGGCTTGGCTGTCGTCGGCCTGCCCTATTCGTTTGCCGGCCAGATGAACAACAATGAAATCACCGGTGGCTCGCCTTATGGCGCATCCACCATCGCCAACGGCGACGGTTCGCGCCAGCCCAGCGCCAACGAGCTCGATGGTGCACGCTTCCAGGGCCGGCACGTTGCCGAGTTCGCCCAGGCGCTGGTTCGCGGCCGCCGAGCCGTCTAAACAGCCCTTTGCCCGGCCGGGCCTGTTGGCTCGCCGGCTGGACGGCACTGCATCGTCAAACCGGCATCGCCCTTGCGATGCCGATAGCGCAAGGGCGGCACGGCCGCCCCTCGATCATGGAGGTTCCCGTGGGAATTCTGGTAGACGGGGTATGGCATGACAAGCCGCCCAACATCAATGGCAGCGACGGCCGTTTTGTGCGCCAGGACGCCGCCTTTCGCAACTGGATAACAGCCGACGGCAGCCCCGGGCCCACCGGCAAGGGCGGTTTCGCCGCCGCAGCGGGCCGCTACCGGCTTTACGTCAGTCTGGCTTGCCCCTGGGCCCACCGCACCCTCATCCTGCGCAAGCTCAAGGGCCTGGAAGACATGATCCCGGTGTCGGTCACCCACTGGTTGATGCGCGAAAACGGCTGGACGTTCCAGGCCGGGCCTGGCGTCGTGCCCGACCCGATACACCAGGTACAGGCCATGCATCAGCTCTACACCCAGGCAGACCCTAGCTATAGCGGACGCGCCACAGTGCCGGTCTTGTGGGACACGGTCAACCAGACGATAGTCAGCAACGAATCCGCCGACATCGTCCGCATGCTCAACAGCGCCTTCGATCAGACCGGCGCGCTGCCTGGCGACTATTACCCTCTAGCCCTGCGCGAGGAAATCGACGGCCTGAACGCCCGCATCTACGATACCCTGAACAACGGCGTATACCGCGCGGGCTTTGCCACGACCCAGGCGGCCTATGAAGAAGCAGTGATGCCACTTTTCGAGACCCTGGACTGGCTGGAAGAGCGGCTGGGCGCCCGCGACTTCCTATGCGGTGACGTCATCACCGAGGCCGACTGGCGCCTGTTTACGACGCTGATCCGTTTCGACGCGGTCTATCACGGCCACTTCAAGTGCAACCTGCGCCAGATCGCCGACTACCCCAGGCTGGGGGCCTATACGCGGCGCCTGTACCGGTGGCCGGGGATTGCGCAAACCGTGGACTTCGCCCACATCAAACGGCACTACTACGAGAGCCACACCAACATCAACCCCAGCGGCATCGTGCCTGCCGGGCCGGTGCTGGCGTTGTAGG
>JBEBVZ010000042.1:0-43102 GCA_040392445.1 Verticiella sediminum
GGAATCGATGGCGCCCCGGACACGGATCGAACGTGTGACCCCCTTCTTAGGAGGAAGGTGCTCTATCCACTGAGCTACCGGGGCAAGCCCAGTATTCTAGCGCACCGCGCGACAATGCTGAACACGTTATAGTCGATAGCTGTAAATCCCTGATTCACCAGCCATGTTCAGTTATCGTCACGCCTTTCACGCTGGCAGCCACGCCGATGTGCTCAAACACAGCATCCTCGTGCAACTGGTGCAGCATCTTCAACAGAAAGACAAACCTTTCTGGTATTTCGACACGCATGCCGGCGCCGGCCTGTATGCGCTCGATAGCGACTGGGCGACCAAAACCGGCGAATACGAATCCGGCATCGAAAAGCTGTGGGACCGCACCGACCTGCCCCGCTTGCTGGCCGACTACGTCGAGCAGGTACGCGGCTTCAACCCCGACGGCGCACTGGAGTTCTACCCCGGCTCGCCCTGGCTGGCCTTGCAGATGCTGGGCGAGCGTGACCGCCTGCGCCTGTTCGAGTGGCACAACTCGGAAGTGGAAATCCTGCACGACAACCTGCGCCAGCGCCAGCGCAGCGAAGCGCGCCGCACCATGATCTACAACGCCGACGGCTTCGTGGGCCTGAAGTCATTGCTGCCGCCGCCGACCCGACGCGGGCTGGTCCTGATCGATCCGTCGTATGAAGACAAGAACGATTACCGCCGCGTGATGCATGTGCTGCAGGAAGGCCTGGAGCGCTTTGCGACCGGCTGCTATGCCGTGTGGTACCCGGTGATCCAGCGCCGCGAAGCGCAGATGCTACCCGAAAAGCTGGCCCGCCTGCCAGTCAAGAGCTGGCTGAACGCCACCCTTACCGTTGGGCCCAGCGACCTGACCGGGATGGGCCTGCATGGCAGCGGCATGTTCATCATCAACCCGCCCTATACGCTGAAGAACGAGCTCAAGACGGCCCTGCCCTGGATGGCCAGGAACCTGGGTTATGAAGGCGCCGGCACGTTTACGCTGAACAGCGTCGGCTAAGACTCGCGGGGCGGCCTTCGGGCCTCCCCGGCGGCTTGGGCCCGGGCCGCCGGAAAGGTATGATGAGTCCACCGAAAGTTGCGCGTACCAGCGCACGCAAGGAGACACATTGAACACCCCGAACAGCCAAGCTGAAATGGTCTGGGCGCCTACCGACGCGCATATCCGCAACGCCAACATCACAGCCTACACACAGTGGCTGGAACGCACCCGCGGGCTTAGCTTCGCTAGCTACGAAGCCCTCTGGGAATGGTCTACCACCGACATCGAAGCCTTCTGGGAATCCGCCTGGGAATACTTCGACATCCGTACCGCCACCCCCTACACCAGCGTGCTCAGCGAGCGCAAGATGCCCGGGGCGCACTGGTTCAGCGGCGCTACCGTCAACTATGTAGACCAGGTTTTTCGCCACGCCACCACGCAGCGCCCCGCCATCGTTTTCCAAGGGGAAGACGGGCGCAAGGCCGAAGTCTCGTGGGCCGAGCTCGAGCGTCAGGTAGCCGCCCTGGCCGCCTCGCTGCGGGGCATGGGCGTGCGGCCGGGCGACCGCGTCGTTGCCTACCTGCCCAACATTCCCGAGACCGTAGTGGCCTTCCTGGCCGCTGCCAGCGTGGGTGCGATCTGGTCGGTATGTTCACCCGACATGGGTACGGTCAGCGTACTCGATCGCTTTCGCCAGATCGAACCTTCGGTGCTCATTGCCTGCGATGGCTACCGCTACGGCGGCAAGGATTACGACCGAGCCGACATCGTCACCGAGCTGCGACTTGAGCTGCCGAGCCTGCGCCACACCATCGTGGTGCCCAATCTCACCGGCAAGGATCAGGCCGGGCGCTTCGAAAACGCCCATGCCTGGTCTGCGGTAACCGCCGGCGATGCCAGCCTGCAGTACGAATGGCTGCCCTTCGAGCACCCGCTGTGGGTGGTGTACTCGTCGGGTACCACCGGTATGCCCAAACCCATCGTGCATGGCCATGGCGGCATCATGCTGGTGACCGGCCTCATGACGGCCATGCACAACGACCTGCGCCCGCAAGACCGTTTCCATTGGTATTCCAGCACCGGCTGGATCATGTGGAACGCGCAGGTTGCCGCCTTGCTGGTGGGCGCCACCATCTGCATCTACGACGGCAACCCGGGCTATCCCGATTGGGGCGCGCTGTGGCGCTTCGCGGGTGAAGCCGGGGTCACTTTCTTTGGCGCCGGCGCGGCCTTCTACGCGGGTTGCGAAAAAGCCGGCATCGAGCCCAACGATGTGACCGACCTGTCCAGCCTGCGCGGCCTGGGCTCCACCGGCTCGCCCCTGGCGCCCGAATCCTACCGCTGGATCTTCGAGCATGTCCGGTCCGACATCTGGATCAATCCGATTTCCGGCGGCACCGATTTCGCAGGATGCTTTCTGGGTGGCAACATCACCCTGCCCATCTACCTTGGCGAGATGCAGTCCCGCTGCCTGGGTGCGGCGGTGCACGCCTATGACGAAACCGGCCATGCGGTGCTGGACGAAGTGGGCGAACTGGTGTGCACCCAGCCGATTCCCTCGATGCCGCTGTACTTCTGGAACGACAAGGACGGCACACGCTATCACGACAGCTACTTCGACATGTATCCCGGCATCTGGCGGCACGGCGACTGGCTGCGCATTACGCCCCGTGGCGGCGCCATCATCTACGGACGCTCGGACACCACCATCAACCGCCATGGCATCCGCATGGGCACCAGCGAAATCTATCGCGCGGTCGAATCCGTGCCGGAAATCCTGGACAGCCTGGTGGTCGATCTGGAATACCTGGGCCGGCCTTCGTACATGCCGCTGTTCGTCGTGATGCGCCCGGGGCATGAACTGGACGACGCCCTGGCAAACCGGATCCGGGACTGCATACGCCAGGCGCTGTCGGCACGTTACCTGCCCAACGACATCATCCCGGTGCCGGAAATCCCCCGTACCCTGTCGGGCAAGAAGCTGGAGCTTCCCATCCGCAAGCTGCTGCTGGGCCAGCCGGTGGAAAAAGTGGCCAACCGCGACTCGCTGGGCAACCCGCAAAGCGTCGAATGGTTCATAGACTATGCCCGCAAACTGAACCAGGGCGCGGCCTGAACCGAGGGCCGGGCATAAGAGTGCGGCCCGGGTGCGATAATGGCGGCTTCGCACCCAGCCCGTACCGGAGCCCTGTTTTGACCCGCATTGATGACCCGCTGCACGACCGGGAAGTCGGCCTGGCCGACTCCACCCAAGACACCACCCGTATCGACGATGTCCGCATCAGCGCGGTGCGGCCACTGATTTCGCCGGCGCTGCTGCAGGACGAACTGCCCGCCTCGCCCGCGATACAAGCCAGCATCGAGCAGCACCGCACCGAGATCGCCAACGTTTTACACGGCCGCGATGATCGCCTGATCGTGGTAACCGGCCCATGTTCCATCCACGACCATGAGCAGGCTATCGACTACGCCCGCAAGCTGCAGCTTGCCGCCCAAGCGCTCAAGGACGATGTGCTGGTGGTGATGCGCGTGTACTTCGAGAAGCCGCGCACCACCGTCGGCTGGAAAGGCTATATCAACGACCCGCGCCTGGACGGCAGCTTTCGCATCAACGAAGGCCTGCGCCGCGCGCGCGCGCTGCTGCTGGAAATCAGTGAACTGGGCCTGCCTATCGGGACCGAGTTCCTGGATCTGCTCAGCCCGCAATACATTGCCGACCTGATCGCCTGGGGCGCCATCGGCGCGCGCACCACCGAGAGCCCCAGCCATCGCCAGCTCAGCTCGGGCCTGAGCTGCCCCTTGGGCTTCAAGAACGGCACCGACGGCAGCACCCAGGTGGCCGCCGACGCCATGGTGGCCGCCCGCGCCAGCCACGCTTTCATGGGCATGACCAAGATGGGCATGGCGGCGATTTTCGAGACACGCGGCAACGATGACACCCACGTCATCCTGCGGGGCGGCAAGAGCGGGCCGAACTACGATAGCCAGAGCATCGATGCCTGTTGCGCGGCCTTGCAGGCCGCGGGCTTGCGCGAGCAGGTCATGGTCGACTGCTCGCACGCCAACTCCAACAAGTCGCACCTGCGCCAGGTGGATGTGGCGCAAGCCGTGGCGGCACAACTAGCCACGGGCGACCAACGCATCATCGGCCTGATGCTGGAAAGCCACCTGGAAGAAGGCCGTCAGGACTTGAAGCCCGGCGTTGCCTTGCGCCGCGGCGTCTCGATTACCGACGCCTGCCTGGGTTGGACCCAGACCGAACCGGTACTCGAATTCCTGGCCGAAGCCGTACGCAAGCGGCGCCAGGCCTGAAAAGGGCGCGGCTCACGACACCGTCGAGCCGCGCTCAGCAGGCAAGGATCAGGCTGTGGCGCAAATCGGCGGCCAGCCTATCCGCCTGGGCTTGCTCCAGGGTCGATACCGTGATGCGCAAGCCATGCACCATCTCGTGCACGCCAAACCCCTGGCCGCCACGCACCAGCCAGCCGCGCTGGGCCAAGCCCAGCACCACAGGCTGGCTATCGTGTTCCAGCGGCACCCAAACGTTCAGGCCATCCATGGGCGCAAGACCGGGAATGCCTTGCTGCTCGAGCGCCTGCATCAGTCCGTTGCGGCGCTGCCCATAGCTTGCCTTGGCCTGCGCAAGCTGCGACTGGACGACATCCGATTCCAGGCACGCTTCGGCGATATCCTGCAGGACGTGGCTGACCCAGGTCGTACCTGACGCCAGGCGCAGACGCAGGCGCCGCGAGGTTTCCTCGTCGCTGGCGACGAAAGCCAAGCGCAGATCGGGCCCCAGCCCCTTGGACATCGAGCGCAGCAGCGCCCAGCGCCTTGCGGTGACCGGGATCACCGGGTGATAAGCCACATCCGACAGCATGGCGAAATGATCATCCACGATGATGAGCACATGCGGATAGCGCTCGAGCACTTGCCGCAGCGCCCTGGCGCGCGCCAGCGTCAGGCTGCAGCCGGTGGGGTTATGCGCGCGCGGCGTGATCAACACGGCTTGTGCGCCCAGAGCCAATGCGGCATCCAGGGCATCGGCCCGCATGCCCGCGGCATCGACCGCCACTCCTATCGCCTGCAGGTTGGCGTGACGCAGCGTATTGATGCTGCTGAGAAAACAAGGGCTTTCCACCGCCACCTTGTCCCCACTGGCCAGGTGCGCGGCCAGCAAGCGCTCGATGGCATCCACCGCGCCGTGGGTCAGGTTGATTTCGAGGCTTGCGGGACAGTCACCTTCAAACCACTGCCTGGCATGGGCTTCCAGCGCCGGATTGACCGGGTCTTCGCCGTACAGCCTGGGTCGATAGCCCTTGCGCGCAAGCACGTCGGCAAGATCGGGCAGATAGGCCGGATTGGGGTTGCCGCTGGCCAGATCCACCAGCGGCGTTCCGCTTGCAGAGCCTTCCTGTTCGCCCGGGCCGGGCCGGGCGCGAATGACGGTTCCCAGACGCCCCTGCGTGAGGGCGATCCCCGCCGTCACCAAGCGCTTGTAGGCCGACGCCACCGTATTGCGGTTCACCGACAGCATCCCGGCCAATTCACGTACGGGCGGCAAGGCCTGGCCGGGCCGCAGTTGGCCGGACTGCGCCAGCCCACGAACGCTATCGAAGATCTGCGCAGCGGTAGTTCCCGTTATTTTCATTTTGTCCTATGACAATATACAATTAGGCCTATGCCAATTTTACATAGAACGGCAAACCACCATTCCCTGGCGGCTTGCCGACGCTTGCCATGCGAGGTCTGACCCGTGATCGCTACTGAAACACCCGCAGCCCCTACGTATCCGCAGGCCAATACGGTGGACGACTTCAAGCGCAACCTTGCCGCGGTGCGCCAGCGCATTGTGCAAGCCTGCCAGCGCGTGGGCCGCGACCCGGCCACGGTACGCTTGCTGCCGGTCAGCAAGACCATAGACGAGACCCGCGTTCGCGCATCCTATGCGGCCGGCTGCCGCTATCTGGGCGAGAACAAGGTGCAGGAAGCCCATCAAAAGTGGGAAGCCATGGCCGAGCTGCAGGACTTGCGCTGGTCGGTGATCGGCCATCTGCAAACCAACAAAGCCAAGCTGGTGGCGCGCTTCGCCAGCGAGTTCCAGGCCCTGGACAGCCTGCGGGTGGCCGAGGCGCTGGATCGCCGCCTGCAGTCGCAGGGCCGGGCCCTGGATGTGTTTGTACAGGTCAACACTTCTGGCGAGGCCAGCAAGTACGGGTTGCCTCCGGATGAGGTGCCAGGCTTCATCCAGGCCTTGCCAGCCTACACATCGCTGCGGGTACGCGGCCTGATGACGCTGGCAATGCTGAGCGCTGACGATCTGCGCGTGCGCGAATGCTTTGTGCGCCTGCGCACGCTGCGCGACCGGCTGCGGCAAGATGCGCCAGGCGGCATAGGCATGCAGGAATTGTCCATGGGCATGTCCGGCGATTTCGAGATCGCCATCGAGGAAGGCGCCACCGTCGTGCGCGTCGGACAAGCCATCTACGGAGCCCGGACCTTGCCGGACAGCCATTTCTGGCCCACCGGCCCGAACCCTTCTTCTACCCACCAGGAATAAGCAACGATGTCTGCATATCGACTCGTCATCCGGCGCCATGGCAAGCTGCTGGGCCACTTCGAATCCCAGACAGCCTGGGCACAGGAAGCCCTGCAAGACGTCGCTCGGCAACTGCCCGAAGACCTGGGCTACCAATTGGAAACCCAGGTATCGATAGGCGAGCGGCGCCTGCTGGAAAGCACGCCCACCGGCATCCGCGTACTGGGCAGCGAACAGCTTTTCAAGACGGTGACGCTGGGCGGATAAGCCGATGCCAGGCTCGCTCGCAGCGCAAGCGTTAACAGACCCTAGCCTTTGCGGCGCGGGTAGCCGTCGGCCTTGATGCGCTGCCACACCACCTGCTTTTCATCGTCGCTCATGAAAACCCAGTTGGCGACTTCGAAGGCGGTGCGCCCGCAGCCACGGCAGACGTCGTCAAAGAGCGTGGAACACACGGCCACGCAGGGCGAATCGGAATTGGTAAACGAGGACTGACGGGGTGGATCTTGCGAGTTCATGCCGCGCAGGATACCACCGCATCCGTGCACGCCCTGGCCAAAGCCCTTGCTTGCCTGTGGTCTATACCGGCGCCACCCGCACAAGGCGGCAGCCGTGCCGCACAGACAAGAATGCCCTGCAGGTCAGGCCCGCGCTTGCGCAAAGACCTGGGCGTTGCGTGGGCGAATCAGCAAGGCATCGCCCTCTTTCAGGTCCAGCGCATGGAACAGACCCTCGGGCACTTCGGCTTCGATGGGCGCATCGCTGCCTTCGCGCAAGAGTTCGAGGTAAGCGCTGGGACCGGCCAGCCAGGCGTGGTTAAGGCGTACGGCGATGCCCTTGCCGCCGGCATGGTAGCGCTCGACGTCGAGCTCGTGCGGGCGCACATAGGCCACCGCTGCCGCGCCTTGCGCCGACGCCAGGTCGGGGGCCGGCACCGAGATGCCATCCAGGGTGAATACGCCCTGTGTGACCTGGCCGTCGAACTGGTTGACGCCGCCCAGGAAGCCGTAGACGAAGGGTGAAGCCGGGCGCGCCCAGACTTCGCGCGGAGTACCCACCTGCTCGATACGGCCACGATTCATCAGCACCACGCGGTCGGCCACTTCCAGGGCTTCTTCCTGGTCATGGGTAACGAACACGCTGGCCACGTTCAGATCGTCGTGCAGGCGACGCAGCCAGCGGCGCAGCTCCTTGCGTACCTTGGCGTCGAGCGCACCGAAGGGCTCATCGAGCAGCAGCACGCGTGGCTCCACCGCCAGCGCGCGCGCCAGCGCAATGCGCTGGCGCTGGCCACCCGAGAGCTGGGCCGGATAGCGGTCGGCCAGCCAATCCAGCTGGACCAGGCTCAGCAGTTCGTGGACCTTGTCCTTGATAGCCTGTTCGGACGGCCTCTGGGAACGCGGCTTGACTCTCAGGCCGAATGCCACGTTCTCGAAGATGGTCATGTGACGGAACAAGGCATAGTGCTGGAAGACGAACCCCACCTGGCGCTCACGCACTTTGACGTCGGTGGCATCTTCGCCGGCAAACCAGACGCGCCCGCTATCAGGCGTCTCCAGGCCGGCGATAATGCGCAGCAAGGTGGTTTTGCCGCAACCCGACGGACCCAGCAAAGCCACCAGCTCGCCGGTTTCGATATGCAGAGACACATCGTCCAGCGCAGTGAAGTCGCCAAACTGCTTGGAAAGACCTGCTACTTCAATACTCATGCTTATTCCTTGAATTGGCCGCCTGCCTGAATGCTGCCGGCGGGTCAGGCAGCCACGGCACGAACCGGGATGACAATGGCGATCTCCTGGACCGGGGCCGCAGCCTCTCTTTGCCTGCCATGCCGCCACTCCAGGGCCGACTTCAGCACCAGGGTGACCAGGGCCAGCAAGGCCAGTAGCGACGCCACCGCGAACGCGGCCGAAAACATGTACTCATTGTAAAGAATCTCGACATGCAGCGTCATGGTGTTGGTCAGGCCCCGGACATGCCCCGACACCACCGAGACCGCCCCGAATTCGCCCATGGCCCGGGCATTGGACAGGATCGCGCCATACAGCAGCCCCCATTTGATGTTGGGCAAGGTGACCCGCCAGAAGATCTGCCAGCCGCTGGCCCCCAGCGTCAGCGCGGCCAGTTCTTCATCGCTGCCCTGGCTTTGCATCAGCGGGATGAGCTCGCGCGCGATCAGGGGAAAGGTCACGAACAGGGTCGCCAGGATTACTCCCGGCACGGCGAACACGATACGCATATCGTGTTCCTGCAACCATGGGCCGATCCAGCCCTGGGCGCCAAACAGCAACACGAATATCAACCCCGCCACCACCGGTGACACCGCGAAAGGCAGATCGATCAGCGTGATCAGGAACTGCTTGCCGCGAAAGGCGAAGCGCGTCAGCGCCCAGGCCGCCGCCACCCCGAAGAGCAGATTCAGCGGCAGCGAAATCGCGGCCACGGCCAGGGTCAGCTGTATCGCCGACCAGGCATCGGGTTCGATGATGGCCGCCAGATACAGGCCCCAACCACGCTTGAACGCTTCGACGAAGACCACAACCAGCGGCGAGACCAGGAAAACGGCCAGGAAAACGAACATCACGCCCAGCAGCGCACGGCGCACCCAGGGTGCTTCTGCCAGCGGACCCGCTGCGGGAATCGGCTTGCTCATGCTGCTCATGCCAGCCTCCCGGCACTGCGCCGGCCTTGCCACCACTGCAACAGGTTGATCGCAAAGAGCAGAATGAAGGAGAACACCAGCATGACTGTGGCAATGGCGGCGGCGGCGGCATAGTCGTACTGCTCAAGCTTGGCGATGATGAGCAAGGGCGTGATCTCGGAAACCATGGGCATATTGCCGGCAATGAACACGACCGACCCGTACTCGCCGATGGAGCGGGCAAAGGCCAGCGTAAACCCGGTCAGCAGGGCCGGCACTATCGTGGGCAGCAGCACGCGCTGGAAGGTTTGCAGGCGGGTCGCGCCCAGGCTGGCGGCAGCTTCCTCCACCTCGCGCTCGACATCCTCGAGCACGGGCTGCACAGTGCGCACCACGAAAGGCAGGCCGATGAAGATCAGGGCGATCACGATGCCCAGCGGGGTATAGGCTACTTTCATGCCAAACCAGCGCTGCAGCGGCTCGCCCAGCCAGCCATTGGGGGCATAAAGAGCCGTCAGCGCAATCCCCGCCACGGCGGTGGGCAGGGCAAAGGGCAGGTCAACCAGCGCATCGACGACTTTCTTGCCGGGAAAACGATAGCGCACCAGGCACCAGGCCACCACCAACCCGAACACCAGGTTCACCAGCGCGGCAATCAGGGACGCGCCAAATGTGAGCTTGTAGGATGCCACCACGCGCGGCTCGGTGACCACCGCCCAGAACTGCTCCCACCCCAGAGACGAGCTCTTGATGGGCAGAGCCGCCAGCGGGATCAGCACCAGCAGGCTGAGGTACAGCACCGAATACCCCATGCTCAGGCCAAAACCGGGCAGCGCGCCAAAACGCCGGCGCGCTGCCCGCCGCCGCACCGGCGGCACTACTGCGACCGCTTGCGCGCTCATTTGCGGCCCGGCTGGTAGATCTGGTCGAACGAGCCGCCATCAGCAAAGTGCTTTTGCTGTGCCGCGCGCCAGCCGCCGAAATCGCCATCGATGGTGACCAGGTTGACCTGCGGAAAGGCGTCGGCATACTTTGCCGCCACAGTCTTGTCGATAGGCCGGTAGTAGTTGCGGGCGATGATATCCTGGGCTTCAGGGGTGTACAGGAAATCCAGGTAGGCCTGCGCGGTGGCGCGCGTGCCCTTGCGGTCCACGACCTTGTCGACAAGGGTGACAGGTGGCTCGGCCAGGATGCTGACAGAAGGCACGACGATGTCGAACTTGTCCGGCCCCAGCTCCTTGATGGCCAGGAAAGCTTCATTTTCCCAGGCCAGCAGCACATCGCCCACGCCGCGCTCGACGAATGTCGTGGTCGAACCGCGCGCACCAGTATCAAGCACCGGCACGTTCTGGAACAACTGGCCGACAAAGGCCTTGGCCTTGTCCTCGTCTCCGCCCGATCGCTTCAGTTCGTAGGCCCAGGCCGCCAGGTAGTTCCAACGCGCGCCCCCCGAGGTCTTGGGGTTGGGTGTAATCACCTGGATCCCCGGCTTGACCAGGTCGTCCCAGTCCTTCAGGTTCTTGGGGTTGCCCTTGCGCACCAGGAATACGATGGTGGACGTGTAGGGCGAGCTGTTTTGCGGCAAGCGTTTTTGCCAATCCAGCGGTAACAGCCCGCGATCCGCAATGGCGTCGATATCGTAGGCAAGCGCCAGGGTGACGACATCGGCGTCCAGGCCGTCGATCACGGCTCGCGCCTGCTTGCCCGAACCCCCGTGCGATTGGCGGATGACGAGATCGCCGCCCTTTTCCTTGTGCTGCTTGACGAAAGCTTCGTCGATTTCGCGGTAGAGCTCGCGCGTCGGGTCATACGAGACATTGAGCAATTCCTGCTTGCCCTGGGCGTAGGCCGGCGCCATGGCCGTATGCGCCGTCAGGCCAAGAGCTGTCGCCAGCACGGCAAATCGCAAGTGTTTCCACGGTTTCACAGCGGGACTCCTCGGGCAATTCATTTCGAGGAAACAATGATGCGGGGATAAGCGCGGCAGACGAACGAATCGTTTCTCCCTTGCTCATAACGAAAACTCATGAAAGCGGCGTGCCGGCCCCGCGCGAAAAAGATGGAACATTTGCCTTGCAAGCGCACACAGGCAGGCATCGCGCAGACGCAAAAAAAAGCGTAGGGGGAAAACCCCCTACGCTTTTTTACCCTGGGCAGACCGTGCCCAGGTTTACCTGGCCTGCCGGCGTGTCAGAGTCCGGCGGCCTTGCGCAGCTCGGCCACGCGGTCGGTCGCTTCCCAGGTGAACTCCGGCTCGGAACGGCCAAAGTGGCCGTAAGCAGCGGTTTTCTCGTAGATCGGCCGCTGCAGGTCGAGCATGTGAATGATGCCCTTGGGACGCAGATCGAAGGTCTCGCGCACAATGCGAGCGATCTGGTCATCGGGAATCACGCCCGTGCCTTCCGTGTAGACCGTGATGTTGATGGGGGCGGCCACGCCGATGGCGTAGCTGACCTGCACCTGGCACTGGCGAGCCAGGCCCGCGGCCACCACGTTCTTGGCCACATAGCGGGCCGCATACGCGGCCGAACGATCGACCTTGGTGGGGTCCTTGCCCGAAAAAGCCCCGCCCCCGTGCGGGCATGCGCCGCCGTAGGTATCGACGATGATCTTGCGCCCGGTCAGGCCGCAGTCGCCTTGCGGGCCGCCAATCACGAAGCGGCCGGTGGGGTTGATCAGATAGCGCGTGCGGGACGTGAGCAGGCCATCGGCGAAGCTCTTTTTGATGATTTCTTCGATGACCGCTTCACGGATGTCTTCCAGCGCCATTTCCGGCGCATGCTGGGTTGACAGCACCACGGTGTCGACCTCGACGGGCTTGCCGTCGACATAGCGGAAGGTTACCTGCGACTTGGCATCCGGGCGCAGCCAGGGCAGGCGGCCGTCGCGGCGCAATTCGCTTTGGCGCTGCACCAGGCGGTGGGCATACCAGATCGGCGCCGGCATCAGGTCGGGCGTTTCGTCGCAGGCATAGCCAAACATCAGGCCCTGGTCGCCGGCACCGGTGTTCAGGTGCTCGTCCGCACTGCTGTCCACACCCTGCGCGATATCGGGCGACTGCTTGTCGTAGGCCACGAGCACGGCGCAGCCCTTGTAGTCGATACCGTAGTCGGTATTGTCGTAGCCGATACGCTTGATGGTGTCGCGCGCGACATGGATATAGTCGACGTTGGCGGTGGTGGTGATTTCACCGGCCAGTACCACAAGACCGGTATTGCACAAGGTTTCGGCGGCAACACGTGCCGTGGGGTCCTGCGCAAGAATGGCGTCGAGGATGGCATCGGAAATCTGGTCAGCCACCTTATCGGGGTGTCCTTCCGAGACCGATTCCGAGGTAAACAGAAAATCGTTGTTGATAGCCACGCGAAAAGTCCTTGCAAAGAGTTGGCAAGCGCGTTGCACGCCGTATCCGAGAATGCTTTGCGGGATTTCGGACTTCGACCAGGCAGCGACGCTTTAGCGGTTTTCTGCAGCAGTTACACTGCGGCCGCCCCGCAAGTTGTCGTTAACTCGGCGGCCAACGCCATTTTAGGCGAAAATCCAATAATGCCAGAACCGGCTGATTCCCAATCGCTGTCACGGCAGGCCTTTTCACCCCTTCACTGTAGGTTCGCGCCGCAAGGCCCATGCTTGTTTCCGTTTACCGCCTGCTATCGCGGCTGCCCCTGGGCTGGCTGCACGGCATAGGCCGCCTGCTGGGCCGCCTTGCCTACGCTGCTCCCGGACGTTATCGCCAACGGCTGCGCGCCAATGCGCTGCAAGCGGGCTATGGCGACCCCGCGTTCGCGCGAACCGCCGCGGGGGAAATCGGCGCTTCCATGCTGGAGCTTGCCTGGGTGTGGTTTCGCAGCGACGATGCCTTGGCCAGGGTCCATATGCCCAACCAGCACCTGATCGAAGAGGCGCGGCTGGCCGGACGACCCACCATCTTGCTGACCCCTCACTTGGGCGGTTTCGAGGTATCGGCCCGCTACATCGCGCTGGAGCGCCCGATTACCGTGCTCTATCGCCCCCCCAAGCAAGCCATACTGGCCAAGCTAGTGGAAAGCTCGCGCGCCACCTCGCGGGTAACAACCGCGCCCGCCGCCATGAACGGCGTGCGCCAGCTTGTACGCGCATTGCGCAATGGCGAACAGATAGGGATGCTGCCAGACCAGGTGCCCGGCGAAGGCGAAGGCGCCTGGGCGCCGTTCTTCGGGCGCGACGCCTACACCATGACCTTGCCGGCTCGGCTGGCACGCCAACCGGGTACGCTGGTGCTGGGCGCCGTCTGCGAGCGCCTGCCCCAGGGCCGCGGCTGGCACCTGCACCTGGAACCCTTCGACGACCCGATACCGGAATCGCCGCAAGAGCAAGCAGCATGGGTCAACACGGCCATGGAGCGGCTCATCCGACTCTATCCACATCAGTATATGTGGGGCTATAACCGGTACAAGAATCCATGAGCCAATTGGCCAACCTGCTGGAAAAAACGCTGCGCTGGCTGGCAAAGCGTTCGCCAGCCACGCGTAGGCGCATCGGCCGCGGCCTGGGTGAAATCGCCTGGCATACCGTGCGCCGCCGTCGGCGCATCGCGCTGCGTAACATCGAACTGTGCTTTCCCGAACTAACACCGGCTGAACACCGGCGCATGGCCCATCGGCACTTCATCGCGCTGGCGCAATCGGTGGTCGACCGCAGCGTGCTCTGGTATGGCACCGAAGAACAGATCCGCGACCTGGTCCAGCTCGACGACTTCGAGCGCGTCAATAAAGCCCTGCTCAATGGGCCGGTGATACTGCTGGCGCCGCACTTTATCGGGCTGGATGCCGCGGGCACCCGCATGTCGCTGGAACGGCACGCGGCAACCATGTACCAGGTGCAGAGCGACCCGGGTTTTGACGACTTGTTTCGCCGCGGCCGTGGCCGTTTCGGCACCGAACTCGTCAGCCGGCGCGACGGCATACGCCAACTGCTGCGCTACCTGCGCGCCGGCTTGCCGCTGTACTACTTGCCCGACATGGATTTCGGCGCCAACAGCGCGGTGTTCGTGCCGTTCTTCGGCGTGCCCGCGGCCACCCTGACCGCCCCCGCGCAGCTCGCCCGCAACTGGCAGGCCCAGTTGCTGCCGGTGGTTACCTACTGGAACGAGAAAACCGGCCGCTATCACGTGCGCGTACTGCCGGCCTTGCCCGAGCTGCAAAGCGACACCTCGCTTGAAGAGGCCACACTGCGCCTGAACCAGCACATCGAAACCTGGGTGCGGGCGCATCCCAGCCAGTACTACTGGGTGCACAAACGCTTCAAGACCCGTCCGCCCGGCGAGCCCGGCTTGTACGACTAAGCGCTGGCGCCACAACGCAGGCTACCCAAGACCCCAGCGTCGCGCCCGCCGCCAAGCGAGCGCGCGTCAATGCAATAATGTCCTTATGCACTGGAACTTTACGAAAATGCACGGCGCGGGCAACGACTTCGTCATGCTCGACGGCGTCTCGCAACGCATAGACATCACGCCGCAACGCGTGCGGGCGCTGGCGCACCGCAATTTCGGCATCGGCGCCGACCAGGTGCTGCTGGTTGAAGCCGCCACCAGACCCGATGCCGATTTCCGCTACCGCATCTTCAACGCCGACGGCGGCGAAGTCGAGCACTGCGGCAACGGCGCCCGCTGCTTTGTGCGCTTTGTCCATGCGCGGGGACTCAGCCAGGCCAACCCTATCCGGGCCGAGATCGCCACCGGCGTCATCGTGCTGCAGGCCCACCCCGATGGCAGCGTCACCGTCGACATGGGCACAACCCGCTTTGATCCTGCCGCCCTGCCCTTCGATGACAGCGGCCTTGCGCCGCGCCACGAAGGCAGCGATACGCTTTATCCCCTGGACACCCAGCCGCCCAGCTGGGTGTCGCTGGTGGCCATCTCCAACCCTCATGCGGTGCAAGTGGTCGACAATGTCGACACCGCCCCCGTGGCCAGTGTGGGTGCCGCCATCGAAAGCCATCCGCGCTTCGCCAACCGGGTCAACGCCGGTTTCATGCAAGTGCTGGATCCCGGCCACATCCGCCTGCGCGTTTTCGAGCGCGGCGCCGGCGAAACCCTGGCTTGCGGTACCGGTGCCTGCGCCGCCGTGGCCGCTGGCATACGCCGCGGCCTGCTGCAGTCGCCGGTCACGGTGGACACCCGCGGCGGCCAATTACTGATCGAATGGGATGGTGCCCATCTGCGCATGACCGGTCCGACAGCCATCGTATTCGATGGCACCATTGCAGTTTCCACGTTAGACGATATGGTATTGCCGGGCTGAAGCCTTCTTGCCCGCTCGACTCACTCCAGGACCCTCATGCAAGACGCCACCATGCTTAATGCCGACGACATCGCCGACTTCCTGCAGGAGAACCCGGCTTTTTTCGACAATCACCCCGAAGTCTTTGCCGAACTGACTGTGCCCCACCCCCACGAGGGCCGGGCGATTTCCCTGGGCGAGCGCCAGATCCTGACGCTGCGTGAACGCATGCACGCCATGGAAAGAAAACTCTCCAGCCTGACGCACAATGCCAAGGATAGCCAGCGCATCATGGCGGGCATCCAGGAATGGAGCGTGTCGCTGCTGGGCGAAAGCGATGCGGCCAAGCTGCCCGGCCACGTAACCAGCGGACTCGCCCGCGTGTTCGATGTCCCCTATGCCGCTTTGCGCCTGTGGGGCTGCGACCAGGCAGGACACGAGGGTGCCGACTGGCGCCAGCCGGTGTCTGAAGATATCGAACTGTTCGCGGCCAGCCTCACCAAGCCCTACTGCGGTACCGATACCGGGTTTGAAGCCGTCAGCTGGCTGGGTGTCACGCCCGCCTCGCTGGCGCTGGTTGCCTTGCGCACGCCGCGCGGCAACACCATGGGCCTGCTTGTTCTGGCCTCGAATGATGGCGAACGCTTTGCCGCAGACATGGGCACCGACTTCCTGGCCCATATCGGCGCCCTGGGCGGCGCGGCGCTCTCCCGGCTTTTGCCACGGCCATGACGCCAGCACAGCCGGTGCCCAGCGCCGGCGCACACGCAGCCGTTACACAGTGGCTGCATGAACTGGCTACGGTGCGCCGGTATTCGCCCCATACGGTGGCCGCCTATCGACGCGACATGGCCCAACTGCTTCAGGCACACCCTGGGCAAGCATTGCAAGCCGTGTCCTCGCACGATCTTCGCCGCCTGCTGGCCCAACTGCATGGCGGCGGTGCAAGCCCGCGCTCGCTGGCGCGCATGCTGTCGAGCTGGCGCACGTTCTATCACTGGTGGGCCCAGCACATTGCACTGGCAAGCAATCCAGCCGACGGCTTGCGGGCCCCCAAAGCCGCCCGCGGCCTGCCCAAGGCCTTATCGGTAGAGCAAGCCGCGGCCCTGCTCGACGCCAGGCCCGCCACGGCGCCCGACTCGGCCCGGGACCAGGCGATCCTGCTGCGCGACAGTGCAATGTTCGAATTGCTCTATTCCAGCGGACTGCGCCTGGCCGAACTCGTAGGCCTGGATGTGCGCTATACCCGCACACCAGGCTATGAATCCGGTGGCTGGCTCGACGCCGACGACCATGAAGTGCAGGTACTGGGCAAGGGCGGCAAACGGCGCTCGGTGCCGGTAGGCAAGCAAGCCCGCGCCGCGCTTGGACAATGGCAACAGGCCCGCGACACGCTTTGCCTGCCCGGCGAAGTCGCGCTTTTCGTGGGCGCCCGTGGTAAAAGGATTTCGCCGCGCGTGGTGCAGTTCCAATTGGCGCGCTGGGCCCGGCTTGCCGGCACCCAAGCCCAGGTCCATCCCCACGTTTTGCGGCACAGTTTTGCCAGCCATGTCCTGCAATCGGCGCAAGACTTGCGGGCGGTGCAAGAGCTGCTGGGTCATGCCAGCATCTCCACCACGCAAATCTATACCCGGCTCGATTTCCAGCACCTGGCGGCCGCGTACGATCAGGCGCATCCGCGCGCCAACCGTAAATCCGGCAAGTAGGCCTGCCCTGTCCGCCCCTCTTGGGGCTCGACAGCGTCGGGCGCAAAGCCGCATGTATCAACGATATGGGCCGAAAACGCACCAGCACGGTGCGAAACCGGGTTTCACCAGGTATCAGCCAGCGGTTGCCCCGGCCTCTTACCTGTGCTGTAATCCCGCCCCGCTATCGTCCATAATGTGATGTTGGCTAGGAGTTTTACATGAGCACACCCGCACGCAATGCCGGCACTCCCAACGGCATGATCCCCGTCACCATCCTGACGGGCTTTCTTGGCGCTGGCAAAACCACGCTACTCAACCGTGTTCTCTCGGAAGAACATGGTCAGCGCATTGCGGTCATCGAAAACGAATTCGGGCCGGAAAGCATAGACAACGACCTCCTCGTCCAAGACCGCGGAGAGCAAATCGTCGAAATGAACAACGGCTGCATCTGCTGCACGGTTCGTGGCGATCTTGTGCGCATCCTGCGCGAACTTCGTGAAAAGCGCGATGCCGGCACGCTGAACTTCGATCGCGTCGTCATCGAGACCACGGGCATGGCCAACCCCGGCCCGGTCTGCCAGACGTTCTTCATGGACGACGACATCGCGGCCAAGTACATGCTCGACGCGGTGATTACCGTAGTCGATGCCAAGCACGGCATGGAAACCCTGGACACCCAGCCCGAAGCCCAGAACCAGGTCGGCTTTGCCGATCGCATCCTGGTCTCGAAGGTGGATCTCGTCAACGACGCCGACTACCAGGCGCTACGCTCGCGGCTGCTGCGCATGAACCCGCGCGCCACGCCCGTACCCGTGGATTTCGGCAAGGTCGATATCAAGCAGGTGCTCGACATCCAGGGCTTCAACCTGAACGCCATCCTGGACATCGACCCCCAGTTCCTGGCTGAACAGCACCCCGACGCGGGCGATGATCATGGCCACAGCCATGATCATCATCACGACCACGACGACGAGCATGGCGGCGCCTGCAACCACCCCAGCCACGGCCACCAGCATCACCAGCACGACGATGCCATCAAGGCTTTTGTATTCAAGGCCGACAAGCCTTTCGACCCCGAACGCCTGGAAGAATTTCTTAGCGGCGTAGTGCAGGTATACGGCCCCGACCTTTTGCGTTACAAGGGTATCCTTTACGTAAAAGGCTCAAATCGTCGCCTGTTGTTTCAGGGCGTGCACATGCTCATGGGGGCCGAGCCTGGACGTGCGTGGCTCTCCAATGAAAAGCGCGCCACCAAGATGGTTTTCATTGGCCGAAAACTGCCCCAGGACATCTTCACCCTCGGGCTGGAACAGTGCCTGACGTAATTTGACTCAACAATCGGATACACGGAGCGTTCTACATGACAAGCAACACGGCAACCCCAGCCACCGAGGCCGAAATCCTCAGCGAAGCTGCTCTGCTGGCCATGCCAGAATCCGAGTACATGAACGATGCGCAGCTGGCGTTTTTTCGCAATCGTCTGCAGGAAATCGAACGTGGCCTGGTCCAGAATGCCGACCAGACCACCGAGCATTTGCGTGAAACCCAGTTCGTTCCCGATCCTGCCGATCGCGCCACCATCGAGGAAGAGCACGCCCTCGAGTTGCGCACACGCGATCGTG
The DNA here is from genome assembly GCA_040392445.1 of Verticiella sediminum. Taxonomy (GTDB): domain Bacteria; phylum Pseudomonadota; class Gammaproteobacteria; order Burkholderiales; family Burkholderiaceae_B; genus Verticiella; species Verticiella sediminum_A. The sequence continues at coordinate 18,751 of JBEBVZ010000042.1, forward strand.
AACGCAAATTGCTGAAGAAGGTTCAGCAGTCGCTCGCGCGTATCGACAGCGGCGAATATGGCTGGTGTGAAGAAACCGGTGAGCCCATCGGTGTCCCGCGCCTGCTGGCTCGCCCTACAGCCACGCTCTCGCTCGAAGCGCAGCAGCGTCGCGAAATGCGCCAGAAACTCTACGGCGACTAACGGAGCAAACAAAGTATGGAGCAGTTTCACGGCACCACCATTCTCTGCGTGCGACGCGGCAACCAGGTTGCGTTGGGCGGTGATGGTCAGGTGACATTAGGCAACGTGGTCTTCAAAGGCACGGCGCGTAAAGTGCGCAAGCTTTACAAAGACTCCGTCCTGGTCGGCTTTGCCGGCGCTACCGCCGATGCGTTCACCCTGCTGGAACGCTTCGAGGGCAAGCTGGAAAAGCACCAGGGTCACCTGCTGCGCGCAGCGGTCGAACTCACGCGCGACTGGCGTACCGATCGCGTGCTGCGCCGCCTGGAAGCCATGCTGATCGTGGCCGACCGCGAAACCAGCCTGATCCTGACGGGCAACGGCGATGTACTCGAACCCGAGAACGGCATTGCCGCCATCGGGTCGGGCGGTAGCTACGCCCAATCGGCCGCGCTCGCATTACTGCAAAACACCGAACTCTCGCCTGAAGAGATCGTGCGCAAATCGCTCACCATTGCCGGTGAGCTTTGCATCTACACCAATCTGCATCACACACTGGAAATACTGGAATAAGCCGTGGCTGTGCGGGCCCTGCATGTGGCCCGCCCTGCACCGCGCCCGCCCGTTCGGCGGGTATTTCCGTATCTCCGGCCTTACTGTTAGGAATCCACCGTGTCCGCAACCACCATGACCCCTAGCGAGATCGTCTCCGAACTCGACAAGTACATCGTCGGGCAGGACCGCGCCAAACGCTCGGTGGCGATTGCGTTGCGCAACCGCTGGCGCCGCCAGCAAGTGCCCGAGCCGCTACGCCACGAGATCCAGCCCAAGAACATCCTCATGATCGGGCCCACCGGTGTGGGCAAGACCGAAATCGCACGACGCCTGGCCAAGCTGGCCGACGCGCCCTTCATCAAGATCGAGGCCACCAAGTTCACCGAAGTGGGCTATGTGGGCCGCGATGTCGACACCATCATCCGCGACCTGGCCGAAGTGGCCATCAAGCAGATGCGTGAAACCGAGATGCGCCGGGTACGCTCGATAGCCGAGGATGCCGCCGAAGACCGCATCCTGGATGTCCTGGTGCCGCCAGCCCGCGACGCCCACGGCCAGCCGCAGCGCGACGAAAGCAGCGCAGCGCGCCAGACCTTTCGCAAGCGCCTGCGCGAAGGCCTGCTGGCGGACACCGAAGTCGAGATCGAGGTGGCCCAGCAGTTGCCGCAGATGGAAATCATGTCGCCTCCCGGAATGGAGGAAATGACAGAACAAATCCGCGGCATGTTCGCCGGCATGGCCGACACCAAGAAGAAAAAACGCAAGCTGCCCGTCTCGGAAGCCTTCAAGCTTTTGGTGGACGAGGAAGCCGCGCGCCGGGTGAACGAAGAAGAGCTGCGCGCCAGTGCCATCACCAGCATCGAGCAGAACGGCATCGTCTTCCTGGATGAAATCGACAAAATCGCCACCCGCCAGGAATCCAGCGGCTCGGACGTTTCCCGCCAGGGCGTGCAGCGCGATCTGCTGCCCCTGGTCGAAGGCACGACGGTAAACACCCGCTACGGCATGGTGCGCACCGACCACATCCTGTTCATCGCATCGGGCGCCTTCCATTTGTCGCGTCCCTCCGATCTGATCCCCGAGTTGCAAGGGCGCTTCCCGATCCGGGTGGAACTCGACTCGCTGTCGGTTGCCGACTTCATCCGCATCCTATCCTCGATCGATGCCGCGCTGACCAAGCAGTACGTGGCCTTGCTCGCCACCGAGGGCGTCAAGCTCGAGTTCACCGAGGACGGCATCGCCCGCCTGGCTGAACTGGCTTACTCGGTGAACGAAAAGAACGAGAACATCGGCGCACGCCGCTTGTACACGGTGATGGAAAAGCTGCTGGAGGAGCTGTCCTACGACGCCGACCGGCATTCGGATGTCACGGTAAGCATCGATGCCGCCTACGTGGACGAGAAGCTGAGTGAAATCGCAGGCCACCAGGATCTGGCCCGCTACGTGCTGTAAGGCCGCCCGCCTTACCGTATGACGCATGGCAAAACGCGTCCTGCCCGGCACAACCGGACAAGACGCGTTTTTCTTGCCAGACCTGCAATAGGCCCTTACTTCGAAATACTGATGACGGTATAGCGCCCGTCCACCTTGTCAGCGGTGAACTTGACGGTATCGCCCGGCTTGACGCCGTTCAGCATGCTGGCGTTCTGGACCACATACACCAGTGTCATGGCAGGCAGCTCAAGCTCGCTGATCGGCCCATGCTTGAGGGTGATCTTGCCGGCCGCAGCGTCTATCTTGCGAACCTCGCCCTGAACCGGCGCACTGGGTGCAGCCACCACCAAACCCGCAGTCACGGCAGCAATCGCCACGACAGCGCTTGTGAGCCATTTCTTGGCATGAGAGGTCATTTGAATTCCTTGCTAAGTACACCAAACTGCATTTTACTGGTCCTGCCGGGAACAAATGCCACAAACAGGACGGGGATGTAACTGCGCACGACATGGCCCGGCGCATCGCCGTATACTACGCGCCGCCTGATTCCTGCCCAGTGTTCCAGCCGTCGTTCTACGCCCGGCAAGACCTGTTGCCGCATACCTGCACCGGCGCAGCGCGGTTCCTTTTTGTTGCGTGTCCCAACCCATGCTTCTCGCCGACGGACTGCCCTTCGTCGTTGTTCTGCTGTCACTCTGCCTCTTTGCCTTCGCAGCCGGGCTGGTTGACGCCGCCGTGGGCGGAGGCGGCCTGATCCAGTTACCGGCCCTGCTGAACCTGCTGCCGCAAACGCCGCCAGCCACGCTGTATGGCACAAACAAGCTGTCGTCGGTTTGCGGCACCACGTTTGCGGCCCGCTCGTTTATCCGCAAAGTCCAGATCCCCTGGCGGCTGGTCCTGCCAGCCACCATCAGCGCCTTCGTCTTTTCCTTCGCCGGCGCGGCCACGGTTTCGTTGATTCCCCCGACCATACTGCGCCCGCTGATCCTGGTGCTGCTGGTGCTGATGGCCATCTACACTTTCTGGAAAAAGGATTTCGGCAAGCTGCACAAACCCGCGCACATAGGCCGGCGTGAAAGCATCATCGCCGTGCTGCTGGGCGGCGCCATCGGGTTCTACGACGGCCTGTTCGGGCCCGGCACGGGCAGCTTCCTGATCTTCCTCTTCATTCGCTTTTTTGCCCTGGATTTCGTGCATGCCTCGGCATCGGCCAAGATCGTGAACATCGCCACCAACATTGCCTCTCTGGTGTTCTTTATTCCCACCGGCAATGTGCTGTACCTGCTGGCCTTGCCCATGGCAGTCTGCAACGTACTGGGTGCGCTCTCGGGCACGTGGCTGGCCGTGCATAAAGGCGCGGGTTTCATCAGGGTATTATTTCTGGTGTTGTTGGTGGTCCTGATTGCCAAGCTGGGCTACGACACCCTCGCCGGCTAAGGCCTGCTGACGCGCCCGGCCCCAAGGCCGTGACAGGGCAAGTGGGTTAGAATCGGTGTTTTCGTCTGTATGTTGCGTTCCTTGCCATGGCTACCTCTTACCAGTCTGACATCACCAAGTTCCTGACCAAACTCAAACAGGAAAACCCAAAGCTTGAAGCCGGCCAGCTCCAGGGTCGCTCTTTGCTGTGGGATAAGGATGTCGACCCCGAGCAACAGGACGAATTCCGTTCGGCCCGCGTTGCGCAAAAGCCCTACGTCTACCAGACCGAGTGAAAAAACGCAGTACCCCGTCCGAGCTGGCAAGCCTGAAGAATCCCGCCGAAGATTCGACGCCTGACGTCATCGACGGCGTGGCGCTCGCCCGCCTGTATGGCGAGCCGCTGTTCAATCTGCCCCAGGATCTCTACATTCCGCCGGAAGCGCTGGAAGTGTTCCTGGAAACGTTTGAAGGCCCGCTAGATCTGTTGCTCTACCTGATCCGCAAGCAGAACTTCAACGTACTGGACATCCCCATGGCCGAGGTCACTCGGCAGTACTTGTCCTACGTAGACCAGATACGCGATCACAACCTCGAGCTGGCCGGCGACTATCTGCTGATGGCAGCCATGCTGATCGAGATCAAGTCACGCATGCTGCTGCCCGTCATCCGCAGCGACCCCGAGGCCGAACCGGAAGATCCGCGCGCCGAACTGGTGCGCCGGCTGCTGGAATACGAGCGCATCAAGCTCGCGGCCCGCAAGCTCGACGCCATCCCCCAGGCCGGCCGGGACTTCCTGCACGCCAACGCCCTGGCAGAGCTGTCCGTGCAAGAGCGCCTGCCGGAAGTCAACGCCATCGACCTGCGCAACGCCTGGGCCGAAATACTCAAGCGCGCCAAGCTGAACGCGCATCACCATATTTCTCGCGAAGGACTGTCGGTGCGCGAGCACATGAGCCTGATCCTGCGCCGCCTGCAGGGCATGCGCTTCATGGAATTCACCGAGCTATTCCTGGAACGGGTACAGGCCGGCGGCGGCCCAGCCGTTGTCGTGGTGCACTTCGTGGCCATGCTCGAACTGGCCCGCGAAGCGCTGCTGGAAATCACGCAGGCCGAACCCTATGCGCCCATCTATATCCGGTTGGCCTACACTGCCAGCCAGCCGGACTGAAACGCGCTTGCCCAGGGCCGTCCCGCAGCCCTACTCAATTCCGACACGCATCGCATACAGTGTTATAAAGCCCGCTTTGCCACGCTAACCGCGTTACTGCGATTGGTCCGCCCACACACGCCCAACTTTTGCCACGTACATGAAAGTCGTCCATACCATCGAAGAATTGCGCGATCAGCTTCGCGGTCAGCTCCGGGTTTCGTTCGTACCCACCATGGGAAATCTTCATGACGGCCACATGGCCCTGATGAAGACGGCGCGCCAGCATGGGGATCCTGTGGTGGCCAGCATTTTCGTCAACCGACTGCAATTCGGCCCCAACGAAGATTTCGATCACTATCCGCGCACGCTCGAGCGCGATATCGAAAAACTGGAACGCGACCGCAACGTATACGTGCTGTTTGCGCCCAAAGAGAACGAGCTCTATCCCGAGCCGCAGAAATTCCGCGTCCAGCCCCAAGAAGACTTGGGCAATATCCTGGAAGGCCAGTTTCGCCCCGGCTTTTTCGAAGGTGTCAGCACCATCGTGTTGAAGCTGCTGTCCTGTGTCCAACCCCAGGTTGCGGTCTTTGGCAAGAAGGATTACCAGCAGCTGATGGTGGTACGCAATATGTGCCGGCAATTCCAGCTGCCAGTCAACGTGGTGGCCCAGGAAACCGTCAGGGCCGATGATGGCCTGGCACTGTCTTCGCGCAACGTCTACCTGAGCGAGCAGGAACGGGCCGAGGCGCCCTCGCTGTATGCGGAACTGAACTTGCTGCGCCAACGCGTGCTCCAGGGCGACAAGAACGTCGCCGCTATCGAGCAGACGGCTGTCCAGGCGCTGAACGGCCGCGGCTGGAAGGTGGACTACGTCACCCTGCGTCGACAATCCGACCTGAACCCGCCCACCGAACAGGATATGCAGGCCAACGCACCGCTGGTGGTGGTTGCCGCCGCCAAGCTGGGCAATACCCGCCTGATCGACAACCTGGAAATCTAGGCCAGGCGCTGCCTGGCCGCATGCGGCGGGACGGATCTCGCAAGAGACCCGTCCCGGGCAAACCCTTACTGCTCTAGCGTAATGCCGGCCTTGGTGGTGATTTCCTTGGCCCAGTCGTACTGGGCCTTGATTTCGGCCGCGAACTCTTCAGGCGTATTGCCCGAAGGTGCCGCGCCCTGCTTTTCCAGGGCGGCAATCACGGCCGGATCGGCCAACACCTTGACGGCGGCGTCGCGTAAGGTGGTGACCACTTCCTTGGGCGTGCCGGCAGGCGCAAGCAAACCGTACCAGACCGGCTGGTTCAACTGGGGATAGCCCAGTTCGGCATAGGTAGGCACCTTGGGCAGGTTGCCCAGGCGCTTGGGCCAAGCCACCGCGATGGCGCGCAGGCGATCCACCTCGATCTGGGGCATGGAAGACGGGATGTTGTCGAACAGCAGCTGCACCTGGCCCGCCACGGTATCGATCACGGCCGGCCCCGAACCCCGATAAGGCACGTGCACGATGTCGGTTCCGGTGGCTACCTTGAAGGCTTCGCCGGCCAGGTGGTTGACGCTGCAAGTACCCGAAGTGCCATACGAATACTTGCCGGGATGGGCTTTGAGTTCTTTGATGAGTTCTTCGAAGTTTTTGGCCGGGAACTTGGGATTTACCGCCAGCACATTGGCCGTATTGGCGAAATTGGTAACAGGCTGGAAATCCTTCAGCGGATCGTAGCTCAGCTTGGGGTTGCAAGCCGGATTCACCGCCATGGTGGACACCGTTGCTATCGACAGCACGTAGCCGTCGGGCGCCGCACGCGCGGCTTCGGACGCCCCGATGGCGCCGCCGCCGCCGCCCTTGTTTTCGATGATCACGGGCTGGCCCAGCACGTTGCCCATGCGTTCGCCCACCAGTCGGGCGATAATATCGGTTGAGCCCCCGGGGGCAAAAGGAACGATGATGCGGATGGGCTTGCTCGGGTAGCCCTGGGCATACGCGCCGCCAGAGGTAAGCGCCAGTGCTACCAGGCTTGCCGTAGCGGCCAGTTTGAGCACTGTCTTTTGCTTTGTCTTCATCCTTTTGCTTCCTTTGTCATGGTTATTTTTAGCTGCCGGCGCATCGCTTTGTAAGCGCTGCGGCAACCCGAGGCAGGACGCGTGCTGTTATTCGCGTCGCTTGATCAAGAATAGCAAAGCCTGATGCATATCGCCTTATTGGTTTTCCCGGATTTCCTGCTGCTTGCCCTGGGGCTGGCCTTGCGTCACAAGATGCGTTTCAGCGCCGAGTTCTTCTCCGGGGTCGAACGCCTTGTCTATTACATACTGTTTCCGGCATTGCTCATACGCGCGGTCATGGCCGAGCCCATCGACCTGGCTACCGCAGCCAATCTGATGCAAGCCGCGCTGGCGCTGGTGGCGGCGGGTGCCCTCATGGCTTGGGCCGCCCTGTGGCTGCTGCGCCCGGATCCGTTGCGGTTTGCCTCGACGGTGCAGTGCGCATTTCGCTTCAATACCTATATCGGCCTGGCATTGGCCCTGAGCCTTGGCGGCCAGGAAGGCCTGAGCACCATGGCCCTGATCGTGGGCTTTAGCGTGCCCGTGGTCAATCTGCTGGCCGTCTATGCGCTGGCTCGCCATGCCGGCGGCAAGCTGTTTGGCGCCCTGATGCGCAACCCGCTGCTGGTATCAACCCTCCTGGGCCTGGTGCTGAACCTGGCTGGTGTGCAACTGCCCGGTCCTGTAGACGTATTCCTGAACCGTCTTGGCGCCGCCGGCCTGGCCCTGGGCATTATTTGCGTGGGTGCGAGCCTGTCGTTTCATGCCAGCCACGGGGCTGGCAAGCTGGTGGGCTGGATGCTGGCGGTAAAGCTGCTGGCCATGCCCGCCGCCGCCCTGCTGATAGGCGCCATGTTGGGCCTGACCCCCATCGAGCGCCAGATGCTGTTGCTGTTTGCGGCGCTCCCCACCGCTTCCAGCGCCTATGTGCTGGCAGCCGGTATGGGCGGCGACGCCCGCCTGGTGTCTCTTGTGATTTCGTTGGGCACCACGGCGTCCATCATCACGATTCCGCTTTGGCTGCAATTGACCAGCTAAGCACCCCACTACGGACGCCAACATGAGCACAATTACCCTGAACCTGCCTGACGAGCCGGCGACCGAAGCCCTAGCGCAGCGCTTGGCGCCACTGGTGCGTCAAGGCGGGCGCATACACCTGAGCGGCGACCTGGGCGCGGGGAAAACCACGTTTGCGCGGGCACTGTTGCGCGCATGCGGCATAACGGGTCGAATCAAGAGCCCGACGTTCGCTTTGGTTGAAGTTTATAATCTTTCTAATTTATACTGCTATCACTTTGATTTCTATAGATTTAACGATCCCCGCGAATGGCTGGACGCAGGTTTTCGCGATGCGCTTCGCCCTGATGCGCTGGTTTTGATCGAGTGGGCGGAAAAAGCCGGTACGGCCCTGCCGCCTCCAGATCTTGAAATCACACTGGTGCCCGACGACGACGGTCGCGTGGCAACCCTTACAGCATCGAGCGAGCAAGGACAATCATGGCTGACCGCATTGTTCCCCAGCGCGGAGAATCCGCCCACCTCGTAACCGAGGCAATCGCTGCTGCGCCGGCTCCGTGCGCAACCACAGCCTGCACAGATACGTTATCCGAGATCACCGCGCCGCCAGCCATCGACGGCGCGTTTTCCATTCAGGACATGCCCGCGGCCGCCGTCGTGCAAACGCAAGCGGCCTCGCCCAGCCAGTCCTTCGCAATGGTTCGGCCCGTATCGCGCCGCAGCCTGCTCAGGGCCGCGGCAAGCATATTGCTGGTGCCGTTGATGCCCCGCATTGCCAATGCCGCCAATATCGTGGCTGTGCGCACCTGGCCCGCCGACGAGTACACGCGGGTCACCCTGGAACTCGACCGCGCGCTGAAGGCCGAGCACTTCCTGCTGGCCAACCCGAACCGGTTGGTCGTCGATCTGGAAGGCGCCGATCTCAACACCCAGCTGCGCGACCTGGTGTCCAAGATCCAGCCCAACGACCCCTATATCAGTAGCGTGCGCGTGGGCCAGAACGTGCCTGGCGTGGTGCGCATGGTGTTCGACCTGAAGCAGCCCGTCGTACCCCAGGTGTTTACGCTCAAGCCGATTGCCGAATACCGTCACCGCCTGGTGCTGGACTTGTATCCAACCAAGATCCAGGATCCGCTGATGGCGCTGATAGGCCCGGACGAAGACCCCCTGGCGCGCGTGATCGAAGAATTGCGCATCGGCGGGCCTGGCACCAAGGGTACGCCAACGCCGCCGCCCACGACACCGCCGGTGGCACGCAGCCAGCCCAGCGCGCCACCCGCCGTTGCCCGTATCGACCCCCAGCCCAACGAGTCGACCACGGAAGCGGTCTTGCGCTCGAGCCCGCCGCCGGCGCCGCCCCGCACTCAGGGCCGCAAGCGCCAGCTCACCATCATGATCGACCCCGGACACGGCGGCGAAGACCCCGGCGCGGTCGGCCCCACCGGGGTGCGCGAAAAAGATGTCGTCCTCGCCATCGCCAGGATGCTCAAGCGGCAGATCGACAGCCAGCCAGGCATGCGCGCCATCCTGACGCGCGACAGCGACTTCTTCGTCCCCCTGAACACGCGCGTGCTCAAGGCCCGCCGTGCACAGGCCGACCTCTTTGTGTCCATCCATGCAGACGCTTTCACCCGGCGCGGCGCCAATGGGTCGTCCGTCTATGCGCTGTCGCATCGTGGGGCCTCGAGCACCAGCGCCAAGTGGCTGGCCAACAAGGAAAACGCGGCCGACCTGATCGGCGGGGTCAACCTCGGTTCACAGGACAAGCTCATCGCCCAGGTCTTGCTGGATCTTTCGACCACCGCGCAAATCAACGACTCGATCAAGCTCGGCTCGCAAGTGCTCAACGAGATCAGCCGCATCAACCGCCTGCACAAACCGCAGGTCGAGCAGGCCGGTTTTGCCGTGCTGAAGGCCCCGGACATCCCCTCCATCCTGATCGAAACCGCCTTCATCAGCAACCCCGATGAAGAGCGCCAGTTGCGCACCGGTGCCTACCAGCAAAAAATGGCCTCGGCCATCCACACTGGCATCCTTGCCTATTTCGAGCAGAACCCCGCGCTCTCCGACACCCGCATCGCCACCAAGTAAACGCGCCTGAAACAGGGGTCAGACCACGATATTCCGCCAGATGGAATATCGTGGTCTGACCCCGGTTTTCTTTGCCGCCTATAATCCGGCTTTGTACGTCTTTCCTGCCTGCCCATGTCGCTGCCGCGCCCTATTGCCCCCTTGCCCGATCTGCTTATCAGCCAGATTGCGGCCGGCGAGGTCATTGAACGCCCCGCCTCGGTTCTGAAGGAGCTCATCGAAAACGCGATCGATGCCGGCGCCAGCGCCCTGGAAGTGCGCCTGGATGGCGGCGGCATACGTCGCATCGCGGTGACCGATGACGGCAGCGGCGTCGCCGGCGAGCAATTGCCCCTGGCCCTGGCGCGTCACGCCACCAGCAAGATAGCTTCGCTCGCACAGCTGGAATCCGTGGACTCCATGGGGTTCCGGGGCGAGGCGCTGGCCTCCATCGCCTCGGTTGCCCAAGTGACGATTACCTCGCGCACGGCAACCGCCGACCACGCCTGGCAAATCGAAAGCCGCAACGGCAAGGTCAGCGACATCAGCCCGGCCTCGGGCCCGACAGGCACGACGGTGGACGTCAGGCAGCTCTTTGACCTGGTTCCCGCCCGCCGCAAGTTCCTGAAAAGCGAATCAACCGAATTTGGCCATTGCGTGGACGCCTTCGAGCGTGTCGCGCTGGCATTCCCGCATGTAGCTTTCCGCCTGTACCACAACGACCGCCTGAACCGCCAGTGGCTGCCAGGCAGCATGGCCCAGCGCGTGGCCGATGTGCTGGGTGATGAATTCCTTGAAAGCGGCCTGGTCATCGAGCAACTGGCTGGCGTGATTGCGCTGCGCGGTGTCATTTCGCGCCCCACCGCCTCACGCGCCCGGGCCGATAAGCAATACCTGTATGTGAACGGACGCTACGTGCGCGACCGCACCGTCAGTCATGCCCTGCGCAGCGCCTACGCCGATGTCCTGCACGGCGACAGGCAACCGGCCTATGTGCTGTTCCTGGATATCGACCCCACCGCGGTGGACGTCAACGTCCATCCGGCCAAGCACGAAGTGCGATTTCGCGATAGCGGCGCCGTATACCGTTACGTCGGCACGGCTGCACGCCAGGCCATCGCCTTGCCGCCCGGCGCGCAGCAGGCGGCGCCCGCCGCAGAGGAAGAGCCGGCCGCATACTATGCGCCCTCACCCGACGCTATCGATGCGAACCAGGGCGAATCTGTCGAAACCGCCCCTGAACCGGTCCAGGCCGCCTCCTTCAGGCCCGCCCTGCAAGCCCCCTTGAGCTTGCGCGAGCCGCCCCCCGATGCGGCGGCCGTCGCGCAGCAAATGGCCTTCTACCGCCCGTTGGCCGATGCCGGCAAGCGCCCCGCCCCCGCCGTTGGCGCGAACCCACAGCTGCGGCCCATGCCGCCCGCAGCGGCCCTGCCAAGCGACACGCGCGACGGCCTGCCGCTGGGTATGGCCCTGGCGCAATTGCACGGCATCTACATCCTGGCGCAGAACACTCGCGGCCTGGTATTGGTGGACATGCATGCCGCCCATGAGCGCATCGTCTACGAACAACTGAAAACAGCCCTGGATGCCCGCGACATACCGCGCCAGCAATTGCTCGTGCCCGTGGTTTTCCATGCCCACGAAAAAGACGTGGCCCTGGTCGAAGAGCATGCCTCGGCGCTGGATCTGCTGGGTTTCGAAATCCGCGGCGCGGGGCCCGCCTCGCTGGCGGTGCGCGCCGTGCCCGCCGTACTGGCCCAATCCGACATCGAAACCCTGGCGCGCGAGGTCTTGCGCGACCTGGCAACTGCCGGGGTATCGCAGTTGCTGGCAGAGGCCCGCAACGAGTTGCTGTCGACCATGGCCTGCCATGGCGCCGTGCGCGCCAATCGCCGCCTTACCCTGGAAGAGATGAACGCCCTGCTGCGCCAGATGGAAGCCACCGAAAGAGCCGACCAGTGCAACCATGGCCGGCCAACCTGGGTGCAACTGCCCATCGCCGAGCTCGATCGCCTCTTTCTGCGCGGCCAATGAAAACGCCTGTCATCTGCTTGATGGGCCCGACCGCGGCCGGGAAAAGCGCTGCCACCCTGGCGATCGCGCAGCGCTGGCCAGCCGAGATCGTCAATGTCGATTCCGCCACCATCTATCGCGGCATGGATATCGGCACCGCCAAGCCAGGCCCGGCCGAACGCGCCCAAGTGCCGCAACACTTGCTCGACATCATCGACCCGCTGCAATCGTATTCGGCGGCGCAATTCCGCCACGACGCCCTGGGCTGCATCCAAGCCATCGCCGCGCGCGGGCGTGTGCCTATTTTGGCCGGCGGCACCATGCTCTACTTCAAGGCCCTGCGCGAAGGGCTCGCGGAACTTCCCGAAGCCAACCCCGCCCTGCGCGCCGAGCTGGAAGCACGCGCCGCACAGCAGGGCTGGCCCGCGCTGCATGCCGAGCTGCAGCGGCTGGACCCTGTTACCGCCGCCCGCCTTGCGCCCAACGATAGCCAGCGCATCCAGCGCGCCCTGGAAATCTGCCTGCTCAGCGGACAGGCATTTTCCGCCCTGCTGGCAGCCAGCGGCCCCGGTGCCGCCGGTGCCGCCCCGCCCGCCGACATCGCCCACCTGGACTTGATCGAAGTCAGCCTGGAGCCCGGTAATCGCAGCGCGCTGCATGCGCGCATCGCCGACCGTTACGACGCCATGCTGGCGGCCGGCTTGGTCGACGAAGTGAAGACCCTGCGCGCGCGTGGCGATCTGCACATCGAACTGCCCTCGATGCGATGCGTGGGCTACCGACAGATCTGGATGCATTTGGACGGCATGAGTTCGCTGGCACAGGCCCGCGAACAAGGCATTGCCGCGACACGCCAACTGGCCAAGCGCCAGCTGACATGGCTGCGTGCCCGACCGGATCGCCTGATAGTCGACTGCCTGGCCTCCGACCCTGCCAAACAGGTCATCGCCGCCTTGGCTACGCGCCTGTAGTGCCCTGCCTCGAACAAGACCACGGCGGGCGGCAAAGGCATTACCCTGGTCCGGTGGCCAACGGCCCGCCGGCTTTTGATTCCTGAACCACAAGGATTGCTTCTCTATGGCTGAACTCAAGGACGACGCACTGGATATTCTGTTTCGCCAGGCCCGCTCGCAAAATGGCTGGCAAGACAAGCCGGTAGCCCTGGCCCAGTTGCACCAGATCTATGACCTGATGAAAATGGGTCCGACCAGCGCCAACTGCTCGCCGCTGCGCATTGTGTTCCTGACCACGCCTGGCGCCATTGCCCGCCTGCTGCCGGCCATGAGCGAAGGCAACCAGGACAAGACCCGCACCGCACCCGTGGTGGCCATCCTGGCCTATGACAGCGAGTTCTACGAGAAACTGCCGCAACTCTTCCCGCACAACCCCGATGCGCGCAATTGGTTTACCAGCAGCGCGGCCCACGCCGACACCACAGCATTTCGCAACAGTTCCCTGCAGGCCGGCTATTTCATGCTCGCCGCGCGGGCCGTGGGACTGGACTGCGGCCCGATGTCGGGCTTCAACCCCACTCAGATCGAGTCCGAGTTTTTCCCTGAAGGCAAGCACAAGGTCAACCTCGTGTGTGCACTGGGATATGGCGATCCGGCCAAGGTCATGAGCCGCCTGCCACGCCTGGATTTCGAGCAGGCCTGCCGCATCCAGACCGATTGACGCGATCGCAGGCTCCCTTGCCCTGCCGTGCCTATTGCCCTGAATTAATTCATATGATTTAATTCCTGCAGACCGCAAATACCGAGACCCCGGTTTGCACATTACACGCGGCAGTAAAGGAGCATCATGGAGCGACAAGCGCAGTCCCACCCCGGCCCATTGGCTGGTATCCGTATCGTCGAATTCGGCCAGTTCATCGCGGTGCCGGCGGCCACCATGCTGCTGGCGGACATGGGAGCCGAGGTCATCAAGGTAGAGAGCCTTAGTGGCGACAGCGCACGCCACTCCTCCAGCAGCAGCAGCCTGCAGTCGCCGATGTATGTGGCCTACAACCGCAACAAGCGCTCTATCTCGATCGACCTGCGCAGCGAAACGGGCCGCGCGGCCGCCCTGAAGCTTGCGCTGAGCGCCGATGTGGTGGTGCAGAACGCCCGGGCCGGCACGCTCGAGCGGGTGGGCCTGGGTGCGGATGCGCTGCGCGCCCTCAAACCCGAGCTGATCTATGCTTCGGTTTCGGGCTTTGGCACTCAGGGGCCCTCGCGCACTCGACCGGGGCTGGATATCGCGGCCCAGGCCGAAAGCGGCATGATGTCGCTTACCGGCGAGCCCGATGGCGACCCCCTGAAAGTGGGTTTCGCCGTGGTCGATGGCGCCACCGCTCTGGCGCTGTCGAGCGCGATTTCGGCCGCCCTCTTCCAGCGCGAGCGTACCGGCCAGGGCGACACCATCTCTACCTCGCTGCTGGAAGTCGCCGTTCAGTTGCAAACCCAAATCTGGTCCGAATACCAGTATTCAGGCAAATTGCCGCCCCGTGTCGGCAACTCCCAGCCTATGGCCGCCCCGGCCGCCGACCTGATTGCGGTACAGGACGGCCATCTGGTCATCTCGGCCTACCTGCAGGAACACTGGCAACGCCTGTGCAATGCCATCCGGCGCCCGGACCTGATCAACGACCCCCGCTTCGACACCAATGCCCTGCGCATTGCCAATCGTCCCGCGCTGGTGACCGAGCTGCACGGCGCCCTGCAAGCCATGAGCGGTGAAGCCGCACGCCAATTGCTCGAATCCCATGGCGTGGTGGTCGGAATCGTGCGCAACTACGATCAGGTCATACAAAGTCCGGATATCGTTGCCAGCGGCATCTTCATGCAGGTTCCCGATGGCCTGGACCGCGAGGTCAGCATCCCCGGCATGCCCTTCCAACTGCAAAGCCTGTCCACCCCCCGGAGACAAGCCGTACCGCGCCTGGGCCAGCATTCGCTCGCTGTCTTGGCCGAACTCGGATACCAGCCGGACGAGATCGAACAATTGCTGGCAAGCCAGGCCATTGCGACTGAATCCCTGGCTGGGTCGGACCAGGCGGCAACGTAAAACTGTCAATGAGCCCATCACCCCCCGAAGTCAGCAAAGTTCCCGCAACCGCCCGCAAACTGCGGGGGGCCGAACCCATGCCCGAAACCGGCCGAGCCGCAGCAACCATCCAGATTTTGCTGGAAACCGCCGAACGCCTTTTTGCCGAAAAAGGCGTGGACCATATCTCGCTGCGGCAAATCGTGCTGGAAAGCGGGCACAAGAACCTGGCTGCGCTGCACTACCATTTCGGCTCGCGCTCGGCACTAGTGACCGAAGTGCTGCGGGTACGGCGTGAGTTCGTCAATGCCCAGCGCAACCGCTACCTCGACGGGATGATAGAACGTGGCAACTTCGGCCTGCGCGACGTGATCGCCACGTCCGTGCGGGCATTGACGCACGCTGTGCGCGATACCGACTGGGGCCGGCGCTACATCAGCGTGCTGGCGCAAACCACGCTTAGCCCGCAACTGCGCGACGACGGCGTGGCCCAGACCGCGATTTCCGGCCAAACTCGCGTGCACGCGATGATTGCCGAGATACTGGCCGATCTGGACAAGGCGGTGCTGGATCAGCGGATGCTCTGGTTCACGCATACCCTCGTATATTCCCTGGCGCACTGGTGCCAGCGGCACCCCACCATGGAAAGCAAGACCTTCGATCGCTACACCGAAGAACTGATCGACTACTGCATGGGCGGCCTGCTGGGGTGCAAACCGCCACCCCGTACCACCTGAACTATTCGGGTTTCAGGCCCGACAATTTCACAGCATCTCCCCACCTTGCGATGTCGTCACGCAGAAACTGTGCGAATTCTTCGGGCGAGTTGCGCTCGCCGGGCCGCAGGTTCATGGCCAGGAAACGCTCTCGCTGCTCGGGCGACGTAATGATGGTGTTGACGGCCTCGTTAACGCGCGTGACGACTTCCGGCGGCAAACCCTTGGGACCCAGGATACCCGACCACGATGCGGCCTTGAACTCCACGCCCTGCTCGGTCATTGTAGGAACATCCCCCAGATGCCCGATCCGAATCGGCCCACTGATGGCGATGGGCACCACCTGGCCGCTGCGGATGAACGGCAATGGCGACACCGTGTCGGCAAACGCCACCTTGACGTGGCCGCCCGCCAGGTCGTTGACGCACTGCGGTGCACCCTTATAAGGAATGTGCGTAAGCTCGATGCCAGCCTTGGCCTTCAGGTATTCCATCGCAATATGGCCGCCCGAACCCATGCCCCACGAGCAGTACGACAATCCCTCTTTGCTGGACTTGGCCACCTTGATGAGATCGGCAAGCGACTTCACGCCAAGCTCGGGCGACACCAGCAATACATTGCCCCCGCCGCCGCTGGCCATCACGATCGGCGTGAAGTCAGCTACCGGATCGTAGGATAGGTTCTTGATCAGCCACGGGTTGACGGTGTGCGTGGCGGCATAGGTATACAGCAAGGTATAGCCATCCGGCGCGGCACGCGCCACCATTTCGCTGGCCAGGATGCCGTTGGCCCCGGGCTTGTTTTCTACCACCACGCTTTGCCCGAGAGCTTTGGTCAGGCCGTCGGCCAGCAAGCGCGCCGTCTGGTCGGTGATGGCCCCGGGCCCCGATGGCGTCACCAGCCGGATGGATCGCTGGGGATACTCGCCACTCTGGGCCTGCGCGCCAGCGCTCACCCCCCATGCGGCCAACCCCATGGCCATAGCCATCACCAATACGCTTTTGCGAATTGAACCGTTTTTGTTCATTGTCTTCTCCAACCTCAATATGCCACTGGTATTGTCCAGTGGTCAGGTGCTCAACAAAAACCAGCTGCCTATTCTTCCTGTACCGCTGAATCAAGCGCCATCAGACGCTCGTCATGCCAGGCTCGCGTGCACGCGATGATTGCCGAGATACTGGCCGATCTGGACAAGGCGGTGTTGGATCAACGGCTGCTCTGGTTCACGCATACCCTCGTGTATTCCATGGCGCATTGCTGCCAGTTGCACCCCACCATGGAAAGCAAGGCCTTCGATCGCTACACCGAAGAACTGATCGACTACTGCATGGGCGGCCTGCTGGGGTGCAAACCGCCACCCCGTACCACCTGAACTATTCGGGTTTCAGGCCCGACAATTTCACAGCATCTCCCCACCTTGCGATGTCGTCACGCAGAAACTGTGCGAATTCTTCGGGCGAGTTGCGCTCGCCGGGCCGCAGGTTCATGGCCAGGAAACGCTCTCGCTGCTCGGGCGATGTAATGATGGCGTTGACGGCATCGCTCACGCGCGTGACGACTTCTGGCGGCAAATCCTTGGGGCCCAGGATGCCCACCCACGCTGCGACTTCAAACTCCACACCCTGCTCGGTCATGGTGGGAACGTCCGCCATCTGCGGCGTGATCCGAGCCGGCCCACTGACGGCGATGGGCACCACCCGGCCGCTGCGGATGAACGGCAATGGCGACACCGTATCGGCAAACGCCACCTTCAAATGGCCGGCAGCCAGATCGTTGACGCACTGCGTCGCGGTTTTGTAGGGAATGTGCCTGAGCTCGATGCCAGCCTTGGCCTTCAGATATTCCATCGCAATATGGCCACCCGAACCCATGCCCCACGAGCAGTACGACAATTCTTCTGTGCTGGACTTGGCCACCTTGATGAGATCGGCAAGCGATTTCACGCCAAGCTCGGGCGACACCAGCAGCACATTGCCCCTGCCTCCGCTGACCTGCACGATCGGCGTGAAGTCAGCTACCGGATCGTAGGACAGGTGCTTGATCAGCCACGGGTTGATGGTGTGCGTGGCGGCATAAGTGAACAGCAAGGTATAGCCATCCGGCGTGGCCCGCGCCACCTGCTCGCTGCCCAAAATACCGTTGGCCCCGGGCTTGTTTTCCACCACCACGCTTTGCCCAAGCGCCTGTGTCAGGCCGTCGGCTACCAGGCGCGCCATCTGGTCGGTGATGGCCCCCGGCCCCGAGGGCGTCACCAGCCGGATGGATCGCTGGGGATATTCGCCGTTCTGGGCGTGCGCGCCAGCGCTCACCCCCCATGCGACCAGACCCACGGCCACAGCCATCGCCAGCACGCTTTTGCGAACTGATCCGTTCTTGTTCACTGTCTTCTCCAACCCCAATATGCCACTGGTATTTTCCAGTGGTCAGGTGCTCAAAAAAACCAGCCGCCTATTCTTCCTGTACGGCTGAATCGAGCGCCGTCAGCCGCTCGTGATGCCAGGACACATCGCCAAATAGATTGGCTGTGGCCGCCAGGCATTTGTAGTAGTGCCCCACGGCATACTCATCGGTCATGCCGATGGCGCCATGCAGTTGCACGCTTTCTTCCCCGAGCTTGCGTCCCATGGGCGACACGAAAGCCTTGGCCAGGGATACTGCGCGTTTGCGCGCCGTGGGCTCGTCTTCCAGCCGGGCGGCTGCCGCCTCGGTGATTGCCCTGCCTTGCTCGACCAGGATCAGCATATCGACCAGGCGGTGGCGTATGACCTGATTGCCCGTCAGGCGGCGGCCAAACTGGCTGCGCTCGTTGAGATAGCCCTGGGTCATTTCCAGGGCATGCGCCATGGCGCCCACCGCTACCCCGCAGGCCATGACGGTCGCCCGGTCTATGGCGTGTTCGACAGCGGGCCAGGCCTCGCCCACGGCACCGACGACACTGTCGGGCGCAAGCCGCACATTCTGCAGCGTCATGCGCGCAGTCTGCCGGCCGTCATAGATTGGCAAGGCCTGCAGCACCAGGCCGGGCGCACTGGCCGGCACGGCAAACAGGGTCAAGCCTGCCAGATCGCGCTGGTCGCCAGCCGTACGGGCCAGCACCAGCAAGGTGTCGGCCGAGCCGCCATCGAGCACCAGCGTCTTGCTGCCATCGATCTGCCATTCCCCATCCACCATACGGGCGCGCGTAGCAATGTCGAACGCGTCATAGCGGCCCTGGGTTTCCCAGGCGGCCAATGCCAGGCGTGTCTTGCCCGCTACCACGTCTTCGACCAGGGCGTGCTGTGCCGCATTGCCCTGGCTGACCAGCAACGGTGCGCACAACACGGTGTTCGACAGCCAGGGCTCGACCACCAGCGCGCGGCCCAGTTCCTCGGCCAAAATCAGTTGACTGGCGGCGTCGCCAAAACCACCAAATTCTTCGGGCAAGCCCAGGCCCAGCCAACCCAGTCCGGCCATTTCCGTCCAGCGGCTGGGGGCAAATCCTTGCGGCAGCGCCATGGCCGCCAGGCGCTGCTCGAAACCGTAGCTTCGTTCCAGGTAACGCGCCGCGCTTTCTTGCAGCATGCGGCTTTCGTCGTCGAGAATCATCATGCCTATCCTTAGAGTCCGAGCACTTGTTTGGCCAGCACTTCGTGCTGGATTTCGCTGGAGCCGCCAGCAATGGTGTAGCCACGCGTGACAAACCGCCGCGCCGACGCCGACGCGGCGTAAGGCGACCGGCCCGCCTCGGGCGCCTGCGGCTCGAAATGGGCCGCTTGGTCATACGCCAGCGAATCCGGGCCCACCGCATCGACCGCCAGGTTTTCGATTTCCTGGATCAGGGTGCTGCCCACCAGCTTGAGCATGCCGGTTTCCGCCCCCAGTTTTTTGCCGGCCTCGGCCTGCAGGCGAAAACGCAACACCGTCGCGGCCAGTGCCTCGAAACGGACTTCAAGCTCGCGATAGCGCTGCACAAACCAGGGCCGCTGCATCAGCGGCTGCCCGGCTTCGTGCACCTGCTGGCCAATCGCGCGCACCTTGGCCAGGCGCCGGCGGTTCTCGGCCACGCGAGCCAGGTTCAGGCGCTCGAACTCAAGCAATGACTTGGCGATGGTCCAGCCGGCGTTTTCCTCGCCGACCAGGTTTTCCACGGGGACTTCCACGTCGTCGAAGAACACCTGATTGAACAAATGCCAACCGTGGATGCCGACCAGCGGGCGCACCGTGATCCCCGGCGTCTTCATGTCTATCAGCAGAAAGCTGATGCCCTGCTGCGCCCTGGCTTCGGTGTCGGTACGCACCAGGCAAAAAATCCAGTTGGCGTGCTGTGCGTAGGATGTCCAGATCTTGCTGCCGTTCACGACGTACACCGGCTTGCCGTCACGCCCTGTGCGCCGCTCGGCGCGGGTCGCGACCGAGGCCAGGTCCGAACCCGAGTTGGGCTCGGAATATCCCTGGCACCACCAGTGCTCCAGGCTGACGATACGCGGCAGGAAATACTCTTGCTGGGCGGGGGTTCCATAGCGAGCCAGCACCGGGCCCAGCATCTCCACGCTGATCCCCCCCACCTCGGGCGCGTGGTTGGCGACCATTTCTTCCTGGAATACGGCGCGCTGGGTCGGGCCCCAGCCCGTGCCACCCCACTTCTCGGGCCAATGCGGCACGAACCAGCCGCGCTCGGCCAGTGAGCGTTCCCACTCGACCATTTCGTCCTTGCTCAGTTCCAGGCCCAGCTTGACCTTCTCACGCGTGGAAGGCGCCAGCGTAGTCTGGACAAACGTCCGGACTTCCTGCCGGAACGCCTGCAGGTCTGCGCCCACTGTATTTTGTATTGTCATAAAGTCTCCGTTTGCCCCCGCTGCGCCGGGGCGCAGGCAGGGCCGAATCTGCACATGAATCAGGCTTTGGGTTTGGGCGGCGCACTGGCGGTTTTGCCGGCCAGGGCGTCGTGGGCAGCACATGCGGCAAGCCACTGGTCCGAAGGCATGCGGACCGTGGCGGCGCGCAGACCCGACTTGACCGCGGCCACGCTGCCTTGCGGGTAAGCCGCGATGGTGCGGGCAATCGCCTGGGCACGCTCCACGACCTGGCTATCGGCAACGACTTCGCTCGCGACACCCAGGCGCAATAACTCGCTGCCGCCCACGCGATCGCCCAACAGGCACAGCCGTGCCGCCACGGCCTCGGAATGGCGCAAGGCCAGCCAGGCGATATTGCGCGGCGCAGCCATGCCGATCTGGATTTCGCCAATCTGCAGGAAGGCGCCTTCGCCACAGATCAGGAAATCGCCGGCCAGCGCCAGTGCGGCGCCGCCGTTGATGGCATAACGCTCAAGCGCCACGACGATGACCTTACGGCTTTGGATCAGCAGGGTATGAACCTCATCCCAGGCTGCGGCAAACCCCGCCTTCCAGGCCGGCTCGGGCTCAGCGGCGAACGCCTTGAGATCCAGCCCCGAACAAAACGCGTTACCGGCCCCGCGCAGCACAATCGCGCGCACGGAATCGTTCGCGGCCAAGTCACGCAAGGCGGCGGCGAAATCCAGTGCCAGCGTGCCCTCGATAGCATTGCGGCGTTCCGGGCGGTTAAGGATGACCTCGGCCCAGCCTTCATGAACTTCGTACAAAACGGCTTTCATATCACTCCTGATGGGTATGGGTGGACCGGCGCAGGGTGACGCGATAATCCATCACGTCCGGATTGCACTCGGTCTCGGTATAGGAAACGGCCTGGCGCTCGTAATCCAGGCTGGTGGTAAGAATGCGCAAAATGGGCGAACCAGGCTTGCGGCCCAACAACCTGGCAAGCGCGGCGTTGGCTGCCACAGCCTGCACGATGACCTGGGTGGTGGCCAGCCGCACGCCCAGACGGGTGTTGAAAACCTTGGCCATATCGTGATCGACCAGGTTTTCGGCAGCCAGGCGCGCGGCCAGCTCAGGACTGGTGTAGGTGGTGCCCACGGCAAAAACCTGGTCATTGCAGCTGCGGGCCACCTTGACCGTTCCGACCGGGGTGCCCAATGGAATATTCAATGCCTGGGCCACCACTGCCGTGGCAGGAACCGTGCGATGCGACACCAACCGGCCCCGCGCCTGGTAGCCGCGCTTGCGCATGACATCGAGCACACCAACCAAGGGACCATGATCGCCTGGCATGTCGGGCTCGCTGACAAACGATCCACGTCCGTTGACGGTACGCACCAGGCCGCTGGCCTGAAGGTCGGCCAAGGCCTGGCGCACGGTGATGCGGCTGACGCCATGCGCCCGGCTCAGTTCCGATTCCGAAGGCAGGCGCTGGCCAGCCGCGAATTCACCACTGAGGATGGCCGCGCGCAAGGTGTTGCGCACCTGTGCAAACAAAGGTGCGTCGGTACTGGAGTCGACTGCGACTGCAGCGCTGGCGGGGGCTTCCTGGATCATGATATGACGGCAAGCTGTTATGACAGGTTAAACGGCTGTCATAATAGGTTGGACATATTCAGCATGTCAATAGGGGTTCACCTCGCGAGCTCAGCCACCCGCGCGCTGTGCCGCCGCCCAGTTCCGACACGACATTCAGGCCTGGCCCAGAAGGTCGCGTTCGTTGAGGATGGCGTAGGCGATATCAGGGTTGCGTTCCAGGCATTTGCGAACAGCAGCGGGAATGGCTTGTCGGGTTTTCCTGCACAGTCCCGGTTGCTCTTCGAGCTGGATCTGGAACCCGCGCACGGTGCGCACCCCATGCAGGCTCGGCGCGATCGTCAGCACAATGCCCAACTGGGTCCGCATGCGCTCTTTCATGCTTTTCAAGTCGGCAAGGCTGGAGACACTTTCAAGCCGCGCCAGCAGCTTTTTCTCTTCCAGGCTCGTCAACCTCAATATCCGGACATCGCCGCCGGGCTCGGCCAGCAGCGCGTCGCGCCCGCAGATACAGGTGCCTGGCGGACATTGTGCGCGAATCGGAAAACGAGGATCCATGTCGACACCAACAAAGTTTTTCAAACGTTGGCACAAGAATAAACCGCGGATCACGCCAGCACCCGAAGCACAAACGAAAAGAACCCCGGTTCGGAAAAAACCGGGGTTCTTCGGTAGCCTGGAGCCACCGCGATGGCGGTGGCTCTCAAAACCAAGGGATGCGGTCAGCCGCCCGGCGCACGCCGGGCTGGTTGACTCAGGCCCGAGCCTGGATCAGGCAACAGCCTTGGCCGCGACAGCCTGCGACTTTTGCGCATCCAGCTTGGCCTGGGCATCACGCAGCGCCGTGCGCAAGCCCTCTTCGACGACGGGGTGGTAGAACGGCATGTCCAGCATCTGCGCGATGGTCAGGCCTTGCTGCACCGTCCAGGCCAGCAAGTGAGCCATGTGCTCGGCTGCCGGGCCCACCATCTCGGCCCCCAGGAACACACCGGTGTTGCGGTCGGCGTATACGTGCAACATGCCGCGGTTCTTGCGCATCACCCGGCTGCGCCCCTGGTCTTCGAAACTAACTTCGCCAATGACGAAACCACCTTCCTGCAACTGGGCGAAATTCTGCCCTACGCTGGCAATCTGCGGATCGCAGAACACGACCCCCATCGGCGCACGCCGGTGGCCGGCCTTCACATTCGGGAAGTTCGCCGCGTTTTCGCCCGCGATACGGCCTTCGTCGGACGCCTCGTGCAGCAAGGGCACGGTATTGTTCACGTCGCCGGCAATGAAGATCGGCGCCTTGCCAGCCTGCATGGTGGTGCGATCAAACACCGGGACTCCACGCTGGTCGAGCTCGATCGAGGTGTTTTCCAGTGCCAGTCCCTTCACGTTGGGGCTGCGCCCGGTGGCGGCCAGGACATAGTCGAAGCGTTCGACGACCTCTTTACCTTCCAGGTTGACATAGGTGATTTCAACTTCGTCGCCGATGCGCTCGAGCTTCTCGGTCTTGGCGTCGGTATCCAGGTAGAACTCGTTCTGGAACGCCTTGAGAGCAACATCGCGCACCTGCGGATCGTTCAGGCCGCCCAAGAGACCCTGGACGCCGAACATGCGCACATGCACGCCCAGTCGGGACAAGGCCTGGCCCAGCTCGAGACCGATCACGCCCGGGCCGTAGACCGCCACGCGGCGCGGCAGGTCCGTCCAGTCGAAGACATCGTCGTTGACGATGAGGCGATCGCCCAAGGACTTGAACATATCGAACACCACCGGCGACGAACCGGTGGCGATCACCACGCTTTGTGCGTGCACTTCGGTGTGGCCGCCAACGTCGAGCACGGTGTCGGACTTGAATTTTGCATATCCCAGCAGCTTGTCTTCTTCGGGGTAGCTGCCAACCGCATCCAGGATGAAGCCCACGAAGCGGTCGCGTTCGCTGCGAACGCGGTTCATCACTTCGGTACCTTCGATCCGGACTTTGCCATCCACGTGAACACCGAACCCCGGGGCTTCGCCAATGGCATGTGCAGCTTCGGCCGCGGCGATCAGCAGCTTGGACGGCATGCAGCCAACGCGGGCGCAAGTCGTGCCGTATACGCCACTTTCGATCACCAGCGCACGCTTGCCTGCCGCGCGCGCCGCCCGATATGCGTTCATGCCGGCGGTGCCGGTGCCAATAATGGCGACGTCGGTATGCAGTGTTTTCATCGTGATGACTTCCCTCAAGATTTCGGCGGGCCCGCCCCCCATGGGCGGGCCCTGTTTCACGCGGCGGCGGCCCGCAGGCCGCCACAGGCGGAAATTACAGCGATGCTGCCTTCAGCTGATCCAGACCGCCGACCAGCTTGCCGTTGATGAACACTTGCGGTGCGGTCATGGCGCCGCTGACTG
>JBEBVZ010000043.1:0-43012 GCA_040392445.1 Verticiella sediminum
GCGACAATCGCATTGGGTCTGTTTCGCAAAGTAGCCGCCAGACTACATCAAAGCCACGGCAAGAACGATGCACCTGCGTCTGTATTGTAGGCACCATTTTCAGGCGCTAGCTACCGGCAGGCGGGGCCGCCTTGTGGATCCAGATATTGAGCGCGAACCGCTGGTACTCGAACCTGCCCTGCGGCACGCACACCGGCAGGACTTCATGTGGCGCATACGACGGGAAGACCAGCAGGCTGTCGTGCAATGGCGCAATATCGACATAGCTTTCCTGGCCATCGGTCGCAAAGTCGTACAAGCGCAACTCGCCCCCGCTGAATTTGCGCGGCTGCGAGTGGAAATAGTAGACAGCGCTCAGCACGCGCGGCGACGTTGAGCCAAAGACGTCTCGCTGGGTATCGACATGCCGGGAAAAAAAGGCGCCATCGCCATGGGCCGCAAGCTCTATCTCTATCTTTCCCGTTGCAAACGGGTAGAGGCCAAGAACCTCGGTGAAGTCCGCCACGCGTGCGAGGATGCGCTCTTCTATAGGGGCATGCAAAGCGCCCAGGTTGCGACATACCGCGGAGACTCGACGGGTGGCGTCCTGCCTGGCGCTAGCCCCCGAACCGATACGGGACGCCACGAAGGCCGACTCATGCGCCACCGCGTAAGACAGCAGCTCCGCCACCATCGCGTCGCCAAAAAATCGTTCCAAATGCCAATGAGGGCAAGATCTTGCGAGGGCATGAGACATGGAACACAGCCTTGAAAAGGCAAGCATAAAGATCGGGGCGATATTCCATCGCAGGCGGTCCGCCTGCGATGGAATATCGCGGTACGCAGAATACCGCAACCCTGGCCAGCCTGGCGGCACGCGCCGGCCCTTCTTGAGCAGGGCCGGCTATGTGGCCATATCCTTTTCCGAAAACGGGGAATTGCCGACGGTAGGCTCCGGCCCTATGCCCCAGCCCAGCGCTTTGTATAACGCAATGGCCTTGATATACGAGGCAGTCTCGGCTTGAGCAATTTCTTGCTGGATCTGGAACAAGGCACGCTGGTTCTCCAGTACCGCCGTGTAGCTGCCGGAGCCAGCCCGATAGCGTTTCGTGGCGATATCCAGCGCCACGGCGCCATGCGAAGCCGACTGCAACAGCGACGCCAGGCTTTCCTGATGCCGCGCCAGCCCGGTCACTGCATTCTCGACCTCTTCCTGGGCCTGGAGCAGCGCCTGCTCATAGCGCGCCAGCGCCCCGCCAGACAGGGCCTTGGCGCCACGCAGCCGCGCCTGGGCATTGCCCAGATGAAAGGCCGGCCAGCTGACACTGGGTGCAATCTCGAACGCACGCGATGCGCTGCCGAGATCCCCGCCTCGCAAAGCAAAAAACCCGATGAAACCGCCAAGGTTCAGCCGTGGATACAGGTCTGCGGTTGCAGCGCCAACGTCTTCAGTGCTGGCCGCCAGCAAGCGCTCGGCCCGAACGACATCAGGCCGGTTCCGAATCAGGCTGTCCACATCCCCCAGGGGAAGCCGCCCGACCAACGGCGCGGGTGCTGGTGCATGGCTACCCGCATGGACCTGGCCCGGCCGTTGTCCTGTCAACACATCCAGCCGGTATTGGCTTGCCTGAACCGCAGCCAGGAGCGCAGGGATGGCAGCCTCGCTGCGCAACAGGTTGGTGCGCGCGCTTTCGTAGTCTTCCGGTAGACCACTGCCCAGCTCGACTCGCGTTTGGATCAGCTGCACGGTTTCGCCCCAGCTCTGGACCTGAGCCCGGGCAACATCCAGGCTGCGCTGCAAGCCTGCGCGCTCGTAGTAGCTGCGGGCGACATCGGCCGCAATGGTCAGCCGCATAAGCTCCAGTTCCGCCTGCGCCGCCTCGGCGCGAGCCAGTGCCGATTGGGCCAGACGATGCAAGCGTCCGAAAAGATCGATCTCCCATTGCGCATCGAACCCGGCGCGATAGACCTCGGACGACAGGCGCTGCGGTTCACCGCTTGAACCCGGCTGCTGCTCGATGCTGCGCTGATAGCCGCCTTGCGCCGTCACCGCGGGGTATCGATCGAGGCGGCGTTCATCGAGTATCGCGCGCGAAGCCCACAGGCTGGCCTGCGCCTGCCGGATGTCGTGGTTATGCGCCAATGCGACGGCTATCAGCTGCGTCAGGCCATCCTCCTCGAAAAAGGTCCACCATGCCGCCTGGTCGCCGACAGTGCGAAACTGCGTTTTCTGCACGCTGGCCAGCTCAATGGACGGCGAGACAGGTTGCGCATATTGCGGCCCGACCGTGCATCCCGCCAACGCGATGCCAGCGGCAAGGATGGCTGATAGTGTGTGGATTCTTTGCATATCGAGTGCCTCAAGATGCCTGGGCCGTGGGCGCATCCGCGTCGGCCAGTTGCCTGGCTCGTGTCGCACCCGCCTTGGCCGCGTGATCGCGTGCCAGCACGGAATACACCGTGGGCAATACAAACAAGGTGAAGAGCGTACCCACGAGCATGCCGCTGACGATGACCACACCCAGCCCAAAACGGCTGTGGGCGCCTGCGCCGGACGCGAACAGCAAAGGCACCAGGCCGACCACCATCGCGGCGGTGGTCATCAGGATGGGCCGCAGGCGAATCTGCGCGGCGCGCAATATCGCGCTCCGCCGATCCAGGTTCTCGTGCGCCTGCAGCTCGTTGGCGAACTCCACCATCAGGATGCCGTGCTTGCTGATCAGGCCGATCAGCGTCACCAACCCGATCTGGGTATAGATATTGACGGTCGCCAAACCCAATACCAAGGGCAGCAGCGCACCGCAGATGGATAGTGGCACCGTGATCAGGATAATCAGGGGATCGACCAGGCTTTCATACTGGGCGGCAAGCACCAGATAGATGATGACGAGCGCGGCCAGGAACGCCAGCACCAGCGCATTGCCTTCCTGCACGTACTGGCGCGCATCCGATTGCCAGTCGTAGCTGAAGCCCGGGGGAAGACCTGCCGCGACGCCTTCGAGGAACGCCACCGCATCGCCCAGCGTGACACCGGGCGCCGCAATGGCCTGGAACGTGGCTGCGTTCTGCTGATTGAACTGGGTCAGCTTGTTGGGCTCGACCTGCATCGAAACCCGGACCACGGTTGACAAAGGCACCAGGCTATTGTCGTGGATGCGCACATACTGGCTTGCCAGAGCCTGGGGCGTCAGCCGCTGGCCTCGCAGGCTCTGCGGAATAACGTCGTACGAGCGCCCGTCCATGCCGAAACGGTTGAGGTAGTTTTCCCCGACCAGCACCGCCAGGGATTCACCGATGTCCCGCATGCTGATGCCCAGGCTGTTGGCCTTGGCGCGATCGATACGCACCTGCACTACCGGATTGTTGTAGTCCAGGTCGCTGTCCACGACGGCGAACAGGCCGCTTTGCCGCGCGCGCTGCTTAATGCCCTCCATTGCCTCGTACAGAACCTTGTAGCCTTGCCCGCTGCGCAGCACCATCTGCACCGGCAGCCCGCCGGTCGACCCCGGCAGGGCGGGCAGCTGGAATGCGAAGATGCTGGTGCCCTCGACATCGTTGACCGCTGCTTGCAGATCGGCCTGGATAACGGCCGCCGAACGGGCGCGCTCATCCCACGCCGAGAGGTTGACCCCGCCAACGCTCGCCGCGATTCCATCGCTGCCGTTGATGATCCAGCGGCCTACCGTCTCGGGCATGCGGGTATAGACCTCATCGAGCTTGTAGGCAAAGCGTTCGACGTAATCCAGGTTGGCATGTTGGGGCGCCTTGATTGCGGTCAGCACACCGGCCTGGTCTTCGGCCGGCGCCAGCTCACGCTGAGGCAACTGATAAAGCCAGGGTAGGCTCAAAAACACCAGCAGCGCAAAACCGCCCGTCACCCAGCGATGCCGCAGCGACAGGTCCAGCGCCTTCCCATAGCGACGCGTCAGTCCACCGAAAAACCATTCGGCGGCACGCGCCATGCGCCCTTGCGCCTGCTTGGGCCGCAGCAGAAACGAACTCATCACGGGCGATAAGGTCAGCGCCACGACCCCAGAGACGATCACCGCGCCTGCCAGTGTCAGGGCGAATTCCTTGAACAGCGCGCCGGTCAGACCGCCCATCAAGCCGATAGGTGCATAGACCGCTGCCAGGGCGATCGTCATGGCAACCACCGGGCCTGCCACCTCGCGTGCACCGGCCAAAGCCGCGACCACCGGCGGCTTGCCGTCCTCGATGTGCCGATGAACGTTTTCGACGACCACGATGGCGTCGTCAACCACCAGTCCGATGGCCAGCACCATGGCCAGCAGGGTCAGCAAGTTGATACTGAATCCGAACATCAGCATCAGTCCCGCCGCCCCCAGCATGGACAACGGAATGGTGACTACGGGAATCACGACGGTGCGCATCGAGCCCAGGCAAAGATAGATCACCGCCACCACGATCAACAGGGCTTCCAGCAGGGTACGCATAACCTCGTCAATAGAGGCCTGGATGAAACGCGAGGTTTCAAAGGCCAATTCGACGCGCACGCCGGGCGGCAGCGTCTTGCGAATATCCGGCAGCAGCTTGTTGATGCCATCCACGATCACAAGCGGGTTGCCGGCGGGCGTGGGAAACAGGCCCACATGTACCGCCGGCACGCCATCCATCAAGGCGCTGGTTTCCGCTGCCGCCGCGCCCAACTCCACAGTGCCCACATCGCGCAGCCGCACCAGCCCCTTGCCATCATTGCGTATCACCATGTCGCGAAACTCCTCGACGCTGGTCAGATCGGTATTGACGTTGACGTTGGACACCACATACTGGCCTTTGACCTTGCCGGGCGCCGCCTGGTAGTTGTTACGGCGCACGGCGTCGGCCACATCGGCGGCCGTCAGGCCACGGCCCGCCAGGCGACTGCTATCGAGCCACAGGCGCATGGCCAGCCGCTGCCCGCCAAACATCCCGACGTTGGCCACGCCCTCGATGGCCGAGAACCGGGGCTCCACCTCCCGCGCCAGGTAGTCGGTCAACGCCGGCGTGGACAGAGTGTCGCTGGCGAAGCCGACGTAGGCCACCGCCGTGGATTCACCCGACGAGCGTTCGATCACCGGGTCGTATGCTTGTTCGGGTAGCTTGTAGCGAACCTGGTTGACCTTGGCCATGACTTCGGTCAATGCCTGCGTGGAATCGCGATTGAGTTCCATGCGCACGGTGATCACACTACGCCCCTGCACCGACGAAGACGATAGGTAGTCGATGCCTTCCACGGACGAGACCGCTTGCGCAATGGGCTGCGTCACGAACCCCTGCATCAACTCGGACGACGCGCCCGGATACTCGGTGGTTACCGTGATGGTGGAGCTTTCCAGCATCGGGTACTGGCGGATGGGAAGACGGCTGAGCGACAACACGCCCAGCAGCAGGATCAGCGTACTGACCACCAGGGCCAGGACGGGGCGGCGAACGAAAATATCCGTGAATGTCATGGGGGCGCCTTGGGATGAAAAATCAGCTATCCGAAACCAGCGCTGCACGCGGCGGGATCGCGAGTGTGTCCTGCCCGGCGGCCTGAACGGCCATACCGTCGCTGAGTTTGAGCTGCCCGGACGTCACCACCAGCTCACCGTCGCTCAAGCCGCTCTCGATAACCACCCTGCCCTCGATGCGCGCGCCGACCTTGACCAGTACCCGCTGAACCGTCAACGCCTGCTTGTCGCCGGGCTGCGCGACAAATACCGTGTCGCCATATGCGGTGTAGGTCACCGCGGTTTCCGGCACCGTCAGCACGGGTGCCGTGTCCTGTCGCCCCACCCGGACATTCGCGTACATGCCCGCCTTCAAGGCCTGACCGGGGTTGGCCAGGGTGGCCTGGACCTGGATCATGCGCGACTGGGCGATCAAGGGATCGACCGCGCTGATTTCAGCCACAAAGCTCTGCCCCGGATAGGCATCCACCAGAACCTCAACCGGCAAACCGACTGCCAACCAGGGGCTGCTCTGTTCATCCAGCGAAAAATTCACATACAGGCTTTCACTATCGATCAGGCTCGCCACCGCATCGGCGGGGTTCAAGTACTGGCCCGCATGCACGCGGCGAATGCCCAGCACTCCGTCGAACGGAGCGCGTATGGATTTTTGCGCGATGATCGCCTGGGTTTGCCTCAGTTCGCCCAGGGCCATGTCGCGCGCGGCCAGGGCATTGTCCAGTTGCTCTTGCGTAGCGGCATTGGCCGCGACCAGCTTGCGCGCACGGGCATATAGGGTTTCGGCGTTGCGCAGCTGCGCCTGCAGGCGTATCAGTTCCGCCTGCTCGGGCGCGTCATTGAGCTGCACCAGCAACTGGCCGGCTTCTACCGTTAGCCCCGACTCGAACGCGACCCGCGTCACCCTGCCACCGACTTCGGCGGCAACCTGCACCTGCCGCCCGGCTTCGAGTTCGCCGATACCCGAGAAAACCTGCGGGACGGTGCGGCGCTGCACCGGAGCAAGGGCAACCTTGACTGCGGATGGAGCCCAGGCGGCAGGCGGCGGCTCGGCGGTGACGACAGCCCCGTAGATGACCGCTGCGGCGACGACAATGACAGACAAGGCTGCTGTGAGTCGGATCAGTGTTTTTTTGTGCATGATGATCGGCTTGGGTTCGGGGCTCACCCCGGGGTTATGCCCAGGAGGCGTTGAACAGGAAGAAGGCCGCCACGGTCCAGATGAGCAATGCGATATGGGTCAGTTGCAGCCCTTCCTGGCGTATCCAGTAAGCGAACCACAGGCCGCCCAGATGCATGGCAAACAGGAAGGCGGCAAAGGCGCTCAAGGCCAGGTTGAGCCAAGGCTGTGCCGCCGTCAGGTCACCCGCGATGACCAATTCGTAGCTGCCCTTCCAGCACGCAATGGCACCGACAAACTGAAGCGCCAGCACCAGCAACAAAGCCATGCGGGCCAAGTTTGCCGACGCGCTGGCGCGCGCCAGCAACGGCGTTTCAACGCGTGGGGCTTGCTTTAGTGGCGCCATGGACATCGTGGCGCCAATCGCGCCCGCCGAGCCGAGAAAGGACTGCCAGTTGTTGATCACGGCGATGGACAGCCAAAGAGCGAGTCCGATGGCGTGAACCGCCTGAAACAGCCATAGGGATGTATGCGCAGTCATATCCGAAATCCTGGTTCGCTGAATACGGTGTCAAGGCTGCGCTGAGGACGCGGCTGCGTCGGGCATGCTCGACGCCAGCACCGGGGCTACCGGCCCCGTGATGCGACGCGCCAGCAACATGGCCAAGGCGGGAGCCACCGCAAAACTGGCAAACAACCATGCAGCCGCCGATTGCGCTCCTGCCACACCGCCCGGGTTGGCAAGCCCCGCGGCATTCGCGACCAGCCCCGCCACTGCGGCACCAACCGCCATGCCATAGAGCTGCACGGTCGTGATGGCAGCCGAGGCCATGCCTTCCTCGCCAGCGGGCGCCAGGGTCAACACACGCGTCAACAGATGGGGCCAGCCTATGCCTACACCGGCACCCACCCCGGCCAGCGCCAGGCTGCAAAACAAGGTGCGCATTGCGGGGGCAAGGCCCAAGTCGACCGGCACCAGCACCGCCAACGCAAGCAGGCTGGCGGTGCCCAATGCCGGCCCCAGGCGCAACAGGCGCGCCGCGCCGGCGCTGGCTTGTCCCGCTGACAGCAGTGAGCCCAGGCTCCAGCCGCCGGCCATCGCGGCCGTCAGATAACCCGCCGCCAAAGGCGTATGGCCGTGCAAGGTCTGCAGGAAATAAGGCACGAAAATTTCGGTGGTGCAGCCTATCAGCAGCAGAGCCACGCTGGCGTAGACTGCGCCCAGCGAGCTGTCCAGCGTGGTCGCGCCGCGGGGCAGCAAGCGCACCGCGGCCTGGCGGTCATAGGCGATGGCGGCGGCGCCTAGCGCAACGCCCACGGCTACCCCCGCCGCCTGCCAAGCCAGTGTCGACGACAGGCTGCCCGCCGCCACTGACAGCACCGACGTCACCATCAGGGTGACCTGGACGGCCGGAATGCGTGGCGCCGCGCCTGCTCGTGCCGCCGGCGCGGCAGTCGGCCGCAACTGCATTGTCACCAACAGCCCCTGCAAAAGCGCTATCGGCAGCAAGGCCCAGAAGGCCCAGCGCCAATGTCCCGCCTGGGCGAACAGGCCGCCCACGGCCGGCCCGCAGAGCGTCGCTATGCCCCACATCCCCGAAACCAGCGCCACCGCTCTCGGCCATAACACCGGCTTGAATACGACCCCGATCAAGGCATAGCTCAGGGCGGCCAGCGTGCCGCCGCCCAGGCCTTGCACGCCACGGCTGGCCAGCATCCAGGGCATGGAGCCTGCCAGGGCGCAGCCGGCCGAGCCCGCCGCAAATACCGCCAACGCGGCCAGGCAAGCGCCGCGCGGCCCAAGGCTGGCCAGCAGCCGCACCGACAACGCAGCACCCACGATGGAAGCCACCACGAAGAGCGTGGTGTTCCAGGCATACCAGTCCAGGCCGCCGATGTCCCGCACCACCGATGGCAGCACAGTCGTGACGATGTGTACGTTGATCGCATGAAGCGCCACCCCGCCCGTCAGGGCCAAGGCAAGCAAGCCGTTTTTACCGCGGAGCAGGTCGCTCCAGGATGCGGAGGCAGGTGATTCAGTATGCATCGGCTTTCTCGACATAGTGGCCGTCATGGCCTTATTATCCAAATTATTACTTGGATAATAAGGCGACATCGATGAGTTACACAAGCAATAACTTGGATAATTCACATTCCATGTCTACGGGTGACCGCATTCTGTTTTTCCTCAAGACCAAGGGCCCTGCCTCGACAGCCGCCCTGGCCCAAGCCCTGGAAATGACCGCGGAAGCGGCGCGCCAACAGGTGCAAAAGCTGGTCACGTCGGGCTTGATCGAGGGTCAACAAGAGGCGGCATCCGGCGTTGGACGCCCGCGCCAGAACTGGGTGCTCACCGAGGCCGGTAACGGCCGGTTCCCCGATACGCACGCCCAACTGACCATCCAGTTGATAGGCTCGATCCGGCATCTTTTTGGCGAAGACGGCCTGGATCGCCTGGTTGCGCAGCGCGAGATCGAAGCCCGGGCGGCCTATGCCCAGGCCTGCAACGGCAAGACCATGCCGGAACGGCTGCAGCAACTGGCGGCCATCCGTACGAGCGAGGGCTATATGACCCGCATCGAGCGCGACGGCGACGATAGCCTGCTGATCGAAGACCACTGCCCCATCTGCGCAGCGGCACGCACCTGCCAGGGATTCTGCCGCTCGGAGCTGCAGCTTTTCCAGGAAATCATCGGCCCCGAAGCCACGGTGGTGCGTGAACAGCACCTGCTGGCAGGCGCCCGGCGCTGCGTCTATCGCATCGCGGCGATCAGGCAGTAATCAGCGGGTAATCGGGCCGGCTCAAGCGGAGCACGGCCGGCTACTCGCTGACCAGCAGATTGGCGTCGCGAGCCAGCCGCCATTGCCCGTCCGGCCCTTTGCGCAAGATGGTCAGCGTGTAACCGGAGCGCCGCACCGGGGCACTGCCATCCGATGGGGTCGCGGTCATGCTGATGTGGTTGCGAAGGTAGGCCCAATCACCGATGACCTGGACTTCCTGAATCTCGGACGTCCCTTCCAGTCGAAGCCCCTTCATCCCTTCGGACGCCGCTGCGAATTCCTGTTTGCCGAAAGGCGGCTGGCCGGGAACCATGAAAACCACGTCATCCGTCATCAAGCCCAGCACGGTCGGAACGTCGCCGCTTTTACTGGCGGCAAGCCAGGTATCGACGACACCGCGTATAGCGCGCTCATCATCTGTCATTTTGGATTCCTCCTGCAGGTATCGGGCACCGGGCCCCGTGCTGGCACATGCAACTGCCGGCCCCGGAGCACATTGAGGGGCAGACTGCACGCGTGGCACTCCTTATCGTACGGGTCTTCGCCGCAGCTTAGCCCGCGCGCCGTCAGGGTGGGTATTTGAAAGTAGTAGACTGGCGGCCCCCGCATTTGCCCTTCGAGGTAGTCCACATGTTGATGAAAGCCCTGCGTATTGGCCTGGGTCAGGTGATCGTGTTCGGCGACGCCATCAGTCGTCCGCGCCCGCAACGCCGTTCGGCGCAAGGTCAGGCAGCGGTGAACGAAGAAGCTGCACACCTGGCGCTGTACCAATTCCATGCCTGCCCTTTCTGCGTCAAGACCCGACGCGCCCTGCACAAGCTGAACGTGCCGATGACGCTGTACGACGCAAAGAACGATGCCGCGCAACGCGATCGCCTGCTGGCCGAAGGCGGCAAGATCAAGGTGCCTTGCCTGCGTATCCAGGAAGATGACAACTCACGCTGGCTGTATGGCTCCAAGGAAATCATTGCCTATCTGGAGCAGCGGTTCGCCAGCGTTGCCTGATGACACCTGAAACGGTGAAGCCGTCGGGGCGACGACCGCTCCCCTGGCCGCTCGAATTACAATGCGCGCCATTCTGCGCCTGCAAACCAGTCTTGGCGTCTAACCTGGAAAGGTCTTCATGATCATCAAACCGCGCGTACGTGGCTTCATCTGTGTCACTACCCATCCTGCCGGCTGCGAAGCCAACGTCAGGGAACAGATCGCATACGTCACGGCTAACGGCCCCGTTGCAAACGGCCCCAAAAGAGTGCTGGTCATCGGCGCATCCACCGGCTATGGCCTGGCGGCGCGCATCACGGCTGCATTCGGTTGCGCCGCCAGCACAGTCGGCGTGTTCTTCGAGCGCGCCGGCAGCGACACCAAGCCAGGTACCGCGGGCTGGTACAACACCGCCGCCTTCGAGAATCTTGCATCAGCCCAGGGCTTGTATGCAAGCAGCATCAACGGCGATGCGTACTCGGACGAGATCAAGCAGCAAACCATAGCCCTCATCAAGCGGGATCTTGGCCAGGTCGATCTGGTTGTCTACAGCCTGGCTTCACCGCGACGCACCCACCCCAAGACGGGCGAGGTGTACAGCTCGACGCTCAAGCCCATAGGCAAGGCCGTCAGCCTGCGGGGCATAGACACTGACAAGGAAGTCGTCAGGGAAACCGTTCTGGAAGCCGCCACCCAAACCGAGATCGACGACACCGTGGCGGTGATGGGGGGCGAAGACTGGCAGATGTGGATGGACGCGCTGCTCGAGTCCGGCGTACTGGCCGATGGTGCGAAAACGACCGCCTTCACCTATTTGGGCGAAAAGGTCACGCACGACATCTACTGGAACGGCTCGATTGGCGCCGCCAAGAAAGACCTGGACCAGAAGGTGCTGGATATCCGCGCGAAGCTGGCCGCCAAGGGAGGCGATGCGCGCGTTTCGGTATTGAAGGCTGTGGTCACCCAGGCAAGCTCGGCCATCCCCATGATGCCTTTGTATTTGTCGCTGCTGTTCAAAGTGATGAAGGAAAACGGCACGCAGGAAGGCTGCATCGAACAGGTCTACGGGCTGTATCGGGACAGCCTGTACGGTGAGTCGGCACACATCGATGATGAAGGCCGCCTGCGCGCCGACTACAAGGAGCTGGATCCACAGGTGCAGGCACGCGTGCAGCAGCTCTGGAACCAGGTAAGCAGCGACAATATCTACGAGCTTACGGATTTTGCGGGCTACAAGGCCGAGTTCCTGCGACTCTTTGGTTTCGGGATCGCCGGGGTGGACTATGACGCCGACGTGAATCCAGACGTGCGGATTCCCAGCATCGCTTAGCTTGGAGTGAGCCTGGGGTATCGACCGAGGTAGATCCAGGGGTAGCCGGCATGCCAGGAATGCCCCGTCCTGGTGCGCCCCCCTTGCGCGCGAACTGGGCTAGGATGGCACGAGAGTGTTACTTCAACATCGGGTTGTGGGCAATGTACGAGTCGAAAAACCAATCTCTCCTGCATTCGCGTGATTTTACGTACCGGGTCCTGCAGCACGTGGGGCTTGCGTTCCTCGTCGTGGGGGTCACGCTTTCCATCGGCGTGCTCGGTCATCTGATGCTCGAGCCTGTTGAATGGCACGACGCCATGTTGAACACCGCCCTGATCCTTGCAGGCATAGGCCCGTACATCGTGCCGGCAAGCGTGACGGGCAAGATCTTTTTCGCGCTTTACAGCATCCTCGTTGGCCTGGTCTTCGTCGCCACGCTGGGCCTGGTGCTCGCGCCGATCGCGCACCGCATCATTCACAAGTTCCATCTGGATGACAGCGATGATGATTA
The DNA here is from genome assembly GCA_040392445.1 of Verticiella sediminum. Taxonomy (GTDB): domain Bacteria; phylum Pseudomonadota; class Gammaproteobacteria; order Burkholderiales; family Burkholderiaceae_B; genus Verticiella; species Verticiella sediminum_A. The sequence continues at coordinate 12,138 of JBEBVZ010000043.1, forward strand.
AGCCTGCCTGAGCGGGCAGGCTGGCGCGGATATTCGAGTTGCATGGCAACGACATACTTTGTGCTTTCGCCGTAGCGGTCGGCGATGTCCTGCAGGGTGCCGCCCAGGGCTTCGGCAGGCCGCTGGTCGGGATACACGGAAACGCGCTTTTCCCGTGGCCAATCCATGACGATCTGATCGGGTATGACGCGGATGCCGTTGCGTGTCTCGACTGTTCCGGCCGCCTGCGCGAAGCTTAGAGCGTTCGATCGGTAGGTTCGCGACCAGGCATCGGCCACCAGGGCGAGCGACACCTCGTCCATGCCGGGTTGAAGCTCGATGCCCCACGCATCGCGATTCCAGAACGCCATGCTATTGGCGAGCACTGTCGTCACGAACGGACGCGTCAGCGAGAACGCGGCGCTCGCATGGCGCATATCCCAGGTTTCGACGCCGAGATCACGCGCGACCGCTTGCGCCTTGGCTCGTCCGGCGATCGCCTCGATCAGCGTCAGCATCATGGGCATGGAGGCAGTTATGCCGGTCGTCGTCGCGACCGTGCCGTCGACTACCAGCCTTCGGTTAGCGACATACTGGATCGTGGGAGTCTCGTCGCGCAGTTGCTTGAGGAAATACCAGTGTGTCGTTGCCCGCCTGCCGTCGAGCAGCCCGGCCGCGCCAACGACCCTGGCGCCGACGCACACGCTGACGATGGTCGCGCCCTTTTCCGCCTGGCTCCTGATCCATGCCAGCGCGGCCGCATCGTCGTGGGGTTCCATGGCCGGCACGATCACGTAGTCAGCGCCTTGCGGATGCTCGGCGTCGAACTCCACGATGGTCGCATCCGGCTCGACCTTGAGCGCCGGATAGAGCTGCACCGGACCCGGTCCAGTCGCCAGCATCATCACATCGGCAACGTCGGCCCGCCGCAGGATGCCGGTGGGCATAAGGTAATCGGTCGTCTCGGTGGCGTCGTTGATGCCGATGACGGCGATCAGAGGCCGTTCCCGCTTCGGCGGCTTCAGTGCCGCCAGCATGGCGTCCGCCTCCTCTTGCGGGACCGCCGGTGCCTCTGCCGCCGCTGTCTCTGCCGATAGGCTCAACATCCAGCCGCCGAAGCCCGCGAGGGAAAGAACGACGAGGGTGACACCACTCCAGATGAACCAGGTTTTCGACATGACTGCGTCTCCCAAGAGCAAGGATTGAGGAAAGCGCTTTCTGTCGGTTGCTTGCCTTCTGCGGCGCTTCCATCGACTGCTCATAGCCTAGCAGCAGGGACATCTGGCAGAAATGACAAACGCATGGTAATTTCTGCCAATGCACCACATCGCCTTCGTCGTTTATCCGGGTTTCGAACTACTGGATGCGTCGGGACCGGCGGCGGTGTTCAACAGCGCCAACCGAGCACTCGACCAACAGGGAAAGCCTGCGTTCTACGAGGTCACGCTGGTATCGGCCGAAGGTGGCGCAGTCCAAAGCAGCAGTAGCATCGCCGTCGAAACGCGGAAGATCTCCGATCTGAAGCCGGAGGAAGCGCACACCGTGCTGGTCGCCGGTGCGGAACGCGAACAGCTTCTGCCAGCCGTCGCCAACCCTGTTTTGCGAGCAGCGATTCCGGCGCTCGCTACAAAAGCCGAGCGCTTCGGTTCGGTCTGCTCGGGCGGCTTTCTGCTCGCCGCGCTGGGCCTGCTCGACGGCCATCGCGTCGCCACCCACTGGGATTCCTGCAAGCCTCTCGCAGAAACCTTTCCGATGGTCACGGTCGATCCGGACGCGCTTTACGTGGTGGATGATCGGATATGGACATCTGCCGGCGTCACCACCGGCATCGACATGGCGCTGGCCATGGTCGCCAGCGACCTGGATACCGCAATTGCCGGCGAAGTTGCGAAGAGGCTGATCCTCTATGCGCGGCGGCCCGGCTATCAGTCCCAGTTCAGCCCAGTCCTGCAAGCGCAGATCAAGGGCGACAGCCCGTTCGCCGACCTGATCGGCTGGATACAGAGCAATCTTGACATGCCGTTGGACGTGCCCTCGCTGGCCGACCGCGCCGGGCTGAGTGAGCGTACGTTTCACCGCAGGTTCGTGGCGGCGACGGGCCAGACGCCCGCCCGCTTTGTCGAAACGGCCCGACTGGACGCAGCGCGCATGCTTCTCTCACGTGGACTTTCTCTGAAGTCGGTCTCGGCACAAGTAGGCCTATTTCCGGCTTCGCGCCTAACGGAAGCATTCGAGCGCTGCTTCGGTATCGCGCCAAGATTATTTCGCGAGATGCACGCCGAACTGTAGGCCGGCGCCCACGGCGTGGTCAACGACATAGAGCCACCGACCATCCGCCTGTTTTCTCACCAACTTGGCGGCGGCACAAGCCTGTAGCGCCCGCCACCAAGCCTGCAAACGTCACTCCAGCGTCCGAAGAGCCATGGTGTAAGCCCGGATTGACCGGCAACGGCGCACCCCTCACAGTGGTCTTTCAAAAACACGACAAGCCCAGCGGCCACAACGGCCAGCCGGGCAAGGGAGACAAGCCATGCACATTGCGCGACCCAACCAACCTTTTGCGCTGCGCAAGAGGTACAAGGGCTTCATTCCCGTGGTACTTGGCGCAGCCGTCATGGCAGTCGCTTCGGGCGCCTTGCAGGCCCAGGAGAAATTCCCGTCCCGCTCCATAGAACTCATCGTGCCCTTTCCCCCCGGAGGCGCCACCGACGTACAGGCAAGAACCCTCGGTGCGGCAGTCACCAAAGAGCTGGGCCAATCCGTGGTTATCGTCAACGCGCCAGGCGCCTCGGCCACGCTCGGGCCGGCCTCCATGGCACGCACCGCCAAGCCGGATGGATACACGCTGTCCTTTACTCCTGCCAGCCTCTTTCGCCTGCCGCACTTGCAGCAAGTGAACTTCGACCCGCTGCAGGACTTTACCTACATCATCGGCTTGACGAGCTACACCTACGGCCTTGTCGTGCCTGTCGACTCCAAATGGAAGACGGTGGCCGATCTGGTAACGGACGCGAAAAGCCGGCCTGGCCAGATTACTTACGGCGCCATAGGCGTATCCGGCTCGGGCAATATCGCCATGGAGCGCTTCGCGCGGGCCAGCGGCACCAAATACACTTTCGCGCCCTTCCAAGGAGCCGCCGACGTCACCCAAGCTGCCATCGGTCGACACATCGACCTCATCTCGGATGGTTCCCTGGGCACAATGTCCGATACCGGCAAGCTGCGTGTGATTGCCACCGCTACCAATACACGTGTCGATCGCTTTCCAGAAGTGCCGACGTTAAAAGAGCTCGGCTACGACGTGGTTATCCAATCTGTCCTGGGCATTGGTGGGCCCAAGGGCATGGATCCGAAAACCGTACAGATTCTGCACGACGCCTTTCGTAAAGCCATGGATGATCCGGCGTATCGAAAAGCCCTTGCAGCTCAGGCCCAACCAGTCGAGTACCTGAGCAGCAAAGAGTACGCGGACTATGCCGTGCGCCAGTTCAACAGTGATAAGGCAGCCATTGCGGAATTGAAAACCCTGCTGAATCGGTAACCTGCGGAGCGGCCTACTGCCTTGACCCGGTCGGGCAAACCCACCGGGTCAAGGTAGTGGGCCGCCCGGGTCGGGTGAACAAACCCCGGCTTGCTTACGTCACACATAGCCAAGCCTCGTGGGATCGAACGCTGCTATGGGCTGAACCAGAGTATTGGGCGGTGTCGATTGCCTTTGCATCGGCGCGAAATGCTCGTAGAAACCACACGCCAGCACACGCTGCAGTCAATCTGCCTTTACATTGGCCGCCTTCAACACAGGAGGCCAGCGAGCGAACTCCCGCTTGAACAATGCATCGGCATCTTCGATGGATCCACCCAATACGGAGGCTCCGCTATCTTCAATATAGTTCTTCAAACTCGTCTCTCGCAAGGCCACATTCAAAGCCCGATTCAGCGCTTCCACTCTATCTCGAGGCGATCCGGATTTCGTGTAGATGCCACCCCAAAACTCAACGCTAAAACCCGGATAACCGGATTCGGCAATCGTAGGGACATCTGGAAAGGCCCTATTTCTGGCTTTCCCGGCCATGGCAATAGGGCGCACTTTTCCCGACTCGATAAATGGCAAAGCGGTTGAGGTCACCTCAAAGGAGTAATCCAGCCTGCCACCAACCAGATCGTTCAAGGCTTGGGCACTACCCTTGTATGGAACATGCAACGTATTGATACCCGCCGCCTCGTTGAACAGCACCCCTGTCAGATGCGTCGACGTCGCATTGCCGGCCGAGCCCATAATCAGCTTTGCTGGATTTCCCTTGGCATCATCAACCAGATCTTTAAGTGTCTTATAGGGTGAATCATTAGGAACGATCAGAATGTTGCTCGAATGACTGAGGAGCGCAACCGACTGGAAATCATTTACGGGATCATACGGGAGCTTCGAATAGATAAATGGCATTACAGTCATGATGCCCATTGGGCTGAGAATAATCGTTCTTGCGTTAGGTTCGGACTTGGCCACCATATCCATGCCCAACATTCCACCCGCACCCGGTTTATTTTCAACATAAACGGAAACCCCCAGAATTTGGCTCAACTTGTCTGCAACAACACGAGCCATTGTGTCTACGGGGCCGCCGGGGGAGAATGGAGCAATCAGTTTAATCGGGCCATCAAATAAATCAGTGCTAGCCAATGCAGGCTTAAGACTTAAAAATGGAAAAACCAACATGACAGAAACAATCTTGATCAATTTACGACGATTTAATCTATTTCTATTTATGACTCCGTGCCCCATGTCTCTCTCCAAACCTCATTAAACAACACGAAAAAATAAAATTAAAATCTAGAAAATCTTCAATTCCTGGCAATAGAAAAACCCATCCTCATCCATGGCAATATTAGCGACCTCTTCGCGCCATCGCATGCGCCGGGAAAAAATTCACAAGTATGAAGAAAACCCTTGCCACAGAGGCTAGCTGACATTCGGCCGACCTGCTCAAGCAGTTGACGTCAACGAAAACCCGCGCAACGAATCCATGCTGTGGATGTGCCAGTGCGGCATATTCACATGCATGAATTGTTTCCGAATCGGATGCACTGCCGAATGGCTGTGCTTATACTTTTCCAGCATTCCGGATGCCAGACATCAGAACAGACTCAACGTCCGGCCATAACTAATTCGCAACCCTATGCCCACTCAACATGGCCCGGATTCGTCACGCCTATCAGTCTCATCCATAGCTACAGGTTTTGAACGTTCCATTCAGCTAACGCTATATCGTATTCACAGGCGACATCATGCTCATTGCTCAGCAACTCGAATACCCCTCGGAAATCCGTGAAATCCGCGAGGCCGTCGGCCAGTTCATCGAAGCCGAAGTCAAGCCCCGCCACAAGGCGCTATCGCACTTGGCTGACGACGCATCCACCCGCTACGATTCCACCGGCCGGTATGTGCAGCCTATCCGGGACGCCATCCGCGAGATCCGCATGGCATCCGCCAAGGCAGGCTTCTATGCGATGTGCGCGCCCCGGGAGATCGGCGGAGAAGGCCTGGGCTATTTGGCCTGGTACGGAGTGTGGTCCAAGGTCGCCGAGCAAACTGCCGGGCCTTACTGGATGGGTGATTCCATGATTGCCCACTGGGCCAGCGGGCCCAGCCCGGTTGTGACCCAGTTATCCGACAGTTGCCGCGCCGAGATACTCCCCGCATTACTGTCGGGCGAAAAGACCATGTGCTTTGGCATGTCCGAACCGGATGCGGGCTCGGACGCGATGATGATGAAAACCCGGGCAACACGCGTTGACGGTGGCTGGCGCATCCAGGGCTCGAAAATCTGGACCAGCTACAGCCCCTACGCCAGCTACTGCATTCTATTTGCCGTGACCAATCCCGAACTTGCGAAAGCCCGCAAGGGAGGCATCTCGTGCTTTCTGGTTCCAACCGACAGCCCTGGGTTCGAAGTTCAGCGCATCATCAAGATGTGGGGGCAAAGCGGCGGCAACGAGGCGGTCCTGCTCTTCAATGACGTATTCGTCCCGGAACAAAACCTGGTGGGCGAGTTGGACAAGGGATTCAGCGTAGCCATGCTGGGAGTGAATCTGGGCAGGGTATACAACTCGGCCAGAGCCATTGCCACGGCCAGCAAGGCTTTGCGCGAGGCCTTTGAATACACTCGCCAGCGCCAGACCTTCGGTCGCCCTCTATCTGAATATCAGGGCCTGACTTTCCCTTTGACCGAGTCCGTCATGGACATTCAGTGCGCACACCTGTTTGCGCTGCACACTTGTCATCTTTTGGATCAGGGGCACCGCCTCAACTCGCAGTTGGCGATCATGAAGCACCAGGCCACCCGATCCGCTTATGTGGCTCTGGATCGTACGATGCAGACCTTTGGCGCCATTGGCATGACCAACGAAATGCACTACAGCGAAATGTTCCTGCGTCTGCGCATGGTCAATATCGCCGACGGTTCGAATGAAATCCTGAAAAGAACGGTCTCCAAGAGCATCCTGTCTGGCGAATTCGAGATCTGAGCGCTTCGTACCACCGCAAGCGCAATCTTCATGGCGGACACTCGCTGAAAGGTCGTGAAGCTGATCCCGCTTCTGTATTGCCGTACGAACCGGGCAATGTGCACCATCTACGATATTGCACATTGCCCCATCCCTGCCCCCCGGTTCTGCCGGCGTCCCTTAAGCAAACAGCATGCGTACAAGTGGGTATGTACAGCAGCCAGGGCAAGTTGAGGCCGGGACACCAGAGTGGTGGAATCCAGCTTTTCCGTTATTGCTGGCGAACAATCTGTAATTTCAACAAATGCTGAATTTCTTCCTCTTTGAAACCAAAGGAATCAAGAACCTCTGTTGAATGCTCCCCGATACGTGGAGCATTTTTTGAAACAGAGTCAGGCCATCTTGGCGTGGGCGTTGTTGGAAACGAAAACGCCTCGGATAGCGCCGGAATGTAGGTTTCAGTCATCACATTCAGGTCACGTAGCTCTCGGGACGCCAGTAAAGCATCATAATCGTTGACGACGCCGTGGACGATGTCAACCTGGGAAAGCTTTCGATGCCATGCTTCATTATTCTCTTTCAGAAACTCACGCTGCAATTCCTCAAGCAGAACGGATTTGTTTGAATTCCTTGATTCATTTGTTATATACAGTGAGCTTGTGCGAAGATCCTCGCGCTCAAGGCAGGCACATAAGCGATCAAACTGGTCGTCCCGAGATACCGAAATAGAAATATAGCCATCGCTCGTCTTGAATGCACCTACCGGAACCGGTTCTTGAGGCAAGCTCATCATATCCATTTGATGTTTCAAAATTGCCCCGCCCTGAAGCGCTAAGGAAACATGTGCCAGCGAACAGTCGATATATGCGCCATTCGCGGAACGAAGCATACTGATGAAGGCCGAGGCCATCATGCTATAGGCATATATTCCCGCAACGACATCAATCAGCGTGTAGGGGAAGCGCTTTGGTATGCCAGTACGGCCGCGATTAAGATACATCAAGCCGGTGTATGCTTGAATTGCGGAATCAGTTCCGGGAAACGCAGAAAGCTCACCTGTCTGCCCGAACCCTGAAACAGAAAGATAAATCACCTTCGGATTGATGGCAATGACATCTTCGAATGAGAACCCCAACCTTTTAATCACTCCAGGACGAAATGATTCTATGAAAACATCAGAATCCGCAATAAGCTTGCGTAAAACAGTCTTTGCCTGGGATGTTTTTAGATCAAGGCTGAGTGATTTTTTTCCTTGATTGTAATAAATAGAGTATGCGCTGTGATCATCCCGATGCGTTCCCAGCCGCCTGCCCCAATCGCCCTCCGGAGGTTCAACTTTTACAACTTCGGCTCCGTTCATTGCCAGCAACATACCAGCATGCGGGCCGGCTATACCCGCAGAAAGATCCAGAACTCTTACGCCTTCAAATGGTTTCATGATGTCAAACCAAGGTATGTGGATTGATAGAGCCGAAGCTTTATAAAAAAACAGACAGCGCTGCTCTGTTACCAATCGAGTATCGGTTTATCTTTGGCAAGGAAACGACGCACACCTTCCGCATGGTATTCCGAGTCTCGTGCAATGGTCTGGGATAATGCCTCGAATTCCAGGGCGGTTTGCTTATCCCAAAGAAAGGCGTTATCGATCATCCGCTTGGCCAGTCCGATCGAGGTCCGCGACGCCCCTATCAACTTATGGGCAAGTGCATAGGCTTCCCGCTCCAATTGCTCGGCGCCAACCATCTTGTAAAGCAATCCCCACTCAAGAGCCTCGGCTGCTGGCAATTTTCGGGCACTGTATATGAGTTCCTTCGCCCGTTGAATTCCAATCATTTTAGGTAGCGAGTATGCGCTATACCAGTCAGGAACCAGACCCAGTTTCCCGAATGACTGGATAAAATATGCACGATCACTGGCCACGATAAAATCGGCCATGAGTGCCAGGCTAAAGCCGGCGCCAGCAGCCGCGCCGTCGACTGCCGCAATAACGGGCAAGTCGAGATTCATCAAGTTGAGTTGCTTGTCATGATCGCGCCTCATTCCCGAGCGGGCGCGAGCTGAGTGACCCGCTGTCGGTGCAGATTGAAGGCTAAGTTGCTGACGCTTTACATCACCACCGGCGCAAAAATTACCTCCGCTTCCTATCAGGATAACGCAGCGAACTTCTTCATTGTCCCGTATGGCATTCAGCGCCGCCTCAAGCTCAACACGCAACTGAATGGATAGAGCATTGCGCGCTTCAGGGCGATTCAACTCGACACGAGCAATGCCTTCGCTTACGGAGTAGATCAGCTGGGTAAATTTGTCGTCTTCCACAAAAACCATCCTTTCTGTCAAAGTCTTTCTAGTCAGATTTCTACACCGCAGGCACGGATTCCGTTAGAGCCTCTCTTACGAAGAAAGGCTCTCTTATCTCTTGCCGGACAGGCTTGGGGCTGCGTCGATCACTGTATGGTTACGTACTCCAGTATTGCCTTTTGCTTCCTTATTTCTTCCAGAAGTTCGCTCTTGAAATCTTCAGAGGTGCCGCCTGCGACGATCATGTCGTTGGCTTCAAGTCGACTGCGTACATCCGGCATCGCAATGACCTGATTCAATGCCCTGTTGAACTCATCGACCACGGCAGGATCAACTTTGGCGTTGATGAAATACCCACTTAACAGGGTTGAATTGAATGTTGGGTTCCCTGCTTCTTTGAATGTCGGGATCTGATCCAGCAAAGCTGCCCGTCGATTCCCGCTCACGGCAGCGCCCAACACTGTGCCCGCCCTGATCGACGCCCCGGCCACGCTTTGCGTCGCGAACATGGCATCTATCTCACCAGCCAGCAAGGCATTGAATGCCTGGCCCGTACCTTTGTAGGGAATGTGCGTCAATTTTATGTTTTCAGAGTTAAGAAACTCTTCCATAAACATATGTGTAGCACCCCCAACGCCCGTCGAACCGTAGTTGTATTTTCCAGGGCTCGCCCTAAAGAGCGCCAAGGTTTCCTGATAATTTTTAACCGGCAGATTCTTGTTGATCAGAAGTATCAACTGAGAGTCGCCCAGGTGCATCAAAGGCTTCAGGTCTTCCATCACATCGATTTTCATATTCGGATTCGTCAAGTATGACGTGATGATGGAACCCGTGGCATACATTATCATTGCCGGATCAGCACCATTGTTGCCGAGATATTCTGCCGCCAGCATGGAAGCCGCACCTGGCTTGTTTTCCACGATCACATTTTTCCCCATGACCGCAGATAGCTTGGTAGCTATCATTCTGGATGTCGTGTCGGCCCCACTTCCAGGAGTGAACCCTACGACAAGTTTTATTGGCTTTTCTCCAAGACCTTGCGCATCGGCAGGGAATGTCAAGAGCGATAAAACTGACAAACATGTGACAAAAAGAAGGCGAAACATTTCATATCCTCTCGAAAGTCATATCAACATAAGTCACGGAAAGCAGGAATGCAGCATTTTTTGTGGTGCAACAGATAGTGCAATGGCGCGAGCATGTCGATATCTTTTACGCATACCTGAATTCCCGAATTGCGGTTTTTTGATGAATCCATTTGAACCGCCCAGGAAGGATCCTCGACTTCCATAAACATCGTCGAATTTATTTATTTATTATGATTTTCAGATACAGCCGAGAGCGCTCAAGCCCCCTGTTACGCGCCAGAGTTTTATGTACAGACCTGATTTCTGATTTTTAGGATATCAAGATTTGAGCAGTTGAGAATGCCCATCCATCACAATTCACATACATAAATCGAGCGAACTCGCCTGCAAGAAATACCCGGCGCGCTTTACTTTATGGTCTGCCTTCGCACCCATCGTCACTTCCCTCACCAATATGACGCGAGCAGATTTTCAACGAGGCATTGCAGGCTCGGCATGCCGGCCTTGACATAGACCAGCACCCCATCAACGGTAGAAAAAGCACCTCTAGCGCAGACCAAGCCCCCGGGCGATGATGCCGCGCAGCACCTCGGTTGTGCCACCCTGTAGAGTCAACTTGGGCGCAATATGGAAGTTGCGGGCCAATTGATGCTCCAACTGCGGCATACCAGGACCATCTTCAGGCAAAAACGCAGCGAGTTCCCTTACCCTATGCGGCATCGCCTGCTCCCAGAGCGTTCCCAGGTCCTTGACGATGGCCGCCTCCACTACCGGCTCTTTGCCATGTTCCAGCATGCCCGCCACCGAAACCGACATTCGGCGCAGGGTATGCAGCTGAGCTACCAAACGCCCCAGCCCTTCCTGAACCCGGATATCGGCCTGGGCCGGCACCGCGTCCACAAATGCCTGGAAGGCGCCAAATGTTTCCAGGAATCGCTCTGGCCCACTACGCTCGTAGGCCAACTCGCTGGTGGCCTGCTTCCAGGCCCCGTCCAGTTCGCCAAGCAGGCACCCTGCCGGGACGAACACATCATTGAATACCACTTCATTGAAATCGCGTGCTCCGCCAAGCTGGCCGATGGGCCTGCACTCGATGCCAGGACTACGCATATCAATGAGCAACGAGGTCAAGCCGTGACGCCGGTTTTCACTCGTAGGCGCCGATGTCCGGAACAGCCCTATCATGTAGTCGGCCTGATGAGCCAGGCTAGTCCAGATCTTGCTTCCGTTGATGCGCCACCCCCCATCGACGGCAGTGGCCCGGCAGCGCGCGGCAAAGAGGTCCGAGCCCGAGTCCGGCTCGCTCATGCCTATGCAAAAGCAGATCTCGCCACGGGTTATGCGGGGCAGGATTTCCCGCTTCAAGGCCTCGCTGGCATAGCGAATAAGCGTCGGTCCACTCTGACGGTCGGCAATGAAAAACTGACGCACCGGGGCATTGAAGGCGCGCATTTCCTCCGTCACCACATACCGTTCGAGGAAACTGCGTTCCTGGCCGCCATACTCGCGCGGCCAGGTCATGCCTATCCAGCCCTTGCTGGCCACTTTGAGAGCAAACCGGCGAGACGTATCGAAGCCCGGGTCAGGCTGATTCGGGTCAAACGTACCGGCCTCGATTTCCGCCAGCAGAAACTGCCTGACATCCTGACGCAGCGCTTGGCAATGGTCAGGCAGGCGAAGGGGATCAAACTGCAGAGACATCCTATTTCCTCCAATGATTACCGGCTCGACAGCAGTTCCCAGAGTTCAGAACTGGACTGCGGGCTGACACACTGCCCCAGCCGCAGGGCCCATTCACTTTCACTGCCAAATTCATCGCGCCATGCCAATGCCCGCAAGGTGTAGCGGTGCAGGGCATGCTCGGTGGTAAAGCCAATCGCACCATGAACCTGATGCGCGATGGCAGCCCCGGCCTGGGCGGCTTCGCCGCAGCGGATTTTGGCGGATGCCACCTCCAAGAGCCGTTCAGGCGAGCCAGATGGCAGCGTCGCAAACGCTTCAGCTGCCGAGGCCGAAACCGCCACTGCAGCAGCCACTTCCCCCCCCAAGCGGGCCAGGTTGTGCTGGACAGCCTGAAATTTACCGATAGGTTTTTCGAACGCAATCCGCTCCTGGCTGTACTGCACACTGAGCCGCAGCATGGACTCCAGTGCCCCCGCCATCTGCAGCGAACGAGCGACCGCACCCAGCTCGACGACATCCCGCATCGTGAGCGCCTCGGTTTCCACCCAGGCATGGGCATCGGGCTCCAGGCTGATTGCGTCGACAGGATCCCCCGCCAGGTTCAAGCCGGGGTCGATCTGGCACTGCCGGGATGGCACAAGCGCCACCCGAACACGGCCAGGCGTATGCTCCAGCGCATCCACCACGACCAGCGAATTCGACGCTGCTGCAAACGGCACGCGCCGGGCCCGGGCTGTGACGACGCCAACGCTGGCATTGCTGGCGCCTGGCCGTGCCAGCCCCGCCACTACCGTCAGGGGGCCGTCTGGCACCGGCAGACCTGCTTGCGCCAACACCCAACTGGCCAGCATCGTGTCTGCCAGCGGCACGGACAAGGCTGCGCGGCCACAAGCCCGTAGCAATGCGAAGCCAGCCACCGGGCTCAAGCCATGCCCCCCTAGCGTCTCGGGAGCCCAGCAGCGAGGCAGGCCGCCGTCCTCCAGCGCCTGCCAGAGAGCAGGTTTCCATTCGTCGTCCGGCTGATGGGAAATCACCTGGGGATCCCCAAAATCCCGGAAAACTCGCTCGGCCATCTCGATGGTCAAGTTGATATCGTCTTCCATGTTTTTCCTGATTCTTGCGGCTTCAAGCCTGGACTGGAACAGTGATGCGCGGGCGCGCACCTGTCAGCCCTCCCGGTTGTTCTGCCAACAGGCAGTATCTGCATGCGGTGAGTGTCAGCTTCTGATGGCAATACGCATCAGACGCCCATGAGCGGCCGCATACTCCTGGGCTATCCGGTCGACCAATGACGACACGGTGGGAATATCGCGAATGTTCTCTACACCTTGGCCAGCACTCCAGATATCGATCCAGGGACGGGCGCTCAGAGGCTGGTCAGGTGGTTGGGCCATGTCAGGTGACAGGCCCGCCGCCTCGAGGGACGGGCGCAGCCAATTGGCTGGCACCCGATTGACCATAGGCGTGTACACCAGATCTTGTGCACTGCAGTTCACCAGCATACGTTTGTAGCCGTCGGGACTACCTGCTTCCGCAGTCGCGATAAAGCGGGTTCCCATATAGGCCAAATCCGCCCCCAAAGCCTGGGCAGCCAGCAAGTCCTCACCTGAACCCAGGGCTCCTGCCAGTACAAGTACCCCCTGGAACTCGTCGCGGATGGCAGCCAACATGCTCATGGGGTTAAGACGACCTGAATGCCCGCCACCACCCTGCGCAATGCAGATCAGCCCATCAGCACCGGCATCCCTGGACTTTCTGGCATGCGCCAAAGAGGTCGCATCACAGAATACGGCTATGTCGCGCCGGTGGGCCTGCTCGACGACAGCCCCGGGATGGCCTTTGGCGGTGATGACGCAACGCACGCCCAGTGCATGGCACAACGCCAGTTCGTCAACCAGCTCGGATGGTTCCAGGCGGGTGGACAGATTGACCGCCACGCGCCCACCCGCATGCCTATCATCGCCTTCCATGATCGAGACGAGGGCTGCCTCAAAATCCGCACGCGTGGCATAGTTGTGCCGGGGTAGCGCCCCAACGATGCCGCTACGCCGAGCCGCGCCGACCAATGCGGCATTGGATACGCCAAACATAGGCGCGCAGATCAGGGGCAGGCGCAGCCCGCTCACCCAAGTAGCTCGTTCAGTTTTCATGGGTGTTCCCGTTAGTCGTTACTGGTGCGCCGCGCTGTGCCGCAGTTTTGGCGGGACTGCCATGGTCTACAACAACACCTTGACGGCGCAGCCTTTCTTGCTCTTCGGGGCTAAAGGCCAGCATGTCCAGGATTTCCTGCGTCTGCTCGCCCAGGCCAGGCGCGGCGGGAGCCTGGGCGCCCACACTCTGCGCGGTAGCTCCGTTAAAGCCGACTGGGAAACGGGGCCACCGCAATGTCCCTTCCGAAGGATGTTCCCCAGTCTGCCAGAACCCCACATCCTGCAGGTGCGGATCTGTATAGAGATCGTCGAACTCGACAACCGGCGCATGGGGAATGCCGTGGGATGAGAGAAACTCGAACCATTGCGCATTCGTGCGGGTAAGCATTATCTCTGCAAGCCTGTCATACAGGGCATTGATGTTCTTGGCTCGATTTTCGTTGGAAGCGAACTGAGGGTCGGCACTGAATGCGGCATTCCCCGTTTCCCGAAAGAACGTTGTCCAGTCTTTCTCGTTGTGTGGCATCACCGCGATGTAGCCATCCTGGGTTTTATGGGGCCGCCGCTGCGGGCTGACCATACGCAAATAGCCGGATGAGCCCAGATTGGGCTCAAAGTTGTAGCCAGCTTGGTGTTCAACGTTCAGATAGTGCACCAGGCTCTCGAACATCGGCACTTCGACATGCTGCCCCTGCCCTGTTCTTTCCCGTTGCAGCAAAGCCGACTGTATTCCCATGACCATATATAGCGCCGTAGTCTTGTCGGCCATGATGGATGGCGAATAGCGAGGCTTGCCTTCAATTCTTTGATAGAGGCTGGCGTATCCGGACCTAGCCTGAATGATGTCGTCATAGGCTGGCTGGCCGCGATAGCGCCCGCCTTCGCCAAACCCATAAGCAGCACAGTAGATGAGGCGCTGGTTGATCTCTCGCATCGACTGATGATCAATGCCCAGCCGGGCTGCATTGCGTGGCCTGAGATTGGTAAGAAAGATATCGGACTGGCGCAAAAGCCGGCGCAGAACCTCGACCCCCTCGGCTTGCTTGAGATCCAGGCAGATACTTTTCTTGCCACGATTACAGCTTAGAAAAAGGGCAGCCATGCCTGGATTGCGAGAAGGGCCTTGCTGGCGGGTGATATCCCCACCCGGAGCTTCGACCTTAATGACCGACGCCCCCATTTCCATCAACAACCGGGCCGCATACGGGGCAAGAACAACCGTCCCCATTTCGACCACACTAATGCCTGACAATGGCAGGTCAGATGTTTTATCCATATAAGAACGAGATGCCTATGGTGCGGGGCACGACCAATTCCGAATAAAACAAACTGCTTGAAAACCATAACGGCCTGAAGCACGCATTTAATACACGGTTTTCATAACAATTCAGAATTACCTGAAATCCATTGCCCTTGGTTTAAAACAAAAATCAAAACCGATTGACCTAGTGATAATACTAGCTTGCCTAACTGAAACATAAAGCCTCAAAATAGTTCACATATATGAATTTCAGGAACCTTGCATGAACGTCAAATCGTCGGTCCGCACCCTTCAGGTTTTTGAGTATTTTGAACATGTGCGCAGGCCCATCAGCGTGTTGGAACTGGCGAAAGAATTCGGCTGGCCCATGTCCAGCACTTCCGTGCTTCTGAAGAGCCTGTGCGAACATGGATATCTCTACCGGGTTGCCAACAAGGCTCTTTTCTCGCCAACCATGCGTCTGCCTGTGCTGGGTAGCTGGTTGCAGGCCGGACAGGCCAGCGGATTTGAGCTGGCCAACTTCGTGGTCCAGGTGCGCGAAGCGCTGGGATACTCTGCGGTTCTAAGCATGCGGCACGGGCTGGATTCGCATTACCTGTACGTTCGGCTGGCCCCATTGCGAGTTGAAGGCGTCATCAGCCAGCAACCCAAGCCGGGGACACGACGGCCCTTATGCCGCTGCGCGGCCGGCATTGCCTTGTTGTCCACCCTTGCCGACAACGAGGTCGCCCTGATCGCGCGGAACTCCATCGGGTTGCTGGGTTCCGGTTTCGACCCCAAGCAGACATTGGCTGCCGTGACCGCCACTCGCGAAGATGGATATGCCTGGCACTTCAATCGCAACCAGCGCGGCATTGGAGACCTTGCAATTCCGCTAAATGAAAAAGACGCCTTTGGCAACGTGCTGGTGCTGTCGATTGGCGTACCCCTGACCATACTGGAACAAGAGCACGCCCAACTAGGTCAGGCCTTGCAGGCACAAGTAACAGCCTTTTCGCAGCGACTTGCATCAAGCTGAACCCGAACAACCGTTCGCAGGCAAGTTCAGCGATTTAAGAACCACCCGATTTATCGCCACAATCCCTTCTTCTTACGAAGCTGTTAACCAGGAACGGCGCAACAACGGCATCTGTCCACCATCGCATAGCGGCAATATAAGCATAAAAATCAAAAAACAATCCGCAAAACGATTGCAAGAATAGCAATTCACACACATGAATTTTGGCGGCCTCCCTCTATTCCGAACATAAAGGTTGATATTCTCTTTCCGGACCATACACAGAGATGGCGCACATCGAAAAAAGCAACAATGCGCGGAATTTGAACTGAATCCACTGGCGGATACCAAAAAGGCTATTCATTGCCCTACGTCCAGTTCGGAGCCCGCGACATCTATCGAAAGCAAAGAGGGGGAACTATTTATGCGGATTCTGAAAATTCTTGCGATTGCCTTGGCCACGATGACCGCCCAGGGCGCACTGGCAGCCTACCCTGAACGACCCATAACTTTCATTGTGCCGCTGGCACCAGGCTCGGCCGCCGACAGCTCCACCCGCCTGATTGCGGAACTGATCAGCAGCGACCTGAAAGTGCCGGTAATTGTCGAGAACAAACCAGGCGCGGACTCGAGTGTCGGCATTCGCTACCTGCTTTCGCTTCCGGCCGACGGCTACACCACCATGTTCACGACTCAGTCCGCGGTCATCCTGAACCCCATGCTCAAGGATAACCTGCCGTACAACGTGAAGACTGACATCATGCCATTAGCCATCACCTCGGTTGCCATGCCGGGCTATGCCGTCAGGGGTGATTCGCCCTTTCACACCATCGAGGACCTGCTGGCACACGCTCGAAAAAGTCCGGGTGAGGTAACGCTGGCAGCCTATGGCGGTGAAACTTATGGCCTGTTGAACCGCATGCTGCAGCATTATGGCAAGGCGGAATTCAATCTCATCAACTACAACTCGCCCGCCACTGTCATGAACGATCTGATTGGGGGCAATGTGGTAGCCAGCTCCTACGATCTGTCTGCAGCCAAAGAGCTGGCTGCCAGCGGACAGATACGCTTCCTGGGCTCAGCCTCGGCCCAACGCCTGGCTCGCTATCCTGACGTGCCGACGCTGGCGGAGCAGGGTCTGCCGGAACTGGACTACACCATCTGGGGCGGTTATGTCGTACGCAGCGGCACCGACCAGGAACGCTTGCAAACTCTCTCGGATGCCATCATCCGGGCCCTGAAAACCGACAGGTTCAAAGAATATGCTGATGCACGCGGAGCCGCCCCGCCATTGGCCTATGCCTACCGCGAGGCCGGCCAATTCGTGGACAAGGAGTGGCAACGGTTCCATTCCCTCATGAAAGAACTGGGATTGAACCCGCGCAACCCTTAATGTACTTCCGGCGGGCGCCAAGCGCCCGCCGGCCAAGAGACGAGCAAGATGAATACCTTCCAGCACTGGGCCGCACGCAACCCAAACAAAATCGTTCTGACCGACGTCGGGTCGGGCCGCCAATTCCTAGCGCATGAACTGGACCAGTTGGCCCACCGTGCAGCACGATGGTTCCTGCAACAACAGTTTCCCGCCGAGTCGCATGTTGCCTTCTTGCTCGAGAACCGCAGCGAGCTGATAGTCCTGGCGTTGGGCGCCAGACTGGCCGGCCTGTATTTCACCCCCATCAGCACCCACCTAAGCCACGGTGACATCGACTACATCCTCAAGGACTGTGGGGCTCGCACCATCATCTATTCGGACACCACAGCAGCGCTGTGTCCGGCCCCGGAGCTGACCACAGGCTACAACCTGGACGCCGATCCGGATGGTCTGTTCCACCCTGTTGTCCCGGCCCAAGCCAGCCGGCTCGAGCCTCTGCCTCCCCGCCCCCGAGGACGGGACTTGATATATTCGTCCGGTACCACAGGACGGCCCAAAGGTATCCGGCGCCCCCTTACGCCGCATGCCGACAAGGACAAACCATCGCCTGAAGTCGAGAGCATCCGTAATAATTTCGGGATAACCGAGCAGACGTGCTTCCTGTCGCCCGGGCCGCTCTATCACGCCGCCCCACTTCGCTTTTACTTGCACACTTTGGACAATGGGGGCAGCGGCGTGATCATGCGTCGCTTCGATCCCGAGCTTGCGCTGCAAACTATCGAACGCTACGGCGTCACCCACAGCCAGTGGGTTCCAACCATGTTCACGCGCCTGCTTCAGTTGCCCGAGCCTGTGCGCCGTCGACATGCCCTCAGCAGCATGCGCGTCGCCATCCATGCTGCGGCCCCCTGTTCCATCCCCCTCAAGCAAGCCATGCTGGATTGGTGGGGCGACATCCTGCTCGAGTTCTACGGCGGATCCGAAGGCGTGGGCAGCACGATCATCAACTCGATGGAATGGCGCGCGCATAAGGGCTCGGTGGGCCGAGCACTGCACGGCAGCATACATATACTCGATGACGATGGCACGGAGTTGCCGCCGCACTCGATTGGCCAGGTTTTCTTTTCGGGAAAGACACCCTTCACCTACCTGAATGATGCTGAAAAAACCCGTTCCGCCTATAACGACAAAGGCTGGGGTACGCTCGGCGACCTTGGTCATATCGACGCCGAAGGCTATCTGTACCTAAGCGACCGGCGGGCCGATCTGATTCTTTCCGGCGGGGTCAATCTTTACCCTCAGGAAATCGAAAACTCGCTTGCCAACCATGCCGCCGTGGCCGACATAGCGGTGGTGGGCATCCCTGACGCGGATTTTGGCGAAACCGTGCTGGCAATCGTGGTGCCGGCTCCTGATGCCGGCGACACCGAGGCGCTAGCCCAGGAACTGTATTCGCACGCCCGCCTGCACCTGGGGGCCATGAAGGCCCCCCGACGCTTTGCCTTTGCCAGCGAACTACCCCGGCTGGAAACGGGAAAAGTGCTCAGGCGTGTCCTAAAAGAGCAATATAGGTCACCCGAACACCCACCCTGGGTCGTAGTCTTGCCTACGCATACTGTCAACTGACCGCGCGGACCAGCCGGCCCGCGTCGCCCCGAATAGGCGCCAGCCTTTGCGTACTGACATACTGACGTTTATGTAAGAAAAACGCATAAAACGTTACTTCAGTGTCAAAAATTTTCAACAAGCGCCTTGCATGGCGCAGCCAAGCTGAACGGCATCAGCTTGGCTGCGCCTGCCCTGCCGCCGTCGCCAACCGCCCGCGCACAGGCTTACCCGATTGTTGAACAGGCCTGTAACTCACTGAAACTCAGTGGAGTTTCGCGCGGACGATAATGCTGCACTGATCGTTGGCTCTGCCTTTTTGTAGCATCTTGTGTCATAAATTTACCAATACGTATTAGACTCAGTAGTTAGTATGGAATTTCCATCCATTGGCGACTCAGTATTTCAAGTGTTCCAAGAGGATGGATTTCTTGCGGACCCTGATTGACAATCAAGAATTTTAATTCCAGCCATTTGTCATGCTGTTGCTTGGCTAATTCGGTAAGACATAGAGGTAGACAAGTGAAATCATCAATTGTTTCTATCGTCTTGTTTGGCATAGCGCTTGTTCCCATTGCTCAGGCCCAGCAGTATGTCTATCCGGCAAAGGGGCAATCAGCGGAGCAGCAAAAAGCCGATGAGTCGCAATGCTACTCTTGGGCGGTCAATCAGACTGGATACGATCCAGCCAAATCCACCTCACAGGCAGCTTCCGGATCAGGTAATACCGCAACGGGGGTAACTCCGGGCGCAGGCGTTCGTGGTGCGGCCAGAGGGGCGATTGTTGGCGAGGCCATTGGTGGCGACGCCGGTGCAGGTGCGGCGGTCGGGGCGGTAGCCGGCCGGGGTGAAAGCCGGCGCAGAAATGCAGCACAGGGCCAGCAAAATACGGCAGCCCAACAGAATCAGCAGCAAGCATTTGCAAACGCTCGAAGCACGTGTCTTGAGGGGCGTGGCTACACCGTCAAATAGTGAATTGCCACTGTTTGACACATAGACCAAAAAACGCATGAAGCCCGCTGTCCACAGGTGCGCGATGAGCCACCTGACTCGATCAGGATTATTGCCTCGCCCTGTCTTCGGCACAAGGAATTGCCTGATCACTTTACTCACTCTTTGAGTCAAGGATTATCAAATGAAAACGAGCAATTTTTGCATGCTCCTTGCAGCAACTGTGCTGCTTGCGCCAGTTGGCGTTACTGCGCAAAGCGCCCCTCAAAGCGCGATAGTCGGCGCCACGGCGCCGGGCACGGCCGCCGTGGGTGAAACGGTTCAATTGCAAGGCAAAGTAAAGTCGATCGACACGAAAGAACGTGTCGTCGTCGTCGTTGGACCACACGGTAATGAAGCTGTTTTCAACCTCGGGGACAACGTCAGAAACTTTGACCAGATCAGAGTGGGTGACCTGGTAACACTGACTTATGCTCAGGCTGTTGCCATGGAACTTAGCAAGGTCAAGAACACTGGCATTCGCGAACGTGAGGAATCCTTGCGGACAGCCCGTGCCGAGTCTGGCCAGAGACCGGCGGGCGCCATGGAAAAAACGGTTCGCATGGTGGCTGACGTGGTCGCGGTCCATCCGCAGGCCCAGACCATTACTTTGCGAGGCGCCGAGCACACGGTCGAGCTGGCGGTCAAAGATCCCTCTCAGCTGAAAGGAATCAAGGTTGGCGATCAGGTCGAAGCCTTGTACGTTGAAGCAGTCGCCCTGCAAGTCACTCCTGCCAACAGGTAAATCCAGTCATCTTAGCCGTGTAGGCACAAGACTCCGGTCGGTACCGTCCAGCGACGTCTCCCGATTTCCAGCTACCTGGCTGTCCCTTTATTTCATTGATGGACAGCCAGGTCGCTGGAATCGTCAATTTCCCCCGACGCTGACCAACAACGTGGAAAAGCGCAAGCTTCGCACACGTGCCGAAGCCGAGTTGACGCGCCTATGGCGTAGCCAGCAGAATACCCATTGATAAGTCGCACTCGAAAAACGCGACACACAAGAGGAGACGAACTGCATGGCAATACACAAATTCATTGTTTTCACCAACCCCACCGCAGGCAAGGAGCAAGAATTCGATGACTGGTATATGAATACGCATATGCCGGACGTCATGAAAGTTCCGGGGTTCGTCTCGGGCCAGCGGTTCACATGGGGGCATGCTCAGGCCAAGCAGTACGCTGAGACCTGGCAATACATGACGATCCTGGATATCGAGACCGACGATCTGCAAGGCACACTCAACAATCTGATATCTCGTGCCGGAACGCCGGAAATGCATATGTCGGATTCACTGTCCAACCACCGGATTGCCTATGCATTCACGCCGGCCACGCCTGTGTTCGAGGCCGGCCCCGATGGCAAGCTTGTGATGCGCAGTTAGGCCACGCGCGGCAGCCCGAGGCTGCGCCAACAGCTTCCGGCTACAGCGTTCCAGCGCTGCCATGTCGAAAATAACGATGATGCCGCGTCGATAATGGACCAAACCAAGCGTCCCAAGGTGTGCAAGCAACGAGGCCAATCCTTTCGGATTGGCCTCGTTGCTTGCCACATGCGATGTTGCAGCCACACCGAAGGCGTGGCTGCAAAGTCCTTGCTGTCAGCCGCTCGCTTTCGCCGGATTGAAACGCCGGTTCAGCTTGCGCATGCCGCCAATCCAGCGGTCGTAGTTATCCGTCTTGCGACGCATGTAATCAAGCACTTCGGGGTGCGGCAGGACGAGAAAAGTTTCTTCCTCGATTGCCTTCAGGCAGGCGTCCGCCACCGGCTCGGGCTCCATCATGCCGTTGACGCTTGCAACACCGCCTTCCTTGCCCTTGGTCATCGCCGTACGCACCGCTTGCGGGCATAGGACAGAGACCTTGATGCCATCATCGCCATAGGTAAGCGCCAGCCATTCCGCCAACCCGACCGCGGCATGCTTGGTCACCGCGTAGGGTGCCGAGCCTACCTGCGAGAGCAGGCCCGCAGCCGACGCCGTATTGAGGAAGTAACCCCCACCCCGCGCAATCATGCGTGGCACGAGGTGACGGGCCGCATAGACATGCGCCATCACGTTGATGTCCCAGATACGATCCCATTGGTCGTTCGGCACCTCCGGCCCGCCTCGGATCGAGATACCGGCGTTGGAGCAGAAAAGGTCAATGGGGCCTTCCTGCGCCTCGACATCCTCGATCAGCGCCTTGATTTCCTCTTCGGCGGCGACGTTGACGCGACGGCCAATTCCGCCTATTTCCCGGGCCGTAGCGGCTGCGCCCTCGCCATCGATATCAACGCAAACGATGCGCTTGGCCCCGGCTTGGGCAAAACGCAAGGCCAGCGCGCGCCCAATGCCCCCGGCTGCGCCGGTGACGACAATGATGCGGTCCTTAATATCCATGTAGTCTTCCCTGTTGATGGCGCAGGCTTCAGGCCCACATATTGGTACCACCGCAGACGGTCAAGGCCTGCCCGGTGACGTAACGACTGGCATTCGAACCGAGGAATACGGCCACACCGCCAAAATCATCGGGCTCGCCAAGCCGGCGCAAGGGGATCTGCGAATTCGCACGCTCCTCGGCCTCGGGATTGTCCCAGAGAGCCTTGGCAAAATCGGTGCGCACCAGACCCGGGCAGATCGCATTGGCCCTTATTCCCTTGGGCCCATATTCCATGGCCAGGTTGCGCACCAACCCTATCAAGGCAAGCTTGGAAGTGCCGTAAAGGCCCAGGGTGGACGACGGCTTGAAGGCTCCTACGCTCGATGTGAACATCATCGAGCCCGATCCCTTGGCGATCATGTCGGGCACGACCATCCGGGCCAGCCAGAGATTGGCCTGGACGTTGGTCTTCATCGTCTTTTCGTAGGCGTCATCCGGGATCTCCGAGATGTTGCCGTAGAAGACGTTGATGCCTGCATTGCCCACAAGAATGTCGACCGGGCCGGCGATGTCGTGCGTTTTGTCCACCAGCGCCTGGAGCTCCTCTTTGCGGCCGGCGTTCGCCGCGACGCCATGAGCGCGCTGCGCACCGCATGCCGCGTTGATGGCGGCGGCGGCGGCCTCGAGCTGATCCTGCTTGCGCGCAGAGATCACCACCGTGGCGCCATGCGCAGCCAGGGCTTGCGCCATGGCCAGGCCCATGCCCTTGGAGGCGCCGGTAAGCAGCGCCACCTTTCCTGTCAGATCAAAGAGTGAGGTGTTTGCCATACCCCGCTCACTTTGCCGCGGCGCGATATTGGAACGCCTTCGCCTCGGCACGAGCAACCACGGTATGGTGCACTTCGTCGGGGCCGTCCGCCAGGCGCAGCGTGCGCTGCTTCATGTACATGTCGGCCAGCGGTGTCCACTGGCTGACGCCCGTCGCGCCAAAAATCTGGATGGCCTCGTCGATGATCTTGCAGCACTTCTCGGGCACCATGGCCTTGGCCATGGACACCCAGACGCGGGCTTCCTTGTTACCCAGCACATCCATCGCCTTGGCAGCCTTCAGCACCATGAGGCGCATTGCCTCGATTTCGATCCGGGCACGGGAGATGGTTTCCATATTCTTGCCCAGATCGATGATCTTGGACCCGAAGGCCTCGCGGCTCATGCCACGCTCCAGCATCAGTTCCAGTGCCTTTTCGGCGGCGCCGATGGAGCGCATGCAATGGTGTATGCGTCCCGGGCCCAGGCGGACCTGCGAGATTTCAAAACCTCGGCCTTCACCCCACAAGATGTTTTCTCGCGGAACGCGGACGTTTTCGAGCTTGATGTGCATGTGGCCATGCGGCGCGTCGTCATGGCCGAAGACATTCATGGGGCCAAGTATATGCAAGCCCGGTGCATCCATCGGCACGAGAATTTGCGACTGCTGGCGGAACGGTTCGGCTTCCGAGCTGGTCTTGACCATGCAGATCATGATCTTGCAACGGGGATCGCCAGCACCGGAGATATAGTATTTTTCGCCGTTGATGACGTAATCGTTGCCGTCCAGCACCGCGCTGGTACCAATATTGCGCGCATCTGACGAGGCAACGTCGGGTTCGGTCATGCCGAAGCAGGATCGGATTTCCCCTGCCAGCAAAGGCTTGAGCCATTTTTCTTTTTGCTCGGGAGTACCAACCCGCTCGAGCACTTCCATGTTGCCCGTATCCGGCGCCGAGCAGTTCAGCGTCTGCGAGGCCAGCGGGTTCTTGCCCAGTTCAACGGCAATATAGGCATAGTCCAGGTTCGACAGGCCTTCGCCGGTCTCGGCATTGGGCAGGAAGAAGTTCCACAGACCCGCAGCCTTGGCCTTGGACTTGGCATGTTCCAACAATTCCAGCTGCCCCGGCGCATAGCTGAAACGGTCGGCGCGGCCTTCGCCCAGACGGTTGTATTCCGCGAGGATGGGATCAACGTTCTCGCGAATATGCGTGATCACGGCGTCCAGCAGCGGCCTTGTCTTTTCCGACATGACCAGGTTGTTCATATCGTCAAAGGGTTTGTCGTTTTTCACGTGTGTCTCCTCGTTGGGGGGTTGTATACGGTTGCTGTATGGTTTAGTTGACTAAATTGAATCGGGTACCACATATGATGACCTGGGTGTCCGACACGCGGGCACCGCGGCTTTCGGCCTGAGCCAGCAGGCGAGCGCGATCCGCGACGCGCAAGTCCAGGGCGCCAAGACCGTCGCCTCGCCCATCGCGGGCCTGAACGAAGCGCAGCTTCGCATTGGCGAGCGAGATCGTCGGTACACCATTGACCTGTTCGAGCTGCAGGCCAGTCACCGCCGCCCAGCGCTGGGCCAGCGCCTGCGGGTCTTCACCCTGAAGTTCGGCGGCGACGATGTCCGAAACCACCTCGGTGCTAACGGTTTGCTTCCAGCTCTTGCCGCCGGCAGGATGCCAGTTGCCGGTCATGTCGGCTTCTGCGTCCCATTCCACTTCCAGGAACGCCGCGCCCATGTCCGCGGGATGCAGCTGCATGATGTGCCAGTCGCCGCGGTCGGAGTCATAAGCCACGCGCACGCCGTTTCCAGCGGCATTGCGCCTGACCATGTCCTGTTCGTCACGGCCGGGAACCTGGCAGATGACCATGTAGCCGCCATCGCCCTGCCGCCGCTCAAGAAAGCGGCCCGCAGCGGTCTTTTCCTGGATAGGCGCCACCACTTCGATGAACTTCGTTCCCACCGCGAGCAAGCTGTTTTGCAGCCCGAACTTGCCGACACCCTCGTCAATGTGACAAACGGGGATCGAAAAAATCCCGCTCAAGTCCTGGATCACGGGTTCGAGCTTGTCGGCCACCAGGCAAATCTGGCGCAGATGTATGGCCATATCAAATAACCTCTGTTGCGGCAACGTCGTCACGCTCAAGGCATTCCTTGCGCAACGCACGCCGGTCGAGCTTGCCGGTAGCGCCACGCGGCAACGAGTCGGGCCAGAACCAGATACGTTCGGGGATCTTGAACTGCGCGATATGCTCGGCGAGGAACTCGGCAAGCTCGGCCACGGTGACGTCCGCGCCTGGCCTTAACTGCACACCGGCGCCAACGATTTCACCCAAACGCTGGTCGGGCACGGAAAAGACGCAGGCCTCGGCCACGCCGGGATGGCGGTGCAGCGCACCCTCGACATCCAGGCACGAGATGTTTTCGCCGCCACGAATAATGATGTTCTTCATTCGGTCGACAATATAGAAGAGCCCGGTCTTGTCCACGCGCGCCAAGTCGCCGGTATACAACCAGCCGTCGCGCAGCACGGCAGCCGTGGCGTCGGGCTGATTCAGATAGCAGCGCATATTGGCCGGGCTGCGTACGATCAGCTCGCCAACCTCGCCGGCTGGCAACGCGTTCCCGTCAGCATCGACGACACGTATTTCCTGCAGTGCGGGGGTGGGCCGCCCGATGGACTCTGGATTCTCGACATATTCCGGACCGGCGATCGTGATGCCCAGCGCATTGGTCTCGGTCATCCCCCAGCCGGCGGCGACGACCTTGCCCGGAAACGCCTTGGCCAGTCGACCCACCTGGGCTGCCGGGGCTTTGGCGCCACCAGCGCCTATGTTTTCCAGGCTGGCCAGTGATATCTGCAGCCTTTGGGCGGCATCCATCAATTCGGCCGATTGCGTAGGCACGCCGGAAAAACGCGTGACCTCTTCGGCCTGGATGACGCGGATGGCTTGCTCGGGATCCCACTTATAGAGCAAAGACATCTTGGCCCCGATTGCCAGCCCTTGCAGGAAAACCGACTGCAAGGCCGTGACATGGAACAGCGGCGTGGCAACCATCCAGGACGGCGACCGGGGTGCAAGCGCCGGCGGCCCGGTCACCAGCATCGACACGGCCCGGGCCAGAGTCCAGGAATGCACGGCGCTGACGGTGCTGCGATGGGTCAAGACCACGCCCTTGGGGTGGCCGGTAGAGCCCGAAGAATACAAAATCGCGAAATCGTCGTCCGCTTCGATTGGCACGTTTGGCCAATCGTCGCCGGCCGCGCTATCGCGCAAATCGGCATAGTTTCGGGAGCCTTGGGCGTCGCGCACGGCAATCAGCTTGATCCCCAGCGAGGCAACGCAGGGCTGGATCCGTTGGTAACGCGGCTCGTCGGCAAACACCACCTTGGCGCCGCAGTCTTCCAGAGCGTAGGCCAGTTCCGCCTCTGACCACCAGGAGTTAAGCGGAACGACGACGCCACCCATAGCCGCGACGGCAAAAATCAGTATCGGAAGTTCCGGGTAGTTGCGCATGGCCAAACCGACCCGGTCGCCAGGGCGAACGCCAAGCGTGTCGACCATGGCGTTCGCCAAGCGATTGACCTCGCTGCAGAACTCGGCATAGGTCCAGCGCTCGTCCTGGTAGACCAGTGCAGGCTTTTCGCCGTGGGCGCGAGCGGATGTTTGCAGAAGCGCCCGCATGTGGGGCGGCGCATTGCGAAACACCCGATACCGCACCCCCCGGATGTCGGCTTCGGCCATTTCAAAGCGAGGATCGGTGCTGGTGAGATGCGCCACGGCCTGCTCCGGGGTCATTCCCGGCGGGGCCTTCTGCAGACCCTGAATCCCGCTTTGAGACATATTATCCAGCACTCCCGTTCTTGTTCCGCCGGTTTGCCACCGGCTTGACAACGCTAAGCTGACGTTTGTCAGGCATCCTAAGGTGCGGGCCGACATCATGTCAAGCTCCCCTGGTTACCACGCTCAAAAACCCGATCTTAGAACCCCGTTTTTCAATTGAATTGCGGCCAACCATCGCGGGCGATCGTACGCCCCAAAACGCGTCAGCGCCGACGCGCGAACGGGACACCGTCCCTCCCCCAAGCCTGGGCTGAAGGCTACAGAAATTCAATGCGAATAGATGTGAATGGCTTTGACAGAACGCTGCCTGGATCTTGACGCAGCAAGCCTTTC
This sequence comes from Verticiella sediminum, assembly GCA_040392445.1. Lineage (GTDB taxonomy): Bacteria > Pseudomonadota > Gammaproteobacteria > Burkholderiales > Burkholderiaceae_B > Verticiella > Verticiella sediminum_A. Next base: position 39,415 of record JBEBVZ010000043.1, read on the forward strand.
GAGCTTAGTCTGACATTTGTCAGGCTTGCTTTACCAAGTGCGAAAGACATGCATTTCCTGTCACTTCGGCAACAAAAACAAAAGTCTGGACAAATTGCGTTTAGCTCATTCATTGCCAAGCGTTCGGTGCCGCAAAAGCACCGAATCCGGCCTGAAACCTGATTGGCATTGCCGTCGGGTTGTTTGAAAGAAGGTCGCTCAATAATGAAACCTGCAGAGACAGCGGCCAATAATCATTAAAAAAGGAGACGACATGAGAACCACCAAACTTCATCGCACCTTGGGCTTTGCTGCGTCCATCCTGGCAGGGCTGACATATGCAACGACTGGTTTTGCCGAGAGCGCCGAGTACAAATGGCCCAAGCTTCTTGTTGTGGGCACACCCGGCACAGCCAGTGGGGGCTTCGCGTCGACCAATGGCTGGGCCCCGGTTTTGCAGCAGAGCGGTGGGCCGGCCGTGCGCGTCATCCCGGAAGATAGTGAAGTCATGCGCTACCGAAGCCTGACCCAGCGCAAGAACATCGCCATGAGTTCAGTGGCAGCGGCCGAGATGCGTTTCCAGATCGAAGGTATAGGCGGCTACGCCGCCACCGACCCAGTCCCGCAGCGCACCCTTTGGCACCATAACGACGCGCCCTGGGGTTATGTCGTCTCGGGCAATTCAAACATTCGCTCTCTTGAAGATCTTAAAAAGGGCGGGGTCCGGGTCGCCAAAGGCATGTTCTCGCCACCTATGATTGCCGCAGTGTCCGGCGCCCTGCCAGCTTTTCTGGGCCTGTCCGAAGAGGAATCGAAAAAGACCCTTAGCTACGTGCCAGTCAGCAGCTATGCCGAAAACTGCCGCTCGGTTGTCGAGGGCAAAGCCGATGTTGCTTACTGCTCAACGATCAGCTCTGTGCTGTCCGAAATGGAAGGCGCCCCTGGCGGCATACGCTGGCTTGCGATGGACCATGCCAACAAGGAAGGATGGCAGGGCTACCTCAAATATCGGCCCATGCTGGTTCCCACAACGATCAGCCTGGGCGTATCCAGCGCTCGTGGTATCGAATCGGTAACGTCGAACTTCCTCTACGCGGTGCCCGCTGATACAGACACCGACTTTGCCTACAACATGGCCAAGTGGTTTCACCAGGCTCATGATAAATACAAGAGCAAGCATCCCTTGGCCGAGCGCATGTCGCTGGAACAGTTCCGCAGCTATCTGGACCGCAGCCCCTTGCCTGTTCACGAGGGTACCGTGAAGTACCTGCGTGAAATCGGCGCCTGGACAGCAGCGGATGATGCCTGGAACACAGAAGCTGCGGCCAAGATGGATCGATGGATGGAGGCCCGCACGGCTGCCATGGCCGAGGCCCGCCAAGCCAATGTGAAAATCGACTTCCAGAACGAGGAATACCTCGAGATCATCAAGAAGCACACTGCAAGCCTCGAAGGCTTCAAATCCCGCCTGTAACCACTGACACAGCGATCATCAACACTGAGCGGCATCGTGCCCGCGGGCCAAGGTTGCTCACCGTTTAGTCTCTCAACCAGATTATTTGGGCGGAACATCCATGAACCACACCGTACCCACGGCCGAGGACTCAACCCACCAGTCCGAAATCACCCGACTGGGGGAACTCTTCTCCTGGCAGAGCATCGCCTTCGTCTTCCTTTGCGTCGCTGGCCTCGGCATCGGCTTGGCCTACATCTTTGGCGCCACCTGGGAAGGCCAGCGCCTTCTGGAAGGTCAGTACTACTGGATATTCATCGGCTTTTTCACCGCAGCCGCCTTCATCGCCTTGCCGGCCTTTCCCAAACAAACGAAAGTGCCGATATACGACATCGCCGCTGCTGCCGTGGCGCTGGCCATCAGCCTTTATTTTTCCACGCACGCCTGGGACATGGTGCAGGCTGGCTGGACACAGGTTCCCATGGGGGTGGCGATGTGGTTGCTGATGCTCGAGGTTTCCCGGCGTAGCGGCGGCACGCCGTTTCTACTGGTGGTGCTGCTGCTGGGTCTCTATCCGCTGATCGCCGACTGGTTCCCCGGTTTGTTGATGGGTATCCCCTACGACTTCGACAGCATGATCGGAGCCCACGTGTTCCGCACCGAGGGGATGATGGGCATCACGACCAAAATCGTGGCCGAAATCGTCCTGGGCTTCCTGGTGTTCGCAGGCGTGCTCATCGCCACAGGCGCAGGCGCCTTCTTCATCGACCTGGCCAACGCCGGCTTCGGACGCTACCGAGGCGGACCCGCCAAGGTATCGGTCGTGGCCAGCGCCTTTTTCGGCAGTTTGTCGGGTTCGATTTTCTCTAACATTGCCGGCACCGGGGCGATTACGATACCCACCATGAAAAAGGTGGGCTATCCCGCACACTACGCCGGAGCGATCGAGGCCTGCGCTTCCACCGGCGGGGTGGTCATGCCGCCCGTCATGGGAGCCATCGCCTTCGTCATGGCCATCACCATCGGAGTGGACTACGCAACGGTGATGATCGCGGCAATCATCCCATCCCTGCTGTTCTACTTTGGCCTGCTGCTCCAGGTGGACGCCTATGCCGCCCGCGCGGGCCTGAAAGGAATGCGCAAAGACGAGCTTCCTTCGGCTCGCAAGGTACTGCGTCGCGGCTGGCCATACCTGTTAGTCCTGATATTCCTGGTCTGGGGCCTGCTCTACATGCGATGGGAATACTACGCGCCCTGGTATGCCAGCCTTCTGATGATCGGCCTGTCGTTCCTGCAGCGTGACACCCGTATGACCCCACGCAAACTCTACGAGACCGTGCGCCAGATCGGCATATTGGTGACCCAGACAGCGGCCATCATCTTGCCAATTGCCTTTGTGGTCAGCGCGTTGACCATCACAGGTGTCACGGGCTCGGTTACCTCCGGACTGGTAAACCTGGGCGGCGGCAATATCTATATGATCATCCTCTTCGGCGTGCTTGCCTGCTTCGTGATGGGCATGGCTGGCCTCTCGATCGTTGCCTACATATTCCTTGCAGTGACATTGGCCCCGGCCATTATCGAAGTCGGCGGGCTCAATACGATGGCGGTGCATTTCTTCATCGTTTACTACGCGATGCTATCGGCCATCACACCACCGGTTGCCGCAGCGGCATTCCTTGCGGCGACGATCGCGGGAGCCAAACCCATGCAGACCTCGTTCACCGCGATGCGGCTTGGAGTCGTGATCTATTTTGTGCCGCTGTTCTTTTTGTTTCAGCCCGCCCTGGTGCTGCAAGGCGACCTGACACCGCTAATCTATGTCCTACCGTCAATCATCATCGGAATCATGTTGATATGCGGCGGGCTCGAGGGCTGGTTGCTGGGGGCTGGCTTCGTCAGGCCCTGGCTGCGATTGCCCCTGATTGGTGCGGGTTTTGCCTTCAGCTTCCCAGCCCTGACAACCACCGTCGTGGGTGGGCTCGTCTCGCTTTTGCTGGCGGCATTCGTCTGGCACGACAATCGAGCAAGAGCAACCGCGCCTGCACCGGCAGAGTAAAGCAAGAGGGGCCGCTGCCTGGAGGGGCGCCGGCCCCCACCATAATTCAATTTTCCGGGGCCGATGGAGCCCAGGAACCTTCATATGACCCGCCGGTAAGAGCCCGC
>JBEBVZ010000044.1:0-41971 GCA_040392445.1 Verticiella sediminum
GCCAGCCTTGCGGCCGGATAGACCAGGCGTACCAGAAGGAAGCCAGCCGGCGATCCACTGTCACCACCGGCATGGCGCGGCCACACCCTTGCATCAGATCGGCCACTGCCAGGGCCGCAGTGGCAATCGCCGCGCTGGCAAAATCCGTTACGGGAAAAGCGCCAGACAAGCCGCCCTGGCCCGTAAACCGCAGGGATTCCAGCCGGGTTGCATTGCCGCCCAGCGCCGCCCAGGCGATGGCGGTCATGGCATGTGCTCGTGTCGTCATGGCAAGACTCCTTGCGTCTAACCGCAAAGCGTTGTGCATTCCAGCTTAGCGCTGCACCACCGGCTGCAAGGCAATGATGGCCATACCGACCAGCGCCACCACGGCGCCAACGACGTCCCATCGGGTCAGCGCGACGCCATCGACCACCCGCAGCCACACCAGGGCCACGGCAATATACATGCCACCGTAGGCGGCATAGGTACGGCCCGCGGCGCTGGGGTGCAGGGTAAGCAGCCACGCAAAAAGGGCCAGCGACAACGCGGCGGGCAACAACAGCCACAACGGCCTGCCTTGCCGAAGCACCAGCCACGGAAGATAACAACCCACGATCTCGGCCACCGCCGTCAATGCAAACAACGCGATGATTTTGCCCAGCTCTACCAACCCCGGCTCCAGAAACGAATTGCCCGTACCACCTGCCCCGGGATTGCAGGCAAGTTTACGCCGCTGCCCGAGCCGGGCAAATGCCCGCTGGTTTCATACCTGCGCCATGGCCGGGGTGCCGCGCGGCAGTTCAGGTCTTGTCCCGGATATCCGAGCTGCCGCCGTTGGTCTTGACCGATTCGATACCTGCATCGCGGGAAGCTTCGGACGCATACATCTGGCTTTGGCCTATGACCTGGCTGTTGGCCGCTTTCAGCGTGAAATAGAACTTGCCGTTGGACGCGGTGGCTTTGCTGTAGCGCTCGTTGTTGGCACAATTTGCCTGCACCGAGGCGATGCCGTTCTGGGCCGACGCCCTGGCGGTGTACATCTCGCTGCCAAGTACGGTCTGGCCGTTGCTGGCATTCAGCGTAAAGTGGAACTGGCCATTGCTTGCTTTTTTCAGTTCGAACCAACCCGCCATGTGACGCTCCTGAAAGAGTGCGATGCGCGAAGGACACCGCCTGCTGCATTTCACCGGCATGCTTTGCCCATGCCCGGCCTTCGACATGATAGCCATAGTCCGGTGCATTTCACAGATGGTTTTCCCACCTACCGGGCCCAGGATGGCTCGCGGAAATGTTCGGCCAGGAAGTCGATCAGGGCACGCACGCGCGGCAGAACATAGCGTCGCGTGGGGTACACCGCATAGATACCGAGTTCGCTCGAGCGATATTGCGGCATCAGCTCGACCAGGGTGCCATCACGCACATCGTTGCCCACGATAAAGCTGGGCTGCAGCACAATGCCGCGGCCCGCCAGCGCCGCCTGGCGGCAGGTATCGCCATTGTTGGTGCATAGCGTCGGCTTGACCCGCACGACGGCCGGGCCGTCGGGTCCATCGAAGCGCCATTCTCCGCGCGTGGACCAGTAGGCATACGAGATCATTGAATGCTGCGCCAGATCTCGCGGATGCTCGGGAACGCCATGCCGCGCCAGATACTCTGGCGACGCGCACAGGATGATGCGGGTGCTAGCCAGTCTTTTGCTGACCAGGATGGAATCCGGCAGCGTGGCAATCCGTATCGCCAGGTCGTAGCCTTCCTCGACCAGGTCGGCCATCTGGTCAGCCAGGGTAATGTCCAGCAGGACTTTAGGGTACGCCGCCTGAAACAGGGGCCACACCGGAGCCAGGTGGTGAATGCCGAAAGTGAGCGGGGCATTGATGCGCAGCAGACCGCCCACTTCCTGGCTGCGGCTGGTGAGTTCGGCCTCGGCGTCGTGTACGCCGGCCAGCAAGTCCTGGCAACGCTCGTAGAAGCGCTGCCCTTCGTCGGTAATGGAAAGCCGCCGGGTCGTGCGCTGCATCAAGCGCACACCCAGGCGCGACTCGAGTTCGGCAACATAGCGCGACACCGCCGCCTTGGACATGCGCAAGGCATCCGCCGCCTTCACGAAACTGCCCGCGTCTATCACCGCCGCGAAGACCCGCATTTCTTCGAATCTATCCATTGTTCCAGCTATCGATTCAATAAATCATGAAACGACCAATTTATCCCGAAACAATGAATATATATAGCGCTCTCATCGGTGTCATGCCGGAAAACCGCGTGTGCGCCGGCGGCGCCAGCCGCCCCCAGGTCACGCTCGAATCCTGGAAGGCGGCATCGTCCATGGCATGCGGTCCATGGATTCCTACCCATTCAATTGAGCTTGCTGGGCAGGCCCATCGGAATGTATTCCTTGCCATCGAACTGCACCAATTGCAAAGAACTGATGGGGTAGTAGTCGGTGGGTGAATTGTTCAGCGTAATGCCGGGCAAGAGCATGGGCAGCGAAACGTCCGTCAGGTTCGATGCCTGCTTCAGGATGTTTTCGCGAGTCAGCTCATCGCCCGCCTGCTCCAGCACATAGGCGATGGCCTGGGCGGTGGAATAACCGTAGACGGCGGTGGTGTTGTCCGCGTCTTCCTTGGGCGCGTACTGCTGCATGAAGGCGCGGTAATCCTTGGTTGCGGGGTCGTCCTTCCACGCGTCCTGTACCGAATCCTTGTAGAAGCTGGAAGTAATGATGCCCTTGGCGCGATCCAGGCCGGCCGGGGTCAGGGTCGCCTTGATCGAAGCCGAGTTATAGATCAGGTATTGCTGATCCAGCTTCCAGCCCAGTTCATGCACTTTGCGAATGGCCTGCGCCGCGGCCCGCGACAGGCTCAGGTTGACGAACACATTGGCGCCTGAAGCCATCAGTTGAACGATCTGCGAATCAACCGTGGGGTCGGACATTTCATACGACTTCTCGGCAACGATCATCGACACCTTGTCGCCCAGGCCTTCCTTCAGGCCCTGGAGCAGATCGCGCCCCATATCGTCGTTCTGGTAGAGCACCGCAATCTTGGCGTCCGGCAAGGTCTTGAGGATGTTCCTGGCGTACAGCCGGCCTTCGCCGTCGTAGCTGGGGTTAAAACCCATCGTCCAGGGATATTCCTTGGGCTCGTTGAATTTCGAGCCACCCACGGCGATGAAAAGGTGGGGCACCTTCTTCATGTTCATGTAGCGCCGTATCGCCAGGTTGGCCGCCGACCCCATGTTGCCCGCCACAAACAGGACCTCGTCCTGCTCTACCAGGCGGCGCGTGACCTCGGCCGTCTTCGGTGGCGAGAACTGATCGTCATAAGACAGGTAATTGATCTTGCGCCCGTTGATGCCGCCCTGGTCATTGAGCATCTTGAAGTAAGCGCCGATGATACGTGGCGACACGCCATAAGACGACGCGGGCCCGCTATAGGGCGCCGCATTCCCGATCTTGACTTCCGTGTCCGATGCGCCCGGATCGTATTTTTTCTCGGCAAACGCGCTGGACGCCGCCAGCGACAAGCTTATACACAATCCCAGTGCGGTTTTTGAGGCAAGCATGCCAGTCTCCTGTGATTTTTCCGGTCTTCGAGCACATTGCGCGCTTGACCGATTTGTCAGACAGACTACATTTTGCTTACGGCTTGCCATCGCGGTCTCGTCCAAACCGACGATTTCCCCCTTTATGCGCCGGCTAACGCCGGCAGCCCCTGCCATCATGCGCTGGAAACGCCGATGCGGCAGGGGCTGGGCGCGTTAGGCCAGTTCCAGCCCATCGAACAGCGGCGCCAGCGCCTGGGCTTCCTGGCTCTGCACGAAAGCCGCCACCACACCGGCGGTGTCCAGGGTGCCGCTCTCGAGCCTGCCTGTCCAGAAGTCCAGCCCACCCTGGTCATGCGCGCGGCCCAGGGCATTCTGGTAGAGCGACTGCACAAAGTCCTGGGCCGAGGCGTCGCCATACAGGTCGTGGAACTCGCGAGACGCCACGAAGGCCGAGGCCATGTCGCTCAGCGAGACGCCGTTCTGGCTGGCGTCGTACCAATGCACCAGCCCGCCCTGGTCGGGTGCGCGTCCCAGGGCAGCCTGGTACAGGCCGGCGATGTCAGCGAATACCCCCTGGCCCAGGTAGGCCACGCTGGTATCCGAGAATTCCAGGATTTCCACGCTGGTCAGGTAGGATTTTCCGTCCGGTCCGGCAACCCGGATCTGCGAGTCCCACGGTTGCGAAATGCGGGCATCCGCCCAGGCGAAATCGAACACCACGGTATCCAGGCCAGGGCCGCCCTTCACGACATCGTTGCCGCCCAGAACGATATAACGGTCGTTGCCGCCGCGTCCGGTCAGGAAATCATCGAACTCGCTGCCCTGGATGACGTCATCGGTATCGTCGCGCGCCGCAACAAACACGATGCCTTTTTCCGGGGTTTCGCCGGGCTCTTCGGGTTCTTCGGGTTCCTCCGGTTCTTCGTTGCCCGCGGGCGGCGTGCCAAAGAAGACGACTTCATCATCCTCGCCCAGGTAATCGTTGCCCGGATTCGAGTCGGGGTCGGGTTCGCCCATGGCCATCACCTGGGCCGCCGCATACGCGTTTTCCGGATCATGCACCACGGCGGTCACCGTCAGCGAGCGCGTCAGGTTGTCGCGCATATTGCCGACATCCCAGATCCCCGTATCGGTGTCGAACGTGCCTTGCTGGCCCGGATTGCCGGACAGGATTTCAATGCCTTCCGAAATATCCAGCTTGAGCTTGAGGCCGCTGGCCACGTTGGGCCCCAGGTTGTTCAGGTCGATATTGAAGGTGATGACATCGCCGGCAGCCGGGTTGCTGTTGGATACCGTGCCCTTGACGCTGACGTCGGCCGAATCGATGGTCGAGACGTCGCCATTGCGATACTGGACCAGGCTGTTGTTGGTCGAGTCCGTATCCTGGACGAAATCGCTGGACACCTGGCTGGTGGAAATCGTTTCGCCGGCATTCATCACGATGCCCGAGATCTCGACCAGGGTCGAAGCCCCGGCCGCCAGGTCGCCGATATTGATGCGCGTGACCCCGCCACTGGAGATATAGCCGCTGGATCCTCCCTCGACCGTATAGGTGGCGCCGCGCAGGCCCAGGACGTATTCGTCGAGCCTGACGCCCTGGACATCCTCGGCGCCATTGTTGGTAATGCGCAAGGTATAGCCAGACGTGTCGCCCACGGTGCCGCCCGCATCCGGTGTCTCGACCGATACAGCCAGGTCGCCCACGACGGGAGGCTGGTCGCTGCCCCTGAAATAGCTGACGTCGCCGTCATCGGCGTTGTTGTAGATGTCGATGTCAGTGGTGCTCGAACTTACCGAGGTCTGGTGATCGACCTGCCGCTCGGACTGCGCCGAGTTCGGATTGGACAGCCACAGGTTGACGTCTATGGTGCGGGATTCCCCCGCGGCCAGAGTGCCCAGATCCAGCTTGAACCCGGTATCCGTCGTCAGGTACTGGCTCCCCCCGATGCTGGTGCTCAGGTAGTAGTACATGCCGGAATCGAAGGTTTCGTTCAACTCGACCCCTTCTGCGTCCACCTGTCCGTCGTTGCTGACGGTAATCTGGTAGGACACCCTGCCGCTGGCATCCAGATCGACGCCGGCGCTCTTGAGCGACGTCGTGACCGCCAGGTCGGCACCCTTGGCGGTGATGTCCAGCGGGGTGCTGTAGTACAGATCCGAGAAAATCGGTACGCCGCCATCCGGCGTGTAGGCGGCGTAAATGTAGTATTGGCCGCTGGGCAGGCCGATGGTGTCCCATTCGAACGGCGCGCCATCAAAGGCCAGCCCGCTGGCTATCGGGGTGCCATCGAAACCTTGGCCATCGTCGTCATAGAACAGCACGACCTCGCCATTGCCCGAGTTCGTATCGACGTCGTAGTCGATGATGATGCTGTCGCCAGTGGTGGTGATGTCGGCGATGGCAACCGCCATGTCGTCGTTGTTCACCGGAGCGGTGGCCGCGGCCGTTACGTCGCCCAGGCCGGAAAAATCCACCGGCGCCAGCTTCCAGGTGCCGCCATCCAGTCCGCCTCCGCCCGGGGCGCCCACGAACACGCCCAGCTTGCCGTCGCTGCTGAGCTCGGGCACGATCGCGATGCCGTTGTCGGCGAAATCGGCCTGCGCAATGGTGCTGCCGTCGGGCCGGGTCAGGACCAGCTCTGGCGCGGCGGCGCCCACGTTGGCCCATTCGACGAACATCAGGATGTAGGGCGTGCCGGCGGCGACTTCAAAGCCCGACAGTTCGTCGGCAGCTAGCGCCATGGGCCCGATGTCGTCCGCCACGCGCGCGGCAGCCGGCGCAAAGAATCCGGCCTGGCCTGCGGTTGGCAGGTTGGCCTGGTTCAGGACGGACACACTGCCGTCGAATGTGACCTTGGCGCCGATCAGCAGCGAGGTCTTGGGCAACACCGGCAGATCGATGTCTATGGTGCCCCAGGCCGCGCCGAAATCGTTGGAATACACACTATCGTTGGTGAAGGTCAGCAAAACATTGCCGGTGCCCAGCGACATACCGCCAAAACTGTGGAAAACGTCGAGATCCGGCAACTGGATCCGGCCCAACCCCGACACGCCAAGGTTGAACGCCGCATCGGCCTTGCCAGTGAAGGTGCCGTTGGCAATCCCGCCGCCCAGCGCCTTGAACAGCGATCCCGCGCCATCGAAACTGACGTACTGCTTTTCCCAGTTGAGCTCGCTTTTTCCGCTGATCGACAAAATGCCTTCGTTGATGACTCTGAGCTCGGCGCCCCCCTTGACCATATCGAAGCTGACGCCTCCGGTGATCTCGGCGCTGATCAGCGCCAGGTCCTTGGCGTCGATGCCAAGCAGCGGCGGCATGCTCAGCTTGGGGCCAAAACTGAAGCCCACCAGGCCCTCGATGCTGACGGCATCCGGATCATGCGGCGCCAGATGGTCTACCGTGAGCCCCAGCGTGTTGAACATGATCAGCGACGCGCCTGGAATGGGCACGTTCATGTGGTCGACCTTCAAGCCCACCGTATTGATGGTAAAGGGATCCAGGGCAAAGCCCAGGGTCGCCTCCACCTCGGGCGTGCGCAGCTTCATGGGGAATTCGAAAGTCGTGCTGCCCTTGATCGTCTCGGGTGTCGTCGTGGTGTCGAACTCGATGGCAAATCCCTTGAAGGCGAATTTGCCCAGGTCGACATCGGTTTCCAGCGCCAGCTTGCCCTTGAACTCGGCCTCGCCGTTGCGCACGGCCGCATAGTCGGGGCTTTGCAGATCCAGCGACAAGGAACTGTCCACGCCCTTGATGGGGGCGTCTATCGTGAACTTGCCCTGATAGCGGATCTCGTCAAGACTGGCCACATACGAAATCGTCTGGTTCGTGGACTGCACCACGAAGGTATTGAAGAAGGGGAAATTGACGTCGGGCAAACGCACCTGGCTATCGGCGCCGCCAAACTGCAGGCCGTTATTGCCCAACACCAGGATATCGCTGGGAATGACCTGTCCATTGATTGCCTGCGAACCCAGGTCTTCCGGCAAATTGAACGAGGTGTCGAAAATCACCTGGTCCCGGTTCACGGTAAAGCCCTGCAGATCGGTTTGCATCCCGCCCACCGAATACACCTGCGAAATACCGCTGAGGTCGCCGGCGATGCCGGTGGCGTAGGGAATGCTGAAGCTGCCCGCGAACAACAGGCTGCTGAAGCCGCCAGCGGCGCCATACACCATGCCGTTCGTCACCGTGACCTGGTTTGCGTCTATTTTTACGGTCGCGCCCTCGATGCGCAGCAGGGATTGCATGCCGTCCTTGCGGCCGATGACGACCGTGCCGGTGTACTCGCAGCTGCCGTCATCCTTGTGCTCGAAATCGCCGCCTACCGGCGTCACGACCAGGGGCGACGTATCGGGGCAATCGTCATCTTCCTTGGTGCTGACCGAGTAGTCCCAGGCGGTGCCCTGGTCATCGGTGCCGACGATCACTTCGACGAAATCGGCGTCGCCGCGCTCGATCTTGATCTGGCCTACCTGCCCGCCCCCGGTAAACCCGGTATCCAGCACGGTCTTGCCGTCGTAGCGGATGATGAAACGGTCGGGAATGCTGTAGAACTCATACGAGAAATCCAGCAGGTTGTCGCCCTCGCCTTCCAGCGCAATCGTTTGCTGGCTGCCTTCGTAGCCGCCTGAATCACTCAGGCTGGCCAGTTCCACCGCATAAGTCTGGCCATCCACATTGGCTTGCCCCAGGCCGTCATCGCCACCCGGCTCGAGCACAAAGCCGCCGCCCGACTGCAGCAATGCCCGAAAGGCCGCCCCTTCGTCACCGGCCGTATCCTGGGCACTGTGCTGGTCATCCAGGTAATGGCCCAGTTCCTCGAGCAGAACGCCCGCCAGGAAACCCGGTTCGCTGGCTTCGATGGCAAAGGCCCTTTCGGACACCAGGATCAGATCGAGCTCGGCGACATACGCCGCATAGGCATCAGGCAGATCCGCCTGCGCTACAGCGCGGATTTCCGGCCATTCGCCCTGGCTGACATGCTGCAACGATTGGATCGCGTCCTGGACCTCGATGCCTGGAAAAGTGCGCAGCAAGGAATGACTGGCATCCGGTGCTTGCAGAAATGACCGGACCGCGTTGCTGGCGCCCAGCATTGCGTTCTCCAGCAACCTGTTGTGCTCTTCGACACTTGATGGCGACCCGGGCATAAGTTCTCCTTTGCAGCATGCGTTACTTAGTAACGACTCTTATTGTTTAGGTTGCGAAAACTTAACCCGTGTGACAAAAACCGACTCAAACAAAACACAATATTTTTCAAAAAAACACCTCTGGACACAACAATGAAAACATTATCCAGAGATGTTTGATTTGTTTATTTTGCGTTTAAAAACTGGCCAACTTCCAGCAACACCAGTTCATTGTCGTCAGCCGTGTTGGGTTCGCGGCTGCTGGAAAACGGTAGGTTATTGTCATTGCCGACAACAATATGTTTCTCATCGACAATATCCACGTTTTCTATCGTAAAGAAAGGCAACTCCAACGCCCCCTCACCGTTGAGTGGCTTGCGCGCCAGCTTGCTGGGATCGGCGATCTCCAGCAAATCTATGTAGCCGATCTTGCGCACTGCAGCACCCACGTTGGCGTCGCTTAGCTCAACCTTGTACACACGCTTGAAGCCAGGCAGATCAGGAAAACAGTCGACTGGCTTTTGCCCGGCCGCGCAGGCCTTGTCAGCCGTTCCTTCGCCGTTGTCGCGCTCGATGACCAGGCCGGTGGTGTCGGAAATCATGTTGAAGTCGCCGATCGCGTGGCCGCCCTCTTCCAGCTGATATTTCCAATGGCGACCCGTCCATTCTTCCTTGGCCACGTCGAACTCGAGCACGCGCAGGTAGGCTTTGCCATCCAGTTCCTCGACTTTGCCTGCCGACAGCGGCAGCGGGCCTTCGAGCAAGGCGTAAAGCTTGCTGCCGTCCGGGGACGCCGCCATGCCTTCAAAACCCTTGGAGCGGGTGACTTCGACCTTGAGCGCATCGCCAGGCTTGGCCGGCGCCACGACCAAGGGATGGTCTGGCGAACGGATCGCCTTGCCATCCACCAGGGTGTCGAACACCGCCAGCACCTTGCCCTGCAGGTCGGCCTTGATCAGGAAGGGCCCGAACTCCTCGCCTATCCAGAGCGCGCCGCCAGCAAACTGAAAGCTTTCCGGATCGAAGTCCGAGCCGGTCAGATAGCGCTGGCTGGTGCCCTCGTGCAGGATGCGGAACGGCACTTTCTTGTCGGGGTCGTGCAGGAATACGGTAGCCAGGCGCTCGAAGCCGCCCCCCTTGAAGTCCACTTGATAGTGGTTGAGCATCAGCATGGTGTCGGGCGAATTGGCTTTGGAACCAAAGCCGTTGTCGGTCAGTATCCAGAAGCTGCCATCGGGCATGTGCTTGATGCCCGAATGCCCCTGCACCGGCTGCCCATCAAAGGGAATGGCAATGCCGGTGGGCCTGAGCTTGGACAAGCCCTCGACCGAGCCGATGGCCTCGACCCGCTGACCGGTGGTGAACTTGCCGCTCAGCTTCAAATCATCAGGCGCATCGGCGGGCGCCGGCACCAGGCTCAAAGCGGGCAGCACGGCGTGTCCCGCCAGCGTCGCCGGATACGGTACAGCCTGGGCAGCGGCCGCGGCGGCACTGAAAGTGCAGAAAGCGGAAAGCAAAATAGAGGATAGCGAAGTCAGGCGCATGAGAATGTCTTTGGGCTGCAGGAAAGCCCGCATCGTGCCTCCTGCACGTTGCATCGGCATGACATCAGGCCGGCCGCCCCGTGGCTCAGCCCCGGTGTTCATCCTCCCAGTCGGTCCAGTCCACGGCATACGTGTCAAGATAGGTGCTGACCGCAACGCCTATGGTGGGAAAGAAGGCGTCTTCGTCAAAGCGCGAGAACAATCCGAATCGCCGCAATTTGTCCTTGACCGGATCCTTCATCTCGGCAAAACGCAATTCGATCCCGGCCGCACGCAAGTCATCGTCCAGTTCCAGCAGCATGTCCGCCGCCGTCACATCCACGCTGGTCACGGGTTCGGCCGTCACGACCAGCCAGCGTACCGGCGTAGGCGAGGCCGCCACCGCATCCAGGGCAAGGTTGTGGAACAGCTCGGCGTTGGCGAAAAATAGCGGCGCATCCCAACGGAACAGGACCAGGCCGGGGATCTGGCGGGCCTGAGGATAGCGCTTGCGATCGTGATAGCCCTTGAGGCCATCGACCCGGCCCAATACCGCGAAGTGCGGCCGCCAGCCATCCCAGAGGAACTCGATGACCGCGATCAGGATGGCCAGGCCTATGCCGGGAATGGCCCCCAGCACGATGACACCGACCGAGCAACCCACGGAAAGCCAGAACTCCCAACGCTGGATGCGATAGATACGCCGCAGATCCGAGATCTCGAACAAACCTATGACCGCGGTGATGACCACGGCCGCCAGGGCAGGGGCCGGCAGGTTGCGCAGCAAACCGGGCGCCAGCACCAGCAGCAAGGCCACGATCAAAGCGCCGAACACCCCCGTCAGCTGGGTCCTGGCACCCGCGGCTTGCGCCACGGGTGTGCGCGAAGCGCTGCTGCTGATAGGGAATCCCTGCAGGAAGCCGGTAGCGAAATTGGCCGCGCCCAGGCCAACCATTTCCTGGTTCGGATCCACATAGCTGCCGGTTCTCGCGGCATAGCTGCGCGACAGCACGCTGGTTTCGGAAAATGAAAGCAAGGCCACCGCCAAGCCACCCATCACCACCGGTACGATATCGTCGTACCTGACCCAGGGAATCACGAGCACCGGCAAGCCCTGGGGCATGGCGCCCAGAACCTGCACGCCCTGCCCGGTCAGATCCAGAAGGCTCACCAGTATCGTGGTGCTTGCCATGGCCACCAGTATTCCGGGAAAGCGCCGGCTGTTGCGCAATAGCCCGATAATCGCAATGGAACCCAAACCTATTGCCAGTGCTGTCCAGTTGGCCGCGCCTGCCCATAGCGCCTGGGCAAACGCCAGGAGCTTTTCCAGGGGATGGTCGCCCTGCACGGCGAAGCCGAACAGCCCAGGCAGCTGGCTGATCAGCACAGTCAGCGCAATCCCGTTCATATAGCCGTAGCGTATGGGCTTGGACAGCAGCTCGGTAATGAAGCCCGCGCGAGCCACTCCCGCCAGGATGCAAACCAGCCCCGACACGATCGCCATCAGCCCGGCAAGCGCCACCGCACGTGCCGGGTCGCCCCCGGACAAAGGCAGGATGACGGCCAGGATCACCCCCGCCAAGGCCGAATCGGGGCCCAGCACCAGGATGCGGCTGGGGCCGAACAGGGCGTAGGCCAGCAGTGGAACGATGGTGGCGTACAGCCCATGGATACCGGGCAGCCCGGCCGCCACGGCATAGGCGATCCCGACCGGCACCAGCATGGTGGCCAGCACCAAACCCGCCACCAGATCGTGCGGCAGCCACGCCGCCTGGTAACTGCGCAAGGTGGCCAGCCCGGGTAACCAGCGCAAGACTGCGGGCTGGTCTTGCAGCGGTTGCCTGGGTGCGATCCGGCCCGGCTCGCGGGACGTTTCCAAACCTGCCTTATGCGGACTCACGCCAATCCTTCTCCTGTCTGTGCGGCGCGCCGCAGCCATGGCGATCCCGGTGATAGCCATACGGTATCGGATCATACCCATACACTACTGGACGGCTCCACCGCCGTCTCCTAAGCTCGAGCGATACCAAACCAGGAGACTGCAATGAGTGCGTATCAATCCATTCTTCGAGCCATCGGCCTGCCTGTCGCCTTGGCCGCAAGCAGCCTGGTGCTGGCCGGCACCGCCATTGCCCAGGATTTTCCCGCCCGGCCCCTTACCTTCGTCGTGCCTTTCCCGCCCGGCAGCGGCACCGACACATCGGCCCGCTATTTCGGCGAAAAGCTCACCCAGTTGACCGGGCAGCCGGTAGTCGTTGAAAACCGGCCCGGCGGCAACGGCTTTATTGCCGTGCGCAATGTGTTGAGCGCCGCACCCGATGGATACACAGTGTTTGTGGGCAGCAACTCCACGCTGGCGATGAACTCGGCCATGTTCAAGAACCTGCCCTACGATCCGCAAACCGATTTTTCGCCACTGAGCATGATGATGCGCGCGCCTACCGTACTGGTGGTGCCGCCGGCTTCGCCCTACAAGACGCTGGCCGACCTGATAGCCGCGGCCAAGGCCGCGCCGGGCAAGCTGAACTATGCGGCCGGATCGGCCGGCTATCAGTTGATGGCCGAACTCTTCAACGACATGGCGGGCGTCGACATCCAGAACGTACCGTTCAAGGGCGCGTCCGAAGCCGTCATGGCAGTGGCCTCGGGTACGGTGGATATGACGGTATCCGACATTACGGCCGCATATGAACTGGTCAAAGGCGGCAAGCTGCGCGCCCTGACGGTGGCCGCCGAATCCCGCGCCGAGGCGCTGCCCGACGTACCGGCGGCACCAGAAGCCGGATTGCCAGGCTTTAACGCCTATGTGTGGGTAGGCGCCATGGTGCCGGCCAAGACGCCGAAGGCGGAAACCGAAAAACTTGCCTCCCTGTTTGCTCAAATAGAACAAATGCCCGAAACCAAGGCTTTCTACGGCCGGATCGGAGCGGAAGTCATGCAGGGCGGCGCCGAGGAAATGCGCGCCTTCCAGGCGGCCGAAATCGAGCAATGGAAACGTATCGTGGCCAAGGCCAACATTCCGCTGCAATAAACACGTACAACAGAAAGGGCCGCGGCAACCGCGGCCCCGTATGCAGCTCAGGCAGGAGGGCTGCCATCCTTGAAGGCCTGTTTCAGTTGTTCCCGGAACTCGGGCGTATCGCTGTGGCCGTGCACGGCTACAGCATGCTGAACGGCAGCGTCCATGAGTTCCTTTTCGGTGTCTGCGGAAATCGCAACGGTACAGTTGCTATCGCTGGGAACAGTGCGACAGTCGATATATTTGCGTGCCATGATGTGCCTCTCGAATGGATGGAACCACGAGGCGGGGCTTCGGGCAGCTGGCTGAACGGCCTGGCGCAGCCGCCATGCCGTAGTCCCGTTGCGGCGCGGAAAAAACACCATCAGCGCCTACGAAAATTATACGCTTTGGGTTTAAGATCATCACACAACCTTGGCCTGTAAAGCTCTGAGCGCGGCAATGTTGTTGGGATGTTGAGGTCCAGGCCATGGGCAACCCACGACACCGCACATTCATCAGCACATTGGGGGAAATCCACATGAGCCAGTATCAGATTGCTGTCGTCGTCGGTAGCCTTCGCCGCGATTCCATCAACCGCAAGCTCGCAAACGCTATCGTCAAGCTCGCACCGCCCGAATTCGTGTTCACCCAACTGGAAATCGGCGACCTGCCCCTGTACAACCAGGATGACGACGCCAATCAGGCGGCACCGGTAAAGCGGCTAAAGAGCGAAATCTCGGCAGCCCAGGGCCTGTTGTTCGTCACCGCCGAATACAACCGATCCATGCCCGGCGTACTGAAAAACGCCATCGATCACGCTTCGCGCCCCTATGGCCAGAATGCCTGGGCCAACAAGCCGGCGGGCGTGCTGGGTGCATCCATAGGCGCTATCGGATCGGCGCTGGCGCAGCAGCACCTGCGTAATGTACTGGCCTACCTGAATGTCCCCACCCTGGGCCAGCCCGAAATCTTTCTACAGGTCAAGGAAGGCTTTTTCGACGAAGCCGGAAACATTGCCAATCCAGACAGCAAGAAATTCCTGCAGAACTGGATGTACCAGTACGTAGCCTGGATCAAGAAACACGCCGACTAAGGCTGTGGGCCCCGCTTTCTGAACCATTGAACCCTCCAGGGTGCGCTTCGAGCGCCCTGGAGGGTTCGTCTCTTTTGGCATGACCTGCTCCGAGGCTCGCCACGACCGGGCATGGGAATCCGCCCTGCGACCCAGGGTGCTGGCGCGAAATGCCAAATGAGCAGCGTGATATGGCAAATAGCCTTTTGCCTACCTGTCCTACAGTGAATGCACCCCGGAATTCGACGGTCCCAGCATCCGCCTCGTGGTGTAGATCCGCATGCCGCCATGCTCAAGGCAAGGGAATGCTTCCCGCCGCGCAGCGCAGCGACTTGCACACCGATCTTCCCGTCGAAATACGGCATTCAACTGGAGACACACCATGAACTTTCTCGACGGCCACCTGTTCCCCGAAAACCAACAGCCCCTGATCATCACCGCCGCCCCCTATGCGCCGGGCTGGCTGCCCTCCGACTTCCCCGAAGACATCCCCGTCACGATGGAGGCGCAAATCCAGAAGGCGGTGGATTGCTACAACGCCGGCGCCACGGTGCTGCACCTGCATGTCCGCGAACTGGACGGCAAGGGCTCCAAGCGCCTGTCCAAGTTCAACGAGCTGATCGCCGGCGTACGCAAAGCCGTGCCCGAGATGGTCATCCAGGTGGGCGGCTCGATCAGCTTCGCACCGGAATCCGAAGGCGCCGCCGCCAAGTGGTTGAGCGACGACACCCGCCACATGCTGGCCGAACTCGAGCCCAAGCCCGACCAGGTCACGGTGACGGTGAATACCTCGCAGATGAATGTCACCGAACATGCCGAGCTGGCTGATTTCAAGGGTACTTCCCGCGAAAACCCCGCCATCTACGAAGCCTACAAGGAGATGACGGTGCCCGCCCAGCCGGGCTGGGTAGAAGAGCACATCCGCAGGCTTACCGCCGCCGGTATCCAGAGCGCCTTCCAGTGCTACAACATCAACAGCTTCGAGTCAGTGGAACGCCTGATGCGCCGTGGCATCTACCAAGGCCCGCTGGTCATGAACTGGGTCGCCATCAGCGGCGGCATGGATGCGCCCAACATCTACAACATGGCCAATATGCTGCGCGCTGTGCCTGACGGCGCCGTGCTAACAGTGGAAAGCTCGGTGCGCAATGTGTTGCCGATCAATATGATGGGCATTGCCATGGGCCTGCATGTGCGATGTGGAACCGAAGATGTCTTGTGGAACCAATCACGCACAGCCAAGGCGAGCACCGTGTCGCAAATCGAGCAGTTGGTGCGCATTTCCCGTGATTTCGGCCGCGAGATCGCCACCGGCAAGCAAGCCCGCGAGATCTCCAAGATAGGCGTGTTCTACGACACGGTGGAAGAGTCGTTGCAGGCCAACGGCTTTGCCCCCAACCGCAACGGCGGCAACCAGGGTTTTCTGCGCAAGGCCGTCTGATCACCCTGTACACCCGCAGCTTCCACACTTGGGGCCGCCAGCTCGCTGGGCGGCCCTCTTTGTTTGCCCCGGTAACTGCGGCGTGCGCCTGCGGCCAAGTGCAACGCCAAACCAAGAGCTCTCCCAAGTCGGACGCCGTGCATGGGAGCATGCCCATGCACGGCGTCATCTTGCTGCTTCTTTTTAGATTCCCGCTACCGCCGCCGGCGTTGAGCCCCGCGCTTCGCTTTATTACTGCTGCTCGTAGTTGATGGATTTCAACAACGCGGCCTGCTGCTCGTACCCCTGCTTCAAGTCCGCCATCAGTTCCTCGGACGTAGCGGCTCCGCCAGGCTCCATGCCCATGGCTTTGACGCGGCCCTGCAGCTCGGATTGCTTGAAATAGGCCAGCGTTACATCACGGATTTTTTGCTGGACTGCCGGCGGAGCATCCGGGCTGGACCACACGCCGAACCAACCTGCTTGCGCCAGTTGCGGATAACCGAGCTCCTTGAAAGTAGGTATTTCCGGCAGCTCGGCAATTCGTATCGGGTAGTTCACCGCAATCGCCTTGATTTTTCCAGACTTGATCAGAGGCAAAGAGGTGGTCAAGCCATCGAACATCAAGGGTACATGGCCACCCATCACGTCAGTCAGCGCCAAGGGGGAGCCCTTGTACCCCACATGGTTCATCTGCATCTGCGTGAGTTGCCCGAGCAGCATGCCCGAGGTGTGTCCCTTCATTCCCGTTGCGTAAGACGCGAAATCGAGCCCGTCCTTTTGCGATTTGCCGTAATTCACCAATTGCTGCAGGTTGGCGACAGGCAGATCCTTGTTCGCGACCAGCACCAGCCCCGTGCGGCTGAGCTGGGCCAGCGGCTTCAGGTCGGTGAAGGGCTGGTAATTGACTTTGTAGGCCAGCGGCGTTTCGCTGACAATGCCACCCTGGATGACCATGAAGGTGTAGCCATCCTTGCCGTTGGACAGCAAGTCGTTGACTGCCAGTGCCCCAGCGGCACCGGGCTTGCTTTCCACGATGACCGGCTTACCCAATTCATGCTGCAGGCCTTCTGCCAGCAAGCGCGCCAACGCATCGGCACTGCCGCCCGCGGGTCCACCCACCACCAGACGTATCGGTTTGTTGGGCCAAGCCTGCTCGGCCTGAGTCAAGGGCGTCCAACCCAGAATACCGATACCGACCGCCAAGACGTAGCCGCGCCACCCGAAGTTGCTTTGCGTTTTCATGTCTGTCCCCTTTGGTTTTCTGCGCTTTGCGCGCTTAGAAAGGCTTGTCACCGATAATGGCAGTGCGCTCCATTTTTCGAGGAGCCGGCCAATAGTCCTGAACCGCGTAATGTTGGGTGCAGCGGTTGTCCCACATGACTACGCTGTTCGGTTTCCAGCGGAAACGGACCTGGTATTCAGGAATGGCCGCCTGGCTGGTCAGGTAATTGAGCAGCAGGCTGGCGCCCGGCGTCTTGTCCTGGCCGAACCGCACATTTTCCGGCGTGTGGTAATTGGCGAAATGGGTGGCGAAGCCACATACGTACAGGATTTTTTCGCCGGTTTCCGGGTGGGTGCGCACCACCGGGTGCTCCACCATCGGATACTCCCTGCCGAGAGCCAGGCGTTTTTCTTCCGGCATGGCGGCACCGAAGGATTGCTCGATGCCACACTTCACCTTCAGGCCATCTATTTTCTGTTTGATGTCGTCCGGCAGGTTGCTGTAGGCCTCCACCATGTTGACCCATATGGTGTCGCCCCCTGTCGGCGGAGATTCGATACAGCGCAACACACACCCCATGGGCGGCCTTTCACGCCACTGCCCGTCGGTGTGAAAGCTGTTCTCGTAGGTCTCGCGCTTGTCGCTGCGGTAGATCTGGACCAGACCGGGGTGATCAGGGTCGCTGCCGGCCACCGGATGGTCCTCCAGCTCGCCGAAATGCCGGGCAAAGGCCACATGTTCGGCCCGCGTAATTTCCTGATCGCGAAAAAAAAGCACTTTATGCTGCAACAGCAAGGCCTTGAGCTCATTGGCCAGCCCCTGGTCACGCGAGGCATCTCCCAGATGCACCCCAGATACTTCCGCACCGATGGTGCAGGTCTGTCGTTCGACTTTCATGGCCTGTTTCCTCAGATGGCGAAAACCGATGCGCCTATGGTTTTGCGGGATTCAAGATCGCGGTGCGCCTGTACGGCTTCTTCCAGCGCATAGCGCTTCTGGATGTCGATGCGGATGCGCCCGGCCGCCACATGATCGAAAAGCTCGGCGAGCAGTTCCTGTTTTTCCAGAGGGTCGGAAATGTAATCAGCCAGTGCCGGGCGCGTCAGGAACAGCGATCCCTTGCGTGCCAGGATCTGGGGGTCAAATGGCGGAATCGTGCCTGATGCGGTGCCCACGCAGACCATCAGCCCACGGCGCTTGAGGGAATCGAGGGAGCCCTCGAAAGTGTCCTTGCCAACGCTGTCGAACACCACGCTCACGCCTATGCCGCCGGTCAGTTCGCGCACTCGCTGGGCCACGTTTTCATGGCTGTAGTTAATGACGTGGTCGCATCCATGGTCGCGCGCAACCTGTGCCTTGACGTCGCTCGATACCGTGCCGATCACGGTAAGCCCCAGCAGCTTGGCCCATTGGGTGACAATAAGCCCGACGCCACCGGCCGCGGCATGCAACAAGATCGTCTCGCCCCCATGAAACGGATGGATGCGGCGCATCAGGTAGGCCGCCGTCAATCCGCGCATGGTGATGCAGGCGGCTGTCTCGAAGTCGATGGCATCCGGCAGCTTGATCAGGGCATTCGCGGGAATCAAGCGCTCGGTGCTGTAGGCGCCGAGAGTATTGGTAAATCCGGTATAGGTCACCCGGTCGCCAACGGCGACGTTGTCCACGCCCTGGCCAACCGCGGCGACGACGCCCGCCCCCTCTACGCCCATGCCACTGGGCAGGGGCACGGGATAGATACCGGAGCGGAAATAAGTGTCCGCATAGTTCAGACCCGCCGCCTTTTGCTGCAGGAGCACTTGGCCTGGTCCGGGCTCTGCGACATCGACGCTACATAGGTGCAGGACTTCCGGTCCGCCGGTCTGCTCGAATCTGACGACTTGTGCCAATGCTATCTCCTTGAAGTTCACGACAGCAGGCATTGCGATATATTTATCGTCTGCCTGCCGACTGGAGAAATTCTCGGATCATATGGGGCCAACCCGCTTAGCCGATCACGACAAGCGCTTGTCCGGTCGCGCAGTCGGGGGAAAACCCTGTCAGGGTCTGTACGCAGAACACCGCCCGATCGCCCTGCGCAAGCGCGTCGTAGCTGGGCAGCATGCGTCACAACTGCAAAGACCTCTTGCATTGGCGCTATTGACCATCTTGCGCCACCTTGATATACCTATGCATTGTCCCGCCATTTCCCTGAATGGGATGGGACACCTTCCACGCTGTATGAAACGCCTCTGCCACGAGCGGCAAAAGGGCACGGATCTGCCATCATGACGCCTCGCATTCGAAGCATCAGCCTGAACAAATATTCGAAAGTCGCGCAAGAACTCGGCATCGATCCCTTGCGCATGCTCCGGCAGGTGGATCTGGATCACAGCTACCTGAATTCGCCCGACCTGCTGGTACCCGAGACAGCTTTCGCCCAACTGCTGGAGTCCTCTTCCACGCAAGCCGGCAACGCACCGCTGGGATTGCTCATGGGTTCGTGCTGGCGGCTACCGGACTTCGGGCAGATCAGCCTGCTTTTGCAGCACCAGGCCAGCCTGGCCACCCTGTTGCGAACGCTCGAGGACTACCACCACCTGATCAGCACCACCATCATCACGCAAACCGTGACGCAAGAACGCCTGTCCATCATCCAGCTGCATCTGAACACCGAGCGGGAGACGGCAGGGCGCCACCCCATGGAATTGGCCATCACCGCCTTGCTGAGCCTGTGCCGCTACCAGCTGGGTAAAGACTGGAGCCCCGTCGGAGTGCATTTCTCGCATGCGGCTCCGGCCAGCACGGCCCATCACCGCCGGGTGCTGGGCAGCGAGGTTGTGTTTGCCTCGGACTTTGACGGCATCGTGGTGTACAACCAGGACCTGCAGCTTCTCGACCCGGAACACGACAGCCGCATGGAAGAACATGCCCGGAACTTGATAGATGTTCACGCTCCCAGCCAATTTCTCAAGTCCGTGGAACAGCAGGTGCAAAACACGCTCCAGTCGCTATTGCCGCATGGTCGCCACAGCCTTGGCCAAGTGGCCAACGCCTTGGGCTGTACGTCGCGCTCCCTGCAGCGCCAACTAGAGAACAACAGCACCAGCTTTCAGGACATCCTGGACGCCGTGCGCAGCCAGGTTGCGATTCGCGCCTTGAAAAACCCACAGGTCTCGGTCAACGAGGCCGCCACACTGGCCGGCTTTGCGGAAAACAGCTCCTTCACCCGGTGGTTCAGCAAGCATTTTCATCAAAGCCCGAGCAGTTGGCGCCGGCAACATCTTCCCCAGCCCCTCTTCTAGGGTCTGTTAACGCTCGCACCGTAAGCGTTCGGGCCGGGCGCTTTGGCTACACACCGCAAGCCTGGCGCCGCCGCTAGCGGCTGGCGGCCGGGCCCGAGCGGCGCCCCATCAGGAAAAACACGGCGCCCGCCGCCGCCAGGCTGGGCAAGGTCGCGCCCCAGCCTGGCGCCCAGCGCACCACCAGTTGATAGACGACGATGCCGCAGATCCAGGCCAGCAATGCGGCCAGGCGAAAGGCCGGCACGGCGGGCGAGGCATCCTGGCTGGCCACCCGCGGCCGCTTGCGCAGCAGGAAGTGGTCAGTCAGCACCACGCCGAACAGCGGCGCGAAAACCGAACCTATCATCAGCAGGAAGTGCTGATACTGCCCCACCGGTATCAGCAGCGCCACCACAGTGCACAGCACGCCGAACCCCAGGGCCAGGCGCGACACGCGAATGCCCGTGATGAAGGTGGCGCTGGAAACCGCCGCCGAATAGACATCGGCAAAGGCATTGTCGGTTTCGTCGCCAACGATCATCGCCAGCGCCACCAAGCCGCCGCTGGCCAGCAGGATGGACTGCACGAGGTTGTCGCCACCCACGGCCAGCGCATACCCCGCCCCCATCGAATAGAACCATACATTGGCCACGAAATAACCCAGAGCCACGCCCCAGAACACGCCCCGGCTGCTGCGGCCATGGCGCGTGTAGTCGGCGATCAGCGGCAGCCACGACAGCGGCATCGCAATCGCCAGATCCAACCCGGTGCCCAGTGGCAGGCTGCCGTCGCCCGTATGGCTCAATACCTTGCCCAGCCCGGGTGATTGCAAGAGCTGCCAGCTCAGCCAGGCGCCAGCCCCCAGCACCAGCCAGATGCCGAAGCGGCGCAGCAGCACCCGCACGAACGCCAGCGGGCCGCCAAAGGCCAGGCCGGTCACGAGCACGCCGAACAACACCGTCCAAAGCCAGGAAAGCGCCGGCGCGCCCAGGCGCTGGGCGATGGCATCGGCAGCATCGCGCATGACGATCAGCTCGAAAGCGCCCCATCCCACCAACTGCACCACGTTCAGCAGCGCCGGCAAGCGCGCGCCCTGCGTGCCCAGCGTCGGGCGCATGGCCGCCATGCTCGACAAACCGGTGTCGCAGCCGATCACACCGGTCAAGGCCAGCAGCGTCACCCCAATGCCCGAGCCCACCACGATGACGAACGCGGCCTGGGCAAAACCCAGGCCCGGCACCAGCAAGGCGCCCGCCTGCAGCACCAGCAAGCCCACCCCCAGCGACAACCAGAGGGTGAATGAATCGAGTCCGCTGAAATGGCGTGCATCGGGCGCAATCGGCGCCAAGGGATCCAGAAGGCGCGCGGTCTTGGGTGTCGGCATGGTGCTTTCCTGCTCAGAATGTATCGGCCGACGCATCATAAAGGCAGAACCCCGAACCGGGTGTCATGCCGCCGGGTATAGGCGCCCACCGCCCCGGTTGGCACGGCGCCCCTGGGGCATTATTCGACGAACAGCAGTGCCGGACACTCCAGCAGCCCACGCAGGGACTGCACGAACTCAGCCGCGTGCATGCCGTCGATGACGCGGTGATCGAACGAAGAAGACAGGTTCATCATCTTGCGCGGCATCACGGCGCCATCGCGAATCATGGGACGCAGCGCCATGCGGTTGACCCCGATGATGGCAACCTCGGGGTGGTTGATGACCGGAGTGGACACGATGCCGCCCAGTGCACCCAGGCTGGTGATGGTGATGGTCGAGCCGCCCAGTTCCTCGCGCCTGGCTTTGCCGGCCCGGGCAGCTTCGGCCAAGCGCACGATTTCCTGCGCGCTGGCCCAGGGACTGTGGGATTCGGCATGCCGCAGCACCGGCACCATCAAGCCGGCGGCAGTCTGGGTGGCGATGCCCGCATGCACCGCGCCGTATTGCGTCACCACACCCGCCTTGTCGTCAAAGCGCGCATTCATCTGCGGGAACTCGCGCACGGCCAGCACCACGGCGCGCAGCAGCAGGGGCAAAAGCGTCAGATGGCCACGCTCGGCGCCAAACCGAGTGTTCAACTGCGCGCGCAAGGCCTCGATCTCGGTCACATCCACTTCCTCGACATAGGTGAAGTGGGGAATGCGCAGGGCCTCCTGCATATTCTGGGCGATCCTGCGGCGCAGACCTATCACCGGCACGGCCAACTCGTCATGCCGGGCCTGGTAGAGCGCCTGGGCCTGGCTCAGGCCGGGCGCCGCCGAAGCATCCGCGGCAAAGGCTTCCAGGTCCTGGTGCAAGATGCGCCCACCCGGCCCGCTGCCGGTTACGCGATGCAATTCGATATCGAGTTGCCGGGCATGCTGGCGTACCGCCGGGGACGCCAGGGGATGGCCGTCGGGCCGGATCGGCCTTGCCGCGTCCGCCGCATGTGAGCGGCCTGCAGGCGAGATCGCGTCAGCGGGTGCCCCCGCTGCATCTGCTGATGCCGACAGCGCCTGGCCTTGCGATGGGACGGCCCGCGATAGGGCGGCCCGCGACAGGGCGCCCCCGTCGGGCTCAGCAGCGCCCGACGCTTCCTGCGCCGCCACCGGCGCGCCGGCTCCATCCTCGGTCTCGATGCGGATCAGCTCGGCGCCCACGGCCAGCACCTTGCCCACTTCCGCTCCCAGGGCCAGCACCTTACCCACCACGGGCGACGGTATCTCCACCGTCGCCTTCTCCGTCATGACGTCGGCCAAAGGCTGGTCCTCGGTCACCTGGTCGCCCGGCTGCACATGCCAGGCCACCAGTTCGACCTCGGCGATGCCTTCGCCCAGGTCGGGCATTTTGATGATGTGCACGCTCATACGGCCTCCACCACGCGCTTGAACGCAGCGGCAACGCGGGCCGGGCCCGGAAAGTAGGCCCACTCCTGCGCATGCGGGTAAGGCGTATCCCAGCCCGTCACGCGCTCGATGGGCGCCTCGAGGTGATAGAAGCAATGCTCTTGCACCAGCGCGGTCAGCTCGGCGCCGAAACCGCTGGTGCGGGTGGCTTCATGCACGATCACGCAGCGCCCGGTTTTCTTGACCGAGGTGACGATGGTGTCCAGGTCCAGCGGCCACAAGCTGCGCAGGTCGATGATCTCGGCATCGATGCCTGCTTCATTGGCCGCCGCCTCGCACACGAAGACCATGGTGCCGTAGGTGATCACGGTCAACGCCGCGCCGGGACGAAACACCGACGCCGATTCCAGCGGCACCGTGTAATAGCCCTCGGGCACTTCGCCCAGCGGGTGCTTGGACCACGGCACCACCGGCTTGTCATGGTGGCCGTCGAAGGGGCCGTTGTACAAGCGCTTGGGTTCCAGGAAGATGACCGGGTCATCGTTCTCGATCGAGGCGATCAGCAGGCCCTTGGCGTCGTAGGGATTGGACGGCATCACCGTGCGCAAGCCGCTGACGTGGATGAACAGCGCCTCCGGGCTCTGGCTATGGGTTTGCCCGCCGTAGATGCCGCCTCCGCATGGCATGCGTATCGTAATCGGCGCGGTGAAGTCGCCCGCCGAGCGATAACGCAAGCGCGCGGCCTCGGACACGATCTGGTCCGAGGCCGGATAGAAGTAGTCGGCGAACTGGATTTCCACCACCGGGCGCAAGCCGTAGGCGCCCATGCCTACCGCCGTGCCCACGATCCCGCCTTCCGAAATCGGCGCATCGAACACGCGCGACGTACCGTACTTGGCCTGCAGACCTTCGGTGCAACGGAACACGCCGCCGAAATACCCCACATCCTGACCATACACAATCACATTGGGATCGCGCTCGAGCATCACATCCATCGCCGAGCGCAGCGCCTGCACCATCGTCATCGGCCGGCCGGGCAGGCGGCTTGGTGTCCGGGTATCCATCGTCATACTCCCAGCTGGTCGCGTTGGCGGCGCAAGTGCGCCGGCATGTCCTTGTAGACGTCCTCGAACATCGAGGCCGCACTGGGAATATGCCCGTTGCTCAGCAGTCCGTACTGCTCGGCCTCTTTCTGGGCGGCGATCACCTGCGCCTCGAGTTCTTTGCGCAGGGCTTCGTGCTCGTCGTCGGACCAGGCGCCGATCCGGATCAGATGCTGCTTGAGGCGGGCAATCGGGTCGCCCAGGGGAAAATGCGCCCAGTCGTCGGCCGGCCGGTACTTGGAAGGATCATCCGACGTCGAGTGCGCCCCGGCCCGGTAGGTAACCCATTCGATCAGCGTCGGCCCCAGGTTGCCGCGCGCGCGCTCGGCAGCCCATTGCGAGGCCGCATACACGGCCAGGAAGTCGTTGCCGTCCACCCGCAGCGAGGCAATGCCGCAGCCCACGCCGCGGGCTGCAAAGGTAGTGGCCTCGCCGCCCGCAATTGCCTGGAAAGTGGAGATCGCCCACTGGTTGTTGACCACGTTCAGGATCACCGGCGCCCGGTACACATGGGCGAAGGTCAGCGCGGTATGGAAATCGGATTCGGCGGTCGCGCCGTCGCCTATCCAGCCCGAGGCGATCTTGCTGTCGCCCTTGATGGCCGATGCCATGCCCCACCCCACCGCCTGGACGAACTGCGTGGCCAGGTTGCCCGAGACCGTAAAGAAACCGGCGCGCTTCATGGAATACATCACCGGCAACTGCCGCCCCTTCATGGGGTCGCGCTCGTTGGACATCAGTTGGCAGATCATATCTACCAGTTCGACATCATCGCGCGCCAGCAGCAAGCCCTGCTGGCGATAGGTGGGGAAACACATGTCGCCGGGCTGCAGCGCCATCGCATGGGCCGTGGCAATCGCCTCTTCGCCCAGGCACTGCATATAGAACGAGATTTTCTTCTGCCGTTGCGCGATCAGCATGCGCGCATCGTAGATGCGCGTTTTCAGCATCGCCCGCAAGCCTTTGCGCAGGAAATCGGGCTCGAGCCGCGGCGCCCACGGCCCCAGCGCATTGCCCTCGTCATCCAATACCCGCACCAGGGTATAGGCCAGCTCGCCGGTGTCCGAGGGCAGCACATCCACCGGCGGGCGCTTGACCTCGCCGGCCGGCGACAAATGCAGGTAGGAAAAATCCGTTTCGTGGCCTGGCCTGCCGGTAGGCTCGGGCACGTGCAAACGCAGTTGTACCGTCTGGCTCATGGCCTTACCCCTCACGTTTAGCGCGCGACCCCATAACCTGCTCTGAAACATTGGGCGGCGTCTGCGCGTATTGCCGGAATTCCATGGAATAAGTGGCGCGCCCCTGGGTCAGGGATCGCAAGGCGGTCGAGTAGCCAAACATTTCGGCCAGCGGCACTTCGGCGCGCACCAGCTTGCCCGCCCCGCCGGCAATATCTTCCATGCCCTGCACATTGCCGCGCCGCGACGACAGATCACCCATGACATTGCCCATGAATTCTTCCGGCGTCTCCACTTCCACGGCCATCACGGGTTCGAGCAGAACCGGTTTGGCGCGGCGCATGCCCTCCTTGAACGCGGCCGCACCGGCCATGCGAAAGGCATTTTCATTGGAATCGACATCGTGCGACGACCCAAAAACCAGGGTTGCCTTGATATCGACCACGGGATAACCGGCCATCACGCCCGCTTTCAGGCTGTCCCGGATGCCCTTATCGACGGCGGGAATGAATTCGCGCGGCACCACGCCGCCCTTGATCGCATCCACGAACTGGTAGCCGCTGCCCGGCGGCAGGGGCTCCAGATCGAGCACGGCATGGCCATACTGGCCGTGGCCGCCGGACTGCTTGATGAACTTGCCCTCGACATTCTTCACCGGCTGCCGGATGGTCTCGCGATACGCGACCTGGGGCTTGCCCACCGCCACCTGGACGCCAAATTCGCGCTTGAGGCGATCGACGAGGATTTCCAGGTGCAATTCGCCCATGCCCGAGATGATGGTCTGGCTGGATTCTTCATCGGTCTGCACCCGAAAGGACGGGTCTTCCTGGGCCAGCCGCGCCAGGGCATGCGCCATTTTTTCCTGGTCGACATCGGTCTTGGGTTCCACCGCCTGCGCGATCACGGGCTCGGGAAAGCTCATGCGCTCGAGGATGATGACGTGCGCCGGGTCGCACAGGGTATCGCCGGTGGTGACGTCCTTGAGACCCACCGCGGCGGCGATATCGCCCGCCCGCACCTCTTTGATTTCCTTGCGGGTGTTGGCATGCATCTGCAGGATGCGCCCGATGCGCTCGCGCTTGTGGCGGCTGGGAACATACACCGTGTCGCCCGAATTGATGATGCCCGAGTACACCCGAAAGAACGCCAGCTGGCCCACATAGGGGTCGGTCATGATCTTGAAGGCCAGCGCGCTGAACGGCTCGTCGTCGCTGGGATGGCGCTCGGCAGGCTGTTCGTCTTCGGTATGCCCGGGGATGGCGGGCACGTCTATGGGCGAGGGCAGGTAATCGATGACGGCGTCGAGCATGGCCTGCACGCCCTTGTTCTTGAAGGCGCTGCCGCACAGCATGGGAATGATTTCATTGGCGATGGTGCGCTGGCGCAGCGCCTGGCGGATTTCATCGTCGGACAGCGCCACGCCGGCCAGGTATTTGCCCAGCAGCTCGTCGCTGGCTTCCGCTGCGGCCTCGACCATCTTGCCGCGCCATTCATTGGCGGTATCGAGCAGCTCGGCCGGGATATCCACATACTCGAATTTCACGCCGTGGTTGGCTTCATCCCAGATGATGGCTTTCATCTTCACCAGATCCACCACGCCCAGGAAGTGGTCATGCGCGCCCACCGGGATCTGCACCGGCACCGCCACCCCTTTCAGGCGCTCGCCGATCTGGCGCTGGACCCGAAAAAAATCGGCGCCCACGCGATCCATCTTGTTGACGAAGGCGATGCGCGGCACTTTGTATTTATTCGCCTGGCGCCACACCGTTTCCGACTGCGGCTGCACGCCGCCCACCGAGTCATAGACCATGACCGCGCCATCGAGCACCCGCATCGAGCGCTCGACCTCTATGGTGAAGTCGACGTGCCCCGGGGTGTCGATGATGTTTATCCGGTATTCCGGATAGTTGCCCGCCATGCCTTTCCAGAATGCAGTGGTGGCAGCCGACGTGATGGTGATGCCACGTTCCTGCTCCTGCTCCATCCAGTCCATGGTGGCTGTCCCCTCGTGTACCTCGCCAATCTTGTAATTGACGCCGGTATAAAAGAGGATGCGCTCGGTTGTGGTGGTCTTGCCCGCGTCGATATGGGCACTGATGCCGATATTGCGGTATCGCTCGATGGGTGTTTTGCGGCTCACGACGGTCTCCTTCGTGGCAGCGCCGGACGTGCAGCGCAACTGTATTCTGCGCCTGCAGCAATAACTACGCCAGAGCTGGAAGAAGAACCGTCGAGACTTTTTTGAGTTAGCCCAATTCGCGCCCGATGGGAATCAGGTGACCCAGGCGGGTGGCCTTGGTGTCCAGGTAGCGGTCGTTGAAGGGATTGCGGTTGACGATCAGCTCCAGCCTCTCGGTGACCGAAATACCCAGCGCGGTCAACGCATCGACCTTGCGTGGGTTGTTGGTAAGCAGGCGCAACTGGCTCACCTTGAAGTGATCCAGCATAGGCTTGCAAAGGCTGTAGTCGCGTAGATCGTCGGCAAACCCCAGCAGTCGGTTGGCTTCCACGGTATCGGCGCCCTCGTCCTGCAGCTGGTAGGCCTGTATCTTGTTCAGCAAGCCGATACCCCGGCCTTCCTGGCGCAGGTACAGGATCATGCCGCGCCCTTCGCGGGCGATCATGGCCAGGGCTTCCTGCAACTGGGCGCCGCAATCGCAGCGCTGGCTGAACAGGGCGTCGCCGGTCAGGCATTCTGAATGCACGCGCGCAAGCACGGGCGCGCCGTCGCCGATATCGCCCAGCGTCAGGGCCACATGCTCTTTGCCGCCCGGCCGCTCGACAAAGCCGTGCATTTCAAACGTTGCCCACGGCGTGGGCAACTGGCAGGAAGCGACATATTTCATGCCGTCTTCGACTGTGGACTTCTGCTGCGATTGTGTTGTGTGCGACATGCCTTGATACCAGACTGTGAGCTGCAAACTTCCTGTGGAACAACTCCCTATTGAAACATAAGGCGGCGCACGGCACGCCGGGCCCGGCCCGGCATGGGTGTTTCAGGGCAGATCGAACAACAGGAACTCGGCTTGCCGGCCCTGGCTGAAATGCAATTCCTTCTCGTCCTGGATACGCGCCCCGTCGCCCGCTGACAGCGTCTGCCCATTCAGCTCCAGCGTGCCGCGCACTACGTGCACATAGGCTTTGCGGGCGGACTGGTCCTTGCCTGGCGGGATCTGATAGCGGATTTCTTCCGCGCCATCCAGCAGCGCGACATACAAACAGGCGTCCTGCACGATGGTCAGCGAGCCGTCGCGGCCATCGGGCGAGACCACCACCCGCAGCTTGCCCCGCTTTTGCGCCGCCTCGAAGTGCTTTTCCTGGTAATTGGGCTGCGTCCCCGTAAATTTGGGCGTAATCCAGATCTGCAGAAAATTGACCTTGGCGCTGTCCGAAGCATTGAATTCGCTGTGCTGCACCCCCGTGCCGGCGCTCATGATCTGCACGTCGCCCGGACGGATGACCGAGCCGCTGCCCATGGAGTCCCGGTGCGCCAGTTCACCATCCAGAACGTAGGAAATGATTTCCATATCGCGATGGCTGTGCCGGCCAAAGCCCTGGCCGGGATCGACGGTATCGTCGTTGATCACCCGCAACACCGACCACCCCATATGGGCGGGATCGTAGTAGTTGGCAAACGAAAAAGTATGGTGGCTGTTGAGCCATCCGTGGTGGGCATGGCCGCGTTCGTCGGCAAGGCGAATTGCAATCATTGTGTGCTCCTCTATGAGTATGCATCCTGCGATAGTGCTATTTTATAGCCACATTAATAGATATAAAAGTTTAAAATATTGCTTCTTATCATCTGATTTTTCGATATATGTGGATACCACGAACCACGCTGGAGCAATGGCGCGTACTGCAGGCCATCGTCGCGCATGGCGGCTACGCGCAAGCCGCACTAGCCCTGCATAAAAGCCAGTCTTCCATCAGCTATATGGCGGCTCGCCTGCAGGAGCAGGCCGGCGTGGAACTACTGGTCATCGAAGGCCGCAAGGCCAGGCTTACCGAAAACGGCAGGATTCTGCTGGCACGGGCCAGCGAACTGCTGGCCGATGCCCAGAAGCTCGAACACCTGGCCGGCAGCCTGGAAAAGGGCTGGGAAGCCGAAGTCCGGCTGGTCGCGGATGTGGCATTTCCCACGCCGCTGCTGCTGCAGGCGCTGCGCCACTTTACCGGCCTGGCCGCGCAAACCCGTGTGCAGCTCAACGAGGTCGTGCTGTCGGGTGCGGACGAAGCCTTGCTGGATGAAAGAAACGATCTGGTGATCGGCACCCGGGTACCTCCGGGCTATCTGGGCAACCACCTGCTGGACGTGGCATTCATCGCCGTCGCGCACCCCGAGCATGCCTTGCACCGTCTCGAGCGCGAACTGGATGCCGAAGACCTGCAAGGAGAAATCCAGGTCGTGCTGCGCGACTCGGGCACGCTGCATCCTCGCGACGAAGGCTGGCTGGGCGCCACGCAGCGCTGGACGGTCACCAGCCTGCATACGTCTATTGCGATGGTAGCCGGCGGCGTGGGCTTTGCCTGGCTGCCGCACCACCTGATACTGGACGAGCTGGCCCAAGGTCAGCTGCGTGCCCTGCCCTTGAGCACAGGCAAGACACGCCAGGTATCGCTATACCTGATGTTCGGTTCGGCCGAAAATGCCGGCCCGGCCACCCGGCAACTTGCCCAGGTTCTGGAAGAAGCCGCGGCAGCCTATGCGCCGCCCAGCCCCGCGACCTCGGCGTCGGTCAGGTAGCGCGACTCGCCTACCTCCAGGTCATGGTCCAGCGCCACCGGGCCAATGCGTTCCCGGTGCAGTGTCAGCACCCGGTTGCCCAGCGCGGCAAACATGCGCTTGACCTGGTGATACTTGCCTTCCTGTATCGTCAGCCTGGCCGTGCGGGGGTCGACGATTTCCAGCGTGGCGGGCAAGGTGGGCTTGTCCTCGCCATCCAGCGCCACCCCGGCGGCGAACACCGCAATGGCGTCCTCGGCCACCGGCTCGGCCAGTGTGGCCAGGTACACCTTGTCGCACTGATGCTTGGGCGAGATCACCCGGTGGGTCCACTGGCCATCGTCGGTAATCAGCAGCAGGCCCGTGGTGTCCACGTCCAGCCTGCCTACCGTATGCAGGCGATCGCGCTTATCGACATCCAGCAACTCCATCACCGAGGGATACAGGCTGTTTTTATTGGTGCACTCGTAGCCGCCCGGCTTGTTCAGCATGATGTAGCGCAGGCCGATCAGCGCCAGGGTCTCGCCCTGCCACTGCACACAGTCGCTGTCCTTGACATCGTGGGTTGTGCGTTTGACGACCTCGCCGTTAACCGTAATTTCGCCCCGCATCAGCGCCGTTTTGGCCAGG
Source organism: Verticiella sediminum (assembly GCA_040392445.1). Classification (GTDB taxonomy): domain Bacteria; phylum Pseudomonadota; class Gammaproteobacteria; order Burkholderiales; family Burkholderiaceae_B; genus Verticiella; species Verticiella sediminum_A. The sequence continues at coordinate 30,605 of JBEBVZ010000044.1, forward strand.
GAACGAGTGAGATCCGTGCTCTCGCACAGGAACTTGTCTAAACGCATACTGCTTTTCCTTTGAGGTACGCCCTACCAGCTGCGTACTCGCCCGGTATCGACGTGGACGAACTGATCGCGTGGATAAAATCCTACGCCGCCTGCCTTGAGCGATAGCGCCGCATCGCGCAGTTCGGCTAGCGGCACGCCCGGCAGGCGGATATCGATGGCCTTGCCATCCATATGCAGGCTGTGCTTGGCGACACCACCGCCACGGGTGGTGCGCAACATATTGTTGGTACGGGGATTGCGGTAGCCCGAAATCACCTGGAAAGGCTGGAGCGAATTGGTGCCCAGCGCCACGCCGATTCGATGCAGGACATCGAACAGCTTGGGGTCGATCACCCCCACCGCGCCCGAATAGTGATCGCGCAGGAAGTGATTGAGTCGCGTCAGCGACTTGGGGATATAAGCATCGCCCAACGCATATTCCAGCGCGATCTTCTCGCGGGTATGGGTGTGGTCGAAGGCCAGGCTGCGGCCACGCGAAAGATTGGCCAGCACGGGGGTGGACAATGCGCTTGCCGCGCCGGCCACGGCCAGGCTGACGGAACGACGAAGAAAGGTTCTACGGGAAGGCTTGAGCGGTTGAATCATGCACCGGGCTCCATACACATACGTTCAATTTGCGGCGGGAAAATTCGCGCGCAATACGGAACGAGCGCGGATGCTCTCGCGCAGGGCTGCGTCCAACAGCTTGTCGTGTCCGTAAATATCAGGGAAAAAGTACACGGCGCCGTGTTTGGCGACGACGGTACTGTACGCAATCACCACAGGCAATGGCTGCTCGAGCTGGATAGTGCGTGAGCGCCCCTGGCTCATGGCGTCGCGAATGCGTTGTTCCGTCCATTGCGGCTCGTTTTGCAGAACGAACTGAGCCAGGGCCACCGGCTCTTCGACGCGTATGCAGCCATGGCTGAAATCGCGCCGTTCACGTGAAAAAAGCTGCGTGGCCGGGGTGTGGTGAAGGTAGATATTACTGTTATTTGGCAAAACGAACTTGATATCGCCCAATGCGTTGCGCGGACCGGGGCGCTGACGGATGCGCATCTGGCCGCTGCGCACCGCCTGCAGGTTGGCTTCGGACACGGTTCGGCTGACGCTGCCGTCGCGGGCGACGAACTCCATCCCCTGCTGCTGAAGGTAGCCCGGATTGCTGCGCAAGCGGGGGATGGTTTCGGCGCGCGCAATGGAAATCGGAATATTCCAATAAGGGCTGAACTCGATGAACCGCATGTCCTCATCGAATACCGGGGTGTCGGTTTTCATGGCCTCGCCCACGATCACCCGCATCTCGAGCTTGAGGTCTATCTGGCCGGCGCGGGCTTCATAGGCACGCAGCACGAACTCCGGCAGATTCACCACGACCATGCGTTCGGCCTGCAACAGCGGAGTCCAGCGCAGCCGCTCGAGGCTAAGCTCGATCTGGCGCACGCGATGGGCTGGCGTCACGTCAAGCTGGACCAGCGTCCCCTTGCCCAGCACGCCGTCTTCCTTCAGGCCATGGCGCCGCTGAAACCGCTGGAGTGCGCCGACCAGCACGCCCTCGTAGCGCGCCGGCACGAGACTGTCGGCTGGCAAATCACCCAGGGCAGCCAGCCGGTACGCCAGCGCCTGCAACCCGGTATAGGCCTGGCCGGGCTGGAGCTTGCCGCCAGGGATGGCAGGCAATGGCGTTTGCCAGGCGGCATGGTTGCCCAGCTGGCGATAGCTGGCCAGTGCGTGCAGTAAATCCGCATACAGGGGGATCTGTGGCGCGGCCTCGGCCGCCGCCTGCGGCAAACGATGCTCGGCCACCGCCGTATACAAATAGCTTGCCGCATCGAAGCCCGCGGCCGGCGACACCTTGAAATTCGCGTGGACCTGGCGCGGGTTCACCCGCCCCATGTGCAGGTCTGTCAGATACAGCCGCATGGCCGTGGTCAGCGCGGCATCGAGCGCGGCTACCCTGTCGGGCGGCAAGCCCGGCCCGGCTGCCGCCTGGGCCACGGCGCGCCGCAAGCCCACGGCGTCATAGTTTTCCGGATCCAGCCCATGTATCCCCGCCTGCAGTAGGATTTCCACTGCCTGCCTGGCCTGCTCGCCCGGCAGGCCGGCGCGCGATCCGGCCTGCTCAAACCACAGCAAGGGTGGCGGCAAGGGTTCGGTTTGAATCGCAGGCAGAATTTGCGACTCCGGCGATAGCGTGTCCTGGGCCCAGGCGGCACCGGCGCACCACGCCAGGATCCATGCCATGGCAATGACCCGCCACCGGGGTGCGACACGACGAGTCTTGCAAACTTGATCTGTAACGGCACTACGGGCAATACGGCAGTCAGGCATCGCATTCGATACAGCATGATGGTCTTGACCACAGCATATCCCGATTGAACCTGCGTTGCAGTGACGCCGCCCCAGAGCCAGGCAATGCGCAAAGCCAGCCTAGCGTGGGCAGTCGAAGCGGTATTTGTCCGACGGCTTGCCGGTTTCGGTCAGGGTCAGCTCGATTTCGCAAACATCGGCATCGCCGATGCTCAGCGACATTTTCCCCAGGGGGGTTGGTTTGGTGGCCATCATGAAGATGGTGCCGCCCTGGCTGATCTCGGAACGGCCACTATTGTTTTCCTTGGTGACCCGGACACGGTAGGCCACGCTTTTATCCACCATGCTTTGCACGTAGGGAACAATCACGCTCGGGCGGGATTGAGTCTGGGCTTCCAGCCATACTTGTATATCCGAATCGGCGATCATGACGCTTCCTGTTCGTCACGCGATATGGGGATACGGACGGAGGCAGGCCTCCGTCCGCACACTGCTACGCCAGGCTGCTACGCCCGATCAGTTTTGAAGAACCAAAGCCGTATTGGTGCGGCCGGTCTGGGTCACGACCGAGTTATGGCCGTGGCCGCTTTGGGTGACGCTGGCCCAGTTATGCGAGTTGGTTTGCGTTACCTGGGCATTCAGGTTCCGGCCATCCTGGTTGACGTAGGCGTACTGCACGGCGCCGGTCTGCAGGATGTTGGCGTCATTGCCAGCGAACAGGCCGCCACCGGCCTGGAAGACTTCAGCGTTATGGCCGTAGCCCTGCTGAGTCACCGTGGCGTCCTGGCCGATACCCGACTGGTACACCTTGGCGCTGCTGCCATAGGCGTTCTGGTTGATCGACGCGGTTTGGCCAAGGCCCGTCTGGTCTACCAGGGCATAGGTGTCGCGCGACGCGTTTTGCTCGATCTTGGCGTTCTGGCCAACACCGGTCTGGTCGATGAAGGCCATGTTGTCGCCATTGGTGCCGGCCCACCACCCTGTCTGATTGGCGTTGATGGAGGCTACCAGCCCAGCGCCATCGTGCTGGGTGATTCTGGACAGGTTGTCGCTGCCGGCCTGCGAAATGCTGGCCGCCCCCCCCAACACCCGTTCCTGGCTGACCAGGGAGTTGTTGCGGTTGCCGCTATGGTTGATCGAAGCCTCGACCAGGCTGCTGTATGCCTGCCCAACCGTGGCCACGTTGCCGTCGCCACTGTTCCTGGTCGTGGCCTTTACCCCACCGCTGCGATCCTGCGTAATGCGCGAGAGGTTGCGATCGCCGCTGTTTTCGGCCGAGGCCTCGGCATGGTCTACGTCGGTTTGCGTGAGCACCGAGGTATTGTGATCGCCACGATCCTCGATTTTGGCAGTAGCGAAGCTGCTGTCTTCCTGGGTGATACTCGAGATGTTGCGATCAGCCCGGGAGGACTCGCTGATCGTGGCCTTGGCATTGTTGTTATAGGCTTGATCAACGATCGCCATATTGCGGTCACCCGCCTGGTTCACACTGGACGACGTCGCCTGGTTGAACACCTGGCTAACGCTGGCATCGTTGTGGTCGCCGCTTTGATTGACATCGGAAGTGCTTGCAGCCATGGCGGGCAGGCCATAGGCCATCGAAATGCCAAGTGCAAGCGTGGAAAGAGTGCGCTTCATGATGAAAGTCTCCTGATGGTAAAGACCTGAGTACAACTACCTGAATCCAGCGGTCTTCAATGCTGGATCACGCTGGCAAAATCGCCATTGCCATACTGAGTAACAACCGTTGCCTGAGACAGGCCATACTGCGCAATCTCGGCGCGGTTACCCGTACCGTATTGCTCCACCAAAGCCGAGTTTCCCCAGCCTTTCTGAACCACGTGAGTACTGTTGAACTGGCCCCCCTGGGCCACATCCACTGAGTTGGCATACCCGTACTGGGCAATGCTCATGGTGTTGTTCCAACCCGCCTGATCCAGCATGGCCTGGTTGCCATACCCCGCCTGGACCAGGTCCAGGCTGCCGTTCAGCCCGCGCTGGGCTGCATCGGCCACGTTCGCCGAGCCTTGCTGATTGATACCGGCGCGGTTGTAGTTGCCCGACTGCCGCAACCCCGCGTGGTTGCCGACCGCGGCGGGAGACGCCAGTTCGGACAGGGGCAACTCTGACGTGGGGGCAAGATCAAAGGCCTGGGCTGCCGGCGCGGCCAGGATCGCCATGGCCAAAAGCCCGTGTCGCCAGGTCAGGCCACGCAAGCCGCGACTGCGTAAATCGGCTGCAGAAAATGGAGTCATGTTTTATTCCAAAAGGTTAAGAAACACGTTGGAGAAAACAACTCAGTTCGCGGGCGGGACCGACTGTGCAGCAGCCAGTTGCTGCGTGCTTACCCCTTCGGCAACATAACTGTTGGCCTCATTCAGGTAACGCTGGATAATGGGTGAATCCCAGTCTTTTTCATTGCGCAATACCCAACTACGATCCTTCAGGCCTTGCACGGTCAAATGCACGACAGCAGACTCAATCGCTTCCTTTACCGCAAGCTGAGCAGGCTCGTTGCGGGTCATACCCGCTTCAATTTCAAGCAAATCCTTGAAATTGACGAACTTGAATACGCTCGGACTGATTTCGAACGAGAAAATGGTCTTGGTGGTAGAGACGCTGTTTAATATCTGGCCATTTCGAATATCGACGCTGCGCACGTTCACCGTCACCTGATCCACCCGATATTGAGTGGACAACCCAATACCCAGGAAACGGGCGCCTGCGCCACCTGTTCGAACATTGCTTTCGTAGCCGATGATGCCGCCGTCTATCATGATCGAAGCTGGCATCAGGGCCGGGATGGTCCGGTTGGGGCCATCTTCCGGCGAGCCATCCAGGGCGCGCACGATACGTCTCTCGGTCAGCAGTTCCTGCAGGCTTTCGCGCTCTACGGGAGTGAACCAGCCCGAGTCCTTCAAGGCCTTGACCAGCATCGCAGCCGCGCCCTGCGTCACCGAGGTAGAGAACGAGCTGTCTGGAGACGGCTTGTACTGCCCGGTCTGGTCGCGAAAGCCATAGACCGCCACGACGACTTTGCCTTTGGGCGGCGGCAGCTTGATCAGGTCGCGAGTTGCGGCCGATGGCGGCGTCAGGTGGGCTGGCCCGCTCAGTCCGGTCGGCTCATGTGGCGAGGCGCAGGCGGCCAGCAAGGCGGACGCCAATACCGCCAGGCAAGCGCTCTTGAAGGGGCGACGGGCTGTTGCGCGTCCGGTTCTCGATATCGCGTTCATTTTCCGACCTGAAAGGAAGTCGACGTCCCGAGGAGCTTGTCCGTTGTGGTGATTTGCAGCACACCACTGCCCAGGTCGACGATATTGATCAGGAAATTGCCGGTTTCCACTCGGCCTGGGCGCAAAGTGCCATCCGTGCCCATGATTTCGCCGGTAGCCGCCGACGCCAGCTGGCTCAGGACCGCACGTTCAAGCGAGTCGTTGAACGACTGCAGCGACGACTGGCGCCCAAGCCCCAGATTGCGGTCGGCATCGGGGTCGGTATGCTTGTTGGTGGCCAGCGCCGAATTGAGCAGCACCGAGCCATTCAAGGGATTCCCGCCAAAGGATGGGTTGGTCGGGTAGTAGATAAGCTCGCCGGCCTTGGCCGTGCTGATGCCCGTCAGTGCCACGACGGCTATCGATGCAAGCAAGCCCGGTATCGGCCGCGACAATGTTCTTTGCTTTCCCATTTAGATCTCCTCAGGCCCTAGGTCCTTGTCTTGGAACAGCAGGCGCTGCACCTCGAGTTCAACGACGTTCTTGTATGCAATCTCGACCGCTTGGGCGCTGGCATCCTTGACTGCCGCACGTGCCGGCGACATATAGGCGTGGAAAACCTTGCGTTGGCCGAACTGCACCCACATTTCGCTACCCCGAATCGCCGAGGGGCGCTCGTGGATAGAGATCGAAAACCGCTCGCTCATTTCCTTGTCGCGCCACGAGGCGGCGAAATACTTGTAGAAATCACGCCCCATGACCGTGACCGTGCGATTGATCACGACGCCTATCATGGGATCCGCTGCCGCCGCCTTGCCCTGGGCACTGCTGGCCTGGGGAACCGGACGTGGTGCCGGATCCGAATAGGCAGGCAGCGCAGCAAGAGTCAATAAAGCGACGCCAACTTGTTTGATCGGAAACTTCATTTTTCCCCTCCGATGCAGCGTTTCACCGCCTCGTTCCTGCAGCGTTGCTTGCGCTTTGAAGCAAGGGTGTAGGTCGTTACACACAGGTGGCCATACCCACCTTTTACCGACCCGAGCTGGTTACATCTTTTCTGCCGTTGCGAACGAAATCGATGGATTCATGATAGGTATTGCAAGCTTGTGTGAATATCAGTTACTTGATCTAAACCAGGCACGGAGAACCCTTAGATCAGATGGCATGGCTGGCTTAATAACGGTGAGCCGGACGGTCTACACCAATCGGTCGAGACAGGTCTCATTGCGCGCGAGCCGGTCCAACGCCATGTCTGCGGGCCTTTTAGGCCTGTTTCTTTGCGTTTGGCGGACATGTCCAGTCGCTAGAATCGCGGTGGCTACCCATCCACACACCACCAACTGCGGCCCGCACACGGGCCGACCTGGCATGAGCATTCCGAAAATGAACCCGTCCACCCTTATCGGGGCGGTCGCTGGCATCGTCATGCTGGCGATCGTCCTGGCGTTCTCTGCCACAGATCCGGGCATGTACGTGAACCTGCCTGGCCTGGCCATCGTGCTGGGCGGAACGCTGGCCGCCACTTTCATCAGCTATCCGTTGCGCGAGGTCGTGCGGGTATTCGCGCTTTTGCGCACGATTTTTCGCAACGAGCGCGTGCGCACCGACCAGGACATCGACGAGCTGGTGGCGCTCTCGCAGCTATGGATGAAGAACGATGTGCGCAAAGTGGAAGACGCCCTGGAAAAGGTCGCCAACCCCTTTCTTCGCACCGGCGTGCAACTGGTTATCGACAACACCCCGGAAGAGCAGATCATCGAGCTGCTGCAGTGGCGCATTGCCCGGCTGCGCGCGCGCGAACACGCCGAAGCGCAGATGTTCCGGGTCATGGCCGGCTTTGCTCCCGCGTTTGGCATGCTGGGCACCCTGGTCGGCCTGATCAACCTGCTGACCGTACTGGGCGATGGCGACATGACGGTCATCGGCCAACAGATGGCGGTTGCCCTGATGACCACGTTCTACGGCATTTTGCTGGCCAACCTGCTGCTCAAACCCGTCGCCGTGAAGCTCGAGCGCCGTACCGAACAGCGCCTGGTACTCATGAACATGGTGATGCAGGGCGTGTCGATGATGAGCGACAAACGCAGTTCGGCCGTGATGCGCGAGACCCTGCAGTCATTCATGATGCATTACGAAGATGAGATCCACGATGGCGGCACGCAGGCTGAGCCCGGCATCAATCTTGCCCGCGCAAAATGAACACCACCAAGCTGCCGCCCGCCTCGGTGCTCAGACCGGAACTGCGCGCCCGCCTCGAGCGGCTCGAGCACCTCGAGAAGCGCGAACGACAAAGCCGCTACGCTCGCTGGCATGTCCCCGCGCCGGCCGAACGCGAACCGGAAGGTTGGCTATTCACCTACCTTGACCTGATTACGCTCTTGCTGGTGATGCTGGTAGTGATGCTGGCGTTCTCTCGCACCGGCCTGGGGCAGGCGCAAGCCGGCGCAAAGACTGCGGTGCAAACGGCAAGCACCAATGCGCCGCCCGAGCAGCCCGCACAGCCCGAAGTTGCGCAGGCGCAAGAGCTTGCGCCTGCGCCGATTGTCACCGCGGCAACGGCCATACCGGATTCAGCATCCGTGCAGATCACAGCCGGGTCGCAGGACGACGCACCGGCGCCTCAGGTAGTGGTCGCCGCCGTGCCCAAGCCCGACGAGGTCGAGCCGGCTTCCGGGCCGCTGCCCACAGCCATGGCGGCAATGACGCCGGATGCGCCCGCCGCCAATGAAACACTCGCCGCCCCAGCCCTGGCTCTGGTGGGCTCAATACGCTCGTCGGCATGGGTGCAAACCGCGACGCCCTTCTCATCAGCCACGATGGACGGCAGCCTGGACTCAATGGCGACCGGCCCCAGGCTCTGGTCCGCCGGCACGTCCCCCGGACCTGAACCCTTAGCCGAGCCGGCCGCAGCTACGCCTGCCGAGCCGGCCCCGACGCCAGCGCCGCCCAAGCCATCGCTGGCGGATCTTGGCCTGACCGAGCTGGGCGATGGCATCGACGTCATCATCAATGAAGAATCCATCAGCTTTCGCATCAACAATGAAATCCTGTTTTCGTCCGGACAGGCAGCCCTGACCGAGTCCGGCCTGGACGTTCTCAGCCGGCTGGCCACAGTGCTGGCACGCAACGATTATCGGATAGCGGTCGAAGGCCATACCGACCCGGTACCCATCCGCAACGATCGCTTTCCGTCAAACTGGGAGCTTTCCACCACACGCGCCACCAGCGTGCTCAGGCATCTTGAAGGCCAGGGCATCCCCGCCGTGCGGCTGCGCGCCACCGGATATGCCGACACTCGCCCCATTGCGCCCAACGACAGCCCGGCAGGCCGAGCGGTCAACCGGCGCGTGGAGCTGATCATGGAAACCCGGCCGCAGGCCGCCAAAGCAGCTCAGTCGTCCAGCGCGTCGAACGACGCATCCGCATCCGTTTCCACCTCGGGTTCGGGCTCGGTCAACTCGGTGGCGGCACTCAGGTAGTTCGCCGTGCGCCAGGCGTGATGCGCGCTGCGCTCCAGCCAGCGGATGAAGTCGGTACGCTGCAGGGCATCTTCCGAGCCGCGCTCCCCGCCCGCGGTTTGCTCCAGGAGCGCCAACCGCATGTCATGGCGCAACTGCGTCAAAACACCCGCGCCGTGCTGCAAGCTCTCCAGCCAGTTGGTGGGCGCCGTGCCACGCAGGCCCAGCTCGGCAAGCCGCAGGGCCTGCCTGCCTTCGGCTACCGCCAGTTGCAAGCGCGCGTCGGCCAGCATGGCGGGCAGCCCCCGGGGCACCCGCAAGCGGGTCTGCAAGCGTTGCAAGTGCTCGATGGCGTGCATCTGCGCCAGCCGAGGCTGTAGCAGCGACTCTCCTTCCACTGTGGCGGGAATGCGCGCAAAAAAGTTCTGCGTCTGCTGCAAAGCCTGCCGTATCCTCAATCTCTGGTTTTGTTCGACGCCACCATACTCGCCATCCAGCACCCCTCGCACGCCCTCGAAAGTGGCGCAAGCGATGTCAACCAACGCACGCTGGGTCGCTTCCAGCGCCACGGCCGGAACCTGCAGGAGGGTGGCATCCAGATGACGCGTCAGCGCCGGGCCCTTGTCTGGCAACAAGCGCTCGATAAGGCCGGCATAGCGGTTGGCAAATGGCAGGAACAGCATCACGCCGGCTGCCGTGAACAAGGAATGGAACGCGGCCAGGCTGACCGGCCCCGCGGCCAGGCCTGCATAGCGCTGCAACATTTCGATCAACCATAGGTAGGCCGGCAGGATCAGCAGGGCAATGCCCCCGGTGCTTAGATTGAACACCACGTGGGCCAGCGCTGTACGCTTGGCTGGCACCGTGCCACTTATCGCCGCCAGCACCCCGGTTGCCGTGGTACCGATAGAGGCGCCAATCACCAGCACCGCGGCCTGCTCGAAGCTGACTGCGCCCGCATGCAGGCCAGTGAGCGTAGTCGCCACCGCAGCCGTCGATGACTGCATCATCACCGTCATGACGATGCCGATCAGCAGCACCAGTGCATGCGCGCCGGCTCCGGATGTCGGCAAGGCGTGGAAGTCGAACAGGTCGGATATGCCCTGCATGCCTTCCTGCAGGATGCCAATGCCAACGAACATCATGCCAAAGCCCGCTACTGCCGTGCCCAGCGAACGCCAGCGGCCCCGCCCCAGCAGGCGCATGAATGCGCCAAGGCCCACAAAGGGCAAGGCGTAGAACCCCAGGCTTACGGTCAAGCCCAGCCCGGCCACCAGCCAGCCGGTACCTGTCGTACCCAGGCTGGCGCCCATGACCACGCCCACCGCCTGTGGAAACGCAAGCAGGCCCGCGCTGACAAAACCAATCAGCGTTACGGTGGTAGCCATGGACGACTGGACGATCAGCGTGACCAGGGTGCCGGAAGCAAAGGCCTTGATGGGCGTACCCGTAAAGCGGACCAGCGCGCGGCTCAGGGCTTCGCCCGCAAACGACTTGAGGCCATCGGTCAGCAGGCTCATGGCCAGCAGGAAAATACCAATGCCGCCCAGCAACTTGAATGCGACATCGATCATGCGGTACAGCTCCTTTACGCCAGAAACGGACAGATTGCCCTGCACAGCGTGGCCGCACAAGAGGCTGGCCCCCTATCGGCGCGCACTCTTGTGCGGCCGGGACCAATGCAGGCGGGCGACGCGATGGCGATGGCCATGCCCGCACCACCGGGAACCGCCCGTGCAGGTCAGTCGTCGAAGTCGTCGAAGTCTTCGTCAGGGTCGATTTCGAAGGGCAGCAGGTCGGCCAGGTGGTCGGACCAGGCCACCACTTCACTATGCTCATCGAGCTTGATAAAGCGCTCGCCCTCGATGCCTGTAATCTGGATTGCCCACAGCAAACGGCATTCGTAGACATCGTCGGGCGCGGGGCACAGGCCGCCGGCATTGCCCACCCATTCGGTGCCGGGCCCACCCATTTGCCACACGACGGCATCGTCGTCGGTTTCAGTGGTTTCTTCGGTTTCGCGGTCTTGCTGGTCTTCGTCGCCGTCGGTGGTTTCGTCGGCATCACTGGCCAGCGGCACACCGAACACGACCCAGGCCACGCCGTCTGTGGCGCCGGTTTCGGCCATCACCGGCTTACCCGAATAGGCGCTTAGCGCATCTGCCGTCTTGGCAAGGAGTTCCAGCTCGCTTTCGCTAAAGCTCGAAGAGGAATTCGAAGGTTGGGAGGTAGACATTGCAATCCTGAAGCTTACTTTGGCCGCAAAGGTAGCACGCAATACGCCTACAGCTGAGCTGAGTACGGTTAAAGCCGTCTGCCGGCACCCCAACACCGCGCAAAACCAAAAAACCAAAACCG
>JBEBVZ010000045.1:0-39378 GCA_040392445.1 Verticiella sediminum
CGGTCATCATCGGCATGCACCACGACCAGGACATCCGCAACATGGGCGGCCTGCGTAAGTACATGCCCATTACCTGGATCACTTTCCTGCTGGGTACGCTTGCACTGGTCGGTACGCCGTTCTTTGCCGGCTTCTACTCCAAGGAACACATCATTGAAGCTGCACATGCGGCCAATGTGTGGGGTGCTTCGTTCGCCTACTACGCCACCCTGATCGGTGTGTTCGTGACCTCGGTGTACTCGTTCCGCGTGTACTTCATGGTCTTCCACGGTAAAGAGCGTTTCGACACCAAGGCGCATGGCCACGATCATGCAGCCCACGGCGACGATCACGGCCATCATGGCGGCACGCCGCACGAATCGCCCGCGGTCGTGACCGTACCCTTGCTGCTGCTGGCTATCCCGTCGGTTGTCATCGGTGCGATCGCTGTCGGTCCCTTGCTCTTTGGCGACTTCTTCAAGGGTGTCATCACCGTGTTCCCGGAACACCCCGCGATGGCTGAACTGGCGACGACCTTCCATGGCTGGGTGGCATACGGCGTGCACGCGTTCTCGACCTTGCCGTTCTGGCTGGTCGTGGCGGGTGCCGTGGTGGCCTGGTATACCTGCCTCTTCCGTCCGGAGAGCGGTGCGGCCATCCGTCGTTCGCTCAGCGGCGTGGTCAATATCCTCGAGAACAAGTACTACGCCGACTGGTTCAACGAAAACGTCCTGGCACGCGGTGCCCGCGCCCTGGGCACGGGTCTGTGGCAGGTGGGCGACCGCCGCCTGATCGATGGTCTTGTTGTTAACGGTAGTGCACGTGTGGTGGGTTGGGTTGCGGCGGTTTCGCGCCACCTGCAGTCCGGCCACATCTATCACTACGCGTTTTCAATGATCATCGGCATTCTGGCGCTGATAACCCTCTTTGTGCTGATCAAATAAGATGGCAAGCGAAATGGTGCATTCCTCTTTCCCCTGGTTGACGCTTGCGATCTTCGTACCGATCGTGTCTGGCTTGCTGGTCATGCTTGTGGGCCGCGACGAAAATCCCGGTCTGGCGCGCGTGCTGGCGCTGATCGGTTCGTTGATTGGCCTGGCGGTAACCATTCCCCTTTATATGGGGTTCGACGCCTCGACGGCAGATATGCAGTTCGTCGAGAAGTTCCTGTGGATAGCGCCGTTCTCGGTGTACTACCACCTGGGCATCGACGGCATCTCGCTGTGGTTCGTCCTGCTGACGGCCTTCATCACGGTGATCGTGGTGCTGGCCGGATGGGAAGTCATTACCAGTCGCGTCGCCCAGTACATGGGCGCGTTCCTGATCCTGTCGGGCTTCATGATCGGCGTGTTCGCAGCGCTGGACGGCATGCTGTTCTACATCTTCTTCGAGGCGACGCTGATCCCGATGTACATCATCATCGGGGTGTGGGGCGGCTCGAACCGGGTGTACGCGGCCTTCAAGTTCTTCCTGTACACCTTGTTGGGCTCGCTGCTTACCCTGGTGGCCTTTGTCTACCTGTGGCACGCGTCGGGCGGCAGCTTCGATATCGCCACCTGGCATGCGCTGCCCCTGGGCTACACGCCGCAGGTGCTCATCTTCCTGGCGCTGCTGATGGCCTTCGCCGTGAAAGTGCCGATGTGGCCGGTGCATACCTGGCTGCCGGATGCCCACGTTGAAGCGCCCACCGGCGGCTCGATCGTGCTGGCTGCGATCATGCTCAAGCTGGGTGCCTATGGTTTCCTGCGCTTCTCGCTGCCCATCACTCCGGACGCCGCGCAATCGCTGTCCTGGTTGATGATCACGCTGTCGCTGATCGCCGTGATTTACGTGGGCCTGGTTGCCATCGTGCAGTCCGACATGAAAAAGCTTGTGGCTTATTCGTCGGTGGCGCACATGGGGTTCGTGACGCTGGGCTTTTTCATCTTCAACACGGCTGGCCTCGAAGGCGCCATCGTGCAGATGATCTCGCACGGTTTCGTGTCGGGCGCCATGTTCTTTAGCATCGGGGTTCTCTACGACCGCATGCATACACGCAACATCGCCGACTATGGCGGCGTCATCAACACCATGCCGCGCTTTGCCGCCTTTGCCGTGCTGTTCGGCATGGCCAACGCCGGCTTGCCCGCCACCAGCGGTTTCGTCGGCGAGTTCATGGTTATCATGGGCGCGGTCGAGTACAACTTCTGGATCGGCCTGTTGGCTGCCATTTCACTGATCCTCGCTGCCACGTATTCGCTGTGGCTGGTCAAGCGCGTGTTCTTTGGCGAAATCGCCAACGACAACGTACGCGCCATGAGCGATATCAATCCGCGTGAGTTCATGATTTTGGGTGTGCTGGCGATTGCCGTGCTCTATATGGGCGTGTATCCCAAGCCGTTTACCGATGTGATGCACGTTTCGGTACAAGCATTGCTCGAACATATCGCGGTGTCCAAACTGTGACAACTACGCCCACATTGGCCATCGGTGTCGGGCGTGCTCACGCAGCCCGCCCGGCATACAACTGATCGTGTAACCCACTATGCAACATTCGAATCTCAACTTCGCGCTGGCGACGCCGGAAATTCTGCTGCTGGTGCTCGCCTGCGGCATTCTTATCATCGATGCCTTCGGTAAGGGCACCCGCGCGCTCACGTATGTTCTGACCCAGGCGACCCTGGCAATCCTCGTCGTGGTCAGCGCCATGCAATGGGCCAACGGTACGGTGGGCACGACCTTCCACGGCCTGTACGTGGCAGATGCCATGTCGCATCTGCTGAAGATACTGTCCTACCTGGCAGGCATGGTCACCCTGGTCTATGGCCGGGTCTACAGCAATGCCCGCGATATGGTCAGCCGTGGCGGCGAACTGTATGTGCTGACGCTGCTGGCCACCCTGGGCCAGATGGTGATGATTTCGGCCGCCAACCTGATCACCATCTTCCTGGGCCTCGAGCTGATGTCGCTGGCGCTGTATGCCCTGGTGGCGCTGCGTCGTGACCACACCGTGGCTGTCGAAGCCGCCATGAAGTATTTCGTGCTGGGTGCGCTGGCCACGGGCTTCCTGCTGTACGGCATGTCCATGTTGTATGGCGCCACCAACACCTTGTCGCTCTCGGGCATTGCCGCCGCGATCGAACTGGGTACCGACCGCGAAATGGCCCTGGTCTTCGGCCTGGTGTTCCTGGTTGCCGGCCTGGCATTCAAGCTGGGTGCGGTTCCCTTCCATATGTGGGTGCCCGACGTGTACCAGGGTTCGCCCACGCCGGTAACCCTGTTGCTGGGCGCAGCCCCCAAGCTGGCGGCATTTGCCATTACGATGCGTCTGCTGGGCGAGGCCTTGCCCAGCCTGGCCCCGCACTGGCAGCCCATGCTGGCGGTGTTGGCCGTGGCTTCGCTGGCCATCGGTAACCTTACCGCCATCATGCAAACCAGCTTCAAGCGCATGCTGGCTTACTCCACGATTTCACAAGTGGGGTTTGTGCTGCTGGGCATGATGTCGGGTAGCGACTTTGCGTCGCGCAACGACGCCTTCGCCGCGGCGATGTTCTACATCGTGGTCTATGTCCTGACCACGCTGGGTACTTTCGGCTTGGTGCTCCTGCTGTCGCGTGCCAACGGCTTCGAGTCCGACAATATCGACGACCTGAAAGGCTTGAACCGCCGCAGCCCCTGGTTTGCGCTGATGCTCCTGCTGATGATGTTCTCGCTGGCAGGTATTCCGCCCACGGTTGGTTTCTATTCCAAGCTGGCGGTGTTGCAGGTGCTGATTGAATCCGGCCATATCTGGCTGGCGGTGGCCGCGGTCATGTTCTCGCTGATCGGTGCGTTCTACTATCTGCGCGTGGTCAAGGTTGCCTACTTCGACGAACCTTCCTCGAGCGATGCCCTGGCGCCGATCGAAGCGGGCTTCACGGCTCGCGCTGTGATGTCGGTCAATGGCTTGTCGATGATCGTGCTGGGTATTGTGCCCGGTCCGCTCATGGCGCTGTGCGTGTATGCCGTTACGGCCAGTTTCGGCTAAGCGGCGCGATGAACCAGACCCTGGCCTTCGTCGTTCTGATTGCTTTGATGGTAGTGGCTGCCAATATCCCGTTCGTGTCTGAACGGGTGCTTGGCATCTTCACCTGGAAACGCGGCGGCCAGCCGGCTGTGAAGTCGTTCTGGCTGCGTTTCCTGGAAGTGCTGGTGTTCTATGGCGTGGTGATTGCCATCGGCTTTGCCTTCGAGGCGCAGCTGGGCAATCGTTTCGTCCAGACCTGGGAGTTCTTCGCCATTACCCTTGGCGTCTTCCTGGTCTGCGCCTATCCAGGCTTTGTCTGGCGCTACCTGATGCGCCGCCGTGGTGCCCGCCACCACGGCTGAAGTTTTCTAGACGGGCCTGCGCTGTCTGCCGCGGGCCCAATACCATAGCCATGCCAGTATCTGCAGTGCTGTCAATGTCAGAAAGGCGGCAGGGTAGGCTATGCGTTCGCCAGCGCCGAACTGCTGGAAGAATTCGATCAGCAGGCCGATACCCCATTGCACGACAAACGAACCCGTAAACACGAACAGGTTGAACAGGGTCAGCACACGCCCGGCCAGCGCCTTGGGAAAGTCCAGCGCGAAAGCCGGCTGCAGCAGCGACATGGCCGGTAGCGCCGCCGCCAGGCCCAGCCACAATATCCAGCTGCCCGACAAGGGCAGCAAAGCGATGGCGAGCATGGTCGGGATGGTCGTGAGGTGGCCGGTAATGGCGATTTGCTTGAGGCTCAAGCCCCGGCGCTGCAGCACTGGGCTCAGAAAGCTCATGGCGATGTAGCAGCACATCAAGGCCAGCATGAAGGTGAAAAGCGTGGTGGCCATGCGGGAATTGTCCATGCCCAGCATGCGTATCATCCAGGGGCCTATCCACAATGTCTGCAGGGCCACGATGCCGCCTTGGCTGATCATGGCCACGGGAATCACGCGCAGCACCTCGGGGTGGCGCAGCAGGCTGACGCTGGCAGGCTCGGCCGTTTCGTGCGGGGTCTCTTCTCGGATCAGGTCGTCGTCGGGAATCTTGAAGAAAATAGCCAGGGCCGCGGCCAGCAGCAGCAGGCCAAACAAGACGAATACGGCGCGCCAGCCCAGGACGGCGGCCAGGGCGCCCACCGGCAGCGTCGAGATGACTGCGCCGCTGGTCCCGGCCACCAGCATCCACAAGCCCAGTTGGGCCTGGCGCTCGGGTGGATAGCAGCGCCGGAAGTACGAGAATGGTGCCATCAGGCAGGCCGATACGCCCACGCCCACCAGAATTCGCCCCAGCGACACGGTGGTCAGTGTCTCGCCGATAGCCATGAGCACAGAGCCGGCGGCGGCAACCACCAGTAACGACGCATTGACACGCCGCGCGCCATAACGATCCAGCCAGAATCCCAGGGGCCATTGCAACGCGGCAAAGGAAATAAAGTAGGCCGACGAAAGCCAGCCCAGGTCGGCGGGGGTTAGCGCAAGATCATTGGTAAGGTAGGGGGCAAGAGTGGCGTTGACGGTGCGTAGCGCATACGACAGGAAGTACGCGGAAGCAAAGCAAAGGAAAACGATGATGGCAAACCATTTGCCGGATGAACGGCGTGGATCGCCGTTCGTGCTGTCTCGCTGCATGGTACAGGTCTGTTTTTAGGTAGGTATTGACACTGCGCACCATAGCACGCTGCAACGGCGGCTTGCCGCTGTTTGCAGACCGGCGTTACCTAGCTGGCAAAACTGAGATGCACCACGCACAAGTCGCCGGATTGGCGCGAGCGCACCTGGGCTGCGCGCCGGATCAGGTAGCCGCTCATCCTGGCCTGGGCATCCGGGTCGTCTATGAGTTCGTCCTGTGTGGGCGGTGTGGCCGCCAAATGGGGCAGGGTGCCGCGATAGCGGAAACTGACAGTCAGCGAGAACTCGTCAAAACGGGTTTCCAGGGAAATCTGGCCCGGCTCGGGCGCAACGAACCCGCCGTGCGCGAGCAACTCGAAAGTCTGCCAGCAACTGAGCTCGGCGCGCCGCACCACGTCGTGGCGAGCGCCCCACAGGCGGCCCTGGTGTTCCATGAAGGCGGCGATTTCTTCAAGGTGGGTATCGTCCGCTTTGAAGGTTTTCTGGGCGCGCCGCTTGACGCCAAGGCGAAACAGGGCGGTCAGGGCAAGCGCGGCCAGCATGCCGCCGGCAAAGCCTGAGAAGATGACTTGCTCGGCCATCATCGGCGAGATTTGCTGCAGGCCTGCATTGAGCGCCGGGAACGACAAGGCAAACGCCAATCCGGTACCCACCGCCAGGACCCGGCGGTTATCCAGCATGCGCGAGCCTATAAGCTGCATGCCGCTGAGCATGGTGAACGTGGCAAGAAACAGCATCAGGCCGCCCATGACGGCGTCGGGTAGCAGCAACCACACCAGAATCAGCTTGGGCAGGAACGCGAACAGCACGAAGGCGCCAGCAACCCAGAGGGCCAGATAGCGGCTGGTGCTGCCCGAGGCCGCGGCCTGGGTGACCCCGCCGCCGCTGGAAGCGAGCGGCAGGGCATTGATCAGGGCAATGAAAAGATGACTCAGGCCTTCGGCCCGCAGGCCCCGGCCGTAGGCGGGAAGGTCTGGGCGAATCCAGTCGGCGTCGGCCATTTGTTGGGCGACGGTCTGGGTGCCCATCGAGGCCAGCGAAAGGAAGACCCCAGTCAGGACATACGGCAGGATGGCGCTCGCATCGAAGCTCCAGCCCACGCTGGCCAGGGCCGGCATACGAAACCAGGGTGCGTTCGCGAACTCGATCTGTAGGCCGGGGTCGATCAGCCCGGTGGCCCAGCCCGCGGTGGCGCCCACGGTCAGGCCCACCAGTGTGGCGAACAGCCGCAGGCGGGATTTGATCCAGACATTGCAGGCAACCATGGTGAGAAAGGTGACGGCGCCAACCCCCAGTTCCACAGTGGTGAGGCTGGTTCCGCGGTCTCCCTCGAAAACCAGGTGCAGGCCCATCTGGCCCAAGCCTATGCCCAACAGCAAAACGGCCAGGCCTGCGACCTCTACCGAGAACACGCCGCGCAGCCTGGGGATGACCAGGCTGACCAGAAACTGGGTAATGCCGATGACAACGATCATGCCGTAGCTGGCGGCCAGGCCGCCTTCGCTGGCGCTGGCGATATACATGGCGGGCAGGACCGAAGAGCTGGCTTGCAGAGGGTAGTAGTAGCCCGAGCCTATCTCGTAGCGATTCATGACCTGAAGCAGCAAGGCCACCGCCGAGGCGATCAGTGTGGCCGAGGCAATATCCAGGAAGACGTCGTGGCTCAATCCTTCGTGATGTGCGAACACGCTGAGGATGACGAGCAATGCACCCAGGAAGGCTACCTGTTGCAAGGCCAGAAAGATGGCAATCCGGGCAGGGGGTTTGTCATCCTGCCAGTACACGATGTTGTCGGGTTTGCGCATAGGGGCTTGAAAAGGCATCAGGCTTGCGCGCGATACGCGCCAGAGCCGGCAGTATAAGATGGTTACTATTGCCGGCGCACCCAAAAACAGGCGGAAATATGTTTCAGGGAGACGCTTGTGGTCGCTTTTGCCGCATCCCTGAATAGATACTGGCAACCAGGATCAGGGCGGCACCGGCTATCATGCGCAGGCTGGGTTGCTGGGTAAACAGCAGCCAGGCAAACAAAATGGCATACACCGGCTCCAGGGCAATGACCAGCCCAGCGGTGCGGGCATTCAGGCGCGTCAGGCTCGAGACGAAAAGATAATGCGACAGGCCGGTGCAGAACACGCCCAGCAATGCCAGCCAGAACCAGTCCAGCCACGCCAGCCTGGCCAGTTCGCCCAGCCCTAAGGGCAGGCAGATCAGCATCACCACCACGTTCTGCCAGCAGGCCAGCTGGATGGTGTTCAGGCCGGCTGCCGTGCGCCGGTTGGCCAGGGCCAGCAGGGCGAAGGCCAGTCCCGAGGCGATGCCCCAGGCCAGGCCCACTGTGCCTTCATCTGCCAGGTCGAAAGCCGGTGTCACCAGAACCAGGCCGGCGCTGACCAGGCCCAGCAGCAGCCATTCCGCCGCGTGTATCCGTTCGCGATATAGCAGCCCTTCCAGCAAGGTGATGAAAGCCGGGAAGCTGGCGAAGCCCAGGGTGGCGACGGCTATGCCGCCTATCTTGACCGAGACGAAAAAGGTCATCCAATGCGCCGCAAGCAAGGCCCCGGATCCGGCCAGCGCCCATGCATGCATGCCGGTGATGCCTAGCGTCAGGCTCTGCTTCTGCCAACGGGCAAACCCGGCCAGGGCCAGTACGGCAAAGGCGGCGCGTCCCATGGTGATGGCGATGGCGCCGGCCTGGATGAGCTCGCCGAAAACGCCGGTAAGCCCGAACAGGACGGCCGCAAGATGGATGTGGGCGAGGGCTTGCCGGTGGGTCATGGCAGCCAGCTTATCAGGTCGTGCCGAACGATTGCCCCGTCGTGTTCCAGAAGTTGCCCAGCGCCGTATTGAAACTATGGGGCTTGGCCAGGTTCATGCCGTGCGCGGCGCCTTGGATGAAAACACTGGTGGTATTGGGCAGGGTGGCGGCCAGCCGGGCCAGTACCTGGGCATAGCGTTCCGGGCTGGCGCCGCCGCCGATCAGCAAGGTGGGGATGGCAAGCGCGCGCAGTTCCTGGTCCGCCACGGCCAGCACGGGCTCGATGGCCTGGCCGGGCAGGGTGCCGGCGTTGTCGCGGGCCATGTTCTTGAATCCTTCCACCATGCGCGCCCAGGTGTTCTCGCCGTTGACGGAATCAACGAAGAGGCCAAGGCCGCCCTCGATGTCGCCGGCCATTACGCGCGACGTGGCTTCGGTCACGAAGGCGGCGCGAGCATGGCTTGCGCCGGCGTCGGCAAATTGCACGCCGGGATCGGCCAGCACCAGGGTGCGCACCGCAGCGGGATGCAGGCGCGCAAGTTCCAGGGCAACCCGCCCACCCCGCGAGTGGCCAACCACATGCGCCCACGAAAGCCCCAGGGCCTGCAGCAGGTCGGCTAGGTCTTGCGTATGCTGGGCAATGGAAAAGCTGCCGTCGTCGGCCCGGCTGGTGGCGGGCCAGTGGTGGCGCAGGCTCACGGCAATGACGCGCCGGCTGCGGGCAATGGGCGCCATCTGGGGTTTCCAGTATCGGCAGTCGCACAGGGAACCATGCACCAGCAGCACGGGTTCGCCTTCGCCCATTTCCAGGTAGTGCAGGGGATAACCGTTGACGCAGACGGTTTTCAGCGGGACATCGGGATCGAAACGCATGGAAGATATCGGATAGGCAAGCAGAACGCATTGTGCCTGATGCGGGCTGGGCGTGCGCGGCCGTCCTGCTTGCTCGCTCCTGCCGGTCAGCTGTTCCGGCGGCGTATCAGCCCGGGGTGCCGACCACCGTGGGGTAGAGCGATGCAACCAGCAGGATCGCCATGCCGGTATTGAAAATTTGCACCGCGCGGGGCGTGCGCAGCAGATTGCGCAGCAAGGTGCCCGCATAGGCCCAGACGGCAATGCTGGGCAAGTTGATGATGCCGAAGGTCAGCATGAGCAACAGCAAATTGCCAAAGAAGCCCTGCTCGGGCAGATAGGTGGCGACTGCTCCGATCACCATGATCCACGCCTTGGGGTTGACCCATTGGAACGCGGCCGCCTGCAGAAAAGTGAAAGGGCGAGCGCGGCCCGCTTGCTGTGCCGGCGCGCCGGCCTGCAGGATGCGCCATGCCAGGTACAGCAGGTAGGCTGCGCCTGCGTACTTCAGTACAGGGTACAGGGAAGGAACGGCGGCGAACAACGCGCCCAGCCCCAGTCCTATGGCCAGCACCATCAGCATCACGCCTGCACTGATGCCAAGCATGTGAGGAATGGTGCTGCGAAACCCGAAACGCAGCCCCGACGCCGTCAGCATGATGTTGTTGGGGCCCGGTGTGATCGACATGGCAAGCGTGAACAGCGAGAGCGAAAGAAAAAGCGTGGGCGTCATGTCAGGGCCGGCGATGGACTAGTGGATGGCATATTTGCAATGTATAGCTTTGCGCCTATACAGTACCGGTACACTTTTTCAGATCACTTTAAGCACTGGCCCGGTAGATTCACCATGACAGTCCTGCCTCTTCCCACATCCTCGCCTGGCATCGCATCGCCGGTGCGGCAGGCCGGGCGTACCCTGGCCGAGCAAATTGCCGAGAATCTTGCCCGCCGTATTTCCGATCAGGGCTTGCGCCAGGGCACCCGGTTGCCGTCCATACGCCAGCTTGCGCAGCAGTGCGGCGTCAGCCGCTTTACCGCCGTCGAGGCATACGACCGGCTGGTTGCGGCTGGGCTGGCGCAGTCTCGCCGTGGTGCGGGCTTCTACGTTCTGGCACCGGCGGCGGGTACATTGGTTTCCGCCGCCGCCGGCCCCGTCAGTGCCGAGGGCTTTCTGCCGCCCACCCGTATCGATGTGGGCTGGCTGCTGCGCAGCGCGTTTTCCGATGCGGTGGGCCCCGGGCAACCCGGCGGCGCGGGCTTGTTGCCGGGCGATTGGCTGGATGCCGATATGGTGGCGGCGGCCGTGCGCGCGGTGGGGCGCTCGGCCCGCGCCAGTTTGCTTTCCTATGGCCACCAGCGGGGATACGCGCCCTTGCGCCAGCAGATTTCGGCCAGGTTGCAGGCCGATGGCATTCTGGCCCACCCGGAACGCAATCTGATGACGACCGCCGGCGTCACGCAGGGCATCGATCTGATCGCTCGCCATGTGCTCAAGCCGGGCGACACCGTACTGGTCGAAGAGCCCGCGTGGTTCGTCATTTTCGGCAGCCTTGCCGCGTTTGGCGTTCGCGTGGTGGGTGTGCCGCGCGGCCCGCGCGGACCCGACCCCGTCGTGCTCGAGGCCATGGCAATACAGCACAAGCCAAAACTATTCATCGTCAACGGTGCCGTGCACAATCCGACGGGCTATTCGATGTCCGCGGGCGCGGCCTACGACGTTCTTCGTATCGCTGAGCGCTTCGATTTCCTGGTGGTGGAAGACGATACCTACGGCGACTTGCACCCCGGAGGCGCTGTTCGCCTGGCCCAGCTCGATGGCCTGCGGCGGGTGATTCATGTGGGCGGCTATTCCAAGATGCTGGCGGCCAGCCTGAGGGTGGGTTATCTGGCGGCGGCCCCCGAACTGGTGCAGCGCCTGAGCGACCTTAAAACGCTTGCCGGCCTGACTTCCCCCGAGCTGGGCGAGCGCGTTGTCCACCGGGTGTTGGCCGGCGGCCAGTATCGACGCCACATCGAGCGCGTGCGCCAGCGTGTGGACCTGGCACGCCAGCGTAGCCTCAAGGCTTTGCTCGAGCTGGGCGTTCGCGTTGACCAGGCGCCCGATGTGGGCATGTTCGTCTGGGGTGACTGCGGGCGCGACACCGAGGTTCTGGCGCGTTGCGCTGCCGAGAAGGGGGTATTGCTGGCCCCCGGCAGTTTGTTTTCGCCCAGCCAGGCCTTGTCCACCTATATGCGGTTTTCCGTTGCTTTGGCGGATAACCCCCAGGCCTGGAAGGTTTTGCGCGAATTACTGAGCGCTTCGCCCAGGCGGGCTTGAATTGTTTTCGTCAAAGCTAATTGTTTCAATAGAAATGATTAGCCTTGTGGTTTGAGTGAGCACCTGTTGTTTCGATTGGTTTTCAAGAAAAACCTTATCCATTCCCGTTTTTTGATGGTTTTTGTTCCGAATTACTGGATTTCAATTCGACCCATATCGGATCGGGTCGGGTTTTCCCTGTTTTCTATGGTTTTCAGCGAGGTTGACAGGAATTGCCACAAAGAAATATCATTGCTGTTGAAATAAGTTCTTTTGAATTGATTTGCTGATGGCGTTATGTGGAGTCCCCGTCTACGGGTAAAGTGGACTCCACTACCAGCCGAGGTCCATATGAGTCACGTTTCCCCATCCCAGCAGTACGATTTGCGCATCCTTCGCGCCCTGCGCCGCATCACGCGGGCCATTGCGCTGCACTCCAAGCAACTGGCGGCCTGCAACCACATTACGGCCCCCCAGTTGGTGTGCCTGCATACGGTTATTGCTGGCGGGCCCATGACGGCAACGGCCATCAGCCGCGAGATCCACGTCAGCCCCAGCACCGTGGTCGGCATTCTCGACCGCCTGGAAGAAAAAGGCCTGATCCGCCGCGAGCGGGGCCGCGAAGATCGCCGCATCGTTTTTGTGTCCGCAACGGAAACCGGCGCACAGTTGGCGGCCGATGCGCCGTCGCCTTTGCAGAAAACACTGGCCGACTCCCTGAACGAGCTGCCGGAACTCGAGCGCGCGACCATCACGCTGTCGCTCGAGCGCATCGTGGCCTTGATGGAAACGCGTGAACCTGGGGCTGCCGAGCCGGCCGGCAATTCGCCGTTGCTGGAAGTCCCCGCGTCCGACTCTCCCGCCGAATCGGGGCTGGCTGTTTGATGGGCGTAAGCCGATCTCTCCCAGCCGGCCAGGACGACATCGTCCTGCGCCGGCCCGCGCTACACGATGGGGCCGCGATACATGCGCTGATTAGCCAGTCGCCGCCCCTCGATCTGAATTCCACCTACGCCTACCTTTTGCTGTGCCACCACTTTCGCGACACCTGCGTGGTGGCTGAAATCAACGGCAAGATAGTCGGCTTCATCTCGGGTTATCTGCCTCCTGCCCAGCCGGACACCTTCTTTGTCTGGCAGGTGGCAGTGCATTCCGACGCTCGTGGACGCGGGCTCGGAACTTCCATGCTCAGGTATCTGCTGCAGCCGCAGGATACCGGGCACATTCAATATCTCGACACGACGGTTTCGCCTTCGAACCAGGCTTCGCGCGCTATGTTTGCGCGCCTGGCCAGGGATCTTGGCGCCGTTCTTTCGGAACAGCCTTTGTTTCCGAAAGCGTTGTTCGGCAAAGGCGCCGGACACGAGGACGAGATGCTACTGAGAATCGGCCCGTTCCACTAGAGGCATTCGTGGCGCTTCCTGTCCCCAGGGAGCTTCACAAATGTTTTCCGGGGCCAATAAAGGAGAAGATAGATGGACCTGAAAATATTTGATCGCCTGGAATCCGAAGTGCGTGGCTACATACGCTCCTTTCCGGTAGTTTTCAAACAGGCCAGGGGCTCCACGCTGGTTGACGAGGCCGGCCGCGAATATATCGATTTTTTCGCCGGCGCAGGTTCGCTCAACTATGGGCATAACAACCCCATCTTCAAGCAGAAGTTAATGGAATATATCGAGGCCGACGGCATTGTCCATGGCCTGGATATGGCCACCGGCGCCAAGCGCGCCTTTCTGGAAACCTTTGAGCGCGTCCTGCTCAAGCCGCGCGGCTGGCGCTATACGCTGCAGTTCACCGGCCCGACCGGCACCAATGCGGTCGAAGCCGCGCTGAAGATTGCCCGCCAGGTAAAAGGGCGGCCCAACGTGATTTCGTTCACCCATGGTTTTCATGGCGTCAGTGGCGGCTCGCTGGCGGCAACCGCCAATGCGAAGTTTCGTGATGCGGCAGGTACGGCCCTGGGCAATACCAGCTTCATGCCTTTCGATGGCTACTTCGGCCCGGATGTCGACACCATCGTCTACATGGAACGCATGCTCGAGGACAGCTCGAGCGGCCTGGACAAGCCCGCTGCCGTGATCGTGGAAACGGTGCAAGGCGAGGGCGGCATCAATGTGGCGTCGCTGCGTTGGCTCAAAGAGCTGCAGCGCCTGTGCCGCAAGCACGATATGTTACTGATCGTGGATGATATCCAGGCCGGTTGCGGGCGCACCGGTAGCTTCTTCAGCTTCGAGTCCGCCGGCATCCAGCCCGACATCATTACCCTGTCCAAGTCGCTGTCGGGGTATGGCTTGCCGATGTCGCTGGTTTTGATGAAGCCCGAATTCGACGTCTGGAAACCCGGCGCCCACAGCGGCACTTTCCGCGGCAACAACCTGGCATTCGTGACGGCAACTGCCGCGCTGGATGCGTATTGGACGAACACCGCCTTTGTCAACGACGTGCAGCGCAAAGAGCGTATTGCGCGGGATTTCCTGGAAAACATCGTGCACAGCTACCCGGGCGCCGGCTTGAGCGTAAGGGGGCGTGGCCTGATGCAAGGCCTGGTCGGCCAGGATACGCAGTTCGCGTCCCGGGTGGCCGCGCGCGCCTTCGAGCTGGGCCTGATCATCGAGACGTCGGGCGCCAATGACGAGGTGCTCAAGCTCTTGCCTGCGCTCACCATCGAGGACGATCAACTGCGGCGCGGCCTGGAAATCATCGATCACTGCGTCGCCGAGCTGCTGGCGTCCGATGCCTTGCATCCCGCCGCCAAAGGCGCCCGTGTCCTGAAATTCGGCAGCCGCTAAGGAGACCCGCATGATAGTTCGCAACGTCATGGATGTCATCGGAACCGAAGATGAAATCCGTACCGACACCTGGACCAGCCGCCGCGTCCTATTGAAAAAGGACGGCATGGGCTTTTCGTTTCACGAAACCATTATCCACCCGGGCACCGAGACCCATATCCACTACCAGAACCACCTCGAGGCGGTGTGGTGCGTCGAGGGCGATGGCGAAATCGAAACCATTGCCGACGGCCGCAAATATGCCTTGGGGCCTGGCGTCGTCTATGCCTTGAACGATAACGACGAGCACTGGCTGCGCGGGGGCAAAGAGCCGCTGCGGGTGATTTGCGTGTTCAACCCGCCGCTCTCTGGGCGCGAGGTGCACGACGACAAAGGCGTGTATCCGGCCGACCTGGAGGTGGCTGACTTGCAAAGGGGGGCTGCCTGATGATTTCGCCGGCAAAAGATATCTATGCATCGCGCTCGGATCGGGGCGGCGCCATCATTGCACGCAAGGATCCAGTGGTCTATGGCAACGGTGGCTACGCCGAAGGCGCCTCATCGCAGCAGATCGCCGACTACGAGCGCGACGGCTTCCTGTTCCTGGAAAACTACCTGTCCGGCCCGGAAACGGCGACCTTGCTGCGCGAGGTCGAGCGCCTGGCGCAGGATCCGGCCATGCGCCAGCGCGAGGAAGCCATCCGCGAACCGGGTGGCCAGGCCGTGCGCTCGATCTTCAGGGTGCACGAGATCAGCCCCATGCTGTCGCGCCTGGCGGCCGACGCGCGCCTGGCCAATATTGCCCGGCAGATACTCGGCTCCGAAGTCTATATCCACCAGTCGCGAGCCAACCTCAAGCCGGGGTTCCAGGGCAAGGAGTTCTACTGGCATTCGGACTTCGAAACCTGGCACGTGGAAGACGGCATGCCCGCCATGCGGGCGATCAGTTGCTCGGTGCTGCTGACCGATAACCAGGCCGAGAACGGACCGCTGATGGTCGTGCCGGGTTCGCATCGCCAGTTCATCTCGTGCATAGGCGAGACCCCCGACGACCACTATCAGGCATCCTTGCGCAAGCAGGAATATGGCGTGCCCGATCCGGTCAGCCTGCAGTTGCTGGTAGAGCAGGGGGGGATTCGTTCGATTACAGGCAAGGCGGGATCGGTGGTGTTCTTCGACTGCAACACCATGCATGGCTCGAACGGCAACATCACGCCCTGGCCCCGGGCCAATGTCTTCATGGTGTACAACAGCATGGAAAACACACTGGGCAACCCGAAGTTCGGCCTGAAGCCCCGCCCCGGCTTCGTGGCCACGCGCGAGACGTATGCGCCGATCAAGCCGCTGGCGCCGGCGCGGCTGCGTTCGCAAGAATAGTGGCAGACCCCGCCTTTGGGCGGGGTCTGCCATGCTGGCCGCCTTAAGGGGTGGCCAGCTTCAGGCCAACGAGCCCGGCGATGATCAGCAAGACGCTGACGAGACGCATCGGGGTCAGCGATTCCTGGAACAGGACCACGCCGGCCACGAAAGCACCGACGGTGCCGATGCCCACCCAGATCGCGTAGGCAGTGCCCAGGGGCAGGCTTTTCATGGCCACGGCCAGCAGCCAGACGCTGATCGCCATGCCAACGGCGGTGATCACCGACGGCCAGAGCCGAGTGAAACCCTCGGTGTATTTCAGGCCGACAGCCCACACGACTTCAAAGAGGCCGGCCAGTACAAGAATCAGCCAAGACATGCTGTTCTCCGTAAAAGCGAGGCCGTCCCCGCAATGGTAAAACGCAAGTCCAGGTCGTCCCGGCGCGTAAAAGACAAAAATTATAAAATAGCCGCGTTCGTGACGGAAGCCTTCCGACACACTATTGGGCAATTCCCCTTCGCCCGACATCCCAAGGAGTAATCACCATGCAACGTGTCATGCTGCGTGCCAAGCTGCACCGGGTCACCGTGACGCAAGCCGACCTGAACTATGAAGGTTCTTGCGGTATTGACCAGGATCTGCTCGACGCTGCCGACATGAAAGAGTTCGAGCGCATCGAACTCTATAACGTCAATAACGGTGAGCGTTTTTCCACATACATCATTCCGGCGCCTCGGGGTAGTGGCGAGATTTCGCTCAATGGCGCGGCGGCCCGTCGGGCGCATCTGGGCGACTATCTGATCATCTGCACCTATGGTCCCATGGAAGAGGCCGAAGCCCAAGCCTATAAGCCCAAGGTCATCCTGGTCGACGACGCAAACCGCATCAAGGAAATTCGCAAGTTCTGAAATGAGCCATCGCATCACTGTTGTACCGTCCGGACGCCAGTTTTTTGCCGTGCCCGGGCAGACGATCCTGGATGCGGCCCTGGCCGCGGGCGTTACCTTGCCGTATAGCTGCAAGAATGGCGCCTGCTCGTCGTGCAAAGGGCGGGTGGTAAACGGTACCATCGAGCAAGGACCGCATCAGGCCAACAGCCTGCAGGCCAGCGAGGCGGAACAGGGCTATGCCTTGTTCTGCTGCGCCAGGCCGCAGTCCGACCTGACGATCGAAGCGCGTGTCGTGCAGGGCCTGGATGGCATCGAAATCCGCAAAATGCCGGTGCGTGTGCAGGGCCTGGAAAAACTGGCCGACGATGTCGCGGTGGTAACGCTGCAACTGCCAGCCACGCAAAGCTTCGTCTTCAATGCCGGGCAGTATATCGAGTTCATCCTGAAGGATGGCCGGCGGCGCAGTTATTCCATGGCCAGCGCACCGCACGTCGCGGGTACGATAGAGCTGCACATCCGGCACATGCCGGGCGGCGTTTTCACCGACCAGGTTTTCGGTGCCGGCGACGCGCAGTTGAAGGTGCGCGACATCCTGCGCTGCGAGGGTCCGCTGGGTTCATTCTTCCTGCGCGAGGATACCGACAAGCCGATAGTGCTGTTGGGTAGCGGCACGGGCTTCGCGCCCTTGAAAGCCATCGTCGAGCACATGGTGCACCGTGGCATACATCGACAGGTAAGCCTGTACTGGGGAGGCCGGCGTCCGCAAGACCTGTATATGCATGAGCTGGCGCAGCGTTGGGCACGCGAGCTGCCCGGTTTTCGTTACGTGCCGGTGGTGTCCCATGCCTTGCCGCAGGATCACTGGCCGGGGCGCAGCGGTTTCGTGCACCTGGCTGTCATGCATGATTTCCCCGATCTGGCGCACTACCAGGTCTATGCCTGCGGCACGCCTGCCATGGTCGAGTCCGCGCAGCGCGATTTCGTGGCGCAATGCAAGCTGCCCGAAGACGAGTTCTACGCCGACTCCTTTACCTCGCAGGCCGACTTGGCGGCCGCAGGCTGATCCCGTGCTGCCGGTGCAAGGGCGTGGCCAGGCCCTTGCCGAATATGTTGTAACGGGTCGTGTTGGAACCGGGCGTTGATGAACGGAAAGCTCCGGTTTCCACGCTAAACTGAGATGATTGTGACGGTGTGCAGCCTCGTTCGCCAGGCTGCCTGCCTGACAGGAGCAAGCATGAAGGTTGTTGTACTGGGAAGCGGCATCATCGGCACCTCCAGCGCCTGGTGGTTGCGCCAGGACGGCCACGATGTGACCGTGATCGATCGCTGTGCCGGCGCCGCGCAGGAAACCAGCTTCGCCAACGGCGGACAGATTTCTGTTGCCTACTCCGAACCCTGGGCCAATCAACATGCGCCGTGGCAGCTCATTCAGTGGATGCTGCGCGACGACTCCCCGCTTTTGTTCCGGCCGCAGGCCGACTGGCGGCAGTGGCTGTGGGGCGCGGCTTTCCTGCGCGAATGCCTGCCGTCCCGGCTCGAGCCCAATATACGCGCCATGGTGTCGCTCGCGGAATACAGCCGGCGCACCTTGCAAGGCATGCGCGCCGACCTGGGTATGCACTACGACGAGCTGCAGCGCGGCATCGTCACGTTCTATCGCAAGCATTCCGAGTTCGACATGGCCCAGAAGTCGGCCAGCGTCCTGCGTGATCTCGGGGTCGATCGCCGCATTCTTTCCGCCGATGAAATCGTGCAGATCGAACCCGCGTTGGCGCCACGCCGCCACCTGATCGTCGGCGGCGACTACACCGCGGCCGACGAAAGCGGCGATGCCTATGCATTCACCACCCAATTGGCTCAGCGTGCCGAAGCGGCGGGTGTGGAATTCCGTTATTCCACCCAGATCACACGCCTGCTGGCCGAAGGCGGCAGGGTCTATGCGGTCGAGGTCGTGGGGCCGGACGGGCGCCATAGCCGCATCACCGGCGATGCCTTCGTGGCCGCGCTGGGTTCGTTCACCCCTGAAATCGTGCGGCCGCTGGGCGTGCCTTGCCTGGTCTATCCGGCCAAGGGTTATTCGGCTACCTTCCCCATCCTCGACCCTGCACAGGCGCCGCAGGTCAGCCTGACCGATAGTTCGCACAAGGTTGTGCTCAGCCGCCTGGGCGACCGTCTGCGGGTGGCGGGCACAGCCGAGCTCAGCGGATATTCGCGCGCATTGAATACGGTGCGCTGCGAAGCGCTCAGCTCTATCGTGCGCGAGCTTTTCCCGGAAGGCGTGGTCGACCTGAATTCGCCCAACTACTGGGCGGGCCTGCGTCCAGCCACGCCTTCGAGCGTGCCGCTGCTGGGCCGCACGCGTGTCGCCAACCTTTTCCTCAATACCGGTCACGGCACGCTGGGCTGGACCATGGGGGCGGGTTCGGGGCGTGCCATCGCCGACATCGTGGCCGGCCGCCGGCCCGAACCGGCATTTCCGTTCGTCGGCCTCTAGGTCGTCCGTGGATTTGCCATTTTTCTTTTTTCTAACGCCGGCCTTCGCCGGCGATTTTGCACGCTGGTATGGTTATCAGGAGATAACGTGAAAGCATTGAAAAAGTGCATCGCCGGCTTTGCCGCGATGCTTGCCGCGGGTGCCCTGCACGCCGCTCCGCAAGAAATCCAGGTGTGGCATTCGTTGGGATCGGCGCACAAGGCTTCGTTCGAAGCCCTGGTCTCCCAGTTCAACAAGTCACAGAAAGATGTGGTTGTCGAGTTGTCCTCCGCGCCGGACACGGCTGCCATGCAGGCCGGTGTCGCCAAGGCCGTGAGAGACAAGAAAGCCCCGCACATGGTGCAGTTGCCCGACAACTACGACCCGGAAGTCGTGGCCAAGGACAACCGCGTCATGCCTTTGTTCGAGCTGCTGGCCAAGTATCCGGTCAAGGACCTGAACTGGTTCCTGCCGCAAACCACCAGCTTCGTGCGCGACAGCAAGAATCGCCTGCTGGCCTTGCCGTTGATGGCCGAGGTTCCGGTCCTGTTCTATAACCGCGACCTGTTCAAGAAAGCTGGCTTGAATCCCGACGCGCCGCCGGCCACTTGGCAGGAAATGCAGGGTCAACTGGTCAAGTTGCAGTCGGCGGGCCTGCGCTGCCCCTACGCGTCGAGCCAGACTGTATGGGTGCACCAGGAAAATCTTTCCTCGTCCAATAGCCAACCGTTTGCCACCCGCAACAATGGCCTGGATGGAGGCAAGCCCGAGCTGCTCGTCAATGACCTGCTGCACATCCGCCACCTGTCGATGATGGCTACCTGGGTGCGTAGCGGCTTGATGGCACAGGTCGCCATGGATAACGGCCCCGACGTTCTGTTCGCCAAGGGCGAATGCGCGATGCTTACCTCCGGCACGGGCGCCTGGGCGCTGCTGGACAAGGCCAAGTTCAGCGTAGGCGTGGCACCGGTACCCTCGCATGAGGAAGGCGTGCGCCAGCCAGGCGCGCCGCTGGTCGGCGGCTCTTCCCTGTGGGTATTGGCCGGACATCCCGCCGCCGAGCAAAAGGCCGTGGCCCAGTTCGTGGCTTGGCTGGCAACGCCCAAGGTGGCCGCCGAGTGGCACCAGGCAACCGGCTTTCTGCCTATGACCGATGCGGCGGCTCGCGCGGCCGATGTCTCCTTCTACAAGAAGATCCCGGGCGCGCAGAAAATCGTGCAAAGCATGCAAGTGGCTTCAGGCCCCAACAGCCGCGGTTTTCGCATCACGCAATACCTGGCTGTGAACACCATCCTGGGCGAGGAAACCATGGCTGCGCTGCAAGGCCAGAAACCGCCCATGAAGGCGCAGATGGACGCCGCCAAGCGGGCATCGGCGGCGATGGCGAAAAAATGAAGCCCGTGCAGCCTGGCTGGCATTTCCCGCGCGTGATCGCACATCGGGGTGGCGGCACGCTGGCGCCGGAAAACACCCTGGCAGGCATGCGGGAAGCCTGGAGCCGGGGGCACAAGGCCGTCGAGTTCGATGTCATGCTGGCGGCTGACGCCGTGCCGGTGCTGATGCACGACCCGCTCTTTGGCCGCACGGTGAGCGGCCGGGGCGGGGTGGCGCAGACGCCCTCGGCGCAACTGGCGACCATGGACGCCGGCTCCTGGCTGGCGCCCCGGTTCCGGGGCGAACCCATCCCCCTGTACGTAGATATCATCCGCTGGCTGCATCGTTCAGGCATCTGGATGAATGTCGAAATCAAGCCGGTTCCGGGGTTCGAAGTGGCAACCGGCACGGTGGTGGGGCAAGTCACCCAGGCGGTCTGGGACGAGTTGCAGGCGGGGGTTGAGGCCGGCGAGTCGGCACCTGCGCCGCCGGTGTTCTCGTCGTTTTCTGTTGAAGCCCTGCAGGCTGCGCGCGAGGCCGCGCCCCAGTTTGGCCGAGCCATGCTCTGGAAGCGCATTCCAGCAGACTGGGAACGACAACTGGCGGCCCTGGACGGTATCGCCGTGCATTGCAGCCATGTCTATCTGACGCCCGCGCTCGCCACCCAGATCAAGCAGGCCGGCTATGGGCTGATGTGCTACACGGTCAATGCGCCGGATCGTGCGCGCGAGCTCATGGGCTGGGGGGTCGACGCCATCTGCACCGACCGGATCGATCTGTTCGAGCCCGGATTTACCTGATGTGTGCAGGAATTCACGTACGAGGTGCGAGCCTCTTACGTGAATTCCGATTCCGTGTATTCCGATATTGTCGGCATATTGTGTCGCAGGCACGATGACTCCTGATGGCAACCGCTGCGTTGCCGCAACCAGGAGACTCGGCAATGGCGGGCAAGATCATCAGGTGCGTGAAGCTGGCATATGTGCTGCTGGCGCTGCCGCTCGCAGGCCAGGCGGCCAATGCACCGGCGGCCACGCCGCAGCGTGATGCGGTTCCCGACTACGATTTTGCCTACCGGCTTTCCGGGGACCGCCGCGTCGCGCCCATCCAGGTCTTTGACGATGGACGCACCACTTGGCTGCAGTTTCAATCGGGCCAGACCCTGCCGGCGGTCTTTGTCGGCGAACCTGGCAGCCAGGCCGGCGGTCAGTTGGCAAGCTATACCCAGCAAGGCCCTTATGTCGTGCTCAATGGCACGGCTGCCTCGCTGCTGCTGCGCATCGGCACCATCACTGCCCGGGCCGACTATGTCGGCAAGGCTGCCCGTTCGGGCTTGATCGCCGCGCAGCCGGCCCATCCCTCGCAATGGTCCGATGAGCCGCCCATGCCTGGTGCGCCCAAGCCATCGGGTCATGTCGTCTCTGTTCCCGCTACCGCCAGCCGGCTGGTGGCCCAAACCCCAGCCCAAGCCCCAGTCGAATTGCCGGAAGCCGGTCGGCAAGGCCGCATGGCCAGAAGCGAAGACGCCAATGTGCTCGAGTTCGATGTCTCGCTGACCGACAGGAACATGCGCGTTGCGCTGGGGCGCTGGGCACGCCAGGCCGGCTGGATGTTCCAGGCCGAGCATTGGGCTGTGGACGTCGATATTCCGCTGGTAGGGGTGGCGGCTTTCGGCGCTGATTTTCGCCATGCGGTGCGCACCTTGCTCGCCTCGACCGAGCTGGCAGACCGTCCCTTGCAGCCTTGCTTCTATTCCAATCGCGTATTGCGCGTGGTGCCCCTGGCACAGGCGTGCGATCGCACCACGGCGCCGGCCGTGGGCGCATTGGCTCAATCCTGAGGGGAGTGAAAATGCGCTCATCCCCTTCTGCAAGGCTGGCCCTGGCCATCCTGCCGTGCCTGCTCGCAAGCGCTTGCTCCGTGCTGCAAGAGTCGGCCGGTGTCTCGGCCGAGGCGGCAAGCCTGGCCCGCCAGCTACAGGAACAGCAGGCTCGCTTTGCCAGCGTGCAGGGCAACAAGGCGGCGCGGCATGCCGCGCAGGAAGTCGATCGGCCGTGGCTGGCGGGCAAGGCGCAACCCCTGGCACGCGAAGTCACGCTGCCGGCGGCCCTGCGCGCCAATGTGGAAACAGCCCTTATGTTTCCTGGCCGACGGCTCGATCTGCGCACCCTGGCCGAACGCATCACGCTGGCCACGGGTGTCGCTGTGCGCATACAGCCCGATGCACTGCTGGCTCCCGAACGCTTCATGCCCAGGCTGGCGGGGTCGGCTGCTACGGCCGAGGCCACGCCAGCCGCGGCCTTCAGTCTGCCTTCAGGCTTGGCGCCCTTGCCCAAGGTGTTGGACCTGGTTGCTGCGCGCCTGGGCCTGGCCTGGCGCTACCAGGACGAAGTCATCGATATTTTCCGCACCGAAACCCGGGTGTTCAATGTGCGCGCCTTGCTCTTGAAGTCCGAGTCGGTAGCCAGCCTGGGGCGCTCCAATGGCGGGGGGCAGGGTGCATTCGAGACGGCATCCAGCACTCGCGTGGAGTCTTCGGTGCAAGACGTGATGGGGGCGGTCACGACGCGCATCGAACCCTTTCTGACGCAAGCCGGCGTGGTTGCGGCGCATGGTGATGGCTCGTCAATGGTCGTTATCACCGATACGCCCCAGGCGCTCGATCGCGTGGCGCTTTTCATCGAACGTGAAAACCGCGCCCTGACACGGCGTGTGCGCGTCGTTTTTGAAGAAATCACGGTCGCCCTGCGTAGCGATGGCGAGGCCGGCATAGATTGGGACCTGGTCTATGCCGCCGCCCGCGCCGGTGCTTCGTTCAGCAGTCCCGGCGGGGCCGGCGCCCAAGCGGCCGGCACCCTGGCTGCCACCGTAGGAGCCGGCCCCTGGACGGGTTCGGGGGCAATCGTGCGCGCGCTCAGCGAGGTCGGCACCGTGGTTCGACACACCAGCGTGCCTCTGGTCACGCTCAATCGGCGTCCTGTGACGCATGCGGTGCGCACCACCTTCAGTTGGATAGACCAGGTCCAGACGACCGCCGTATCCACCGTGAACGATGGCGGTGTCGGCGGCGTGCTGCCCAGCGTATCGGTAAGCCAGAAGCAGGAAACCGTGGGCCAGTTCCTGACGCTGGTGCCGGATGCCCAGGAGGATGGGCAAGTGCTGCTCTCGGTTGCCTATGACAGCACCGTGGCGCAGCCGCTGACCAGCGTTACCTTCGGACGTGGTGACAACGCCGTGCAAATCCAGCAA
This sequence comes from Verticiella sediminum, assembly GCA_040392445.1. Classification (GTDB taxonomy): domain Bacteria; phylum Pseudomonadota; class Gammaproteobacteria; order Burkholderiales; family Burkholderiaceae_B; genus Verticiella; species Verticiella sediminum_A. The sequence goes on from JBEBVZ010000045.1 coordinate 23,607, forward strand.
CTGAAGGTGGATGGCAATGGTTCGGTGCAGCAGGTCGAGCTGCGCCCCGGGCAGGCCATGGTGGTGTCCGGCTTCGACAAACAGGATGCCCAGGCCAGTTCGCGCCGGCTGGATGCTTCGGCGCCGCTGCTCTTTGGCGGCTCCGAGCGTGCTTCGCGTTCGCGTGAAACCACTGTGGTCATCCTGACTGCTTTCGTCGAGGAGGGCTTCTGATGCGGCGCCTGCGTGGTTTTTTGTCGCGCCGGCGGCGCGCCGGGGCAGGCTCATCACAGCTTGCCGGCGTCGTGTTATTGCCTGCCGCGGCGCAGGGGCGCGAGTTCCTGGTGGTGCTGGGTATGGCGTGGCACACCATCCTGGGCAAGGATCTGGCAAGCCAGGCCAGGCGCCGGGCCAGGCAGGCCAAGGCCACACACTGGGTGCATGCCGGCGGGCGGGCCGAGTCCGTGGGAACGGTGCGGCTGACTCGCCAGGCGCTGGTTTTGGCCGGCTTGCCTGCGACTCGCGAGCTGCACTCCGCAGCCCAGTTGTTCGCGCGCAGCAGCGGAGCCGGCGTTCATGCGCTGGCCTGGCGCTTGAACGATGGCCGCTGCTGGTTTGTGTTGGCGCGAGACGGCCAGGTGCTTGGCAGCAGCGATACGGTTTTTGAATCGGCCCTTGATGCAGCCCAGGCCCTGCACGCAGCCTACGCTCGGTTTGGCGCGGCACTGCAGTACGCGGGGGATGCGGCCGGTTTGCTCGCAAACCGGGGGCCGGACGCCGTATCAAGCCAAGCCGGATCCGGCCAGCCAGGGCAGGAAAGACAGGGTCTCTGCGAGCCGGATTTCGTTCGCACGGATTTCCCCTTTCAGGATGCGGCGTTCGACCTGTCCATGCTTGCCGCGAACGCCAGCGCAGCCAGCGCTTTGCAGGGGCGGCTGGGCAGACTGCCGAACCTGCCCCTGCCGGTCGCAGGCCTGGCCGGGTTGGCGCTGGCGGGCTGGATGGCCCAGCTTGCCTGGCAGCCGGCGTCCGCCCCGGCGGTGCAGGCGCCCGAGCCGCAAGAGCAGGTGCTCGACCCTGCCATGCAATGGCAGCTTGCATTGGATGGCTTCATGGCTGCGACGCTCGTGCCCACCTACCAGGGTTTGGAAGCATTGTGGCTGGCGGTGGGCGAGCTGCCCTTGCGGCCGCAAGGATGGCTGCTGCGCGAAGTGCAGTGCGATCTTGCGCAAGGTGTGCGATGGAAATGTGCCGCACATTACCGGCGCTTGAATCGATTGGCTACGAACGAGGGGCTGGTTGGTCGGAGTCTGCCGGGGTGGCATCTGCAATGGAACTCCCTGGATGACGTCAGCGCACTGTTCTCTCTCGAGGTCCAGGCGCTTGCCCTGAGGCTACCGGTGTCCGAGCCGGCGGCGCTGCGCTATTTTCCCGGCGCGGACAGCCTGCAGCAGATTCGCGCCCTCTTTAGCCGGGTGGAAGTCGGCCTGCCGCGTCCGGTGGGTTTGTCCGTGCCTCGCGATGCCAGCGGCGCCGAACTACCAAACCCCGGTGGGCTGGCCATGCCCAGGCAGCGCAGCATCCTGTTGCACGGCCCGTTGCGCTCGCTGGCGCTGCTGGGGCCCTCGCTTACCGAGAGCATCGCCTGGCGCGGGCTTACCGTCAGTCTTGACCCGGCTGCCACGGCATCGATAGACCGCAGTGTCCTGGTCGCCACTCTTTCCGGAGTCAGTTATGAACCCCATCAATAGACGTCAGGCTGCGCGTCAGCGCAGCGCCTGGCTAGGCCCGCTTTACCTTGTGGGTGGCCTGTGCCTGGGCGCAGCCGCCCAGGTGGGTGCGAGCCCACCGGAGCACGCCTGGCATGCCAATGCCAGCTCTGTGCTCGAGCTGCTGCAAGCCGATACCCGACGTGCGTTCGAGGGTTTGCGGGCCGCCGAGCCACCCAGGGATGCCGCCCCGGCGGCACCCGTCAATTCGGGGCCCAAGGCCGATCGTATCGAGCTTGCCGCCTTGTACGGGACGGCCGGCAGGTTCACCGCGGTGGTGTATGTCAATGGGGTGCGCAAGGAATACCGGCCAGGGGCGAAGCTGCCTTACGCGGGGGGCGGCAGCGCCAGCGAGTATCGCCTGCTGCGCATCGTGGACAGTTGCGTAATTCTGCAAAAGGCAAAAGCGGCGCGCGTGCGCAGTGCGTGCTTTCGGCCGGCCAGCGAAGCCGATACAGCGCCTTCGCTGGCCGGCAGCACAGCATTGGCTGCGGGTGATCCGGGCGCGGCCCTGAATACGCCGCTTCCGGTTTCAGTTCGCTAGGAGGCTCTCATGCTATCGACTTTTACGCGTAAGCCTGCGGCTCCCGCCCTGGCCCCGGCCGGCGCGATTCACCTGATGGCGCCGCCGCTGCGCATAGAGAGTCAGAACGACCTGGCTCGGCTGCCGCAGCCGGTGCGCCGAATGCTGCGCGACGAGTTCGATGTCGGTGCCAGCAGCAACCGCTTCTGTCCCATGCTGTTCGAGGATGGCAGTGTAGCCATCGTGACACTCGAGGCTTACCAGGACAGCGACCAGGTTGATGAACTCGAGCGCATGGTATTGCGCCGCGAATACCGGCTCGCACAGCCCTCGCGCCTGGTCGTGCCGGCTACGCTTTTGCTGGCTCTGGTGCGCGGGCAGCTTACCGGTGCGGCGCTGCGCAATCGGCATCAGGTGCTGGCCGACAGTCAGCGCTCGAGCATGGTCGAGGCTTTCCATGACATGGTCGCTTGGGGCGTCGAGCACGATGCCAGTGATCTCCATTTGAATGTCCATACCTTGTCGGCAGAGTCCGAGGTCCGCTACACGGTAGGGGGCAGTTACGTAGCGCCCGCAAGGTTTGCCCGCATGCCCACGGTCACCCTGATGGAAATCCTGTCTGTTGCGTGGATGGATATCCAGGGCGGCAATGGCGCGGTGTTCGACCCCATGATCGAGCAGCAGGGCCGTATCCATCTCGAGATACAGGGCCGGCCTGTGATGTTGCGTTGGGCTTCGCTGTCGGCTGACGCCGGCGTATCGGTATGTCTGCGCATTCTCCGGCTGGATGCGCGAGTACAGGCCTCGTTCGAAGCGCTGGGGTATCTTCCCGGGCAGGTCGCGACCCTGGACCGGGTCCGGGCCAGCGAGGGCGGCGCGATCGTGCTGGCAGGGGTGGTGGGGTCGGGCAAGTCGACCACCATCGCCGCGCTGATGAGCATGATTCCCGCCACCCGCAAGGTGGTCACGCTGGAAGACCCGGTGGAATACCTGATCCCGGGCGCGCTGCAAAATACCGTGGTGCGCGCACTGGACGATGGGGGGCGCGAAGCCTTCGACGCCAAGCTGAAAACGGTCAAGCGCTCGGCCATGACCGATCTGTTGGTCGGCGAGATCCGCGACCGTGAAACCGGCCGGGCCTTCATGGACCTGGCCGGCAGCGGCACGAGCTTATACACCACGGTGCACGCGGGGGCGGCCATGCTGATACCCGACCGGCTCGCATCCGATTTCATCGGGGTCTCGCGAGACTTCCTGGCCACTCCAGGCATTCTCAAACTGCTGGTGTACCAGGCCTTGCTGCCGGTGCTGTGCCCGCAGTGCGCCCTGCCGGCGCCGCCCGCATCCGGGTCGGCGCAGATCGACTGCTGGCCGCGCTACACCGAGCACATTGCACATCTGTACCAGGCCGATGTGTCGGGGCTGCGCTTCCGTAACCCGCAGGGGTGCGCTGCATGCAGCGCACGCCGGCTGCCGGAGCTCTACGGGCTGGCCGGGCGCACGGTGGTGGCCGAAATGATAGAGCCGGGCGCCGATGACGAGTTTCTTCAATGCTTGCGCCTGGGTAACAACATCGAGCAGCGTAGACGCCTGGCGCGCCGGCGCGTGGCCGCCTACGACGATGCCGACATGACCGGCAAAACGGCGATGGAATGCGCCGTCTACAAGGCGCTCAAGGGGCAGATCGATCCGCGCGACATCGAAGCCCGGTTCAAGTGCTTCGAAACCGTAGCCATGGAGCGGCAATGTCTTTCGGCATGATGGGCAGGGCGCTGGCGCGTTCCCGTTTTCGGGGCCGGCGGGCCGATTACTACGAGTACCTGGCCGCTTTGATGGAACAGGGCGAGGGGCGCAAGACGCTGCGGGATATCTTCGATGACGACGCGCGCCGCTACGGCTCGAGAACCGTGCGGGGTGGTTTGTCGGCGCTTTGGGCGCATCGCTACCGGGAATCCGGCGGCGACCTGCAACAGACCTTTGCTGGCACATTGCCGCAAGACGATGTCGCCTTGTTGCGTGCGGCCCAACTGGCTGGGGCCGGCGCGCTGACGGGCTCGCTGCAGGATGTCGCCGACACCGCGCGCTTGCTGGATCGCGCACGCTCGGCGTTCCTGGCCACTATGGCCGCCGCAGCGGCGGCCTGCTGCGCGATGTTCCTGGTGTTGCTGGCAACGCCCCTGTACACCGTGCCTCAGTTGCAAAAAACTTTCCAGGTCGTGCCCCCGCAGTATTGGGGCAGCCGCACCCGCGGCCTGTATGGCTTGGCCGAGATGCTGCGCGACCATCTGCCGCTGGCGTTCTGTGCCGTGGCGCTGGGTTTGGCGCTGCTGTTCTGGAGTCTGCCCAACTTGACTGGCAGGTTGCGCAGCTGGCTGGATTCCTGGTTGGTCTGGCGGCTGTATCGCGACTTTCACAGCATACGTTTCCTGGCCCTGCTGAGCACCATGGTGCGCCAGCGTGCGAATGTCGGCACACCCTTGCGCGATGCCTTGCTTGCGCAGCTGCCTGGCGCCAGCGCCTGGAAAAGCTGGCATCTGAATCGCATGCTGGTGCTGCTGGATGAGGGTGTGGTTGGCGCTGAAACCTTCAGGACCGGGCTGCTCGACCGCGAGACCGGATGGTTCCTGGCAGACATGATCTCCGTGCATGGTGTGGATGCCGGGCTGGCCAGGACCCGTCAGCGGCTGGCCAGCCGGGTCATCGTCGATGTGATGCGGCGCGCGCTTGTCCTGCGCTGGACATTGCTGCTGCTAGCCGTGGCGGTGTTGCTGCTGATGACTTTCTGGCATTTCAGTGTGATCGATGAGCTGCGACGTGCTTTGCAGTCTTACTACGCCGCGCGCTGACGCGGGCTTTGCGCCGGTGACCATTGTATTTCCTTCATGGAGTTTTCCATCATGTTCCTACGTTCGTTTCCTTTGGTACGTCCTGCTGCCATGGCAAGACGCCCGGCCAGCCACGCCGGTTTCAGCCTCGTCGAGGTGTCCATCGTCACGGCCATTGTCCTGATCATCTCCATCATCGGAATCCCCGCCATCAATGCCTATGTGGTCGAGAATAAAGTGCCCAAGGTGGCTGGCGAGCTGCAGCGTTATGTCGCGCGCACCAAGGCCAATGGCCAAGGCAGCAGTGCACCGTACGTTGGTATCGATACCGGTAATCTCGCACGCGCCTTGCGCAACTCCAGTGTGCTGGCGATCGATCCGGTGCAGGTATCCCGGGTGGCGCATGGCCTGGGTGGCAACGGCACCACCACCGGCATGGTGGAAGTCGCCGAGAGTGACGCAGGGGCGTCGTTCACCATCACCCTGGATTCGGTCAACGATGCTGCATGTCCCGCGCTGGCGTCGATGATGCAGCGGGTAGCCGAACGGATTCAGGTATCGGGCAGTGCGACCAGGGTGGTCAAGGATGCCCATGCCAGTTCCATCAAGGTGTACTCGCCGCTGGAAGCCGAGAACGCCTGCAAGACCGGTGATGCCAATCAATTCGTGTTCACAGTCTGGTAGCGCGGACATGGTCGCGACGCGTTTCGCCCGACGTTACCTGGCGGCAGGGCCGCGTGGCTTTGTGCTGCTCGAGCTTGCCATTGCGGCGGTGTTGCTGACCCTGGGAGCCATCTGGATGGCAACCCGGGTCAGTAATGATATTCAGGATGCCGGTGCGCGCGCGACGGCTCGCTACCTGCTGGCGGTCAAAGGCGCAACCCAGGAAATGATGGTGGAACATTTCGACAGTCTCGCCGGCTATCCTGCGCCGCCCGCAGGCAGCCCCGGCGCTGTCGGCGGCAGTCCACCTTCCTGGCTGGTGCAAGCCATGCCGTTGGAATTGACGGTGGCGCAGTTGAAAGCGCCGCGCGCCGCAGGCGAGCCGGGATACCTGGCCGCCGATTTTCCCGATCGTCCGGTCTATGGCGATCAGCTACGCATACGCCTGTGGCGTGACGGAAGCTGTCCCGGGTCGGCCTGTAAGCTGCAGGCTGTCGTACATACCACCGCACCCGTGCGCGCGAGCGCCGATGTCGCGTATAGCCCGGAACTGATCGGCGAAATCATGCTGGCCACCGAAGGCTATGGTGGGCATGCGCCGCCGGGCGCCGCGCAGCGGCTGCGCGGCGCCATTTTCGATGTGCCCAATCCCTTGGGGAACACGGCAGGGGTCGTCGCGGTTTCCGCGTCGCTGGACACCACCTTGTTCCATCAATTCGTGCGGCAGGGCGATACGCGTCCGGTGTGGTTGCAGAACCGCCTGGATGTGGCCGGGGTGCTGGCCAGCGCGACGGGGTTGTTGCTCGAGGCAGCAGTGTCTCCTGGCGCCGCCTGTAGCCAGGAGGGACTGTATGCCACCACCGCGCGCCAGTCGTTGGCAATGTGCATGACGGGCGTGTGGTTCGAACTTACCCGTTATGTGGTGACCGGCGTTGCGGCGGACCTGCCGCATGGGGCGGCGCTGCCGCAGCCTGCTTGCCAGGGGGGAATGCAGCCCTTTGTGCGTGTGGCCCTGCAAGGCCTGGATGTGACGCTATCCGGCGCGGATATCGAGGTGCGCGGGGCCTTGTCCGGTAGCGTGACGGGTAGCGGCAGCGTCAGTGAGACCGGCAGCGTGTCGGTCAGCGGCAGTTTCAGCGGCGCGATGTACAGCACCAGCGATAGCCGCATTCGCGTGATGCAGTCCGCCAGTGCCGTTGGCGCCACGGTGCAGATCAGCGACGCGGGTCCGCAGGCCCGGGCCTATGCCTTGTACGGCTGCCAGCATGTGTAGGGGCTGGCTGGCGGCGAGCCTGGCGCTGTGTCTCGCCATGCCGGCCTGGGCCGGCCCGGCCGCGAAACCCCGGGCGGTGGCCACGGCCGGGCGTGTCGGGGCTTGCCTGGCTTCGGCCGCCGAGCATCATGCGCTCGATCCGGACTTGTTGCATGCCATCGCATCGGTCGAGTCCGGCCTTGACCCATCGGCCGTCAACCGGGCCAATACCAATGGCTCGCGCGATATCGGCCTGATGCAGATCAATTCGGCCTGGTTGCCTGCGCTGGCACGCTGGAAGATTACCGAAGAACAGTTGTACGACCCTTGTGTGTCGGCCTACGTTGGCGCCTGGATATTGGCCAACAATATTGCGCGGCTGGGCCCGACCTGGCGCGCGGTGGGGGCCTACAACGCCCGCACCCCGGCCAAGCAGCTGGCCTATGTGCGGCGCGTGCAAAAGCAATTGGCGCAAGCCGCCGGCATGAACCGGTCTAGCGGCGGCCGGTAAGGGCGGGAATCAGGGCTTCCAGGCCTTGCAACTGCATGGGCGGCGTGGGCAGCTCGAAGCGCGATGGCGATGGCGGAGTGGTGTCCAGCGCTACCAGCCGGTAGTGGTTGGCAAAGCGCAGTACGCCCAGCTTGCGCGAGTCCAGCTGCTGCAGCAGTTCCTGGGCGCCGGCGTTGTCCACGCCGGTGTTTTGCTGGAATGTGGCCGCGGTGCGCCCGAAAACCCGGGTCAGTTCGGCTACATCGGCGTCCTTGCCCAGCACGACTTCTTCGCTGCGCTGTTTGCCGCTGCGGTCTATGTACTGCAGCTTGTACACGGTGCCGGCAATTCCGCCCACGGTTTCCTGGCGCTGCGTGGGCTCGAGCGAGACGAACTTCTGGATGTCTTCGCTGCCGGTGGCGAACTGGCGGTTGCCGCCCTGGGTGGCCAGCAGGCCCATGACAGCGTTGCCCGAGACCACCAGGGGCTGTCCGGCCGCGGCGGTGACCGCATAGACGCTGTTTCCATTGGCCACCAGATACATATTCCGGTGTTTGTCCGATTCAAGCCGCATTTGCGAGCCGTTGAATTCCAGGGTGAACTGATCGCCATTGCTGCCTTGTATGGTGGCCTTGCCTGCGGCCAGCGCGGCAAACGGCAGTGACAGGGCAAGGCAGGCTACCGCGAGCGAACTTGTGAACTTCGGAAACATATACGAGCTCCGGTAAATGGAGAATGGACGGTTGGGGCTTTTCCCGTTATGCGGTGCGATGGCTGCGTGGTCCGGCTCCACGCGAAAGGGCGCCGTCCTGTTGCGTGCCGCCCCGGGAATCATCATAACGGGGGGTGAGACCCCCGGGTGGGTGCAAATGTTCCCGATTGCAAGCCCCGCCGGCAGGCAATTGCAGGCTCCGGGCGGGCCCGACAATGCCTAGTTACTTGGGGCGAGTGCGCTACCCGGCTGAAACCCTTAAAATTGCGCGCAATAACCTAAAGCACGCAACCTTTACCTACAGGAGTTCGTCATGGCCCTCGTCTCGATGCGCCAACTGCTGGATCACGCCGCTGAAAACGGCTATGGGATTCCAGCGTTCAACGTTAACAACCTCGAGCAGGTTCAGGCCATCATGGAGGCTGCCAAGGCCACCAATAGCCCGGTCATCATGCAGGCTTCGGCCGGCGCCCGCAAATACGCCGGCGAAACCTTCCTGAAGTACCTGATCGCGGCAGCCGTGGACACCTATCCCGAGATCCCCGTCGTCATGCACCAGGATCACGGCCAGTCGCCCAAGGTCTGCCAGGGCGCGATCGACCTGGGCTTCTCCAGCGTCATGATGGACGGCTCCCTGATGGAAGACGGCAAAACCGTCGCCGACTACGAGTACAACGTGGAAGTCACCCGCAAGGTGGTGGATCTGGCCCATGCGCAGGGCGTCACGGTGGAAGGCGAGCTTGGCTGCCTGGGCTCGCTCGAAACCATGATGGGCGACAAGGAAGACGGTCACGGCGCCGAAGGCACCATGACGCGCGAGCAGCTGCTTACCGATCCCGAGCAGGCCGCCGATTTCGTCAAGCGCACGCAGCTCGACGCCCTGGCCATCGCCATCGGTACCAGCCACGGCGCCTATAAGTTCACCCGCAAGCCTACCGGCGATATCCTGGCCATCGACCGCATCAAGGAAATCCACCGCCGCCTGCCCACCACCCACCTGGTGATGCACGGCAGCTCCAGCGTGCCGCAGGATCTCCTGGCCGTCATCCGCGAGTTCGGCGGCGACATGAAGGAAACCTATGGCGTGCCGGTGGAAGAAATCCAGGAAGCCATCAAGTACGGCGTGCGCAAGATCAACATCGATACCGATATCCGCCTTGCCATGACCGCCGCCATCCGCCGCTTCATGGCCGAGAATCCGGGCAAGTTCGATCCGCGCGAATATCTCAAGCCGGCCAAGGAAGCCGCCAAGCAGATCTGCATCCAGCGTTACGAAGAGTTCGGCACCGCCGGCAACGCCAGCAAGATCAAGGTGGTTTCCCTCAAGGACATCGCCGGCCAGTATGCATCGGGCAGCCTTGCCCAAGTTGTTGCCTAAATAGAGTCAAGACATGAGTGAACCTTTGTACGAGTCCCATATCACCTCCCTGCCGCTGCTCGCGCGTGGCAAGGTGCGCGATATGTACGCGGTGGGCGACGATAAGTTGCTGATCGTTACCACCGACCGGCTCTCGGCATTCGACGTCATCCTCGATGACCCCATCCCTGGCAAGGGGGCTGTGCTCAACGCCATGACGGCCTTCTGGCTGCAGCGCCTGGCGCATGTGATTCCCAATCACGCCAGCGATGTGCAACCCGAAGACGTGGTCGCGCCCAACGAGCGCGACCAGGTGGCGGGGCGCGCAGTGGTGGTCAAGCGGCTCAAGCCGATCCTGGTCGAAGCGGTCGTGCGGGGTTACCTCATCGGCTCGGGCTGGAAGGATTACCAGGCTACCGGCAGCGTGTGCGGCATCGCCTTGCCGGCCGGCCTGGAGCAGGCCCAGCAGTTGCCCGAACCCATCTTCACGCCGGCCGCCAAGGCCGAGGTTGGCGCCCACGACGAGAACGTCAGTTTCGAGTACGTGCAGCGCGAAGTGGGTGTCGAGCTGGCCGAAAAGCTGCGTGACGTCTCGCTGCAGCTGTACCGCGAAGCCTCGCAGTACGCCGCCGAGCGGGGCATCATCATTGCCGATACCAAGTTCGAGTTCGGGCTGGACGAAGCCGGGCAGTTGCACCTGATGGATGAGGTCATCACCCCCGATTCGTCGCGTTTCTGGCCGGCGCAAAGCTATCGTCCCGGCATCAGCCCGCCGTCGTTTGACAAGCAGTTCGTGCGCGACTGGCTGGAAGCCCAGCCCTGGGACAAGACCGCCCCAGCGCCACGCCTGCCCAAGGATGTGCTCGAGCGCACCGCGGCCAAATACCGCGAAGCGCTGGACAAGCTGACGGCAGCTGCATAAAACGCAAAAAACCCGGCATGGCGCAATATGCCAAGCCGGGCCGAAGCTGAGCAGCGCATAAACCGGGGTCAGACCACGATATTTCGCTAGACGCAATATCGTGGTCTGACCCCGGTTTTGTTTTTAGAACAGCAGGCTGGACAGGCGCTTGCGGTAGGCCGATACCAATTCGGGCTGTTCGGCGGCTTTCTCGAAGGCTGTGATCATGGTCTTGCGGCCGATGTCGTCCTGGAAGGCGCGGTCGCGCTGCACGATTTCCAGCAGTTCGTCCATGGCTAGTGCCCAGGCGCCGCGCTCGAGGCGAAGCTCGGCCAGGGCCAGGCGCTTGGCCAGGTTTGCCGGTTCCTGCTCCACGGCATGGGCCAGGTCCTGCTCGGCCTGGGTGGCGGGGTCGGGCTCGGGCGGCGGCGGTGCTTCCTGCGGCAGCTCTTCGGCGGGCGCTTCTTCTGCGGGCGGCACGAGCTTGTCGATAAACGTGCGCAGTTCGCCTTCGGGCAGCAAGCCCATGAACTGGTCCACCGGCTGCCCGTTGACGAACGCGACTACCAGGGGAATGCTGCGCACCTGGAAATGGGTCGCGATTTCCGGGTTTTCGTCGGTGTTGATCTTGGCGAGCTTGAAGCGTCCGGCGTAATCGGCTTCCAGTTTTTCGAGCAGTGGCTTGAGCGACTGGCAGGGGCCGCACCAGGGCGCCCAGAATTGCAGCAACACAGGCAGTTGCGTTGATGCCACCAGCACTTCGGATTCGAAGTTGGCAAGCGTGATATCCATGAAAATCCTCGTGCAAAAACGGGGCGGCGTGCCCTGGACAAGGTTAGAGCATACCGCGCTTGCCGCCGGTTTCGGGGGCGCCGCCGGGCAAGGCGTGTCGACCCTTGTCACGCCCGGCACGCAAAGGGGGCCAGGCCGCCCTCGATCTCGCTATTGCGGTCTATGCTGCTGGTATGCAGGCAGCCAAATGGAAGGCTATGCCTACATACCGGTAAAATGCCGTTTTGCGATTTCGGGCCGGCAGGTTTCGTGGCGGGCCACATCTTGGAATACTAGAATGGATAACGCTCCGGCAACGCCCGTGGTTGGCGTGGTAATGGGGTCGGCCAGTGATTGGGATGTCATGCAGCATGCCGTGAACATCCTGGCCGAGTTTGACGTGCCCTATGAGGCCCGCGTGGTGTCGGCACACCGCATGCCTATCGATATGGTGGACTACGGTGCTGCGGCCCGTCAGCGCGGCTTGCGCGCGATTATCGCGGGCGCCGGTGGCGCGGCGCACTTGCCGGGCATGCTGGCCGCACTGACGCCGGTGCCGGTGTTCGGTGTGCCCGTGCCGTCGCGCTATCTGCGAGGCGAGGATTCCCTGTTGTCCATCGTGCAGATGCCCAAAGGCGTGCCGGTTGGCACCTTTGCCATCGGCGAAGCGGGTGCGGCCAACGCGGCCCTGCACGTAATCGCCAACCTGGCGACGACCGACGCGGCCCTGGCCCAACGACTGGATGACTTTCGCACGCGCCAGACCGCGGCGGCGCGGGCCATGGTGGTGCCACCGCAATGAGTACCGACATGACTGCAAAATCCGCTTCCGTCCCCGGGGTGCCTGGTGCCCTGGTCCCCGGCCAATGGCTGGGCATGCTGGGCGGTGGGCAGCTTGGCCGCATGTTCTGCCACGCCGCGCAAAGCCTGGGCTATCGGGTGGTTGTGCTCGATCCGGCTGCCGACAGCCCCGCCGGCGCGGTTGCCGATCTGCACATCCAGGCCGACTACGATTCGCCCGAGGGCCTGGCCCAGTTGGCGGCAAGCTGTTCCGCGGTCACCACCGAGTTCGAGAACGTACCGGCAGCCAGCTTGCGCCAACTCGCGCAGAGCTGCCGCGTCAGCCCTTCGGCCGACGCCGTGGCCCTCACGCAGGACCGTATCTCGGAAAAAACCTTTATTGCGTCGCAAGGTATTGCAGTGGCGCCACACGCCGCGATTCTTGCGGTGGCAGATCTGGACCAAGTGCCGGAAAACCTGTTTCCCGGCATTCTCAAGCTTGCCCGCCTGGGGTACGACGGCAAGGGGCAGGCTCGCGTGGCAACGCTGGCCGAAGCCCGCCAGGCATTCGAAGACTTTGGCAGCCTGCCTTGCGTGCTGGAAGCGCGCCTGCCGCTGGCTTACGAGCTGTCCGTGGTGGTGGCGCGTGGCTTTGACGGCGCGGTGGCAACCTATCCGGTTTCCCGCAACGAGCACCGCGACGGTATTTTGGCCGTCTCGGTGGCGCCTTCGCCCGGCGTGTCCGCCGACGTGGCCGCCACTGTGGCGGCCACGGGCGCGAAAATCGCGAATGGGCTGGACTACCACGGCGTGCTGTGTGTCGAGTTCTTCGTGCTCGCCGATGGCCAGTTGGTGGTCAACGAGATCGCGCCGCGGCCGCACAATAGCGGGCACTACACCATAGACGCTTGCGTCAGCAGCCAGTTCGAGCAGCAGGCCAGGGTGCTGGCGGGGATGCCCTTGGGCAGCACGGCCACGATGGCGCCTTCCGTGATGCTCAATATCCTGGGTGACGCGTGGTTCGACGCCAAAGACCAGTTGCGCGATCCTGACTGGGCCGCCGTGTTGGCGGTGCCTGGAGCGAAGCTGCATTTGTACGGCAAGATGCAGGCGCGCAAGGGCCGTAAGATGGGGCACGTCACCTGCGTCGGCCACAACGAGGCCGAGGCCTTGGCCGCTGCCCGTGCCGCAGGCGCAGTGCTGGGTATTGCGCTCACGCAGGAGCAAGATGAGCTCCCGTCCTGACGTGTCGACGATAGCCGCCGTTACCCCCGAGTCGCTCAAGCACGCGGCAGAGTTGCTGTGTGCGGGTCAATTGGTGGGGTTCCCCACCGAAACCGTATATGGCCTGGGGGCGGACGCAACCAACCCCGAGGCCGTCGCACGCATTTTTGCCGCCAAGGGCAGGCCCAACGACCATCCCGTCATCGTGCATCTGCGCGCGGCTGACGATTTGCCCAAGTGGGCGGCGCACGTTCCGCCCGCCGCGCAACGGCTGATAGCGCAGTTCTGGCCTGGGCCGCTGACGCTGATCCTGAAGCGTGCCGCCGGCGTACCCGACGCGGTAACCGGCGGGCAGGACACGGTAGGCGTGCGCTGCCCGGGACACCCCGTGGCGCAGGCTCTGTTGCAGGCATTCGCCGATGCGGGCGGCAGCGGCGCCCTGGCCGCGCCATCGGCCAATCGCTTCGGGCGTATCAGCCCCACCACCGCCGAGCACGTCGCTACCGAGTTCGGTGCCCAACTGCCTCTGGTTCTGGACGGTGGCATGTGCGCGGTGGGTATCGAATCCACCATTCTGGATCTGTCGCGCGAGCGGCCGGTGTTGCTGCGGCCCGGACACGTCAGCGCGCGCGAATTGCAGGAGGCTCTGCAAGAGCCGGTGTGGCTGCCAGACGGCAGCCCGGCGACAGCCGAACAGGTGCAAGAGGGCACGGCGCAGCCAGTGGCGCTGGCCGCCACGCCGCGCGTGTCCGGCGCCCTGGCGGCGCACTACGCCCCGCGTACGCCCATGACGCTGGTGCCGGCCTGGCAATTGCAAGCCTGCGTACGCGACATGCTGCAACAAGGGGCCAGGCTGGGCGTATGGTCGGCCCGGGCGCCGTCCGGGCATCCCGGCTTGGTCTGGCGTGCCGCGCCGCCGCAGGCGCAGGCTTTTGCCCACGATCTGTATGCCGTGTTGCGTGAACTCGATGCGGCCGGCCTCACGCACATCATCGTTCAGGCGCCACCGGATGATGCCGACTGGGCGGCCGTGTGGGACCGGCTGGGCCGGGCGGTGGTCGGGTCGGGTAAACCGTAAGGAATAGCCATGTTGCTGGAAATCCCCGACGTATTCACGGCTGAAGAGGCTGCCAAAATACGCCAGACCCTGATGCCGGCCAGTTGGGTGGATGGCAAGGTAACGGCGGGTTATCAGTCGGCACAGGTCAAGCAGAACCTGCAGCTTGCACAGGATGATCCTTTGGCTCAGCAGATGGGCAACCTGATCCTGCAGCGGTTGACCGGGAATGCGGTATTCATGTCCGCCGCGCTGCCACGACGCATCCTGCCGCCCATGTTCAATCGCTACGAGGGCGGCCAGTTTTTCGGCTTTCACGTGGACAATGCCGTGCGCATCTTCCCTGGCGCTTCCGAGCGGCTGCGCACCGACTTGTCGGCCACTTTGTTTTTTTCCGAGCCCGACACCTACGACGGCGGCGAGCTGGTGGTGCGCGACACCTACGGCGAGCACAGCGTGAAACTGGCGGCCGGTTCGATGGTGTTGTATCCGGGAACCAGCTTGCACAAAGTCATGCCCGTTACCCGGGGGGCGCGGGTTTCCTCGTTTTTCTGGATCGAAAGCATGGTCCGCGAGGACAGCCAGCGCACCTTGCTGTTCGATATGGATGTGGCGGTTCAGCGACTGGCCAAGACCGACCCCGACCATCCTTCATGTGTCGAACTGACCGGGATTTATCATAATCTGGTGCGCCGCTGGGCGGATGTCTAGGGTGGGCGTTGCGATAAAAACGGATATCCGGCAGGAATACTGACGTCTACTGGACGTTTTCGTATGACATCTGCATTCATGTTCAAGCTTGTCGCCAGCGTGGCCGGTTGTCGTGTCCAAGGCGCGGATTTGTCACGAAGGTCAATATTCATGCGGCTTACGAGAGGGTTCACTTGACAGCCGTTTGGCCGCGATGCTTGAATACGCCCTTGCATCAGGCAAGGCCGGTTTCCACCACCGGCCTGACCAGAATTTTTAACTACATACGAACCTTGTGAGGGGTTAATGAACAAGACCGAACTGATCGAACACATCGCCGCGCAGGCTGACATCTCCAAAGCCGCTGCTGGCCGTTCGCTGGACGCCTTGATCGGGGCGGTGAAGACCACATTGAAAAAAGGGCGTACCGTCACGCTGGTGGGCTTTGGCACGTTCGCGGTTACCACCCGTGCAGCTCGCACCGGCCGCAACCCGCGCACCGGTGAAGCCATCAAGATCAAGAAGGCCAAGGTGCCCAAGTTCCGCCCCGGCAAGGCACTGAAGGACGCCGTTAACTAAGTTTGCGCCTGCATGGCTTTCCAGGCTTCTTTCGAGGAATCAGGAAAGCGATGCCGCTGCTGAGGGCTCGTGAAAGAAATTTAAAATTAGTTTATAATTCTTTTCTTTACGAGCAGCCACGCAGAATTTATTGCGAAGCAGCAACGGGTGCTTAGCTCAGCTGGTAGAGCGGCGCCCTTACAAGGCGTAGGTCGGCGGTT